>JBFMAV010000075.1:0-20350 GCA_040755535.1 Pseudomonadota bacterium | reverse complement strand
AGACGGAGGGATTCGAACCCTCGAGACCCTTTTAGGGGTCTGCTCATTTAGCAAACGAGTGCCTTCAGCCTCTCGGCCACGTCTCCATTCCCCCTCCTATGCCGAACCGGAGGCGGCTTTGCAAGGTGGAGAGGCAAATCCGTTCACAGGGCAGGATGGCGGACGTCGGGACCCGGGCGGAAAAAGCGCCCGCATTGGCACTCGATCCGGTGCGCGAGCGCCGCCGGCCGTCGTGCGCTCCGGTCCGCCACCGCCTTGTCGATGACCTTGAAATGCCACGCGTTTCAGCGCGATGGGCGTGGCTCTAGCTGCCGGCGTAGGATTTTTCTTCGATGATGGCGGACCCCACCGCGAGGTTGATTTCCTTCTTCAGGGCGGCGCGTCGGTCGTTGGTCACATAGACCGCCCGCGCGAGTTCGATGAAGCGGGCATCGAAGCGCTTTTCCGCCTCCAGCTCCCGAATCTCGTCCTCGATGTCCCAGAGGCATTCGTTGACGTGCCTCAACGCCGCCGCCAAGTCCGAGACGCGGGCAAGGCCATGGCGATCGCGCAGCGCGTTGAGGGCGTCGAGCTCGCGCGTCACGTTTGCGCGCTTCACGGCGTCCACGATTCGCGCGGACTTGATCTCCAGGATGGTGATCTTGTCGATCAGCTCCCCGGCCGCAATAGGGGCGAGAATTTCCATCGCGCCCGGCGCGGGTGAGGTCATGTCTGGCTGTCTCCTGGAGGCAGGGCGTGCGCCGCCATGCGTCGGCGCACCATTTCCGCGATGGTCTCGAACACCCCGCCCCAGTCGCCGGGCCGGGCCTGACGCACCAGGGCGAGCGAACGGTAGAACACGCTATCGGTACCTTCGCGGCCCCAGCGCCAATCCGGAACGGCGCGCAATGCAACGATGCCGGGGCGCCCCAGGGCGCCGGTCAGATGCGCCATGGACGTGTCGGTGGTCACCACGAGATCGAGATGCTGGAGCAGTGCGGCCGTGTCGAGGAACGCCCCGTCCGCATCGAAATCCTCATCCAGCCGCAGCAGCCGCGCCCGGAACGGGACGCCGTCGATCTGCTCGGTTCCGGCATTGCGCTGGATCGCAACCAGCTTCACGCCCTCAAGGGCGGCCAGCGGCGCGAAAGCGGCGAGGGGGGCGGAGCGGCCCACATCGAGGTCCCGGCGCGTGCTGCCCTGCCAGGTGAGGCCGATGATGAACTCCTCTCCCTCGCGCACATGGCGCCATTGTCGCACCCGGTCCGGCTCGGCCGCGAGATAGGGCGCGGCGGGCCACTGGGCCGGGTCCGCCTCCAGCAACAGGGGAAGGCTGCCGAGGGGCACCCAGCGCAGGCCTGAACCCGACGTGTCGATGCCCGAGAGATCCGACACGACATTCACCTGCGGGTGCAGAGACCTGAACAGCGGCACGAGAGGCGCGCTCACCTGGAAATGCACCGGGAATCCCCGCCCGGTCAGCAGGGGCACGAGGCGCGCGAATTGGATCGCGTCGCCAAAGCCTTGCTCGCCGAGAACCACAAGGGCGTTGGGGATCTCGCGGCCATCCCAACGGGCGAACGCCAGGGGCGTGTAGGTGGGGGGAATGATGCGCGCCCGCGCCTCATAGCCTTTCCACCCTTTTGACCAATGACCGAGCGCGAGATCGTCCATGGCAAGATGGAACACCGCGTCGGGATGATCCGGTCCATTGCGCAGCGCCCGCTCCAGGGCCGGGCGGATTTCGCCGATCCTTCCGAGGTCCGCGAGCAGATAGCCGCGTGCCACGCCCGCTTCCACCAGCCGCGGCGCGAGTGCCAAAGCGGCGTCGATATCGCTGAGGCCGCGCACGGCATCGCCCTTTGCCCGGAGGGCCTCCCCGCGCTCGAACAGCGCCGGGGCAAGGCGCGGGTCCAGCTTAAGCGCGGCATCGCATTGGGCGATGGCATCGTCAAACCGCTCCATCCGGCGCAGGATCTGCGCCAGGAAGACGCGCAGGTCGGTTCGCACCGGGGCGGCCTCGACGGCCTGGAGGGCCGCAGTCTCTGCGCCCGCAAAATCAAGGCCCACAAAACGCGCCTGCGCGAGCAAGGCCAGCGCATCCACATGGCCCGGAGCGGCAGCGAGCGCCTGTTCGGCAGCGGCGGCGGCACCCGCCGCATCCCCCATCTCCAGCAGCAGCCCGCCCTTGTTCACGAGATGCAGGGGCATCCAGGGCTGGAGCGCGATAAGCCGGTCGAAATCCGCCAATGCCTGCGCGTGCAGCTTCAGGCGGGAGAGCGCGACCGCGCGATTGGCCAGCGCCTCGATGGCGCGCGGGTCGAGTTCAAGCGCGCGGCTGTAGCGCGCCGCCGCATCCTTGAAACGACCGAGCGCCGAGAGGGCATTTCCGGCCTGGAACTGCGCCTCGGCAAAGTTGGGTGCGCGCTGCGCCGCCTTGTCGAACTGGCCGAGCGCCTTTTCCGCCTGGCCAGCCGCAAGCAGGCCCATGCCCAGCAGCAAAAGGGCATGGGGATCGCTGGGCGCCAATTGGGCGAGCGCACGGGCGCTCTGGACCCCTTCCTTCGCGCGTCCCGCTTGCAGAAGGGCCATGGCGAGCATGCGATGGGCATCGGGAGCGTTGGGCGCCAGGGCAACGGCGCGGCGGAACCCCTCAATGGCCGGGTCCAACTGGCCCGCGCGCAGGAGCGCGGCGGCCTCGGCGAGGACGGGGCGCGGATCAGCCGACATGGAAGCCTTTATGCGAAGGAGGGGATCAAGGCGCGCCCGTCAGGCGACGCCGGGAAAGCGCAAAGACGCATGCCGCGCCGCCTGTCAGGGGCGCGCACGCTGCCCGAACAGGATGGCCTGGGCATCCTTGTCCTTGGCCAGTTCGAGCTTCTGCCGCTCGTCGGAGCTGACCGCGAGGCCGCGCTGCACGCCGGGGCGGCCGAGCATGGTTTCAAGCCAACGCTTGAAGTGGGGGAACTCCTCGATCTTCTGTCCCTGCCGTTCCCAGGACTTGGCCCAGCCGACACAGGCGATATCGGCGATTGAAAAATCGCCGGCCAGGAATTCACGATCCGCGAGCCGCTTGTCCATCACGCCATACAGGCGGTGAACTTCATTCGTATAGCGCTCGATGGCGTAGGGAATCTTCTCCGGCGCGTAGATGCGGAAATGGTGCGCCTGGCCCGCCATGGGGCCGAGGCCCGCCATCTGCCAGAACAGCCACTCGTCCACCTCAACCCGCTTGCGCTCGTCGGACGGATAGAATTGGCCGGTCTTGCGGCCGAGATACTGGAGAATGGCCCCGGATTCGAACACGGAGATGGGCGCGCCGCCCGGCCCGTCCGGGTCCACGATGGCGGGCATCTTGTTGTTGGGGGAGATGGCGAGAAACTCAGGCTTGAATTGATCGCCTTTGCCGATGTTCACCAGCTTGATGGTGTACGGCAGGCCGCACTCTTCCAGCATGATGGTGATCTTCCAGCCGTTGGGTGTTGGCCAGTAGTGCAGTTCGATCGGCTTCAGGTCTTCGGCCATATGCCTCTCCCATTCCTTCCGGTCCCTGCCGGCGAGGGCGTTACTGGTATTCCTGACGCCCGCGGACGGCAAGTCGGTTCAGTTGGGATCGTCTGTGCGTCGGTCCGGGGGCGGGCGCGCAAATTTTTTTCCGCGCATCACACGAAAGTCTATTGCCCTTGGGGCATAACGTATCGTCTTCTCATTACGTCATGCGGGTGGTGCGCCAACACCATCGAGCCCTTCACAAGACCGGGCCGGCCCGCAAGGGAGGAGATCATATGTCCAGCTCGCACGAGGACGCGCGCCCGAACCGGCGCGCCTTCATGAAGACCGCGGCGGTTGCCGCGGGGGCGACCGCCATCGCCGCGCCGGCGGTGCACGCTCAGGCCCCGATCAAGCTGAAATTCCAGTCCACTTGGCCGAACAAGGACATCTTCCACGAATTCGCGGGGGACTTCGTTCGCTACGTCAATACGATGGCGGGCGGCCGGGTCGAGCTGGAACTGCTGGCGGCGGGTGCCGTGGTGCCGGCCTTCCAGGTCCTGGACGCGGTATCCTCGGGCATCATCGACGGCGGCCATGGCGTGTCCGCCTATTGGTACGGCAAGAACAAGGCCTTCTCCCTGTTCGGCACGGCGCCCGCCTTCGGGTGGGACGCGGACGAACTGCTCGGCTGGATCCGGTATGGCGGCGGCCAACAGCTCTATGACGAACTCACCCAGCAGATCCTGAAGCTCAATGTGGTGGGCATGCTCACCGGTCCCATGCCCTCCCAGCCGCTGGGCTGGTTCAAGATGGAGATCACGAGCCCGGATCAGATGAAGGGGATGAAGTACCGCACCGTGGGTCTCGGCGCGGACCTTTTCAAGGAAATGGGCGTCGCCGTCACCATTGTGCCCGGCGGCGAAATCGTGCCCGCGATGGATCGTGGTCTTCTGGAAGGGGCGGAGTTCAACAATCCGTCCTCCGACCTCGTGCTCGGATTCCCGGACGTCGCAAAGGTCTACATGGTCCAGAGCTACCATCAGGCCCTCGAATGCTTCGAGGTTCTGTTTAACAAGACGAAATTCGAAAGCCTGCCCAAGGATGTGCAGGCGATCATCAAGGGTGCGGCGGACGCCGCGTCCTCGGACATGATGTGGAAGGCGCAGGATCGCTATTCCAAGGACCTCGAAGCCATCAAGGCGCGGGGCGTCAAAGTCATCCAGACCCCGAAGCCGGTCCTCGAAGCCCAGCTCAAGGCCTGGGACAAGGTGATCGCCAATCTCTCGGCCGATCCCTTCTTCAAGAAGGTGGTGGACAGCCAGATGGCATGGGCCAAGCGCGTGGTCGGCTTCCGTCTCGAATACGAGCCCGACAGCGCCTTCGCCTACAATCACTTCTTCAAGAAGGCCTGAGCAGCGCGTCCGCGCAGCGCATTGCACGTTGGAACCATGGCCGGGCTTTGTCCCGGCCATGCGCGTCATTGGGTCAATGACCTAACGGCATGAAGCCGCGCCGCGCCCTCAGGCGCGCAAGCGGCCGGGAGCGCCAAAGCTCCACCTTCCGCCACGCACCGCTCCAGAGGTTGGGATGCAAAGCTTCCTTCTCGCCATCGACCGGCTGAACACCTTCATCGGCAAGCTGTTCGCCTGGGTCATCGTGATCCTCACCGTCGCCATCTGTTACGAGGTGTTCTGCCGCTATGCGCTGAGGTCTCCGACCTCCTGGGCCTATGACGTGTCCTACATGCTCTATGGGACGCTGTTCATGATGGCCGGCGCCTACACCTTGTCGCGCAACGGGCATGTGCGCGGGGATTTTCTCTATCGCAACTGGCCGCCCAAGCGGCAGGCGGCGGTGGATCTCATCCTCTACTTCCTGTTCTTCTTCCCAGGCATCATCGCGCTGATCTATTCGGGGTGGGGCTATTTCAAGCTCTCCTGGATGCTCAACGAACATTCCTCCTTTTCGCCCGACGGGCCGATGATCTGGCCCTTCAAGGGCCTGATTCCGCTGACTGGCGTGCTCATGTTCCTTCAGGGCGTCGTGGAGGTGATCCGCTGTATCGTCTGCCTGCGCACCGGGTCCTGGCCGGATCGGCTGCATGACGTGGAGGAGATGGAGAAACTCATCCTGGAAGAAGCCGCCAACAAGACGGATGCCGAAGCCATCGGCCGGGGGGCGCTGTGATGTTCATGCTGTCCGATCCCGCCCTCGGCATCTTGATGCTGGTTCTGTTCCTTGCGTTCCTGATGCTCGGCTTTCCCATCGCCTTCACGCTCATGGCGCTGGGCGTGGGCTTTGGCTACATCACGCGCGGCGACACCGTCTTCCAACTCTTCGTCCAGCGCACCTACAGCGTGATGGCGAACGACGTGCTCATCTCCATCCCGCTCTTTCTCTTCATGGGCTATGTGGTGGAGCGGGCGAACATTCTCGACCGTCTGTTCCGCGCCATTCAGCTCGCGGCGGGCTGGGTGCCGGGATCGCTGGCGGTGGCAACGCTGATCACCTGCGCCATGTTCGCCACCGCCACCGGCATCGTCGGGGCGGTGGTGACCCTGATGGGGCTGCTCGCCTTCCCCGCCATGCTGCGGGCTGGCTATGACACCAAGATCGCGGCTGGCGTCGTGTGCGCGGGCGGGTGTCTCGGCATCCTTATTCCGCCGAGCGTGATGCTGATCCTTTATGGCGCCACCGCCGGCGTGTCGGTGGTGAAGCTCTATGCCGCTGCCTTCGTTCCCGGACTGATGTTGACCAGCCTTTACATTGCCTATGTGGTAATCCGGGCCATGCTGAATCCCGCGATCGCGCCCAAGCTGCCGCCGGCGGCGCGGGCGTCTTCCGTGGGCGAGATCATCGTCGCGCTGGCGACCTCCTTCTTCCCCCTGGCCGTGTTGATCGTCGGCGTTCTCGGAGCGATCGTCTTCGGTCTCGCCACGCCCTCGGAAGCCGCGGCGGTGGGGGCGGCGGGGGCCATCCTGCTGGCGGTCGCCTATCGCTCGTTCTCCATCGACAAGCTGAAGGAGAGCGTGTTCCTCACGGCCCGCGCGTCCGCCATGGTGTGCTGGCTGTTCGTCGGCTCGGCAGTGTTTTCGGCGGTGTTCGCGCTGCTCGGGGGGCAGCAGGTTGTTGAGAATTTCGTCCTGTCTCTGAACCTCAATTCAGTCGGCTTCCTGCTGCTCACCCAGGCCATCATCTTCGTCCTGGGCTGGCCGCTGGAATGGACCGAAATCATCGTGATCTTCCTCCCCGTCTTCCTGCCGCTGCTGGATGATTTCGGGGTGGATCCGATCTTCTTCGGGGTCTTGGTGGCGCTGAACCTGCAGACCTCATTCCTATCGCCGCCGGTGGCCATGGCGCCCTTCTACCTGAAGGGCGTCGCGCCGAAGAACGTCTCCATCGAACAGATCTTCTCCGGCGTGATGCCCTTCCTCTACATCGTCATTCTGTCCATGATCCTGATGTATCTCTTCCCCGGCATCGCGCTGTGGCTGCCGAGGGCGCTCTATGGATGAGGCGAGATGACGGGCAAAAAGACCGAACTTTTCACCATCGGCTATGAGCAGACCACGCCCGATGCGTTCCAGCAGACACTGGTACGCGCGGGCGTGGATCTGGTGGTGGATGTGCGGGCCGTGGCGGCCTCCCGCCGCCCCGGCTTTTCCAAGACCGCCCTCTCCGCCAGCATCGCGGACAAGGGCATCGCTTATGTCCATCTGCGGGCGCTCGGCACGCCAAAAGAAGGGCGACTCGCCGCCCGCTCAGGCGATCACGACGCGCTTCTGCGGATCTATGACGCGCATCTGAAGACACCGCCGGCGCGCGCCGCCCTGGAGGAATTGGCGGACTTGGCTGCGGGCCGGCGGCTGTGCCTGCTGTGCTATGAACGGCACGTCGAAGGGTGCCACCGCCTTCTCCTTGCTCAGTTCCTCTGCGAACGTACGGGCATCGGCGTGGATCATCTTCTGCCCGATCCGATTTAGAGCCGACTGCCTTCACCAGACGGGCGGGGCGGCCGGAACCGGTGAAAATCCCTCTCGTCATAGATCCGACGGCGAGTGTGGGCAGGCCGCGCTCGCCGAAGGGCAGGGGGCCGCCACGAGGAGGGGGCGGCTATCCCTCGTTAGACTGAAAGCGGTCGATCAACTCAGCATTGCGTCAGCCGTGGGAACGAAATCCAGGCGGATCACAAGGTCGTTGAAGTCCTGGTCGCCGCCGCCATAGAGATCTTCCCACCCCCAGGTGTTCAGGCCGTAGTTCCACAGATGATTCACATGCTCGCCGTTGACCACCTCGTTGGCACGGGAGAAGGCATAAAAGTCGTCGCCGTCGCTTCGCAGCCGCATGACGATCAGATCGCCGGAATTGATGCCGACAAGTTCCGCCGTGCTCAGCGCGCCGTATCCGCCGCCCTTGATCCAGGAACTGCCCTCGCTCGTCTCATAGGCCCGTGCGGCGCTCGCGCTGTCGTAGCCGGAATCGCCGGGTCGAAGCCCGTCCACGGTGCCGGAATAGTCATCCACGCGGTAGAAGGCGACATCGACCTCGTTCATGCCGTTCTGCCGCAGGGTGATTTTCGCGGTTTGACCATCCGATCCATTGGCGGTCTGAGCGACCATGACGGTCCGCGCCACCTGGACCGCGCTTTGCGCATCCGCCGATACGAAATCCACCAGGCCGAACAGGTTCGAGAGCGCAGCCTGTGGTGTTCCTGCCGATGCGCCGTCGATTCCCACCGAGAGCAGAGAGCCAGCTGTGACATCCGCTTGATGGCTTAGGGCTTGGGAATGGCCATCCGTTTGGCGAACGAAATCCGGCGAGACCTGCGCGCTCAGCATGTGCTGCGCGAAGGCGCGTGACCAAGCGCCCAGGGATGAGCCCGGACTTGCGAAGTCCGCCGCGCCGGTGCCGATGTCCAGATGGACGTCGCTGTCGGAGGACAGAACCGACTGGAACAGGAGATTCTGGTCGATCGCGCTGGTCATTGCGCCGCTTGAGTGGGCGGCAAGCATCGCGGACCCCGTACCTGCGGTCTGGACGGCGACGATGGCGAGCAGCGCCTGCATCACTAGGGTTGTGTCAACCGTCGCGGAATCAAGGTCGAGCGCATAGCCCGCACCTTGCTGATAGCCCGTCCCGGATGACAGGCCGTGCATTCCGAACCCGCCGGGCGCCACCACGGACGCTATGGCCATGAGATCGTCCAGAGCCAGGACGCGCGGCAAGCCGGCGGCAGCCAACGCCGCCTCGGCCGCGGGAGCGAGCGCGTGGAGCGAGGAGCTGGACGTCACGAGCGCCTCAGCGGCGCGTCCCTCGCCATCGATGGCCGTGTAGGTGAAGCTGATAGCCCCGGAAAGCCCGGCAAGCGGGGTGAAGACCAAGGAATTTTGGTGCGTCAGCATGACGTCGCCGCCGCGCACCGCAAGGCTGTTCCCCGGCGCAAGCGCCCGGCCATCCACATGCGTGATGGTGAGATCCGTGCCGTTGGGATGGCTGTCGTTGGCGGTCACATCGATGACCACCGGCGCGCCCTCTGCGGACAAGACGAAAAGATCGTTCGACGCGCGCGGGAGATTTTCCGGCCCGGCCACGTGTCCGGTGACGGTCCCCGTGTTTGCAGCACCGGTCTCATCGCTGAAGCGATAGGTGAAAACCACGTCGCCCACGAAATCCGGTGATGGCCTGAAGATAATGCTTCCGCCAACCGACAGCAGCACCGTGCCGCCGGCGACAGCCACCATCTGACCGACTGCAATGGCCGTGTCATTGATGTGCGTGATGCGGCGGCCTTCGGGATCGCCGCCGGTATCGTTCGCCAGAACATCCAGCGCGATGCCGGGGGCGTTTTGCTGAAGGGTGAATGGTTCCGGGATCGCTGTCGGCGACACGCTCCCCGCCGCAAGCGTGAGGTCCCGGGTCTGGGCCGCGAGCGTTCCGCCCCCCGCATCCCGAACCGCGAAGCTCAGGGTGACGGAGCCTGAGAAAGCGGCAGGGGTCGTCAAGGTCCATGTTCCGTCGCCATTGGCGACGAGCGTGCCGGATGAGGCGGAGAGGTCGCCGATGGACAGGGGATCACCGTCCGTGTCGGAGAAACCGGCCAGCAGGTCCGCGGCACGAATGAGGTAGGGCGTGCCCGCAACACCGTCCGGCAGCGACCCGGTCGGGGTCCCCGTCGGGGCATCGTTGACGGATGTGACGTTTACCGTTGCCGTCCACGCTGCGCTGTCGCGGAGACCGTCATTCACGATAAAGGATATGGTGCGCGCGGATGTATCGGGCGCGTCTGAGGTGGCGGCGTATGTGACGGCCCTCAGGGCAGCCTGCCATTCCGCAAGGGTGGCGGTGGCGCCGGCGGACGCGAGCGTGAGGATGCCGGTCGCGCCGTCATAGGTGCCAGAAATGTTGCCCATGCCGGATACGGTGGTGAACGCGAGGATATCCTCGCCGGCGACAAATCCACCCGTGATGGAAACGGTGGCAGAGGAAAGGGTCGCGTTGTCCGCATCGCTCACGGTGAGCGCTGGGGCGACGAGGATTGCCTCCTGCTCCAGCGCCGCGACCGGCGACGAGGAGCCGCCAAGCACTGTCGCCGCGTTGGGGATCGATTCGTTCACGTCCTCCACGCTGGGCGCGAAGATCACGTCGAACGTGAAGGCACGCGATTCCCCCGCGGCGATGTCGCCCACATCGAACCCGATGCCAATCACATGGTCCCCTGAGCCCGGCCAGTCGGTGCCAGCGAGATACGCGGCGGGGGCATCACTCCAGCCGGGGCTGACGGATGTATTGTGCGTGACCGAGCTGTCGGAATAATAGCCGATGACTCGGCCGCTCACCGGGCCGGTGGATAGGATGACATCCTCCGGAGCAATGTCCGCGGTGCCGCGGACATTGATGGTGCGGGATGTCGAGCCCGGCAAGCCGTTAGAGTCCACATCTGGATCGAGGTAGCGGGCATAGGTCACGTCGCTGATGGCCGCGCCGCTGACGTTCTCGACGCTCACCGAAACCTTGATGGCTTTGGCATCGACTCCGTCGAGCGTGAGAGTCTGTGTCACCCGAAGCCCGCCGACCTCGGTGACATAAGTGATGGATCCCCAGGTGTCGGCGCCCTCGTTGTTAAAGTCCGTGCTGACGATATGGGTGCCGTTGGTGGCCGCACCATCGGAGACGGAATTGCCCTCGGAGTATTGGGCGCCGCCGATGGCGATGGTGAAGCCCTCGAACGGGACGCCGGGCGTCAGGGAATCGGCGGTGTTGAGGAAGTTCCGTGTTCCGTCGGGATCGTACTGGATGCCCGGCGGGGTAGTGCCGCCATATCCGAGCGTGCCGTCGTCGCTGTAGCCGAACCGCACATACCGGTTCTGAAGGATGCCGCTTGCCAGCAGGCCATCGAAGGCGGGGAAGGCGAGGGTGTGTGCGCGGGGCTGTCCATGCACCGCATCCAGCGTCCAGTGTCCGCCCCGGGCCGCAGCGCCCACGAAGCCGGTGGCTGCCGAGACCGTAGCGCCCGTCGCCTCGGCGAGATGGCTCAGGAAGGCAGCACCCGCATCCCCCGCGCCGACGCGGCAACCATAGATAAAAATGTCGCCGCCGGCCACGGCCGCGCCAATGCGCGCGAGCGCGATGGGGGCACCCTGCAATGTGGCCAGATCGATCGGGCCATCGGCGCTAAGCAGCGCACCAGGGGCCCCGTGGGTGAAGAGGTGGAGGGCCCGCAGGCCCGCGCGCCCCGCCACGGCATCGGCAATTGCTTCCAGGGGAGCACGTGCGCCCTTCAGAACGACGACCTCGTAGCGGCCTTCAATGTGATCCCGGAGTGGAGCGAGGTCGGATGCCGCGTCCAACACCACCAGGGCCGCGCCGCCCGGCGTTGCCAACGGTTCCGAATTGTCCGGGACTGAAGCTTGGGGATCAAAAAGCGGAAAAGCGGAAAGGTCCAGCATCACCAACCTCGACGTCTCTATGATACCGTCAGAAACAATTAAACTCACCATTCTACCGTTGGAAGCATATTTTCGCATCACGGTTGTGACAGTGCTGGATGCAATTGGCCGGAGCGGCCCGTGAAGGGGGCGCGACTGCCGGACCCGGCAACCCGCTCAGAGGCGGGGGAGTAAGCGGCGATGGCCGAATCGACAGCGGTGTCCGAATCGCAGGCAGGGGCAAATCGGGCCGCGTCATCGTAAGCGGGGCGGGTGCCCTCGGCGGGAACGGCAACGCACGTGGTGCCGGCCCGGACCGGCTATTCCGATGCCAGGAGCGGACGAAACGCCGCCAATGCAGAATTCCTGCCACATTCTGCGGTGTTTTATTACCGATAGTGGTGCGTGTTATTCCTGCAACACAGCCCGAAATTCAAGCGGCACAAGGGGTTTGGGGGCGTGAACGGCGTTGATCCGGGTTCCGCCTTTTGTATGGTGGCTTTGCGACGAAGGGGGGCAGTCCCCGGTCGCCCTTCCGCGCCAGGGGGCTTGCCAAGGTGCAGGGGGTAATCGGGGCAAGAACCTCTCGGGGTGCGATGGCACCGACGAAGCGGCGCTCGCTCCCTCGGAACAAAACTTTGGAGGTCACAATGAAGATGGTGAAGAGCCTTCTGCTCGGTAGCGCCGCGGGTCTTGCCGCCGTCGCCGGCGCCCAGGCCGCTGACTTGCCTGTGAAGGCGAAGGCTGTGGAGTATGTGAAGGTCTGCTCCGCTTACGGCGCGGGCTACTACTACGTCCCCGGCACGGACACCTGCCTGAAGCTGGGTGGCTATGCCCGCTTCGACACCTACATCAACGCGGTCGGCACCTTTAACCCGGCGATCTCCTCCGTCGGCGCGGTTGCCTTCAACGCCCCCGGCAATGCCGTCGCCGGCTTCCCCTTCACCACCACGGACACCCCCGACTACCTGACCCGCGCCCGCGGCGTCATGGACGTCGACGCCCGCACCGCGACCGACTACGGCGTGCTGCGTTCGTATGTCCGCTTCGGCGGCAACTGGGATTCGCAGGCGTCTGCGGGTTCGCCGGCCGGCGGTTCGCTCTACTTCGAGCGCGCCTTCATCCAGTTCGCGGGCTTCACCTTCGGTTATACCCAGTCGTTCTTCGACACGGGTATCAACTACATGATGACCACCCCGCTGGCTGGTTCCAACACCTGGACCTCGGCGATCGCCTACACGGCGCAGTTCGGCAACGGCTTCTCGGCGACCATCGCCCTCGAAGACGCCGCCAACCGCATCACCGGCGTTCAGTTCGCGGCTGCCTCCGTCACCACGGGCGGCATCTCCTACGTGAACTACCAGGACGGCCAGTCCGCTCCCGATATCGTTGCCAACCTCCGCCTCGACCAGGCTTGGGGTACGGCGATGATCTCCGGCGCCCTCCATCAGGTGGCCGGCATCACCCCGACCTCCGCTGGCGCCACCTATCTCGGCGAAACCAGCACGGACAGCTGGGGTTGGGCGATCGGCGGCTCGGTGGAGTTCAAGCTCCCCATGCTGGCCCCCGGCGACAGCCTGTACATCCAGGCCAACTATGCTGACGGCGCTCTGAACTACCTCGGCCTCGCCGGCACCACCCAGGGCCGCGCCACCGGCCTCGGCTCTGTGGACATCGGAACGCAGCTGAACGCTCTGTCCGGCGCCTACTACCCGCTCGCCGACGCCATCTGGACCGGCACCGGTTACTCCAAGGAGTCCGGCTGGGCGATCCAGGGTCAGTTCCGTCACTACTGGGTCCCGAACCTGCGTTCGGCGATCTTCGGCGGCTACGTGTCTGTGGAAGTTCCCCAGAACACGCTCAACGCCTATGACGTGAACCTGTGGCAGGTTGGTCTCAACACCATCTGGTCGCCGGTGAAGAACCTCGACCTCGGCCTCGAAGTTGTCTACTCGAAGGTTGACGGCGGCGCGCCGTTCACCACGACGGGCGGCTCCGCGACCACCCTGCCCACGCAGGTCTACGGCGGCTCCACCGACGTGTGGTCGGGCGGCTTCCGCGCTCAGCGTAACTTCTGATCGTTTTTTCGATCGGAAAAGAACCCCGGCAGGCAACTGCCGGGGTTTTTCTTTTGCGCGGACGCATGTAACCTTGGGCGGTACTTCGATCCGTTATTATTGAATTGATATAAAGTATCTTTTTTCTTTGCCTTGGCGCTCTCCGTGACGCATAGTGAACACAAGGGGGGCGCACCACGCGCCCGGGGTTGGGGAAGATCATGAAGCGGACGTATCTCGTTTCAGCTGCGGCGCTTGTCGTCGCGTCCACCGGCGCATCCGCTGCCGACCTGCCGGTGAAGGCCGCCGCTGCCGCCTATGTGAAGCAGTGCGCCGCCATCGGCGAAGGCTTCTATTACGTGCCCGGCACGGATACCTGCCTGCGGCTCGGTGGCTATACCCAGGCCCAAGGTTATTACAATACCTATACGGACTATCCCTCGACCAACGACAAGACCTATTCGATCGGCCTGTTCGGCCTGATCATGGACGCCCGCACGAACACCGAGTATGGCGTGCTGCGCTCCTACATGGACATGCGCTTCATGTGGCGCACCTCAGGGCCGTGGTCGGATGGTCCCAATTCGTCGCAGTTCGCGCCCTGGAACATGTATATCCAGTTCGGCGGCTTCACCTTCGGCTATGCCCAGTCCTTCTTCGATTTCTATGCCAATGCCAATGTGCTCGGCCAGGATCCGGCCACCATCGGCGACGACACCCGCACGCCGCTGATCGCCTATACGTGGGAATTCGCGCAAGGCTGGTCCGCAACCTTTGCGGCGGAGGATTCCGCCACCCGTGCCGCAGGGGTCAACCCCTCCGATCCGTCGTGGCCGGACGTGGAGGAGAATTACCAGACCGGCACGCGCATCCCAGACTTCGTCGCCAATATCGGGCAGACTGGGGATTGGGGTCAGTTCCAGCTCTCGGGCGCCCTGCATCAGGTGAGCGCCATGCTGCCCACTTCCGCTGGGCCGAATTATGTGGGCGCGACCGACACCTCGACTTGGGGCTATGCCGTCCAGGCGGGCCTCATGTTCAACCTGCCCTTCATCGCGGAGGGTGATTCGCTCTATCTTCAGAGTGCCTATGTGAACGGGGCCATTTCCTATCTTGGCCTCGTGAACGCCAGCGGCGACTTCACTCCGCCCGATGGCTACATCAATGCCGATGGGACTGTGTCTAAGGTCAGCGGCTGGAACTTCACGGCGCAGTTCCTGCACAATTGGAATGAGGCGTGGCAGTCCGCCTTCTTCGGTGGCTATGCCAAGTTCAATCTGGACAATGCCATCGCCGAAGTCGCCTACGGCGCCACGTCGGGCACCAATTACAATCTTGGCGCGAACCTGACCTGGACTCCGGTGAAGAACCTCGCGATCACGCTGCAGTACGACTACAATAGCTATGCCGCGAACGGCTATGTGAACACCGGATATGGCCTGCCGGTTCAGAACCAGCAGGCGCATCAGGTTCTGTTCATGGTGGAGCGGGACTTCTGAGCCGCGCCAAGCCGGCGGGCCGTGGGGTGACGCCGCGGCCTTCCGCTTTGCAGGGGGGCGGGCTGAGCGGGCGTTCGCCACGCTCGCGGGGGCCGGTAAGTGATTCAGACAAAGGCGGCGGCTCGATTTCGAGCCGCTTTTTTGTCCGCAGCCTCTCCGGGGCGGGGATGAGGGGCTGGCGGGAAGCCGCGTCCCTTAGAACAGTGCCGATCTGATTGAATCTCAATTGAGCTCGGTGAATCAGGCTCTAGAGAATCCGCAGCAAGCCGGCATGCAGGGCCATGGAGGCGGCATAGAGCGCGGCGAGCGCCCCATAGCCCGCCAGGGCCGTGCGGCGGTCTGTGCGCGGTTTCAGCCACCAGGAGAACGCCTTGAAAGCCAGGGGCGCGAGCGCCCAGCCCAGCAATTGGGTGCTCACGAAATCGCCAAGGAACAGGGTGAGCCATGCTGGCACGCCGTTGGCGGCCAAGACCGGCCCGGCCACCAGAAGACTCCAGAGGATGACGATCGGATTGAGGACCAGGAGAACCAGAAGGTTGTTCTTGAAGATGGTCCAGCCCCGGGGCGGCGCCGGCTCTGATCCCTGG
Source organism: Pseudomonadota bacterium (assembly GCA_040755535.1). Lineage (GTDB taxonomy): Bacteria > Pseudomonadota > Alphaproteobacteria > Rhizobiales > Xanthobacteraceae > Aquabacter. The sequence goes on along the minus strand of JBFMAV010000075.1, from coordinate 4,811 downwards.
AACCAGAAGTCAAAACCGTAGCTGGTTCGGGACAGGCGCGATTCCACGTCCAACCCGCCGCCCTGTGCCATGAGAGTGCGGCGCTCCGGCGAATCCAGCCAGCGCGAAAGATTGGCCTGCGTGTTGAAGGTCAGAATGATGATCCATTCGTCCCGGATGCCGGGGATGGGCCGTTCGATCTTGTGGCGCACGAAGCCGGCATGGCGCTGCTCCTCGGCATGGATGGCGGTCTGCCACGCCAGGAAGGCGTCTTCCTGCCCCCGCGCCACGTCGTAGGCGATGAAGGCGGACGCACCGCCATGGGCAGGCGGTTCCTTATCCTCCAGCACATGGACCTCCTCCTCGTGCAGCAGGAGAGTCCCCCGGATCTCTTCAATTGCGCGCGCGCGCTCGGGCGCTTGCCTCCACTGGAGCGCGGCGTCCGCCGTCGCGAAACGCGCGATGGTGATCCAATGGGTCTGAGCGGGCGGCAGGGGCGGGACGACCTCCTGCGTCAGGAATCCCGGCTGCCGCCGCAGTTGTTCGGCGTGGCCGGCAAGCCAGTGGGTGAAGGCCGCATAGTGGGCCTCCACCACCTGATATTGAGTCATCAGCGCAACGGCGGTCTCAGCGCCGTCTTTGGGCTCCGCCATGTCACGTCTGCCTTTCCTGGTTCCCGAATCCCGGTCCGCATGTTCTGGGCGATCCGCGCCAGGGATGGGAATCCCTGAGGTCTGCCCCCTTTACCTGCGCGCACTCTGCCACAGAATGTGTGCCCGTCTTCTCACCACGGCCGCAGACGCAGGGCGACCCAGTTCTGCGCGCGCGGGGAGGGCGGCCCGTCGCCGACGCTCATTGATCGTGCGCATGCCGCTCTGCCCGCGCGCCCGAAAGAGAAGAGCCGCGGCAGATCCCACGTCTAAGGTTTTGTCGGCCCGATGAGCCCGCCCGGAGGATCGGTTCACGCTTGGTCGCGGCCGCATTGCCTGGCACTCGGCCCATGCTCTAATCTTCCGCAATGATCGCTGAGCGACCCGCGTCTCTCCCGCAGGATGTCTTGCCATGTCCTCCTCTGAAGCGCCCATCCTGAGTTTCGCGCGGCCAGTGCCTGCGCCGCGGCTCGTTTCGCTCGATGCACAGCCGCAGCGGGCCGAAATTGACCTTGCGCGAACGGCCCTCGTGATCGTCGACATGCAGAACGACTTTCTGCATCCCGATGGCTGGTTTCCGCGATTGGGTTTCGATCCCACACCGCTCGCGGCAATCCTCCCCCGCCTGAGGGAATTGGCTGAGGCAGCGCGTCGTGCGGGGGTGCAGGTGGTCTGGCTGAACTGGGGCGTGCGCGCCGACCGGGCCGAACTTTCCCATCCCATCGTGAGCAAGATGTCCGCTGGCGGCACCCGGCCGGTCTATGGCGATCCCTCCGTTCCGGGCAGGGGGCGCATTCTGGTCACCAGCGACTGGGGCGCGCAATTGGTGGACGAGTTGCAGCCCCAACCGGAGGACTTGATCGTCCATAAGCACAGGCTCTCGGGCTTCCACGACAACGAGTTCGATTCCATTTTGCGAAACCGCGGCATCGACACGTTGCTTTTCAGCGGCACGAATACGGACCGGTGCGTGTTCTCAACCCTGTGCGATGCAAGCTTTCTCGGCTACGGCTGCCTCATGGTGGAGGACGCCTGCGCCACCGGCTCACCTGCCTATGTCAGCGATGCTATCCATTATCTGGTGCGGCTGCTCTATGGCGTCACGCTGAAGAGCGATGACCTTCTGGCCGTCTTCGCCGAACAAGCAAAATAAGGTCTGCAAAAGGCGCGCCCACCTTCCCCGGCCGCGCGGCAGCACATGTACCCGGTCCGGCCGAGCGGAAGCCAAGCATGCCGCATATATAAGTGGGGTGTCGTTTGATCCGCGCCCCGGCTCGGGGCGCTCGCTCAATTCACTGCGCTTTTCAAGAAATGGTCGGAGCAGCAGGATTTGAACCTGCGACCCTCTGCTCCCAAATAAGAAAAGGGCCATTTTTCCCGATTTGGCCCGATGTCACAAAATTGCATCCGATGTGATGGAGTTGCTGGGTTTCGTCGACGTTTATGACTGTGGATAAAATCGGGTTGTTGCGGGATAGGGCGTGCTCATGTACCTAGTAGGTACGGAAAGTGCTGCAATAAAGCAGTTGCCGTACCTAGCCGTGGAGCCCTCTTTTCAATGCCTCGGGTGCAACTCACCGCACGCTTTTGCGATGCCGCCAAGTCCACCGACGCGGTTCAGACCGACTATTTCGATGCTGACACGCCCGGCCTCGCCCTTCGGGTAGCCAAGGGCGGCAGGAAGACCTGGAGCTATCTCTTCACCTCACCGGCCACGGGCAAACGCACGCGGATGACGCTGGGGACCTATCCGGCCACCTCCCTATCGGCGGCACGCGGCAAAGCCCTCACCATGACCTCCAATGTAGAGGATGGCGTCGATGTGGCCCGGCAGGTGAAAGGGACGGGCATTGTCACCGTGGGCGATCTGTGGCGTCGCTTCGATGCCCAGCATGTCGCGAACTTGAGATCCGCCGGCGACATCCGGTCCCGATGGAAGAAGCACATCGAGCCCAGCTTGGCCCATATCAGGCTGGCGGACCTGAAGCGCACGGATGTGACGGCTATCTCCAGCCCGCTTGCCGCCGCGGGCAAGGGGATCATGGCCAATCGAGTTTTCGAGACCGTCCGCTTGATGACGCGCTGGGCAGTCAACGAGGGCTACCTGGAAACCAATCCCATCTCGGAAATGAAGCGGCCCGTGAAGGTGGAAAGCGTTCGCGAGCGCGCGCTCTCCACAACAGAAATCAAGACCATTTTCGATTGTTTGCCTGACGCCAGCATGTCGGCGGACACAGAGGCCGTGTTCCGGCTTCTATGGCTCACCGGATGCCGGGTATCGGAGATCGCCGAACTCGCCGTAAGCGAGATCCACCTGGACCAGCGCGAGCTGGTGCTGCCGCCGGAGCGGGTGAAGAACGGGAAGATGTTCCGGGTGCCGCTGGTGCCGGGAGCGGTGGCGATTCTAGAGGAGGTGCTTGCCGCCCGTGAGAGGCGCCTGGAGCGCCTTGGGCTGCAGTCACCATGGGTGTTTACCACCCTCAGCCGGGAGGGCGCTTCAAAGCCTTTGGTGGGCCATGCTGTGGCGAAGGCGGTAAATCGATCGCAAGCCGTCTTCAAGCTGCACGAGGCATTCACTTGCCACGATATCCGCAGGACCATCGCCACGCATCTTGCGGAGACGGGTGAACCGCCGATCCACATTGCTGCCGTGCTGAACCACCTTTCCGTCACCAAGGCGTCCGTCACCTTCAAGAGCTATGTCCACTACGCCTATGAGAAGGAGAAGCGGGCGGCCCTGGAGCGGTGGGAGGCGAGGCTTAGAGGGATCATTGCGGGGACGGACAATGTCTTGCCTATGGTGGGGGTGGCGGGATGAGTCGCCATAGGAACCTCCCCCCGAACGAACGACTCTTGCAAGCACACATAGATCAGCTTCTCTATTTGGGAGGAAGCGTCCAAAGAAAGATCAGTGATTTAAGAAAAGAACCACCGACAATCGGATACGCCCCTCTATCCGATGAAGAATGGAGCGAAATTTTAAAAATAGTCGGTAAGATTAATCTTCCGATCAGTTATGCCGATAATGTTTCGAATATTCGAAAATGCGTAGATCAATTGGCGATAAAATCGGGGCATTTTTCTTCGCTCCGATACGAGATGGATCGTCGCGTCCGATTCGAGCGCAGACTCAAGGAATATAAGCGAGCGCTTGTCTCTCTGAGCGACGCCACCGCCTCCTTGGTTAACTTATTGCAAGATGCGAGAAGCGGCGATCCTGATTTAATTATCTCAAAACAAGATTATGGCTATACAATACAAGGCTATCATCAAGTATTAGAGCACATCAATGGCGCGATGGAAGGGATAAATGCATTGAGAGTTTTGGCGGCGCGCGAGATTTTTAATTCACCCATTCGGCATAACAAAAGCAGAAAACCCACACTAGAAAACTGGGCCACCATCCTGATTGATTTTTGGAGGGATGAACTTAAGCAAAATGTCGAAAATCGCGCGATCTTGCAGGATTTTATCTGCAGGTGCATGTCGCCATATAATCAGCTATCCACCCGTCGCCAAGCCAGTCTTCTTATACAAGACTATATAAGCGGCGACCTCTGCCGCCTTGTAGTATCCGCAACTCAAATAATTGAAGCGCGCATTCCGAAAACACCAAGTCCGGATGACGCATAGAATGGCAATGGCCGTTTCAATATGTAACTGACACGCGACCAAAAATGCTCTTAATAAGAAGCCGCCAACGACCCCGAGAGGCGGCATATGACAGCAAATCTCAACACCTCCGGCCTCACTGAGGCCCCTCCCGCGCCCATCTCCGGCGCAGATGATCCCCTCCTCACCTTCACCGAGGTCTGCACCCGCGTGCGCCTCTCCCGTGACCGCATCACGGTCGGCGTCCGCGAAGGCTGGTTCCCGGCCCCGCTGAAGATCGGCAAGCGCAAGAACGCTTGGTTCACTTCCGACATCCACCGCTGGATCGCCGGCCGGGCGAGCGGGAGGGCGGCATGAGCCTATCGGTTGAAGACGCCCACACATCCCTGCGGCACCTGATGGAAGTCCAGATTGGGATGATGGCGACGAGCGCGGCCGCGATGGATGTGAATAGGCGTGGAATAAGGACCCTGTTTTCGGGGTGACCGGCATCCAATCGGGACCCCGGGGCTGAGGGTCCACATTGGCCTCCTTTTCTGAGGGAGGCCTGGCTTGGGATGCTGGTTGTGG
>JBFMAV010000074.1:0-20513 GCA_040755535.1 Pseudomonadota bacterium | reverse complement strand
GGGGATCCGCCCGCCCGTCGGGCGGGCGCGCCGTCCTCCTTACCAGCCTTCGAGAACCACCTTGCCGATGCTGGTGCCGCTCTCAAGCTGGGCATGGGCGCGCTTGAGATTTTCGGCCGTGATGGACCCGAGACTAACCCCCAAGGTGGTACGCAGCAGCCCCTCGTCCACAAGGCCCGACACTTCATTCAACAGTCGGTGCTGCGCGGCCATGTCGGGAGTGCCGAACAGGGAGCGCGTGAACATGGATTCCCAGACGAATGTTCCCGCCTTGGGCTTGAGCAGCGCAACGTCCAGCATGCCGGGATCGTCGATGACGCACACGGCGCCTTGCGGCCGGAGGGCGGCCGCAATCTCCGCCCAGTGCAGGTCGGTCTTGGTCAGCGCGAAGATGGCATCCGCGCCACCAAGCCCAAGCCCCTTCAATTCCTGCGAGAGCGGCTTGGAATGATCAATGACATGATGGGCACCCAGCGCGCGCACCCAATCTGCGCTCTGCGGACGGGACGCGGTGCCGACAACCGTCCATGAGGTGAGGCGGCGAGCGAGTTGGACCGCCATGGAGCCCACCCCGCCGGCTGCGCCGACGATCAAAAGCACCCCGCCATCGCCGCCTTTACCCACCGGCAGCCGCAGGCGGTCGAATAGGCCTTCCCACGCGGTGATGGAGGTGAGCGGCATGGCCGCCGCCTGGGCGAAGGAGAGGCTCTTGGGCTTTCGGCCGACGATGCGCTCGTCCACCGCATGCAGCTCGGCATTGGTCCCGGGACGCACGATGCTGCCCGCATAAAACACCTCGTCGCCGGTCCGGAACGAAGTGACGTCCGCCCCGACTTCCTCGACGATGCCGGCGGCATCCCAGCCGAGGATGACCGGCTCCTGGTCGGTGCCCTGGCGGCGCATGCGGACCTTTGTGTCAACGGGATTGACGGACACCGCCTTCACCCGCACCAGCAGGTCGCGCGCGCCGGGGCGCGGGGTGGGCGCCTCGAACGCGAACAGGGAGCGCTCCTCCGCTATGGGCAGGGAGGCGGAATAACCGATGGCTTTCATGATTTGTCTCCGACACGCACAGTGGTGTCCCTGCATGTCGGAGCGCAGGGGTGCCGCGCAAGACGGCACGTTTTGGTCAGCAGGTATCAGGATTGATACGCGCTCATCCCGTCCAACAGCGCCCCGCCCGGCGACGGCTCGCTCAAAAAGAAGGACACGGACAAGGCGACCACGGGCGGCTGCCACGCATGGGGACCATTATATTCCATATAGGTGATGTCGTAGCCCGCCTGCTTGAGCACAGCCGAATGCTTGCGGGCGCTGCGGTCGATGGGGATCTGGGTATCCTGCAGACCATGGGACATGAAGATGCGCGGCGCGCCCTCCTGGTGGTGCACCGACATGAAGCCGGCCGAGGACACGATGATGTGAGTGACGAACTGTCCGTTCGTCAGGCCCAGCGACAGCGCATAGGAGCCGCCGTCGGAATGGCCGGCAAAACAGAGATGCGTGGGATCAAGTCGATAGCGGGCATTGACCGCCGACAACGCCATATCCAGCCGCTCGCGGTCCGGGCCGTTTCCGGCAATCACGATGTCCCAGGTGGGATAGCGCGATTGCGGCACCAGCAATAGGAAGCCCTGGGACAGAGCGTGATGCTCCATCATAGGCAGGATCTTCTCGGCATGGCCGCCCCCACCATGGAACAGCACCATGAGCGGGCTGGGCGCTGCAGGATCAAGGCCCTCCGGAACAACCAGATAGGCATCGCGACCGTCAAACAGGTTCAGGGCGTGCCGGCCGGGCGGCAATGGCGGCTCACGCAGCGTGGATGCATTGGGAACGAACGTGAGGTGCCCCGCGAGCGATGGATCGAGCATGTCATCCCTTGTCCTTTTTGCATACGGTATACTGCGTATGCCCTTCGCGAAAGGCAGGGGAGTGGCGGGACGGCGCGGGACTGCGTATGTCTTGCGGCTGACCTGCTCGATTTCGGGCATTGAGGTCTGTGTTCGCGCGCTGTGCGGGTCGGGGAGCATCCATGGCCAGACGCCACATCACCTATGAATGCTCGGGCTGCCCGGTCGAGGCGGCGATGGAGATCATCGGGGCCAAGTGGAAGGGAGGCACCGTGTTCCATCTGCTTAGCGGCGAGAAGCGATTCTCGGAGCTGCGCCGACTGATGCCCAACGTGACGCAGCGTATCCTGTCCAAGGCACTGCGCGAGCTTGAGGCGGACGGCTTGGTGTCACGCACCGTCTACCCCACGGTTCCGCCCCAGGTGGGCTATGCCCTGACGCCAAAGGGAGACGCCTTGCGCACGGCGGTCTTGGCTTTGCGCAGTTGGGGGTCCGACCACCTCCAGCAGGGGTCCCAGCGCCCCCACGCCGGCGCAGACCGCGCGCCCGCCCACGCTCACGCCGCAGAATAACTTCGGATCGTCGAACCACATGACCGACAAGGACACGCTGCGCATCGCCGTGGCGCAGATCAACACCGTGATGGGGGACATGGGTGGGAATGCCGCGCGCATCCGCGACATTCTCGCGGAGGCCGCCCGCCAGGAGGCGGACCTCGTCGTGTTGCCTGAGCTTGCACTCTGCGGCACGCCGCCCGGCCGCTTGGTGATGCACGGCGCCTTCATGACCGCCTGCCAGACCGCGCTTGATGTGCTCGCCCTTGAAACGGCGAACGGACCCGCTTGCCTCCTCGGAGCGCCCGTGCGGGAGAGCAACGCAGTTTTCAACGCCGCCGTCCTGCTGGCGGGGGGGCGGATCGCCGGGATCAGCCGTAAGGTGTCCCTCGGTCCGCAGGAGACCGGCCTGTTCGCGGCCGGCCCCCTGCCAGGTCCGTTGGCCTTGGGAGACCTGCGCATCGGCGTCGCCGTGGGCGCGGACCTTGCCACGGGCGATGTCTGCGAATGCCTGGCTGAGACCGGCGCAGACCTCCTGATCGGTCTCGACTGCTCGGCCTATCGTCGCGCGGGCTCCGATGCCCGGCTCTCGGCGGCGGTGGCGCGTGTGGTGGAGACCGGCTTGCCCCTGCTCTATGTCAACGCCGTGGGCGGACAGGATGAAGCGGTGTTCGACGGCGCGTCATTCGCCCTTTTGGCGGATCGGCGCCTCGCCATGCAATTGCCCGCGTTCCAGGAGCGCATTCGCCTCACCCTCTGGCGACGCTTCGAAACCGGCTGGCAGTGCACAGAGGCCCCCACCTCCGATCTGCTGTCGGAACCTCAGGCCGATTACGCGGCGCTGATGCTGGGACTGCGCGACTTTGTCGAGAAGAACCGCCTGTCCGGCGTGGTGCTGGAACTGGCGGACGATACGCCGACCGCGCTGCTGGCGACGCTGGCGGTGGATGCGCTGGGCACCGACCGCGTTCAGGGCCTCAGCTTCCCGACCGCCGGAGGCGCGGAAACCTGTTCGGACGTCGCCCGTTTCGCGCGGGATCTCGGCATCCGCCACGATGTCCTGCCGCTCGCCGGTGCGGTGGACGCGCTGGAGCGCACGCTCGGGCCGCTGTTCGAAATCACCGTGCCCGACGCTGCGGAGGATCAATTGCGCGCCCGCATGCGGGGCGCATTCGTGGTCGCGGCGGCCGAAAAGTTCGGCGCCCTCGCGCTCACCGCGCTGACCCGGACCGATCTGCTGGCCGGAACGCCCCGCTGCAGCGCCGATCTGCGCGCCGGATTTGCGCCGCTGAGGGATATCGGGCTCAGCGCAGCGTCCACCCTCGCGCAATTGCGCAACCGCTGGCGGCCCAGCGATGCGAAGGGGCCGGGCGGAGAAATCATACCGGCACGCCTCGCCGAGGCGTCCCCCGAGCTGCTGGACGCAGACGCGCGTCTGGCGCGCGCCGAGGCCGGCGCCGCGTCGCAACCCGACGAAACGCTCGGATGGATGGAGCGTCGGATCATGGGGGCGGAAGGCCTGCGCCGGCGTGCGGCGCCCGGCCCGCGCCTCACTGCCACGGCGATTGCCGGCCGTTATCCGGTCACGAACCGCTTCCCGCACGAAAGCTGAAGGTCCATGCACACGCCTCCCGCGACCGCCGCGCGCACCCTCGACCCGTCCAGCGACGCGGCCATTGCCGGGCGCGTCACGCCCCTGCCCATCGAAGAGGTGGCCGCTCGCCTCGGCGTGCCGGCCGACGGCCTTTATCGATACGGCCCCTATAAGGGAAAGCTCGCGCACGACTACATCCGCACGCTCGAGAACACGCCCGCCGGCAAACTGATCCTGGTGACAGCCATCAGTCCGACGCCCGCAGGCGAGGGCAAGACCACCACCACGATTGGCCTCGGGGATGCGCTCTCGCGTCTCGGGGAAAAGACTGCCATCTGCCTGCGCGAACCCTCGCTCGGGCCGGTCTTTGGCGCCAAGGGCGGCGCGACCGGCGGCGGCCATGCCCAGATCATTCCCATGCAGGATATCAATCTGCATTTCACTGGCGACCTGCACGCCATCTCGGCCGCGCACAATCTGCTGGCGGCGCTTCTCGATAACCACATCTATTGGGGCAATGCCCTTGATCTCGACGCGCGCCGCATCAGTTGGCGCCGCGTGATGGACCTCAACGACCGCGCGCTGAGGCAAGTGATCGTCGGGCTCGGCGGCGCCGCCAACGGATTTCCCCGCGAGGACGGATTCGACATCACGGTGGCAAGCGAGGTGATGGCCATCTTCTGCCTCGCCCGATCCCTGGAAGATCTGGAAGACCGCCTCTCGCGCATGGTGGTTGGGCAGACGCGCGGGCGCCGGATGGTGACCGCCGGCGAACTGAAGGGCATCGGCGCCATGCTCGCGCTGCTGCGCGATGCCTTCCAACCCAATCTCGTCCAGACCATGGAGCACACGCCGGCCCTGGTGCATGGCGGCCCCTTCGCCAATATTGCCCATGGCTGCAATTCGGTTATCGCCACGCGCGCCGCGCTGCGGCTCGCCGATTTTGTGGTGACAGAGGCCGGGTTTGGGGCGGATCTCGGCGCCGAGAAGTTCCTGGACATCAAGTGCCGGCAGGCCGGGCTCGCGCCGGACGCGGCCGTGGTGGTGGCGACCGTGCGCGCGCTGAAGATGCACGGCGGCGTGCCGGTGAAGGAATTGGGCCGCGAGAATATCGAAGCCGTTCGGCGGGGCACGGCAAACCTCACCCGGCACGTAGAAAACATGCGCAAGTTCGGCTTGCCGGTGGTGGTGGCGCTGAACCGCTTCCTCACCGATACACCGGCCGAGATCGAGGCCGTGACATCCGCCCTCGCGCCGCTCGGCGTGCGGGTTCACGTCTGCGCCCATTGGGCCGAAGGGGGAGCGGGCGCGCTCGCTTTGGCCGCGGACGTTCGCGCCCTCTGCGCCGCGCCCTCGTCCTTCCGTCCGCTCTATCCCGACGCCATGGGCCTGCGCGAGAAGATCGAGACCATCGCCCGCGAGATCTACCGGGCCGGCAAAGTCAGCTTTTCGAGCGCGGCGGCGGCGCGGCTTGCGGAGCTTGAGGCAGCCGGGTTCGGGTCACTCCCGGTCTGCATGGCCAAGACGCAATATAGCTTTTCCGCAGACCCGACGTTGCGCGGCGCGCCCGAAGGCCATGATCTGCCGGTGCGCGAAGTCCGGCTTTCGGCCGGCGCCGGCTTCGTGGTGGCTTTGACGGGCGATGTCATGACCATGCCGGGCCTGCCCTCCGTGCCGGCGGCGGAAGGCATCTTCGTGGACCCGGACGGGATCATCGGCGGGCTGTCCTGAACCCAACGAAAAAGCCCCGGCCGCCAGAGGCGCCGGGGCTGTTTTCAGGAGTGTGACGGCGCTCAGCCGCGCACGAGTTCCACGGGGCCGTGGTCGTCGCAATGGTCGCCGTGCGGGTGGTGCAGGTGGCCATTCACCAGATAGTCCACATGGTCGCCATGGGGCACCGCCTCGTGGCCGCATCCGGGGCCATGGACATGTCCCTTTTTATGGCCGCCGCAATCGTGGTGGGGGGTGCAGCGGTCCGGATTGGTCTCGCTCACTTCCAGGACGTGCTCGTCCACATGGCCGGCATGCATGTGGTGGAGATGGCCGTCATGCAGATAGTCCACATGGCCGTCATGACGGATGGCGGTATGGCCGCAGTCCGGGCCGTGCTGATGGGGATGATCGTGATGGATCTTGCATTCGCCTGACATGGTGAATTCCTTCCTTCAACAGTGTCGTCCGCCGGAACCGCCCGGCTTCAATGGTCTTCGCACGCATGGTCCACGGCGCTCTCCACGAGCGCGATCACATGGCCGTCCGCGAGGTGGTAGAATACCTGCTTGCCGCGCCGTGCCCGACCCACCAGCCGGGCGCCATGCAGCACCTTCAGCCGGGCGGAGACGGTGGACATCTTCTCCCCAAGCGCCTCCTTGAGGGTGGACACGGACATTTCCCCCGGCACCAGATGCACGAGGATGGCGAGGCGCGCGGGATCGGCCAGCGCGGCAAACATGGCTGCCGCCACTTCAAGCTGCTCCTGCGTCGGCGCCCGCGCCATCGAACCGCTCCCGTGGACCTGCCTTCAAAACCCTGTGGCGCCCGTGTCCGGCCACCATCACTCTTTCAATCCATAGAACCATGGATTCATGGAGTCAATAACTATCGAGTCAGAAGCGCAGCCGGGCGTGGACCGCGCTTCCCGCCCTCTCGCCACACACATGCCTCCGGCTCCGGGCTGTGCGTTCCGGCATGCATTGCGGGAGATTGACCTTCGGCGCCCGGCGCGCTTGGCTGCGGCCTCGGCTCGACAGGTAAAAAGCGCGCGCGGGCCGCGCCGTGGAGGAAGAATGACCAAAGCTGCCATCGTGGGCTGGGCCCACTCCCCGTTCGGAAAGCTTGAAGATGCCGACACCGAGGCCTTGATGGGGCGCGTGGCGGGCACCGCGCTGGACCATGCCGAGATCGATGCCGCGCAGGTCGACGGGGTGTTCGTGGGCGTGTTCAATGCCGGATTCCAGAAGCAGGACTTCCAGGGCGCCCTGCCCGCGCTTTCCGTGCCGGGTCTGGCGCATACGCCGGCCGTGCGCGTGGAGAATGCCTGCGCCACCGGCTCCGCCGCCATCAATACGGCGCTCGACTTCATCGAGAGCGGGCGCGGCAAGGTCGCGCTCGTGGTGGGAGCCGAGAAGATGACGGCCAAGCCCACGACCGAGGTCGGCGACATCCTGCTCAACGCCTCCTATCGCAAGGAAGAGGCGGACATTGAAGGCGGCTTTGCCGGCGTGTTCGGCCGCATCGCCCAGACCTATTTCCAGCGCTATGGCGACCGCTCCGAGGAATTGGCGCACATCGCCGCAAAGAACCACAAGAATGGCGTGTCGAACCCCTATGCGCAGATGCGCAAGGATTTCGGATTCGATTTCTGCAACACCATTTCCGAGAAGAACCCCTATGTGGCCGGGCCGCTGCGGCGCACCGACTGCTCGCTGGTCTCGGACGGCGCTGCGGCGCTGGTGATTGCCGCGCCGGATGTCGCCGAGACTCTGGCGCGCGGTGTCGCCTTCCGCGCCCGTGCCCAGGCCAATGACATCCTCCCGCTGTCGCGGCGCGACCCCATCGCCTTTGAGGGTGCCCAGCGCGCCTGGGCGAAGGCGCTCGAGGCGGCCGGCCTCTCCGTCACCGATCTCGACCTCGTGGAAACCCACGACTGCTTCACCATCGCCGAACTGATCGAGTATGAGGCCATGGGCCTCGCGAAGCCTGGCGAAGGCTACAGGCTGGTCCGTGAGGGCGTAACGCGCAAGGACGGCCGGCTGCCGGTGAACCCCTCGGGCGGCCTGAAGGCAAAGGGCCATCCCATCGGCGCAACCGGCGTCTCCATGCATGTGCTGTGCGCCATGCAGCTCATGGGAGAAGCCGGCGACATGCAGATCGACGGCGCCAAGCTTGCGGGCGTGTTCAATATGGGCGGCGCGGCCGTCGCCAATTATGTGAGCGTGCTCGAACGGGTGAAGTGAGCGCGCGCGTCCCTTAAACAAAAAAGCCCGGGCCATGGCCCGGGCTTTCTCGTGTGCAAAAGGAAGACGGTTTCAGCCCTTGGCGCCGCGCTCGATGGCCTCGGACACCAGCCGGTGCGCCTCCTCGACGTCGCCCCAGCGGATGATCTTGACCCATTTGTTGGGCTCAAGGTCCTTGTAGTGCGTGAAGAAGTGCTCGATCTGCTTCAGCGAAATGTCCGGCAGATCAGTATAATTCTTCACATTGTCATAGCGCTTGGTGAGCTTCGGGCCCGGCACCGCGATGATCTTCTCGTCCTCTCCGCCCTCATCTTCCATGAGCAGCACGCCGACCGGGCGCACGCTGATGACCGCGCCCGGAATGATGGGGCGGGTATTGGCGATGAGCACGTCGCAGGGATCGCCGTCGCCCGAGAGCGTGTGCGGGATGAAGCCGTAATTCCCCGGATAGCGCATCGGGGTGTAGAGGAAGCGGTCCACGAACAGCGTGCCGGCCTCCTTATCGAGTTCGTACTTGATCGGCTCACCGCCGATCGGAACCTCGATCACCACATTCACTTCGTGGGGAGGATTCTTGCCGATCTTGATCGCGTCGATGCGCATGTGGCCACTCACTTCAAAACCTTGGGATCGCGTCGCTGCGATGCAGCGCGGCTACCGCTGCCAAGCGAATGCGATCTTGTCCAGGGTTTTTGTGCCGAACCGCTCAGTCGAGGCTGCGACGCGTTGCCCGCCCAGGGCCTGGTAGAAGCCGACAGCGTTCTCGTTGTCCTTCAGGGCCCACACCACGAGACCGCTCAATCGGGCGAGGGAGAGGTCTCTGCGTGCGGCGGCAAACAGGCGCTGCCCGAACCCAAGTCCCTGATAAACCGGCTTCAAATAAATTTCGTAGATTTCCCCGCCATAGGGCAACGCCTTGGCGCGGTTGCCGCCATAATTGGCGTAGCCGACGACTTCGTCGCCTGCGATCAAAAGCGAGACTCGGCTGCCGCGTCGGATCGCCTGCTCCCACCACAAGGGGCCGCGACGCTCCACCATGCGCTCCAGCTCAAGGCCGGGGATCAGACCGCGATACGCGGTGCGCCATGCGGCGTCGTGCACATCGGCCACAGCCGCAGCATCCTGCGTACGCGCGCGTCGGATCTCGATGAGTCCAGTGCCCATGGCTGAATGGAAGCAAACAAGAGCGCCGCCATCAAGCCTTTTGCACTGCTGCCCACCATCGGCGCACGTGCGCCCCCCGCGCTTCCGACAAGCCCTTGAGAGGTGGGGAAATCGCGGCCTTTCCTCCCGGCTCACCCATGCTAAAAGGGGACTCCCGCCTCCCGCAGCGCACCACGGCTCGCGAAAAGATGATCCGCTTCCTGTTTCGCTTCCTCGGCTTCTGGATCCTTGCAGGTGGGTTCGTGGCACTGGTCGTCGATGGCACACGCTCCATTGCCGCGTCTGCGCTCGTGGTGACGCCGGCCCGCGCCGGCTGGACATCGCTATCTCCCGTGAGCCTGGACATGGTGCGCACCCGCTCGTCGGACATAGCGCCCTGGCTTTGGGCGGACCTTTTATCCCCGATCCTGGACCTTCCGCTGTCTCTGCTGCTTGGGTTGATTGGCGTTTCGCTTCTGGCGCTCGGCGCGGGTCGGCGGCGTTCTCACTATGACGTGCGTTGATCGCCCCCTCGCAACCGTGTGCCTCCCACCCCATATTGCGGCGTGAGCCGAGCGAGCAGGCTCGGGAGTAAAGCTCCCGCAAGTGCTTTCCACGCGAGAATGCGCCGAGGGTCGCCGGTTTGATCCGGCCCGGCGCGCGAGGAGTGCGACGCCATGTTCTGGTCCAAGAAGTCCCTCGAACTGCCGACCGCCGAGACCGCTCTGCCCGGGCGCGGCGAGGCTCTGCCCACTGCGCCCAGCCATTTCATCAATGGCGCGCCTCTGAAGGGGCCCTACCCTGCTGGAAGCGAAAGCGCGGTCTTCGCATTGGGCTGCTTCTGGGGCGCCGAGCGCAAGTTCTGGCAGGTGCCCGGCGTGATCGTGACCGCCGTCGGCTATGTGGCCGGACACACGACCAATCCCGCCTATGAAGAGGTGTGTTCCGGCCGCACAGGCCACACGGAAGGGGTCCTGGTAGTCTATGACCCGGCGAAGGTGACGTTCAACGACCTTCTGAAAGTGTTCTGGGAGAGCCATGATCCCACCCAGGGCATGCGCCAGGGCAATGATGTGGGCACGCAGTATCGCTCGGGCATCTATGTGCCCGACGCCGCCCGCCTCGCGGAAGCCAATGCCTCGAAGGCCACCTATGAGGCGGCGCTGAAGGCGCGGGGCTATGGCGCGATCACGACCGAAATCGCACCGGCAGCCCCCTTCTATTTCGCCGAGGCCTATCACCAGCAGTATCTCGGCAAGAATCCCAATGGCTATTGCGGCCTCGGGGGCACCGGCGTGTCCTGCCCCATCGGGATCAAGGTGGACGCGGCGGAATAATCCGACGCATTCGAACGCATGACGACCGGCGGGGGGCTTCTCCCGCCGCTTTCCGTTAGAGCCGATCCGATCAGATTGAAACACTCTGATCGGTGAATCGCCCCCTCACTCTTTGATAGAGAATGCGTAATCCGATCTGCCTGCGGTGCAGGCTGATCGGCGCATGCTCTAAGGCGCATTGATCCTGGTAAAAAACGGGCGCATATCCCGCGCGCACGTTTTGATGAGGATCCCATGGCCAGCGCCTATGTGATTGCCGCACCGCAGCTTCCCACCTTGCCCGTCGCAGGCACGGACGCGCTCTTCCCGGTCCACCGCATCTATTGCGTCGGCCGCAATTTCGCGGACCACGCCATCGAGATGGGCCACGATCCCTCGCGCGAGCCGCCCTTCTTCTTCCAGAAGAACCCTGACAACCTGGTGCTGGCGGACCTTCCGGGCGCGACCATTCCATATCCCGCGCGCTCCAGCGACGTGCATTATGAAATCGAGATGGTGGTGGCGCTCAAGGCCGGCGGCGAAAACATCCCGCTCGAACAGGCACTGGACTGCGTCTATGGCTATGGCGTGGGCATCGACCTGACCCGGCGCGACCTGCAGGGCGAGGCTAAGAAGCTCGGCCGGCCGTGGGAAGTGGGGAAGGCCTTCGAGCAATCCGCCCCCGCGACCACGCTCATCCCCGCCGAGACCATCGGCCATCCCTCCGAGGGCCGGGTGTGGCTCTCGGTCAATGGCGCGGTGAAGCAGGACGGCAACCTCAACCAGATGATCTGGAAGGTGCCGGAAATGATTTCCGAGCTTTCCACCCTGTTCCGCCTTCAGCCCGGCGACCTGATCTTCGCGGGAACCCCCGCCGGCGTCGGCCCGCTCACGCGCGGCGACGTGCTGGAAGGCGGGGTGGACGGCGTGGGAACGCTGAAAGTCACGATTGCATAAGGCTCACGGCGCGGCATTAGCGACCTCGTTCCGGCCTGAGGGCTGGGGCTCGCGGGCCGCTGCGCTCCGAATGACTGCAAAGATGACCTGAATAGAACCGCCGTTCATCTGCGCTCAGCGGCGGCTATACCCTTTTGCTCGACTGGACTTCAGCGAGACGCGGGGGTGTCAAATTTTGACGGTATAATAAAACTTTCGCATTCCGCACCCTAATGTGCAGCCGCCGTCCCTGAGGCGGCTTTTCGGTTGCGAGGGAGCTGGAGATGGACCGCAGGGAATTCGGAAAGACAGTTATCGGGGCGGCCGCCGTGGGAATGGTCGCCTCCGCCGCCTCAGCGCAGACGCAGCCTCAGACCGCAGCGCCTGCCCAGCCGCAGGCCCAGGCTTCGGCGGCGCAGACGCCCATCACGGGCATTTATCACGACCCGTATCTGCGCCACCCCTATGCCCTCGTGATCGTTGAAGGTCCGGTCGGCGTGGTGACGATTTCCGGCGTCTATATGGAAAAGAAGCACGGCGCGGTCGGTTTCGTGGCCGAGGGCACGCGCGACGGCAATAAGGTCACCGCCACCTACAAGCACCTCAATGACCCCGGCGCCTTCGGCGGCGGCAAGATCACCTTCGCCATCGACGAAGTGTCGCCCACCGTCAAACTGGTCGGCAGCATCACGTCCGATAACGGACAGTTCAAGGCGGAAAAGGTCAACTGGCAGCGCGTGCGCGCCTGAGACAGATCGCATTGCGGCCCGGCGCGCAGACCGGGCCGCGATGAGTCAATCCACGTCTTCCACCTGCCCGGGCCCGCCGCCATAGGCACGTTGAGCGAGGGCGGCTTCCATGAAGGGGTCGAGGTCGCCGTCCAGGACTTCCTGGGGCGTGCCGGACTGGACGCCGGTGCGCAAATCCTTCACCAGCTGATAGGGCTGCAGCACATAAGAGCGGATCTGGTGGCCCCAGCCGATATCGGTCTTGGCGGCCTGCTCGGCGGCCGCTTCCGCCTCGCGCTTCTTCAATTCCATTTCATACAGCTTGGCGCGCAGCATGTTCCAGGCGGTGGCGCGGTTCTTGTGCTGGGAGCGGTCGCCTTGGGACACCACGGCGATGCCGGTGGGCATATGGGTGAGGCGCACCGCGGACTCGGTTTTGTTGACGTGCTGCCCGCCGGCACCGCCGGAGCGCATCGTGTCCACGCGCACGTCACTCTCGTTGATCTCCACCACGATGCGGTCGTCGATGACGGGGTAGACGTCCACCGAGGCGAAGGAGGTCTGGCGTCGCGCATTGGAATCGAAGGGCGAAATGCGCACCAGGCGATGCACGCCGGCCTCGGTCTTCAGCCAGCCATAGGCGTTGTGGCCCTTCACGAGCACGGTCGCGCCCTTGATGCCCGCCTGTTCGCCCTGGGACTCATCCACCAATTCCACCTTGAAGCCGCGCCGCTCCGCCCAGCGGGAATACATGCGCAGCAACATCTCGGCCCAATCCTGGCTGTCGGTGCCGCCCGCGCCCGCATGGACTTCCAGATAGGTGTCGAGCCCATCCGCCTCACCGGAGAGCAGCGCATCCACCTCACGCCGTGCGACTTCCGCCTTGAGGGCATCCAGCGCGGCGGAGGCTTCGCCGATCACGCCCTCGTCGCCCTCCATCTCGCCGAGCTCGATGAGCTCGACATTGTCGGCGACATCTTTTGTGATCCGGTCGATGGCGCCGAGCGCTTCCTCCAATGAGGTGCGCTCCTGCATGGTCTTCTGCGCGCGCTCCGGATCGTTCCACAGATCCGGGTCCTCGGCGATGGCGTTCAACTCCGCGAGGCGGCGCCGGGAGCGGTCCACATTGAGGTGCTGGCGCAGCAGATCGACGGAAGCGTTGATCTCCTCGACCTTGGCGGCGAGTTCCGCGCGCATTTTTCAACCTGTCTTCTTGGGAATGAGGGCCGCGGAAAATAGCGGCGGGAATCCAGCGTGTAAACCGTGCGGGCGGAAGCCCGCACGGGCGACGCGGCGTGTCAATAAAGGCCGCCCGTGCCGGTGCGCACCGCGCGGTCCGCCTCGGGCGTCACACCGATGGCGGCATCGGAGGAGCCGATGACGGAGTAGCTGTCGGGCGGCGCGGTCCCGGGCTTGAAGGCTTCCAGGATGGCGTTCTCCCCCGTCCCAGCGCGCAGACCGCTCTTGGGATTGATCCGCACCAGCTTGATGCCCGGCGGGACGCGGAAGGGGATGGCGGGCCGGTCGGCGAGCGCGGTCTTCATGAAGTCGCGCACGATGGGCGCGGAGAGCAAGCCGCCCGTGGAGCCCTTGCCCATGGCCTTGGGCTTGTCATAGCCGAGATAAACGCCCACCACGACTTCGGGCGTGAAGCCCACGAACCAGGCATCCTTCTCGTCATTGGTCGTTCCGGTCTTGCCGGCGACCGGCTTGCCAACTTCCTTGAGCGCCGTCCCGGTGCCGCGCTGAACCACGCCCTCCATCATTTCCGTGATCTGGTAGGAGGTCATGGGATCGAGCACGACCGGCCGGCGATCAATGAGCGTTGGCTCCGGCTGATTCTGCCAGCTGGTCGCATCGCAGCCGCGGCATTCGCGCTCGTCATGGCGGTAGATGGTGCGGCCGTAGCGGTCCTGGATGCGGTCGATCAGGGACGGCGTCACCTTGCGCCCGCCATTCGCGATCATCGCATAGGCCCCCACCATGCGCATCAGCGTGGTCTCGCCCGCGCCAAGCGACATGGAAAGCACCGGCAGCATATCGTCATAGATGCCGAACTTGCGGGCATATTCGGCGACGATTGGCATGCCCACATCCTGGGCGAGGCGCACCGTCATCACGTTACGCGACTGTTCCAGGCCGAAGCGCAAAGTCTGCGGGCCATAGAATTTCTTCGCATAGTTTTCCGGCGCCCAGACCGGCATGCCCGGCCCCTGGTCGATCTCGATGGGGGCGTCCAGCACCACAGTCGAGGGCGTATAGCCATTGTCCAACGCTGCGGCATAGACGAACGGCTTGAAGGACGAGCCCGGCTGGCGCAGCGCCTGGGTGGCCCGGTTGAACTGGCTTTCGTCATAGGAAAAACCGCCCGAGAGTGCCACCACGCGGCCGGTGAGCGGCTCCATCACCACCATGGCGCCTTCCACGTCGGGGATCTGGCGCAGGCGATACTGCCCATCCTTGCCTGCCAGCGGTTCCACATAGACCACATCACCCGGCTTCAGCACCTGCGCCACCGAGCTGACCTGACGACCGGCGTCGGGTCCCCGCGCCCATCGCGCCCATTTCACGCCGTCCAGCGTGATGAGGCCGACCTCGCGGGCGGAGGAGGTGCCGCCCCCCTTCTCGCGCGCCGGCTGAAAGCCAATGCGCGCGGAATCCTTGTCCGACGACAGGACCACCGCCAGCTTCCAGGGAATATCGTAAAAGGCCTTGATCTCAGCGAGCTTGGTGCCCCAGTCGCCGGTCATGTCGATGGTCTTGTACGGGCCGCGCCAGCCGCGCTGCTCGTCGAAGCGCACAAGACCGTCCGTCAAGGTCTTCTTGGCCAGCACCTGAAGCTTCGGATTGAGCGCGGTGCGCACCGACAGCCCGCCTTCATACAGCTTGCTCTCGCCATACCGCTCATAAATCTGCCGGCGCACTTCCTCGGCATAATATTCGGCGGCGAAAATCTGCGCGCCGGTCGGGCGCGGCGTGACCATCAGCGGGTCTTTCTTGGCCGCGTCGGCCTGATCGATCGTGATGAAGCCGTTCTCGGCCATGCGGTCGATGACCCAGTTGCGCCGATCAATGGCGCGGTCGCGGTCGCGGAACGGATTGTAGGACGACGGCGCTTTTGGCAGCGCCGCCAGATACGCCACTTCGGGGACGGTCAGTTCCTCGACGGACTTGTCGAAATACACCAGGGCCGCCGCGGCGATGCCATAGGCGCCCATGCCGAGATAAATCTCGTTCAGATAGAGTTCGAGGATGCGGTCTTTGGAATAGGCCCGCTCAATACGCAGCGCAAGCAGCGCCTCCTTAACCTTACGGTCGATGGAGACCTCGTTGGTCAGAAGGAAGTTCTTCGCCACCTGCTGGGTGATGGTGGAGGCGCCTTGAGGCCGGCGGTTCGAACCGTAATTCTGAAGATAGACAAGCGCAGCGCGGAAGATGCCGGAGGGATCGATACCTCCGTGCTCATAAAAATTCTTATCCTCGGCCGAGAGAAACGCCTCGATCACAAGCCGAGGCACGTTCTGAATGGGAATATAGAGGCGACGTTGACGCGCCCATTCGGCAACCAGCGACCCATCGTCGGCATGAACGCGGGTCATCACCGGCGGCTCGTAATTCTGAAGCTGGGAATAATCCGGTAGGTCCTGGGAATACTTCCAGATCAAATACGTCGCTGCGCCCGCACCGGCCAGGAGCACAACGGTGCCCAGCGCGAACATGAAACCCAGGAACCTCAACAGCAGCCGCATTCGCCGGCTCCTCCCGCACGCGCCCGTCGGGACGCGCCACCATCAGACACACCAGGAACCGCCTACCGGAACGGGGCGGCGCGGCGCCTACATAACGCAAAAGACGCTCTCCGGTCCCGCTATGTTGGCGAAAAATGGCCTCATCACGACCAATCGCCCGCTCAATCCCAGCACACACAGGCCGTACGCCTCACCGCCCGGCGGGCGCGGAGGGAACGGAGCCGGTGATCCCGGCGGTTCGGGTCGAGAAGAAATTGTCCACGGCGTCACTCATCACCTGGGCCATCTTATCGCGCCAAGCCTCCGACGTCATAAGCTTGAGGTCTTCCCGGCTGGACATGTAGCCGATTTCCACCAGGACCGAGGGCACGTCATGGGCCTTCAACACACGAAAGCCGGCAGATTTCAACGCCGACTTATGCACTTTGCCCGCCGCCTTCATGGCTCCCACAAGCGTACGTGCGAACTGAGCCGAAAAATTCTTGGTTTCGCGCTGGGCGAGATCGAACAGAATGCCGGCCACTTCGTCGCTCTCCACCGACAAATCAATGCCGGCGATGAGGTCCGCCTTGTTCTCGGTGTCGGCGAGGCGGGCGGCCTCGCCATCCGACGCGGTCTCGGACACGGTGTAGACGCTGGCGCCCCGCGCCTGTCCGTCATTGCTGGCGAGCGCATCGGCATGGATCGAGATGAACAAAGCGGCCCGATGCGCGCGCGCGATCCGCACCCGCTCACCCAGCGGCACGAACACGTCTGCCGTGCGGGTCAGCGCCACGCGATAGCGGCCGCTGGCCTCAAG
This sequence comes from Pseudomonadota bacterium, assembly GCA_040755535.1. GTDB lineage: Bacteria > Pseudomonadota > Alphaproteobacteria > Rhizobiales > Xanthobacteraceae > Aquabacter. Next base: position 3,885 of record JBFMAV010000074.1, on the reverse strand, counting down.
TCGAGACCGCAGCGCGAGCGCCACATCAAGAACGATATTCTTTTCGGCGTAAGGACTGGAGCCCGTCGTGCCCGAATCGATCCCTCCGTGGCCGGGATCAAGCACGATCATGGGCCGAGGATCCGTGTCGGGCTCGGAGCCATGGGGGGCGGTCGCAAGCGGCTGCGGCGCGCCCCGCGCCTCCGCTGCCGTGGCGAGTGTCGAAGCGAAAGTTGCTGCATCGCTTTTCACAAGATCGAGAACCAGACGGGCCGGCTGGTCGGCCGTGGCGTCCAGGACAAACGCCTTATCAATGGCGACCGGCTCCGCGAGGTCCAGCACCATCCGCCCCTTGCCGGGCGCAAAAGCCCCATAGCGATAGGCCGCGACCAATCCCCGCCTCGCCGAAGGGGTCGCCTGGGGAAAGGTAAAGACGACGTCCGGGAGATCGAGAATGACCCGGTAGGGGTTGGCCAGGGTGAAGGCCCGAAACTCCACCGGGCGGCTGAGATCGATGATAAGGCGGGTCCGTTGGTCATCGCCCGCCAGCCGCGCATCAATGGCTTGCGCGACGTTTGTCGCGCCTGTGCCCGGCGCCGCGGGGGTTTGCGCCCCAGCAGTACCTCCGAGAGACACCGCGGCGACCATGGTGCCAAGGCATAGCACACCAGCAGCGCGACAGAACACCGCACGTGCGCGCGCAACCAAGCGCCAACCGGCGACCGGCGTGGCGGCGATGTTACTGGCTCCGCGTGCGCAGGCCGCCATGGGCGTCCATTCCTCCGCCGTCACGCCACCCTATGCTCCGTCTCGTTGTCCTGTGTACCGGATAGGAGGCACAGCGTTAACCGCCGGTTCACGCCCCCCGCCGCGCGCCGTGCAGTTGTGTCCGTCCGGCCACAGCCGCACGAAAGATTATTGCCGACGAAACAGGCCTGAACCTTGCCAAGGCAGGACGCGGGCGGCTAAGACAGAAAGGCATACGGTTCGCGTTCCGGAATTGGCTGTTCGGTTCTCCGTCCCGTGGCGTTCCAAGATGTCCGCCGCCGCCGGCTGTCCGGTGCGGGAGACATCGCCCCCGCAGGCTCGACGAAGGTGGATGTCTCTGCGGCAAGCGCGGTTCACCTCGCGCTTCGGGGAATTGGGATGCCGCGCCGGCCGACCGAAAAGCCCGATCCGAAGGGGGATCGAGCCGACCGTATGCCGGGCCGGTCATCCTCGTCCGGTTCAAAGTTCGCTGAGGGACGAGTAGCCGAAGGCATGGACGTTCTAACGCACGATCGGCGCGCCAAGCGTGCCACCGCGTGCCACGGTGCAAGGAGCGCCGAGACGTTGCCGTCGCGCCCCCGTCCTCCACTTCCCTCCCTATTCCATTCTCGGCGCATCGGCGGTTCGCGTGCGTTGCCGCGCCAGCCGTCCCGGGGCTTTACGCCCGGCGCCGCCCAGAGAGATTTCCATGGCAAACAAGATGCTTATCGATGCCACCCACCCGGAGGAGACCCGGGTGGTGGTCGTGCGCGGCAGCCGCGTCGAAGAATTTGATTATGAGGCTGCGTCCCGCAAGCAGTTGCGGGGCAACATCTACCTCGCGAAGGTGACGCGGGTCGAACCCTCGCTCCAGGCCGCGTTCGTGGAATATGGCGGCAACCGCCACGGCTTCCTCGCCTTCAGCGAGATTCATCCCGACTATTACCAGATTCCGGTCGCGGATCGCCTCGCGCTTCTGGAAGAGGAAGAGCGCGCCGCCCGCCAGGCCGACGAGGAAGACGAGCGTCGCGAGCGTCGCCGCTCCCGCCCGCGCCGCGCCCGGCGCGATGCGAGCGTGTCCGAGTCGGTCGATGAGGATGACGACGCCGAGACCTCCGGCAATGTCGAGGAAGTGGACGACGAATATGTGATCGAGACCATCGAGGATGGTCAGATCTCCGGCGCCGAGGACGACGACGAGGACGACCACGAGCACGACGAGCCGCACGCCCCCGAGGAGCATGAGCCCCATATTGCCGAGGAAATGTTCGCGGATGCCCCGGCTCCCGAACAGCCCGCGGCGCTCCCCGAGCCCCAGCAGCAGGCTGACCAGCATGAAGCCGAGGTCGCGGCCGAGGCTCCGCTTGCCGAGCAAGCCAGCCCTGACGCCGAGGCGACGCCCGCCAAGGCGGAACCGGCGCTCGAGCTTTTTGAGTCGGTGGACATTCCTGCGCCCGCGTCCACGCAGGACGAGAGCCCGGCGGACCAGGCACATGATGCCTCTTCGGTCCCCGCCGAGGACGACGTGACCGTCCGCGCCGACGCCCAAGGTCATGACCCGTCGGACGACGAGGGGGATGAGGACGAGGATGAGGACGAGGACGAGGACCACGAGGACGAGGAAGTGGAGCAGATGGGCTCCGCCGACGCCCTTGAGGAGCTGCCCGCCCGCTCGCCCCAGCGCCGCGCCCGCACCTACAAGATTCAGGAAGTCATCCGCCGCCGCCAGGTGATGCTGGTCCAGGTGGTCAAGGAGGAGCGCGGCAACAAGGGCGCCGCTCTCACCACCTATCTGTCGCTGGCCGGGCGCTATTCGGTGCTGATGCCCAATACCGCGCGTGGCGGCGGCATTTCCCGCAAAATCACCAATGCGGTGGACCGCAAGCGCCTGAAGGAAGTGGTTCAGGATCTGGAAGTGCCCGAGGGCATGGGCATCATCCTGCGCACGGCCGGCGCAAACCGCACAAAGGTCGAGATCAAGCGCGACTTCGAATATTTGCTGCGCCTTTGGGAAACGGTCCGCGAGCTGACGCTGCGCTCCGCGGCCCCCAACCTCGTCTATGAGGAAGGCTCGCTGATCAAGCGCGCCATCCGCGACCTTTACAACAAGGACATCGACGACATTCACGTGGCGGGCGAAGAGGGCTTCCAGGAAGCACGCGACTTCATGCGCATGCTGATGCCGAGCCATTCCAAGAATGTCATCGCCTATCGCGATACCCAGCCGATCTTCGCGAAATACGGCGTCGAGCAGCAGCTCGATGCCATGTTCTCCCCCGTCGTCCAGCTCAAGAGCGGCGGCTATATCGTCATCAACCCGACCGAGGCCCTGGTCTCCATCGACGTGAATTCCGGCCGCGCCACCCGCGAGCACCACATCGAGGACACCGCGCTCAAGACGAACATGGAAGCGGCAGAAGAGATCGCCCGCCAGCTGCGGCTGCGCGATCTTGCCGGCCTGATCGTCATCGACTTCATCGACATGGAGGAGAAGCGCAACAACCGGTCGGTGGAGCGCAAGCTCAAGGATTGCCTGAAGAACGACCGGGCCCGCATCCAGGTGGGCCGGATCTCGCATTTCGGCCTCATGGAAATGTCCCGCCAGCGCATCCGCACGGGTGTCCTGGAAAGCTCCATCGAAGTTTGCCCGACCTGCGGCGGCACCGGTCATGTGCGCTCCGCGGCCTCGGTCGCGCTCCAGTTGCTGCGCGCGCTGGAGGAGCAACTCCTGCGCTCGGCGACCAACAATCTGGTTGCCCGCACCCGCAGCGAGGTGGCCCTCTATGTGCTGAACCACAAGCGCGCCCATCTGCGCGAACTGGAAGAGCGGTTCTCGGTGACGTTGGTGGTCAGCGCGGATGATCGCGTGACCGGCCATCAGCCCTTCATCATCGAAAAGGGCGAGCCGGCGGCCCCGGCTCCTGCGGCGCCCCGCCCCTCCAAGGTGATCCAGCCTGATTCCATCCTTCCGGACGAGGAGTTTGACGAGGAGGAGGGCGCCGAGGACACATCCGAGGCGGACGAGAGCGAAGAGCGGGAAGATCGCGAGGAGCGGTCCGAGCGCGGCGAGGAGGCCAATGGGCGGCGCAAGCGCCGTCGCCGCCGCCGCCGCAACGGCGAGCGTGATGGCGAGCCGCGCGAAGGCAAGGCTGAGACGGA
>JBFMAV010000073.1:0-20653 GCA_040755535.1 Pseudomonadota bacterium | reverse complement strand
CGGGGGGGGCGGCATGAAGCGGGGCGGCTGCGGGGTGGCAGCCTGAACGGGGGGCGGCAAGGGCGGCGTGCGCTCGGCCGCCCCTTCCGCCAGCCTCGGAATAAGAGCCGACAATTCGTCCAGGAAATCCGGGGGGATCACCGCAGCGTCCAGCGGCTTTGCCGGGCTCGGCACCGGGGCGGGCACTGCTGGCGGAATGGACGGGGGCACCTCGGCGAAATTGTCCGTTGTCCGGGGCATTTGCCCCACGGGAGGCGGCGCGGGAGCAAACGGAGCCGATGGCGGCAGGGATGCTGGAGCTGCCGGTATGGGTCCGAAATCGAAATTGGGAATGCCGCCAGCGATCGGTGCGGCCGCTGGGCGGCCTCCTTCGGAGCGCAGTCCGGAATCGCTGCGATCCCGATCGCGCTTGCCGATTCCCAGATCCTTGAACGGATTGTCGCTTTCTTGAAGCGTATCCTCCCCGTCAAGGGCGGCGAGCGGATCCAGCGGAGGACGCGCGCCCGGCCGAGGCGCCCCGAGGTCTCCCCGTCCCGATGGCGCGATGCGCTGGCTCGGCACGGGACGGCCCGGCAAGGAGGGGGGCAAGGGATCCGCGACGGTGGACACGGGCGCAGTGTCCGCCACCCGAACTACCTCCACCTGAATTACATAAGGGCCGATATAGACGAGGTCGCCAGACACCAGAAGCGCGCTGTTGCCACGGCCGAGCGGGGCGTCCGTGACATTCACATAGACCCCGTTGGTGGACAGATCGGCAATGGTGAAGCCCTGGCCGGTGAAGCGAATTTCGGCGTGCCGCGCGGAGAGTGTGTTGGTGGGGTCCGGCAGGCGCCAATCACAGGTTGCGGAGCGGCCGATGACTCCGCCTCCAGATCCGAACTCGTGTGACTTCTGGGTCCCAAGGCTCTGCCCCTGCTCGCCGGTGACAGTCAGCCTCGCTTTCAACGCCACGTCGTTCACCCCCGCGGTGCTCGTGCCGGTCGGCCGGCTATGGAGGGGACCTCCGCACAGGTTTCGACCGGACCCCGCCCATACCGGTCGCTCCTCACACCTCCCCGCCGCGCCGAAGCGCGCCTGATGGGAGGCAGCAGCATGCAAGCCCGCCGCCCGGATCGGCGCGGCTCGGATCGCTACCTTCGTTACGAACAGTGACAGAGGGATTACGATGCGCAGATAAGGTTAACGACGGTTCAGGTCGCCACTGTCAGATCGCCTCGGCGAAACGGTCGGCTGCGAAGTCAGCGAACGGGTGCTCGTCCGAGTCGGGATCCTGCGAGGGGTCGAGCCAGGTGGTCCAGCCGAGCCGGCTCTCGCCAAGCCGGAAGGGCGGGGCCGCGTCGGGTTCCAGTTCCAGGTGAATGTCGAAAGCCAGGGGATCGCGCAGGGCCAGTTCCACGAGTTCGACCACGGTGTTGAAAAGTGGCTGATCCGGCAGGGCACTCAGAAAGGTCGCTCGGTCCAGCGGGCCGAGAACCACGCGAAACTTTCCCAGTTCGTCGCGAACCTGCGAACCCACGATGAAATCCACGCCGAGTTCTGGCGCAGTGTCCCCAAGGCGGGTACGCCGATGCTCAGGAATGAGGACCGTGCGGGGGATGAATTCCTCGATGCGTGCCGGAAGCCGCGTACAATGGGAGATGACGGTGCCGATGATGGACGCGGACAGGCTGTGGCAACTCAGCAGCCCCGCATAGGGCATTAGAGTGGACCGGTCGGACGTATTGTCCGTGGGCATGAGGCCCATCAAGGCACCGACTGCCCGCGATATGGGATCGGAGGCCCCTGCCTTGTATTGAAGATAATGCCGCTGGTGCCTGTGGATGCGGATCAGCAGGGACGTGAGACGGTGATTGAAGAAATCCAGAAAGGCAGCAAATCTGCCGCCGGCATCGAGGTCGCGGATCACTTCTTCCGTGTAGAACGGTGGCAAAGGCGAAGAGGGGCCGTACAGGCCGAGAAAATTGGTGACCACGTCGAGACGCGCCGCGTCATCCGCCCAAGCGACCGCCTGAACCTCGCGCGGCGGATAGCCAAGGCTGGGATTGGCGCGAAAGCGCACGTGCTCAAGATGGGGATCCGCTGTTCCCCCGGCGTCGGCGAGCTCCGGAAATCGTGCTTCAAGCCGGTCGACCAGCGCGAAGAAAGTCCAGTGGTGGGCCTCCTCCAGCCATGCAGGGTCCGGCCATGCGGAATCAAGGACGCCGGCCCGTAGCGCCGCGCCGCCGCCTTCAGGCGGCGCAGTTGGTTCGGGTGGCGCGATCTGCTGGGGGCCTGATACGGGGAGGCCGGCCGGAGAGAGGCTCATAGCAGATTGTTCACGCCCCGGCGGGGCGGCCATTCATAGCGGATGTTGCTCTCGCTCCCGCGCAGGGCGAACTGGTGCATGCTGTTCACGGTGGCGAAAGCCGACAGGACCTTGTCCAGCACGCTCCCGAACAGGAACATCTCCGCATCGCCGCCCACCTTGCTCTCCTGGCAGACCAGCGTGAAATGGCGGATGCGCACGGGCATCCCACGCACCAAAATGTCGCCGGAGGCATTCTCGAAGCGGTCGAGGCCCGACAACAGAAGGTCGAGTCGTCGGCGGCTCTGATCATCCTGAACAGCACGGAAATCGAAGGTGGAAATGAGTTGCCGCAAAGCCGTGACGTCGGCGATGGAGTTGAACGAACAGCCCAACGCCGCCACGAGCCGCCACAACAGCCCGTCGCTCAAGGGCGGCGGAATCTCGCTGGAGACGCGGGCTATGTTCTCGAACTGCACGCCGCTCGGGGTATTGGTGCCCGGCTGGCAGACTGCGCCGATGGGCAGGCGCTCTGCAATACGGCCGTTGGAGCAGGTGAGGGTAATCGAGACTGTCTCGGCCTTGGGCACCTGGCGCCGGTCCAGCCGGTCCACAAAGGACAGGTAATGGTCGATGCGCCGCCCCGCGACCGAGGGCCTTGCGCGCACGCGAACATAAGATCTGCCGGCACGGTCGCCGGGCAGATCATGACGGAAAGACTCGAACGGCTCGTAGACGATCCGTTCCGAGGAGCCCTGGATATAGCCCGTCACGCTATCCACTGTGTGGATGCTCAATCCCTCGCCTTGCAGCGGCAGAAGGCGATACTCGGTCTTGCCGCCGTCGGTGTTGAGGGGCCTGGCATCGGCCGGGAACAGATTGACTGCCGGGGTGCAGTTCAGGCGGATGGACTCGGGCGGGACGCGCACCTGCTGGGGAAACGGTCGCTCGAACTGGAAGACCAGCTTCACGCTGCGCTCCGGCCGCTCGGCCAAGGGCTCCAGACCCGACAATTCCCCATAGAGGAATTTTTCCGGCACCAGCAGATATTCCTGAAGCAGGCGAAACCCCTCGACGCCATTGCGGGGCTGCGCCAAGACCGCCTCGTCCGGGCTGAAGCTGATCGGGACAATGGCCTTCGGGCCGAGCGTGAACAGGGTGGTTCCCCCGGCGCGCACATGGATGCGCCGCAGATGGGCGAACATGCCCCGATAGAGATTGCGGGCCTGCCGCGGATCACCCAATTCCGCAAAATGCAGGCGCAGGGGATGGTCCGCGAGAGCCGCGAAGGTGGTCTGCGGCAGGCAATCGAGATCGAAACTCAATTCCGGCTGGGCGCCGGCATTTTCCAACGTCACATTGCGCACCTCGAAGGGCAGCACGTCCAAGTGGAACGAGGTGACGAACGGGCAGCTGGCGCCTTCGATCGACTGGGAACGAACCTGCGTGCCGCGCGGCACCTCGATCGCGCTGCCGTCGCCGCCCGGTCCCTGGCGGAAGCATAAGGTGGTGGTCGGCGCGACCGGCTGGAGATAGGCGGGCCAGATCAGGCGGAGCAGGTCGTGGACGATCTCCGGCAGATCATCGTCCAGCCGCTGGCGCAGGGTCGCGGTCAGGAAGGCAAAGCCTTCAAGCAGCCGCTCCACATCGGGGTCCGCGGCCTTGCGCGACAGGAAGCCCGCGAGCTTGGGATTTTCCCGCGCGAACACATCGCCGAGGTCCCGCAGATACGACAATTCATCCTGGTAGTACCGGTTGAGCGCCATGTCAGCCGTCGCTCACATTCACGAAGCCGTTGTTGTTCAGCACGGTATCGAAGGCGAGGCGCTGCCCACCCTCCTCCAGGTTCAAGGTGGCGTGGATCCGGAACGCCAGGCGCAGCGGATTGGATCGGTCGGGCACATGGCGCACCGTGACCTGGGACAGGCGCGGTTCGAACTTCTCGATCTGGACGCGCACCGCCGAGGCGATGATCGCGAGCGCGTCCGGGAAGCGGCCGGCCAAATCGTTGAAGTCCGGCATGCCGAAGTCCGGGCGGGACTGGCAGCAGGCCGCGCGGGAGTTCAGCACATGGCGCAGGTTGCGCAGAACCGAATCCATGATGTCCACCGCATCCGCCTTGCGCGTCGCCTCCGCGTCCAAGGACGCCGGGGCGGGGCGGTCCGGCTCGGTCAGCCGTTCCATCAAGGTGCGGTTCGCCATCAGGCCGGTCCTCGCGGCAAGGGGCGGCGGACGATCCGCCGCCCGATGCGGGTCACGCCTTGTCCAGCTTGCCCTTGAGGGTCAGCGTGAAGTCGGCGCCCATATATTTAAAGTGCGGCTGGACCGCCATGGACACGCGATACCAGCCGGGTTCGCCTTCCACATCCTCCACGTTGATCTGCGCGGCGCGCAGCGGGCGGCGCGAGCGCACTTCGGCGGAGGGGTTTTCCTGGTCGGCCACATACTGGCGGATCCACTTGTTGAGCTCGGTCTCAAGCTCCACGCGGGTCTTCCAACTGCCGATATTCTCGCGCTGAAGCACTTTGATGTAGTGCGCCAGGCGATTGATGATGAACATGTAGGGGAGCTGGGTGCCGAGCTTGTAGTTCAGCTCCGCTGCCTTGCCTTCCTCGCTGTTGCCGAAGAATTTCGGCTTCTGGACCGAATTGGCCGAGAAGAAGGAGGCGTTGTCGGTTCCCTTGCGCATGGTCAGTGCGATGAAGCCCTGCTCGGCCAGCTCATATTCGCGCCGGTCGGAGATCAGGGTCTCGGTGGGGATCTTGGCCTGGAGCTGGCCCATGGACTCGAAGGTGTGCAGCGGCAGGTTTTCCACCGCGCCGCCCGACTGGGGGCCGATGATGTTCGGGCACCAGCGGAAATTGGCGAAGCTCTCGGTGAGGCGGGTGGCGAAGGCGAACGCCGCATTGCCCCACAGATAATTCTTCGTCGCGCCCGAGGACGCTTCGGAATAATTGAACGACTTCACAGGGTTGCTGTCCTGGCCATAGGGCAGGCGCAACAGGAAGCGCGGGGCGGTGAGGCCCACGTAGCGCGCATCCTCGCTCTGGCGGAAGCTGTTCCACTTGGCGTATTTGGGACCTTCGAAGATGGATTGAAGATCCTTCAGGTTCGGCAATTCCTCGAAATTGTCCACGCCGAACATCTGGGTGGACGCGGCGCCAATCACCGGCGCGTGCGACATGGCCCCGACGCTGGCCATGTATTGCAGCAACTTCACGTCCTGGGGCCCGGGGCCGAAGTCGTAATTGGTGATCACCGCGCCGATGGGTTGGCCGCCGAACTGGCCGTACTCGGCCGTGTAGACGTGCTTGTAGAGGCCGGAGCGCACGATTTCGGGCGAGTCGTCAAAGTCCGCCAGCAGGTCGGATTTTGCGACCGATAGAACTTCCACCTTGATGTTCTGGCGGAAATCCGTGCGGTCCACGAGGAATTTCAGTCCGCGCCAGGCGGATTCGAGTTCCTGGAAGGCGTCGGCATGGAAGATGGCGTCGAGCTGCGCGGACAGCTTGGCGTCGATGGCGGCGATCATCTGATCGACCACGGCGCTGTTGACCTTTTCGTCCCCGCGCGTGGGCTTCAGAAGCTCCGAGACGAAAGCGGCGACGCCACGCCGCGCGACGTCATAGCCCTCGTCGGTGGGACGCAGCTTCGTCTCCTGCAGGATCTGATCCAGCATGGAGGCTTCGGTGGTCGTTGCGCTGGCGGCAGAGGCTTCTGCGGCAGTATCAGGCATGCTCATGGAAGCGGTCTCCGAATGTCTCGGACCCAGGGATTTGCCCGGATCGGATCAGCCCTTGTTCTCGGTGGAGTCGGTCACTTCGGACAGGAACCGCTGGCGGGCCGCCTCGTCCTCGATCACGCTCTGGATCATCTTGCGGAAGGCCGGGACATTGCCGAGCGGACCTTTGAGGGCCACCAGCGCCTCGCGCAGTTCCAGCAGCTTCTTGAGCTCCGGCACCTGCTGAACGACGGCTTCCGGCTCGAAATCTTTCAGCCGGTCGAACTTCAGATGCACCGCAATCTTCTCATCGCCTGCACCCTCGCTCAATTTGTCTTCGACCGAGAGGTCAACCGAGAGATTGTTGCCCTTCAGCACCTCGTCGAAATTGTCCTTGTTCACGGACACGAGGTCGCGCTCTTCCACCGGGCGCTCGTCAGCCTTCTGGGTAAAATCTCCCACCACCAGAACCTTCAGCGGAAGCTCAACCTCTTCCTTGGCATTACCGGTCGCCGGGCGGTACCGGATGTTCACGCGTTCCTTGGGTGCGACGGAATCGGCCATGTCCTTGTCCCCCTAACGATGCCTCAGGCGTGTACCAGCCGGACGGCGGTGCGAAGATCCAGACGGGCAAGGCGGCGCCGCGCGCCATCCAACCCGTCGCGCAAGGCGCGCTCGCCCAGCAGCTTTTCGGCCGCCGGGTGGCGATAGGCCCGCAGAGCGAGGCCGGCGGTCCTCAAGGCGAGCGTTGGCTCCCAGCCATCAAGGTTGCGCCGCTCCACCTCGCCTTCCAGATACTGGACCAGCGGAAGGGCGATCGCAGGCAGGTCGAGATCGAGGCAGGTTTGTGCCTGAAGCAGATGGATGTCGAACTGGGCGCGCTGGCCGGAGGCGGTCTCGCGCGCGGCCGCGAGCAGGTCCAATGCCTCGGACTTGCGTCCCGCGCCAACCATCTCGCGCACCTCGCTGGTCAGGTCAGCGAGGCCCTCGGCGGGCGCATTCCCTTCCGCGCCGCCGGACGTGGGGCTGTGCTGGTCGATCCAATTGCGGGTGGCGGCGTCCGCGAACGGCGTCCCGTCCTGAAACGTCAGGTCGAGAAGCGTCGGCAGCCGGCGAACAAACGCCAAGGTCTGTTCGATCACGGCCTCCACGGCCATGGCATAGCGCGGCCCGAGGGAGAGCAGGGCTTCGGCCGAGAGACGGTTGGCATCCAACCAGAAGGGGGCCGAGCCGATCAGCCCCTCAAGGTCGCGGACCACCGCCTCGTTCTCGCCGGCACGCCGCATCGCTTCCACGCCTTGGCGGCGTTGGGCGGAGGGCGCCATGAGGGGGGTGGCATTTCCCTTGGAGTCGGGTGGGCCCGAAATATCGAGCCAGGCGGCGGTGCGCGCGAGCCGATAGCTGCGCGAGTCCGCGAGATCAACGTCCCGCAAGTGAGCTGCGTGCTGGCGCATGCTGTCCGACAAAGCGCCGATGGCGCGGTCGAGATCCGCCCCGCCTGCGGGGGCGGCGGGCGGCGGCGCCACGCTTGGCGGCGGCGGCGCGGCGGCCCGGGAGGGTTCGGCACGGGCCTGGGGCGCCTCAGCGGCCGTTTGGCTCGCCGCCGGCATCTCTGGCACGGCAGTTGCGGCCTGGAGCGCGGCCTCGGCTTCGGCCTCCCGCCGGGCGCGATCGGCCTCCGCGCGAGCGAGCAGTTCCTTCGCTTCCTGCGCCTTGGCGCGCACTGCGCGCACCAATTCACCAAGGGCAACCTGCTCTTTGACCAACTTCTGAGGCATAAGGACGGCGAGGCTTTCCAAGCGGGCACTGGCATGCAGCACGGCCGGGATATCTGCCTCTGTGACGGCGAGCGGCGACACAATCGGGGTCACCCGCACCACCAGCCATTCCAACACGCCGACACGGGCACGCTCGCGCTTCGGTGGAAGCCCCTCCCAAAGCGTTTCAATCATGGCCGAAAGGCCATCTATGCCGACCGCGAGCCCGCGCCATCCTTCGGTCTGGGTCAAGGCATAGGTCAACCAGGCGCCCACCAGCAGATCGCGCCCCTGGGATAGGAGAGACAGGGCTTCGCGGGCGACCTTGTCCCAGCGCACCGCGTGGGGACCTTCGGTCTCGATGCGGCGGACCTCGCCCTCAAGTTCCTCGAAAGCCGGCGTTGCGCGCAGATCGATCCCCACGGGGTCCGGCGACAGGACGGCAGCGAGCACCTGGCTGCGCGCATCCTCGAAGGAGGGGATGGTATCCTCGCTCATATCGCCTCGATCAGGTCCCGGCCGAAAAGCGGTGTCGGGACGGAAAACAGCTGTCGTTTTCCCTGCCTTCTTTGACGGTGTCATGAAACCTTGATTGCGTTCTTGCGACGGTCGGTCCGAATCAGAGGCTCAGAAATGAGGGGATGACCTTTGCCGCAGCGCCGGCGAATGGCGGCGGGGCATGGACTCCGATGCGGGGGAGTGCCACATGCGCAGAGGCTGGCCGGCCGGCGGGCCGCACACAGGGAGGGCGCGAAATGCGGACCTATCTCGATTTGATCGAGCGCATCCTGACCGATGGCGTGCGCAAGGACGACCGCACCGGCACGGGCACCCTCTCCCTCTTCGGCCACCAGATGCGCTTCTCCTTGGCCGACGGATTTCCCCTCGTCACGACCAAAAAGTTACATCTGAAATCCATCGTCCATGAGCTGCTGTGGTTCCTGGCGGGCGATACCAATGTTCGCTACCTGAACCAGAATGGCGTCACCATCTGGGACGAATGGGCCGACGGCGCGGGAGAGCTTGGACCCGTCTATGGCCATCAATGGCGGTCCTGGCCGGCGCCGGACGGGCAGACCATCGACCAGATCGCGCAGTTGCTGGTGGATTTGCGCCGCAATCCGGACTCCCGCCGCCTGATCGTAACGGCATGGAACCCGGCGGACGTGCCCAAGATGGCGCTGCCGCCCTGCCACTGCCTGTTCCAGTTCCATGTCGCGGAGGGCCGGCTGTCCTGCCAGCTTTATCAAAGGTCAGCCGACGTATTCCTGGGCGTACCCTTCAACATCGCCTCCTACGCGCTCCTGACGCATATGGTGGCGCAGGTATGCGGACTGAAGGTGGGAGACTTTGTCCACACCTTCGGCGACGCCCATCTCTACCTGAATCACCTCGATCAGGCGCGCGAGCAGCTCTCCCGCTCCCCCCGCGCCCTGCCGACCCTTCGGCTCAATTCCGCCGTCACCGATCTCTTCGCCTTCCGCGCCGAGGACATCGTGATCGAGGGCTACGATCCCCATCCGGCCATCAAGGCACCGGTGGCAGTCTAGAGCAGGTTCCGGTCTGACGGCATCGCGATCAGATCGGCACAGCGTTCTCCGTCAAGAATGCAGAGACGCATTCACCGATCCGGTTGATTCAACCGGATCGGGCTCCGGCTCTGATGCGCGACTTCACGGCAATGTGCGCGCGGCGCCCGTAACCTTGCCGCAAGGCGGCGCGAACAAACAGCGACTATCTCCGCACGTCACACGGGAGCCTGGGTTGCATGGCGCTGTTTCGGGAAAAGTCGGGCAAATTCTCGCCTGAGAAATCCGCCGCACTCCTGGTTTCCTTCGCGCCGGCGCTCTGGCTGGCCGCCTTTGCCCTTTCTGGCGACCTCGGCGCGCGTCCGCTGACGCAGGCGATCCATTTCACCGGACTTTGGGCGGTTCGCTTCCTGCTGCTGAGTCTGGCGGTCACGCCGGTCCGGCGCCTCTTCCATTGGCCGAAGTTGGTTCTGGCGCGCCGCATCCTCGGGCTTGCGGCCTTGGCCTATGCGGCCCTTCATGTGTTCCTGTTCACGGCGGACCAGGGGTTTGATCTCGGGGCAACGGCGCGGGAGATTGCGCTTCGCTTCTATCTGGCCATCGGCGCGCTTGCCGTCCTTCTGCTGCTGGTGCTGGGGGGAACGTCCTTTGACAGGGTCATCCGCCGCATGGGTGGTAAACGGTGGAATGCGCTGCATTCCAGCGTATATCTGATCGCCATCCTGGCCATTGCGCATTTTCTCATTCAATCGAAGCTGGACGTGACCGAGGCGGTTCTGATGGGGGGGGGCCTCATCTTTCTCTTTGCCTATCGCATCGCCCATCGCCTGACGGGCGACGTCACGCTCCCGCGCCTTCTCCTCGTGGTCATCCTCTCGGCCGGGCTCACCGCCCTGGGAGAGGTCGCATGGTATGCCGCGACCACCGGCATTGATCCGTGGCTGGTGCTGGAAGCGAACGTCCAGCCCGCCTTCGGCATCAGCCCGGCGCTGTGGGTGCTGATGGGTGGTCTTGCATTGGTATTCGCCACATTCCTCCGCAAACATTTCTTTCCGCCGCGAAAAACGGTTCAGGCAAAAGACGTCAAGCGGCAGCCTGCGCCGAATCCGCTTTAGCCCTATTTGGCTTCCACATCTTTTGGGAAGACTCTTGCCGATCTCATGGCCCGGCCAGCAGATCGGACGTGCCCCCGCACGATTCCGCGCTATGGTTCCGAAGGGTAGAGGAGGGGGCCATGGACAGGGCGATCCGGACGGGGCTGTGGTGGCTGTGCCTGGGCGTGGCGCCCCTGGTGCTGGTGGGCATGGGCCTGTTCCACCCGGCGGGCTTCACGGCCGATCCCGGCATGTATGCCTATCTGTGCACCAGCCAGCCCTATGATCCGCGTCATTGGGCTCTGGCTTATTTCGGCCCCCACTGGTGGTTCACGCTGCACATCATTCAACTGCCGATGCTCGGTTTGATCTCCATCGGCCTCTGGATGACCGTGTCCGGTGTTGAAACAGGGGTCGCCGCCCTCTGTGCCTGGCTCTCGCGGGCGGCCACTTTCTTTTTTCTGATCAGCTACACGGCCCTGGATTCCATCGGCGGCATTGGGCTCGGTCGGACCATTCTCCAGATGCAGGAGATGCAGGCGTCCGGGCAACTCACCTCACACCAGATGGATGGCATCGTGCTGCTGCTGGACACAACCTGGGTGGATCCTTGGATTGGCGGGGTGCATTCCGTGGTGAGCCTGATCGGCTCCTGGTCGGTGTTCACGGCCGCCGTGTTCGCGGCGGCGGCGCTCTTTCTCGCGCGGCGGGCGCCATGGCCGGCGCTGGTTCTTTTGATCGGCTTTGGCTGGGAAATCCAGGTCAGCCACGCAAGCCCCCATGGTCCCATCGGCTTTGCCCTGCTCGCCATCGCCGCCGCCTGGATCAGGCTTGCGGGCGCGCGCCCGGAAGCGGCCGGCGCGCGCGGCGCACGGGTGGCCGTCGGCTGATCAGGCGAGGCCGGCGAGAAGGGCAGGGAGCGCGGCCTCTGGGGCATGGCGCTGCCAGTCCGGCATTTGGTGGCGGAACCAGGTCTGCTGCCGCTTGGCATAGCGCCGGGTGTCCGCCTGGCCCTCCGCGATCGCTTCGGAAAGCGCAAGTTCGCCTTTCAGATGGCGTGTCAGTGCCGGCACCCCATGCGCTTTGAGGATGGTGCGGTCGGGCGGAAGGCGACGGTTCGCCAGGGCCGCGACCTCCTCCAGAGCGCCGGCCGCCATCATGTCCAGGAACCGGGCATCGATGCGCGCGCGCAAGGTGTCGCGGTCCATGTCCAGCACCACGCGAAGTGTGCGTGCGGGGTCCAGCAGCGGGTCGCCTGAAAGGGCCTGCCATTCGGTCAGGGGGCGGCCGGTCGCCTCCACCACTTCGAGCGCCCGCAGGATGCGCTGCCGGTCGGTCGGCCGCAGGGCGAATGCGGTCACGGGATCGCGCGTCGCGAGCCGGGAATGCAGCACTTGCGCCGTCTCGGGCTCCGCTTCCTCGCGGATCCGCGCCCGCACGTCCTCGGGGATCGGCGGAATGGGGCTCAGTCCGGCAGTGAGGGCGCGGAAATAGAGCCCGGTCCCGCCGACGAAAATCGGCAGCCGGCCAGAGGCCCGGGCCTCCGCAAGCATGCGCGCCGCGTCTTCCGCCCAGCGTCCCACCGAATAGTCGCGGGCACCATCCACATGGCCGAACAGGGCATGCGGGCACCGCGCCTCTTCCTCCGGGCTCGGGCGGGCGGTGAGGACGCGAAGGTCGGAGTAGACCTGCATGGAATCGGCATTAATGACGAGCCCGCCGGTCCTTTCAGCCAGCGCAATGGCGAGCGCAGACTTGCCGCTGGCCGTGGGACCTGCGATGAGCACCGCATCCGGTTTTGCGCTGCACACTAAGGCGGTGTGCATCAGAGCGACCTCATCGGGATGTTCCTCCATGGTATATGTGGCGACCCTTATCTCAGATCCGTCGGACCCGTGCGTGTCCCGTGACATCGTGTCGGCCGCGCGCGGCGCCCTGGCCGAGGCCGGCGAGGCGCACGTGCTTCACGCCGACGTGGCCGTGGACATCCCCTTCGATCCTCCGCTCGGGGCCGAGCCGCGGGAGATCGCGGCGCAAGTCCGCGCGGCGCTCTCGGGTGCGCCCGTGGATGTGGTGGTGCAACTCGCCGCCGACCGTCGCAAGCGGCTGTTCGTCGCCGACATGGACTCAACCATAATAAGGCAGGAATGCATTGATGAACTCGCGGACTTAGTGGGGATAAAAGACCGCGTATCCGCGATCACCGAACGCGCCATGCGCGGCGAAATCGCCTTCGAGCCGGCCCTGCGCGAGCGGGTGGCGCTGCTCAAGGGCCTCTCGGCGGGCGTGGTCGACGACCTTCTGCGCGAGCGCATCACCCTCACGCCCGGTGGCCCCGAACTGGTCGCCACCATGAAGGCGCACGGGGCTTATACCGTTCTGGTGTCGGGCGGTTTCACCTTGTTCACGCAGGCGATCGCGACCCGCGTCGGCTTCGACGAGCAGCGCGCCAACCGCCTGCTGGTCGAAGAGACCGGCACCTTTGCGGGCCTGGTGGAGGAGCCGATCCTCGGGCGGGACGCCAAGACGGCCGCCCTCATCGCCTACCGCGACCGCCTCCGCCTCTCCCCCTCCGAAACCCTGGCGGTGGGAGATGGTGCCAATGACTTGGGAATGCTTGGAGAAGCCGGCATTGGCGTGGCCTTTCACGCCAAGCCCAAGGTGGCCGAGGCCGCGCATGTGAGAATCGACCATGGCGACCTGACCGCGCTGCTCTACATGCAGGGCTATACCCACGAAGAGTTCGCGCGGATCTGAACCTATCCCAGCCTATCGCGGATCATCTCCGGCCACGGCCGGAGACGAGGGAATCAGTTCAGCGGAATGGCAGCGTAGCGATTCTGCCCGTCGGTTTCGGTGACGAGCAGCAAGGCATGGCTGCGCCCGGACTTCTTCAGTGCTTCAATCCGGTTGCGCACATCCTCCGGACTGGCCACCGGCTCCTGGCCCACCTCGACCACCACCTGACCGGCCTTCAGTCCCTTGTCGGCCGCTGCCGAATTGCGCTCGACGGTGACGATCACGACACCCGACACATCGTCCTTGATCTTGAACCGCTTACGCAGGTCGTCGGTGAGCGCCGTCAGTTCCAGGCCGAGCAGCCGCTGCGTCGTCGCCTTGGGGCCAGGGGCGGGAGTGTCCTTCGCGGACGCCTCCTTCTCCTCCTCCGGCATGCGCGCAATGGTGAGTTTCAGGGTCTCTTCCTTGCCCTTGCGGATGACCACAACATCAACGACCTTGCCGACAGGCGTGTCAGCCACCAAGCGGGGCAGATCGCGCATCTCCTTCACATCCTTGCCGTCGAATTTCACGACAACATCGCCCGCCTTTAGACCGGCCTTGGCCGCCGGCCCGTCGTCCGTGACACCGCCAACCAGGGCGCCGCGCGCTTTTCCGAGGCCGAGGCTCTCAGCAATTTCATCGGTAACCGACTGAATGCGAACGCCAATCCAGCCGCGCCGCACCTCCTTGAACTCGCGCAGCTGCGCCAGGATCGGAGCGGCCGTGGAGGAGGGGACGGCAAAGCCAATGCCGATGGATCCACCGGAGGGCGAGATGATCGCCGTGTTCACGCCGATCACCTCACCGTCCATATTGAACAACGGACCGCCCGAATTGCCCCGGTTGATGGCGGCATCGGTCTGGATGAAGTTGTCGTAGGGGCCGGAATTGATGTTGCGGTTGCGGGCCGAAACGACGCCCACGGTCAAGGTGCCGCCGAGGCCGAACGGGTTGCCGATGGCCATCACCCAGTCGCCCACGCGCAGCTTGTCGGAATCCCCGAATTTGACCGAAGTTAGAGGCTTCTCGGGCGTCACGCGCAGCAACGCCAAATCCGTCTTCGGATCGCGCCCGACGAGTTCGGCCTTCAGCTTCGTGCCGTCATTAAAATTGGCATAGATTTCGTCGGCATCCGCGATGACGTGATTGTTCGTGACGATCAAGCCCGACGGATCGATCACGAATCCGGACCCCAGCGACGACACGCGGCGCGACCGCTGGCCATTATTGTTGCCATCGTCGTCCGGTTGTTGCCGTCGCTTAAAGAAGTCCTCGAAGAAATCCTCGAAAGGAGACCCGGGGGGAAGCTGAGGCGTTGGCACGCTGCGGGATGCGGCCACATTCTGTGACGTCGAGATATTCACGACCGCATCCATTACGGTTGCGGCCGTGTCGGCCACCGTATCCGGCCCTTTCATCGACGCAGCCACGACAGGCCCGCCCGCAAGCGATGAGGACAAGCACACCGCCAGCGCGAGCGCCGGCAAAGACCAGATGCGGCTCAAAATGGACATGACGTCTCCTCGCGACCGAACCGACAGAGGCGGTTTAGTCCTACTGCTATACGCCTAACGCCAGCCGCACCGCTCGACGCGCTGCGGCTGATCGCGCGGGACCCCGCGCTCCTGCCTTGCTTAGGGGCAGGAGCCGCCCGCCGCGCCACCGGGCGCGTGCAGGGGGATGTGCGTTACGCGCCGATCAGAGTGCCTCAGGAACCCCGCACGAGCCAAACCACGATTACGCCAACGGTACCCACGAGGAGGCCGGAAATGCGCAAAGGTGTCTCCGGCGCTTTCAGCACCGCCTTGATGGCGTTGCGCCAAGCGCCGGGGAAGGCGGCGAGCACGAGCCCTTCGATCACCAGGACCAAGCCCACCGCCGCCAGCAAGTCGCGCATGCGCCCTCCAGCCTCAGCGCGCCGGCGCGGGCGCCGTAGGAGCCGGTGACGCCCCCGCTGCAGCACCCACCCCTCCCATTGGGTCGGCGAAATAGCGGAAGAACGACGCCGAATCCGGGCTGATCACGAGACGGGTGTCGTTTGAGCGCAGACTGGACTCGAAGGCCTGCATGGAGCGGTAGAAGGCGAAGAAGTCCGGATCCCGCCCATAGGCGTCGGCGAAGATCTTATTGCGCTCGGCATCGCCTTCGCCTCGCACCTGTTCGCCCTTGGAACTGGCCTCCGCGACCACGACCGCTGCTTCGCGATCGGCACGGGCGCGGGTCCGTTGGGCCGCTTCATTGCCTTGGGCGCGGATCTCCGCGGCTTCGCGCTGGCGCTCGGTCTGCATGCGCTGGAACACCGCCTGGCTGTTCGCCTCGGGCAGGTCGGCGCGGCGAATGCGGACGTCGACCACGGTGATGCCGAAATTCGCCGCTTCGCGATTCACTTGTTCGTTAATGCGGGCCATGAGCGCCTCGCGCTCATCGCGCACAACGCGAACGAACGTGCTTTCACCCAGAACGCGGCGGAGGGCCGAGTTCAGGATGGTCGCGAGCCGCGAATTTGCAGCCTCAACCGATCCCACCGCCTGATAGAACTTCAGGGCATTGGTGATGCGATAGCGCGCAAAGGCATCAACGACGATCCGCTTCTGGTCCGACGCGATGACTTCCTGTTGCGGGTTCTCAAGGTCCAGGATGCGATTGTCGATATAGACGACATTGTCGATGAAGGGCAGCTTCCAATGGAGGCCTGGCGTGGTGATGGGCGGCAAGGGGTTGCCGAGCCTCAGCACCAGAGCTTGCTGGGTTTGGGTGACGATGAACGCGGAGGAATAAAGCGCCACCACGACCAGGATGAGGATGACGACGGCGACGCCGCCGAGGAAGGAGTTCTTCACCGGACGGCTCCCTGATTGGCAGTACCCTGGGCCGGAGCGCCGGAGGCTTGGGGTCGGCGCCCGATTTCGCCGAGCGGAAGGTAGGGAACGACCCCACCGTCCCTCGCGGCAGTGCCGGAATCGAGCAAGATCTTATCCATGGGGCCGAGCACTCGCTCCATCGTCTCGAAATACATGCGTTGGCGGGTCACGTCCTTCGCATTCACGTACTGCTCAAAGATCTTGAGGAAGCGATCGGCCTGGCCACGAGCTTCAACCACCGTGCGCTCGCGATAGGCCTGTGCCGCATTCTCGATCCGCGACGCTTCACCGCGCGCTTCGGGGAGCACCCTGTTCGCATAGGTCTGCGCCTCGTTCTGCGCGCGCTCAGCGTCCGCCCGCGCCGCCTGAACATCTCGGAACGCATCGATGACTTGGGCCGGAGGATCGACCTTCTGCAACTGAACCTGGGTCACGCGCACGCCGACGCCATAGCTGTCGAGGGTGCGCTGCATCAGGTCCTGAACGCCGGTTTCGATAGTCTGCCGCGCGCCGGTCAGAATGGGTTGAATGTTGGTGCGGCCGATCACCTCGCGCATCGCGCTTTCGGCTACCGCTTTAATGGTTCCCTCGGGGTGCTGCACGTTGAACAGGAAATGTTCAGCGTTGTTGATGACCCAGAAGACTGCGAAATCGACGTCGACGATGTTTTCGTCGCCCGTCAGCATCAGGCTTTCCTCGGGAACATCGCGAACCACCGTGCTGCCTCGGCGGGGGTCATCCGTCAGGCGCATGCCGATGTCGATGCGATTAACGCGCGTCACCTTGGGAGTAACGACCGTCTCGATGGGATAGGGCAAGTGATAGTTCAGGCCCGGCTGCGTGAGCTGCACAAATTTGCCGAAACGCAGCACGACACCCTGCTCGTCAGGCTCGACCCGGTAAAAGCCGGACAGGAGCCAGCCGGCGACGACGAGGGCGACCAGCAGGATGACACCCTTGGTGCCCATGGACCCGGGCAACATGTGCCGAAGGCGATCCTGGCTCCGGCGAATGAGATCTTCAATGTCCGGCGGCGTCGGCCCTGAGGAGGACGGCCCTGAACCCCAGGGTCCGCGAGGCCCATTTCCCCATGGACCTCCACTCTGATTCTTCCACGACATCCGCCGTCTCCCATCGGAGCGCCGCACATGCGGCAGTCCAATCCACGTCTCCGCCACCGACCGGGAGCGCCGCGCGGGCCGCAGGAAGCGGACGCGAAGCGACCCGAAGGTCACGGGTTATAGAAAGGCACGCGTCACGATTCAACGTGGCGCGTGCCCACATGCCATTGAGATAGGTGAGCGCCTGACGTTACGCAACGGTAGCGCTCGCGACTCCACGTTCATTTGCATTCTGGGTCCGCCCGCCCGGCGCGAAGCCGCGATAGTGATCCAGGACGAACAAGCGGATCGCGGAGGACAAATTGCCCTGGGTCCGCGAAGAGTCGATGGTTGCCACCAAATCAGACAGGGTGAGCCGGCGCGCGGAAGCGATCTCCTTGAGAGCATCCCAGAACGCGTCTTCGAGGCTCACGCTGGTCTTATGACCAGCGATGACGATCGACCTTTTCACCACGGGGCTCTTCATGTTGTTTCCCTCTTCGTGAGCACGTGACCGTCAAGCCTGTGCGCTTGCGCCTTCCGCTCGGCGTCTGCCGTGGCCTTTTCAGCCTTGGTCCTGCCGAACTTCACACGGTTCTCCGCTGCCTGGGCCTCGGCCTCTCGGCGAACCACGGACTTGCGGACGCGGCGAAGATTGACGATTTCGCCCACTTTCAACCTCGATAGGTGGCTTGGTTTCCCCAGAACCAGCCGGGTTTTCATCCTGCGAAGCCACCTGCCGGCCTGACCCGGAGCGAACATCGCGAGGCTAACGCATTAAGTCTGCGATAGAGGGCGAAGCTATGGCAAATCGTTCCGGCTCTCGCCATCTCAGGTTACCTCCCGCAAACTATTTTCCGTTTGCCGAGCGATGGCGCGGCCTCCCGCTTCCCTCCGGACCCGTGTGGCACTAGAAGCCTCCCCGAAGAGCACAGGTGGAGAGATTGCCCCATGACTGCCACGCGCACCGAAACCGATACGTTCGGCCCCATTGATGTCCCCGCGGACCGCTATTGGGGCGCACAGGCGCAGCGGTCCCTCGGCAACTTCAAGATCGGCTGGGAGCGCCAGCCCGCACCGGTCATCCGCGCTCTTGGCATCGTGAAGCGTGCCGCCGCCGAGACCAACATGGGTCTGGGACGACTGGACGCCGGCATCGGTGCGGCGATCATTCAGGCGGCCAATGAGGTGATCGAAGGTAAGCTCGATGACCATTTCCCGCTCGTGGTCTGGCAGACCGGCTCGGGAACGCAGTCCAACATGAACGCCAACGAAGTGATTTCGAACCGCGCCATCGAGATCCTCGGTGGGGAAAAGGGCTCCAAGAAGCCCGTTCATCCCAATGATCACGTCAATATGAGCCAGTCGTCCAACGACACTTATCCCACCGCCATGCATGTGGCGTGCGCGGAAGAGATCGTTCACCGGCTGCTACCGGCCCTGCAGACCCTGCGCAACGCTTTAAATGACAAGGCCCAGCAGTGGCAGCACATCATCAAGATCGGGCGGACGCACACACAGGACGCCACGCCCCTGACGCTCGGCCAGGAATTTTCCGGCTACACGACCCAGGTTGAGAACGGGATCAAGCGGATTGAGCAGACCTTGCCGGCGCTCATGGCTCTGGCACAGGGCGGCACCGCCGTCGGTACCGGACTGAACGCACCGGTGGGCTTCGCCGAGAAGGTGGCCGAGCATATTGCCGCCATCACCGGCCTGCCTTTCACCTCGGCTCCGAACAAGTTCGAGGCGCTGGCGGCGCATGACGCCATGGTATTCTCCCACGGCGCCATCAACACGGTCGCGGCCTCGCTCTTCAAGATCGCCAACGACATCCGCTTCCTGGGGTCCGGTCCGCGTTCCGGTCTCGGCGAGCTCTCGCTGCCCGAGAATGAGCCGGGATCGTCCATCATGCCGGGCAAGGTGAATCCGACCCAGTGCGAGGCCATGACCCAGGTCTGCGTGCAGATCTTCGGCAACAATGCCGCGCTGACCTTTGCCGGCAGCCAGGGGCACTTCGAACTGAACGTTTACAATCCCGTGATGGCCTACAACTTCCTGCAATCCGTGCGGTTGATGGCGGATGCCGCCAACAGTTTCACGGAGCATTGCGTGGTGGGCATCGAGCCGCGCGAAGACAATATCAAGGCGGCGCTGGAGCGCTCCCTCATGCTTGTCACGGCCCTGGCCCCCAAGATTGGCTATGATGCGGCAGCCAAGATCGCCAAGACCGCGCACAAGAATGGCACCACGCTGCGCGAGGAAGCGGTCGGCGGCGGTTATGTCACTAACGAAGAGTTCGACGCTGTCGTGCGTCCCGAGAAGATGATCTCGCCGGGCTGATCGTGCTGCGGCGCGCGCTGAAGGCGGTCCAGCGGCCGTCTTCAGCTGGAACATGAAACAACCGTCTCTGAAGCGCGCATCGCTCGCGGTTTCGGAGACGGACCTCCGGGCGGACCGGCCGGTCTTGTCCCAAGGTCGCTCACCGGAAGGGCAGGCGGCCGCAAGTCATGAGGGCCATCATGTTGGGTCGTGACGCCTCCAATCTGTCCCGCCGCTTCGTCCTTGCGCTGGTTGTCCTGTCCAGCTTGAGCCTCGCCGGGTGCGGTGTGAACAACATCCCGACCGAGGAAGAACGGGCCAAAGCCGCCTGGAGCGAGGTGCTGAACCAATATCAGCGGCGCTCGGACCTCATTCCCAACCTGGTCGAGACGGTGAAGGGCTACGCCCAGCAGGAAAAGGACGTCTTGACCCAGGTCACAGAGGCGCGGGCAAAGGCCACTTCGGTTCGCGTGGATGCGTCCACCATCACGGATCCGGCTCAGTTCAAGCAATTTCAGGACGCTCAGTCTCAACTTTCGGGCGCGCTCGGGCGGCTGATTGCGGTGGCCGAGGCCTATCCGGACCTCAAGTCGAACCAGAACTTCCTTGCCCTTCAGTCGCAGATCGAAGGCACGGAGAACCGGATCGCCGTGGCGAGGCGCGACTATATCGAGGCGGTGCGCGTCTATAATACGGAACTGCGCACCTTTCCCGGCGTGATCTGGGCCTCCACCGTCTATCGTTCGGCCAAGCCGATGGAGACCTTCACCATTTCCGAGCAGCAAATGCAGGTGCCGAAGGTGAAGTTCTGAGGAGCGGGCCCGTGCGTGCGCAGAGGGCTTCACATTCCGGTCTGATGCGCCGCTCAGCCTCAGCGGCGCTTCTTCTCCTTTTTGTCCTTCTGTGCGTGTCGCCCGCTCTTAGCGAGTTGTCATTTCCCCCGCTGAGCGGGCGCGTGGTCGATGCGGCCCATGTCCTCAATTGGGATACGCTGGTTGCCCTCGACCGAAAGCTCGCTGCCCAGGAGGCAAAGGCCAGCGATCAATTCGTCGTCGCAACGATCCCCTCCCTGGAGGTGACGTGACCCCCGTTTCTCATCCAGCCATAACGAGAGTCCTGGGTTGATTTGAGCCTTGGTGGTTGTGGGTGGCAAGAGGCGTCCGCGCGGAGCCTCCAGGCTGCGCAGCGCGGTCGCCGGACT
>JBFMAV010000072.1:0-21158 GCA_040755535.1 Pseudomonadota bacterium | reverse complement strand
CGCGGTTCGTGCCGGCACGGCCGGCGGGGTGGTGCCGGGCGTGGTTCCAGGCTTGGTCGGCCGCTGCCTTGGGGCCATGCTCCCGTCTCCTTTTCGAGGCCGCGACGCAGCCCTCTTTCTATTCCCCGACGCCCGCCCGCACACAGTCGTGCATGGTCAAAAGGCCCTGGAGGGCGCCGCGCCCATCTTCCACCACGAGGCAGGTGATGCGGTGTGCGCTCATGAGCGCGAGGGCGTCGCTCGCCAGCATGTCAGGGCTCACCGAGATGGGCTTGCCGAGGATGATGTCGCCGGCGCTGGATTGCCAGAGCCGGGCGATATTCCGCCGCATGTCGCCGTCCGTGATGATGCCCTCGACGGCGCCGTCCTTCGCCACCAGCGCGACGCCGAACCCCTTGGCGGACATGGTGATGACCGCTTCCTGCATGGGGGTGTCGGGCGCCACGACGGGCAGCGCGTCGCCCTGGTGCATCAGATCGCGCGCCATCAGCAGGCGGGCGCCCAGCTTCCCGCCGGGATGATAGCGGCGGAAATCGGCGGCGGTGGTGCCGAGCATGCGGGTGAGTCCGACGGCGAGCGCGTCGCCGATGGCCAGCATGAGGGTGGTGGAGGTGGTGGGCGCAAGGCCGGTGGGGCAGACCTCCTTGACCGCGCCATAAGCGAGCGTCACCTGGGCGCGCCGCCCGAGCGTGCTGTCCTGCGCGCTGGTGAGGGCCACCATGGGCACGCCATGGGCCTCGCAATAGCTGATCAGGTCGGAGAGTTCGGCGGTCTCGCCCGAATTCGACAACAGCAGGACCGCGCTGCGCGCGCCGACGAGGCCAAGGTCACCGTGGCTTGCCTCGGCGGCATGCAGGAACACGGCGGGGCGGCCGATGGAGAGGAAGGTGGCGGCGATCTTGCGGGCCACATGGCCCGACTTGCCGATGCCGGCGACGATCACCGGGTCCTTGGCGTCATGCAGCACGCGCAAGGCCGCGGTGAATTCGGCGCCCATGGACGCCGCATAGGTGGTGAGCGCGTTCGCTTCCTCGCGCATCGCCTCGCGGCAGAGATCGAGGAGATCGTCGGAGAGGCTGCCCTCGGGGGCCGCCGGCGTCGTGGACACTGTCATGAACCGTCTCGAACTGCGCGCCCTCGACCCCTCGGGCGCAATGCCTAGCCGGCAGGATATAGGATCGCCCGGCGCCGGGCAAAAATCCCCCTCAGCCCTTCAGCGTGTAGAGGCCCACATTGATGGCGCCGCAGCGGAAACCGGCTTCGCAATAGGCGAGATAATATTCCCAGATGCGGCGGAAGGTGCGGTCGAAGCCCATGCGCTCCAACGCCTCGGCCTGGTCGAGGAAGCGGCGCCGCCATTCCGCCAGGGTGCGGGCATAGCTCTGGCCGAAGGTCTCGCTGGCGGAAAGCGACATCCCGGCTGTCTCTGCCTGCTGTGCGATGATGGAGGGGGTGAGCAGCATCCCGCCGGGAAAAATGTAACGCTGGATGAAGTCGGCGCTGCGCCGATAGGCCTCGAACCGTTCCTCCGCGATGGTGATGACCTGGAGCACGGCATGCCCGCCTGGCTTGAGGCAATCGCGCACCGCCTGGAAATAGCGCGGCCAGTAGCGTTCGCCCACCGCCTCGATCATCTCGATGGAAATGACACGGTCGAAGGTGCCGCGCGTGTCGCGGTAATCCTGGAGGCGAAATTCCATGCTGCCGCTTGCAGGAGACGGCAGCGCCTCGGCATGGGCGAGTTGCTCGTGGGAAAGGGTAAGGCCTGTCACATGCGCGCCACGCCCGGCCAGATGCGCGGCCATGGCACCCCAGCCGGCGCCGATCTCCAGCACCTCTTCCCCGCCCTTGAGGTCCAGAAGGTCCGCCGCACGGGCGATCTTGGCCCGCTGCGCCTCCTCAAGGCTCATGTCCGGCCGGCTGTAGAGCGCGGACGAATAGGTCATGCTGGGGTCGAGCCATAGCCCGTAGAAGGCGTTTCCGAGGTCGTAATGGAAGGTGATGTTGCGCCGGCTGCCCGCCTTGGAATTCATCTTGAGGCCATGGCGGGCAAGATTCCACAGGCGCGCCGGGGCCGAGCCGGCTACAAGCCGTTCCAGCTCGATGGCATTGACCGCGCCAAGTTCCAGCACGGCGGGAAGGTCCGGGCTGGACCAGTCGCCGGCCGCATAGGCCTCGGCAAACCCGATATCGCCTCCGGTGATGAGTTTGCGCACGCCACGCCAGCGATGCAGGGTCACGCGGGCCGAGGGGCCGGGTGCCCGGCCGCGAAATTCCAGCCGCGCGCCGTCCGGCAAGGTGATCTGGGCGTGGCCGGCCGGCAGCCCCGAGAGCACGCGGCGCAGGGCGAAAACGGCGAGGGCGGGAAGACCGGTCCAGCGGGGAAGGGAGACCGAATGGGACGGCGAACTCTCAATCGACATGGCGCGGCGTTCCTGGCGAGAGCGCAACGGTCACCGCGTCGGCCGGAGGAGGCGGCTTGCGGTAAAGCGGCACGCCCTTCACCCAGATCTTCACGGCTTCCCAATAGATACCCGCGACCACCTTCATCGTCACCAGGGGAAGAGACAGGAAAGCACGCGCCAGCGCGCTGTCACTTAAGGGCTCACGCCGCGCCGAATGAACAGCGGTCAGCACCGTGCCCTTGTGGTCGGCGACCGTGATGGACAGCAGATAGGTGTCTTCCGGCGGGCGCAGGCGGAAGCTGTAGGCGAGATCCATCTCCATGAAGGGGGAGACGAAGAAGCGCTTGTCCTGGCGCTGGCGCAGCATGCCGTCCGAATCCGGCGCGGCCGGAAGAAGATAGGAATGGCGCTCGCCGAACGTGTTGCTCACCTCATAAAGCACCGCCACGAGCCGCCCCGAGCGGTCATGGCAGAAATAGATGCTGAGCGGATTGAAGGTGAAGCCCAGAACGCGCGGCATGCAGAGCAGGCGAATGGCGCCGCCGTCCACTTCCAGCCCAGCGGCCCGCATATGCGCTTCCACCTGCTCCTTGAGGTTCGTGCCCGACCGGTCGCCATGGTCGCGGTCATGGAAGGAGAACAGATTGAAGCGGTTGCGGGAGAAGAAGCGGGCCCGGGCCGGCGCCGTGTCCAACTCATCAAGGTCGATGAGAAGCGAGAGGATGCGATAGGCGAGGCGATGGGCGCGGGGTCGCACGCGGCGGTGCATCACATCGCCGAAATAAAGACAGGTCTGCGCCGCTTCGCTCATTGCACAACCTCTCGCAGGGCGCTTGCCGCCGCAAGGTCCGCCGGGGCGGCGACGGGGATGCCCAGGGTGATGCGGTCAGACGCTCCCGGCACAGACCAGGGCCGGCGCACGCCGCCCAGCGCCTCGGCCACCGCAAGTCCCGCCTGGAGGCCGTCCTCATGAAAGCCGGCGCCGAAATAGGCGCCGCAGAACCATGTGCCTTTCTGGCCCTGCAAGGACCAAAGCTGCCTTTGGGCCGCGAGAGCTTCCAGATTGAACACCGGATGCTCATAGACCTGCGTGCGCAAGACGGTCTCGCGGCGGATCTCGCGAGCAGGGTTGAGGGTGACGAACAACGGGCGGGACGGGTCGAGCCCCTGGAGCGCATTCATCCAATAGGTCACGCACAGCCGCCGCTCGGCGCCGCGTCCCTCGGACAGATAGTTCCAGGCCGCCCAAGCGGCGCGGCGGCGCGGCATCAGTCCGGCGTCGGAATGCAGGACGGCGGTATTGGTGGTGTAGGAGAAGGCACCCAGGAGTCCGCTCTCGGCGGGGCAGGGGTCCGACAGCAGCTTCAAGGCCTGATCCGCGTGGGTGGCGATCACCACATGGTCGAACCACTGCGCTTCGCCGCTCGTGGTGCCCACCGCCACGCGCCCATTGATGCGCTGGATGAAATTCACCGGGTCCCCGGTGACGATCTTGGCCGGCGTCGCCGCCAGCAGGCGCTGCACATAGGCGCGGCTTCCGCCGTCCACGGTGCGCCAGAGTGGGCGGTCCTGGACTTTCAGCTTCAACAGGCCGTGATTTTCAAAGAAGCGGATGAAGGCATCGGCGGGATATTCGCCAACCCGCGCGGAGGGCGTGGACCAGATCGCCGCCGCCATTGGAAAGAGATGATCGTCCCGGAACGCCGCGCCATAGCCTTTCATGTCCAGGAAGTTGGACAGGGTGATGCCGGCGCAGGCCGCTGCGTCCGCCGGCGCGTCGCGATAGAAGCGCATCAGATCGCGCAGCATGCCGTAGAAGCGCGGATTGGCCAGGTTTCGCTTCTGCGCGAACAGGCCGCGAAGCCCATGACCGGAATATTCCATGCGCCCGCCATCGGCGGAGACCGCGAACGACATGTCCGCGAGCCGGGTCGGCACGTCCAGATGGGCGAACAGGGCCGTGAGGTTCGGATAGGTCTTCTCGTTGTAAACGATGAAGCCGGTATCTACCGGCGTCCCGCCCGCATCCACCGTATGGCTGTGTCCCCCGAGCCGTCGGTCTGCCTCGAACAGCGTGACATCGTGGCGCTTGGACAGGAGCCAGGCGGCTGACAGGCCCGAAATGCCGCTGCCCACAACGGCGACCCGCAAGGGTGCGTCAGGCCTGTTCCGTCCGGGGGAGATGTTCATCGGGCACCTTTGCGCATCGGCCTTCGCCACTGTAATTATTTGGAATTACGGCTGTGTCGGCCGCGCGGATCATAGCGTGATCCAAGCTAAGGCATGTTCCGTAGAAGAGGGCATGAATGCAGCACGGACCCTTCCGATGCGCGGTCGGCCGGCGGTTGGCCTTTTGCCTCCGCAAGGATCTGCCGTGACATCCGCCTCAGCCGAGAACAATACGCTCGGTCCGCAGGCCCTCTCGCGCCTCGTCGTGGTCATTGCAACCGACCGCGACCGGCAAGCTTTCACCTGGCTTTATCGGCATTACGCGCCGCGCCTCAAATCCTACTTCCTGCGCTCCGGCATGGCGGGAAACGTGGCTGAGGAATTAGCGCAGGAGACGATGCTCCAGGTCTGGCGCAAGGCCGCCTTGTTCGATCCCGCCAAGGCGGGCGCAGGCACCTGGATCTTCACCATCGCCCGCAACCTGCGGGTCGATTATCTGCGCCACGACCGCATCCGCCCGAGCGCGGACGGCGAATTGCCCGAGGACGAGGCCGATGATGCCCCCGACGGGGAGGCTCTGCTGATTACGTCGGAGCGGGAGGAGCGGCTGCGCACGGCGCTTCAGACCCTCTCCTCGGAACAGGAGGCCATCGTGCGTTTGTCCTTCTTCGGGGACAAACCGCACATGCAGATCGCCCAGGAACTGGGGATCCCGCTTGGAACCGTGAAATCCCGCGTGCGGCTGGCGCTCGCCAAGCTGCGCGCCGCCTTGGACGGCGACAAATGAGCATCTCACATCATCTGACCGACGAGACCTTGCTGCGTTATGCGGCCGGAACCCTCCCGGCCGGCCCCGCGCTGGTTGTGGCCGCGCACCTTGAAGGGTGCCCCGCCTGCCGCGCGCGGCTTCTGGCGTGCGAGGCGGTTGGGGGCGCCCTTCTGGACGCGCTTCCGCCCGAATTGATGGAGCTCGATGCGCTGGCGCGTCTCATGGCCCGCATCGACGCCGACGATGCGCCGGCTCCTATGGCCGCGCCGCGCCGCATGCCGGACTTTCCCGGCGATATCCGCCTGCCCGCCGCGCTGAGCGCGTGCGAGATCGGGCCCTGGAAATGGGCCGGGCCTGGCGTGCGCATGAGCCGCGTGAGCGTGCCGGGCGGGGGGGAATCCGGGGCGGTTCTGCTGCGCATCGGCGCGGGGCGTCGCCTGCCGGAACACGGGCATGGCGCGCTGGAACTGACCCAGGTCATCTACGGTTCCTTCTCCGACATCTATGGCCGCTACGGGCCGGGCGACGTTTCGGAGACCGACGAGGATGTAGACCACCAGCCGGTGGTGGATGCCTCCGGCGAGTGCATCTGCCTCGCCGCCCTGGAAGGGCAGATGCTGTTCAAGGGCTTTTTCGGGCGCCTCGCTCAGCCCTTTGTTCGGTTTTGAGGGCTGGGGCAGCTTTCTGAAAGGTGCGTCATGTCGCTGATTCTTCTCGTCCCCCTCCTCGGGGTGGCGCTGTGCTTGGCCATGGCCGGCGCCTGGCTGATCGCGTCGCGCACCGGAAATAGCGGCTGGGTCGATACCATCTGGTCTGCGAGCACGGGCGCAGCCGCGGTGGCGGCGGCGCTCGCACCTCTGGAGGGCCAGGAGGGATTCTGGCCCCGGCAGATTTTGCTCGCGCTCCTCGCCGGCCTTTGGTCCGCGCGGCTCGCCGGCCACATTCTCCAGCGCACGCTGTCGGGCCATGATGATCCCCGTTACGCGCATTTGAAGCGTGAATGGGGTGCGGATGCGCCGCGCCGCATGTTCCTGTTTCTTCAGTCGCAGGCGATCGCCGGGCTGTTTCTCGCGCTTTGCGTCCTGGCGGCGCGCAATCCCACCCCTCACTGGTCGATCTCCGACTTTGCCGGCATCCTCGTTCTCGCCGTCGCTGTGATGGGGGAAGGGCTTGCCGACCGCCAACTGGCGCGGTTCCGCGCCGAACCGCGCAACAAGGGGCGGGTGTGTGATGTGGGGCTTTGGGGCGTGTCGCGCCATCCCAATTACTTTTTCGAATGGCTCGGCTGGTGCGCCTATCCGCTGATCGCCGCGCCCTGGGCGGATCATCCCTGGGGCCTGGCCGCGGGCGTGGGTCCCTTGATGATGTATTGGGTTCTGGTGCATGCCTCGGGCATTCCGCCGACCGAGGCCCATATGTTGCGCTCGCGCGGCGCGGCGTTCGCCGCCTATCAGGCGCGGGTCAGTGCTTTCTGGCCGATTCCGGGCGCGATCAAGCGGTTCGAGAGCCCCGCAGAGTAAGCGCGCAGCCCGCGCCGCAGGCGAGCGCGCCGACGATGGTGCCCCATGTCATGTCCACGAGGGTCACGGCGAGAGGCCAGTCCTTCAGCGTCGCCTGGTTGGTGAGGTCATAGGTGGCATAGGCCGCGAAACCGAAGGCGGCGCCGTGGAGCATCGCCCGGCTTGCCCGCCCCGCCTCCAGGCCCGCGCGAACGCCGAACATGACGAGCCCGCCCACATAGATGAAATAGAAGGCGATGGCGGCCGGAAGGTCGAACCCGTCCTGCAGCAGCGGGCCGAGCTGGGGGCGGTAGAAGCGATCCGTCATCAGCGTCAGATAGGTGGCGTCCAGCGCCAGGAAGACGAGGCCCGTCGAAACATAGGCGGTGGCGAGCTTGCGCATGCGGTCGTCTCCTGACGCTGAGAACCCTTTAATGTTACGCGCCGCGCCGCCTTTCGGATCCACGCCTTATGGGCGCTGGCCTGTCGCGTGCGCTCCGGCGGCGCGGGCGAGGGCCGGGTCGAGCCAATCGTGTGCCTCCATTTCCAGCAACACGGCGCGGGCGATCAGGAAGCTGCGCGCGCGATCATGGAAGCCCGCATCCTGCCAGGGGGCCGCGGTGGCGGTCTCATAGATCCGTCGCGCGAGCAGCACGAGCGCCCCCTCCACTCCCTCTGCGTCACTGTCCACCCCGTCCGCGCTTGGAAGCGCGGACGGGCGCGCGAGGTCAGGCGAGGACCGGTCGGCCGTGAACGCCGCGGTCCAGCGGGCCAGGCGCGCCCTCACCGCGGCGGGCCTTCCGCGCCTTCCGGTGGGCGCGGCGGGGCGAGCTTGCGCGCGGTCTCGATCTGCGCCGGCGTGAGCTTGGCCAGCAGGGCCGCCCGTGTGTCGAGGACGACCTGCGCCTTCCTGCCCTCCGCCAGGACGCGCTGGGCGATCATTTGCGACATCCCGAGAGGTTCGCCCGCCTTGGGCGGCTCGGGCGGGCCGAGATCGGCAAGGTCCACCACGGCGGCAGCATAGCTGCGCCAGAGGTCGAGCTGATCCATGCGGATGCCGAGCGCGATCTCCTGCGCCGCAAGCAGGCGCGCGACGTCCAGCGGGCCGGGCGGCGGGGGCGGGAAATGCCCCGCACGCCGGGGAGGCGGCCCCGAGGGCGGGGAGGCGCCAGCCGGTGCGGCGCAGGCGGCGCAGTCCTCGGGCGCGGCAGGGGGCGGAGCGAAATGCGCCGGAACCGCCGGAGACTGCGCGCTTTCCGAAATCAGCAGACCGGAGGGTGTGATGCGGCTCACGGCGATGCGATACTGCTCCGGTTGAGCTTCGCTTGTGGGCGCCGGCGCGGCGCTTTGTTGAGTCTGCACCGCGATGGCGGCGTGCGGGACGGCAACGGGGACGGCCGAAAGGCTCGCCAGGGCGGTGCGGGCCTGCCCCTGTTGCGGCAGAGGCTCGGCAGAGGCGAGGCTGCTGCACAGGGCGGCGGCGCTCAGCGTGAGGATGGGACGAATGAACGGCATGGCACCTCCAGATCGACCAACCCGGCGCAAACGAAGGGACGCCGCCGGGCGCTCCGGTCGATGGAAGACAGTGTCCACCGCCCGCATTGCCCGCGAAGGTCCGCAGGTTTCCCGCAGGCATCCCCGCTTACCGTCTTGGTTACGCTGTGTTGCCGTTGCACCCGGTGGAAATGATCGGTTGCACGCCAGGACGAGACGCTGAGGCCCGCGTGCGGCAGCAAGGGGCAGGAGGATCACCGGCTTGGACAATGGTGCACATATTCTGGTGGTCGATGACGACCATGAAATCCGCAAGCTGCTGGGCCGCTATCTCGCGGGCCAGGGGTTTCGTGTCACCACGGCCTGCGACGGGCGCGAGATGGAGGAGAAGCTCGCCACCCATCGCATTGATCTGATGGTGCTGGACCTGATGCTTCCCGATGCCTCGGGCCTCGATCTGTGCCGCGCGGTGCGCGCCCGCTCGCGCCTGCCCATCATCCTTCTGACTGCCATGAAGGAGGATGTGGACCGCATCATCGGCCTGGAGATCGGCGCCGACGACTATCTCGGCAAGCCCTTCAACCCGCGCGAATTGGTGGCGCGGGTGCGCGCGGTGCTGCGGCGGGTCTCGGATCGCGAGCCGGCCCCGCCGGCCGGGCAACTGTTCCGCTTCGCCGGCTTCACCGCCGATCGGGAGACCCGCGCCGTGCACACGGCGGAAGGCGTTCTCGTTCCGCTCACGGCGGCTGAGTTCGAACTGCTGGTGGCCTTCCTGGATCGACCGGGGCGCATGCTCTCGCGCGACCAGTTGCTGGACATTACCCAGGGGCGGGAAGCCGGGCCGTTCGACCGCTCCATCGACGTGCTGGTGAGCCGGCTGCGCCGCAAGCTCGGCGACGCCGGCAATTTCCAGATCTTCAAAACCCAGCGCAATGGCGGCTACCAATTGGCCGTGAAGGTGGACGTCTCGGAGACGCTGGGATGAGGTCCGCCTGGGACACGCTGCGGGTCCGCGTCACGGTTCTTCTTGTGGGCGCGATCCTGCTCGTGGTGATCCTCGCCTCGTCCATCTCCTTTTTCTTCATGGGGCCGGGCCGGTTCCAGGCGATGGACGACGCCATCGCGGCGCGCATCACCATTCCGCTGGGCATTGCCGAGGCGGCGGGAGCCCATGCCGATCTTGGTCCCGCCGTGCGCCCCGCCCCGCCACCGGGACAGGTGAACGCCCCCATGACGCGCGGGGTGGGCGCGGCCCTGGTGCGGCTCGGCTTCCATCACGACGTGCTGGTCATCGAGGTGGAGCGTGGCACGCCGTTCCAGGTGGCCGTGAAGCTCACCGACGGGCGCTATCTGGTCATGCCCGTGTTCCAGCCGCTGCCGCCGCCCAACCGGCTCGGCGAAATGTTCGCCTGGCTGTTTCTGATCGGGCTCGGCACCACGGCGGCCACCGCCTTTGCCATCCGCCGCCTGACCCGCCCCCTGGCGCTCATCGAGGATGCCCTCTCCAATGTGGGGCCGGAAGGCGAACTGCCCCGCATCGAGGAGCGCGGCACGACCGAATTGCGCGCGGCGGCGCGCACCATCAACCGACTCTCGGAGCAATTGAAGGCGGCCATGGAAAGCCGCATGCGCATCGTCGCCGCCGCCGCCCACGACCTGCGCACGCCCATGACGCGGCTGCGCCTGCGGGCCGAGTTTCTCCCAGACGACACCGACCGGGAGAAGTGGCTCCAGGACCTCGATGAACTGGATCGCATCGCCGACAGCGCCATTCGCCTGGTGCGCGAGGAGGTGGAGCAGGACTGCCGGATGCCGCTCTCCCTCGATGTCCTTGCCGCCGAGATCGCCGGCGAGCTGACCGACATGGCCATGGCGGCCGAGCTGGTGGCGTGCGAGGTGACGCCCATTCTGGGGCATGCGCTCGCGCTGAAGCGGGCGATGCGCAACCTTGCCATCAATGCGGCGACCCATGGACATTGCGCGCGCATCACCGTGCGCCGCGATCACGCGGACGCTGTGCTGGAAATACGCGACGACGGGCCGGGCATTCCCGAAGCCCTGCTGTCGCGGGTGTTCGAGCCGTTCTTCCGTGTGGACCCCGCGCGCCAGAACAGCGGGCCGGGCACGGGGCTCGGTCTTGCCATCGCCAAGGAGATCATCGAGCGCCACATGGGCACGCTCACCATCTCCAACGCGCCGGAGGGCGGGCTGCTCCAGGTCATCCGCCTGCCGCTGGCCTGAGCCGAAGGCTGGGCGCGTCCTTCACCGCGCGATGGGCGCCTGATGCTCCTCGTCGATGGATCGGGTATCCCCGGTCTCGACCAGGGTGCGCGTCGCATCGATGGAGGCATAGGTCCACAGGATCTTCATGCCCTCGCTGTCCGAGCGGTTGATGAAGCGGTGGGGAATATTGGCCGGGATGAAGGTGACGTCGCCCGCGCTCACGGCGTGCTGCACCCCGTCGATCTCGGCGATGGCATTGCCCTCCAGCATCAGCACGCTCTCATCGCAATTGTGGCTGTGCAGGGGGATCGCGGCATTGGGCGCGAAGATGGTGATGCCGTTGATGAAGTCCCGCGCGCCGGTGCGCCGGGTCACGAGGGGAATGGTCTTGGCTCCGCCGCCCCGCTCGCGCGCGGGGATCTCGGAGGGGCGCAGGATCACGGCCGCGCGGTCAGTCATGATGGTCTCCTTCACGCTTGGGCGGGTCCGATCCACACCGTCTTGATATTCACGAATTCCTTGATGCCGTAGATTCCGAGTTCCCGCCCATAGCCGGACTTCTTGATGCCGCCGAAGGGCAGGCGCGGATCGGAGGCGGTCATGCCGTTGATGAAGACCGCGCCCGCCTCGATGCGCCGGGCGAGCGCCTTGGCGCGGGGAATGTCGGTGCTCCAGAGCGCGGCGCCGAGGCCGAATTCCGTGGCATTGGCGCGGAAAATGGCCTCTTCCGCGTCCGTCACGCGCAGGATGGCTGCGACCGGCCCGAACGTCTCCTCGCAGGCCGCCGCCATGTCGGCGCCGACATGGTCCAGCACGGTGGGCGGATAGAAGAAGCCGGGGCCGCCGAGCGGCGCGCCGCCGGCCCGCAGCACCGCGCCCGCCCGGACCGACCGTTCCACCTGATCGTGCAGCGTGTCGCGCAGATTGCCCCGCGCCATCGGCCCGATGGCCGTGTCGCGCTCCAGCGGATCGCCCACCTTCAATCGCGCGACGCCCGCGCAAAAGGCGTCCGCGAAGCGGTCCGCGACGCTCTCCTCGACGATGAACCGCTTCGCATTGATGCAGCTCTGGCCCACATTGATGAAGCGGGCCTTCACGGCGGTTGCCGCCGCCGCCTCAATGTCCGCGTCCGCGAGCACGATGAAGGGGTCGGAGCCACCCAGCTCCAGCACCTGCTTCTTCAGCGCCTTGCCCGCCTGGGCCGCGACGATCATGCCCACGTCCGTCGAGCCGGTGAGGGTGACGGCGGCGATGCGGTCGTCCGCGATCAGGCCGGCGACGGACCCTGAGTCCACCAGCAGCGTGCGGAACAGGCCCTCCGGGCAGCCCGCCGCGCGCATCACCTCTTCAATGGCGCGCGCGCATTGGGGGACATTGTTGGCATGCTTCAGGATCGCCCCATTGCCGGCGGCGAAAGCGGGGGCCGCGAAGCGGAAGAACTGCCAGAAGGGATAGTTCCAGGGCATGATGGCGAGCACGACGCCGAGCGGGTCGAACACGACGGCACTCTCGCTGGCATTGCTGGCCGTCACCTCGTCGGCGAGAAAGTGGGGCGCCTGCTCCGCATAGAAATCGCAATTCCAGGCGCATTTCTCCACTTCCGCCTCGGCTTCCGGCAGCGGCTTGCCCATTTCCAACGTGATGAGCCGGCCATATTCGGCTTTGCCCGCGCGCAGCACCCGCGCCATGCGGCGCAGCAGGTCCACGCGCTCGGTGATCGGCACGCGCGCCCAGGCGCGTTGCGCGACGGCGGCGCCGTCCAGCGCGGCTTCGATCTGGCTTGGAGCAAACACCTCGAAGCGCGCCAGTTCGGCGCCGGTCGCGGGATTGATGGACAGGATCATGCGTCAGGTCTCCGCGCACACGGCATCGGGCGGTGGTCGGTGTCCGGCGGCGTGCAGCGCATGCGCCCGCCGCCGGGGCGCATCAGGGGACGCGGGCGAGGTCGTTGGTCTGGGCGGAGACGAACACCGCCTCCAGCGCCGCCACGGTCTCGATCATCTGGTCCATGGTGATGGGGTAGGGATCGCCGCCCTTGGCCGCGCGGGCGAAGGCTTCCAGATTCATCCGCACCGAGGGCGCGGGCGGATAATTCAGATCCTCGCGCTTTTCGCCTCGGATGACATAAGTCGCCGTCCACCCTTCTGAATTCTCCGGGTGGGCGCGGTCGCGCACCTCCGCCCAGCCCTTCGAGCCATAGACCGCGAGGCGCCCGTCGAACGGCGTGGTGAGGATGGCGGAGAGAAGCGACGTGCCGCCGTCCTTGAATTCCAGCGTCATGGCGAGCGTGTCGCCATTCTCCCAGTCCTGCGCGAGCGTGCGCAGCGAGGTGAGGGCGCGCGCGCAGGGGCCCAGGATGGCGGTGGACAGATCGATCAGATGAATGCCGGTGGCGGTGACGGGACCAACCGGGTTCGAGGCGCTGATGCGCCAGTTGCCCTTCGGCAAGGCGAGGAACTTGTCCTGGCTGAAATTCGCCTCCACCTGGACGATGGTGCCGAGATCGCCGGCCTTGATGCGGGCCATGAGGTCCATGACCGGCGGCTCGAAGCGGCGCTCATGGCCGACGCCGAGCACCACATTGTTGGCTTTGCAGACGGCCACCGCCTGCTCAGCGTCGGCGCGGGTGAGGCAGAGCGGCTTCTCGCAGAAGACATGCTTGCCCCGGCTCGCGGCGGCGACGATCTGGCCGGCATGGAATTGCTGGGGCGTGCAGAGGATGACGCCCTCCACTTCGGGATCGTCCAGGATCGCCTCGAAGCTCTCCACGAAGCGCGCATCGCGTTCGGCGGCCAGGGACGCCTTGCCCGCGTCCAGGTCGGTCGCCACCACGATCCTGATATCCGGGCTGCCGTGCAGCACGCGCAGCAGCGTGCCGCCCCACCAGCCCATTCCCACCAGACCCACCTTGAGCATGTTCGCCTTCCCGATCTTGTTTTTTGCGGCGCCGCGCCGCTGTCTCAGTCGTGAGGCCGCGCCCTGCGGACGCGGCCTGCGCCGCGCCTTATTCCGCCGCCTTGGGCACCGCGCCCATGCGGGGCGCCACCTGCTCGGCCAGAAGGGTCATGGACCGGCGCGCGAGGTCGCGGTCCGCCCAGTCCTTGCCGGCATAAAGCAGCGTGCCGAAGGGGCCGGTGGTCTCCTGGAGGCGATGGAGATCGTCCACCACCTTGTCCGGCGTGCCCCAGATGACCAGTTCGTCCACGACCCGCTCGATGGTGAGGTCATCGTCGGACATGCTGGGGTCCGGCTTGAAGAGGTCGGCGCGCTTGTTGGCCTTCATCTTGGTCAGAAGCTGATTGTAATAGAAGCGATAGGGGCTCTTGGGGCCGGTCGCGTATTCGCGCGCGGTGGCGAGATCGTCGGCCACGAACACGCTTTTGGCCACCCGCCAGTCATTGGGATCGGCCACGGCGCCCACGCGGGCGCGGCCTTCGACATATTTCGGCCAGTGGGTGGCGACCCATTTGGGCAGGAGGAAGTTGGCCGAGATGGGCAGCCAGCCCCGCGAGGCCGCTTCCACGACGCCCTTGGAATAGGGCGCCACCACCGTCACCACGATGGGGGGATGGGGCTTCTGGAGCGGCTTGGGGATCAGGCCTTGGCCGATATTGGCCATCAGCGTGCGCTCAGTGCTGATGGTCCAGTATTTCCCCTGGATGTTGTAGGGCGCCTCGCCGTCCCAGATGGCGAGGACGGAATTGATGCCCTCCACGAACATCGCATTCCGGTCGGCGTCCAGATTGCCGAACACCTCGGCGTCCGAGAGCAGGCCGCCCGGGCTGATGCCGAAATTGAACCGCCCGTCCAGCATGTGGTCGAGCATGGCGATCTCGCCGGCCACCGCGGCGGGGTGGCTGTTGGGCAAATTGATGGTGCCGGT
Organism: Pseudomonadota bacterium; assembly: GCA_040755535.1. GTDB lineage: Bacteria > Pseudomonadota > Alphaproteobacteria > Rhizobiales > Xanthobacteraceae > Aquabacter. The sequence goes on along the minus strand of JBFMAV010000072.1, from coordinate 6,716 downwards.
GCCGAGGCGGATGCGCTTGGTGTTCTGCGCGATCCAGGCGATGAACATGGCGCAGGAGGTGATGTTCTCCGCCTGGTCGGTGACATGCTCGCCGCAATAGGCTTCGGTGAAGCCCAATTCATCCGCCAGCACGAAGGCCTCCCGGTCCTCGGCGAGGCACTGGCGCCAATCCTTGGTCAGGGGATGGATCGGCATGGTGAAGAAACCAAGCTTCATGAGAGGCTCCCAATTCCGTCCGCGCGACCATAGGCAGGACGCGTCATGCGTGAAAATGATTGTTCCTGATCAAGGCCATTAGTCAGGATGATGGACTCAGGCGCACCCCTCCCCGAGGGGATGCGCCCTCTGGCCTTAAGCCGCGATGCTCTCGCCCACACGCGCGCCGGACAGCCAGGCGGTGAGGACAGCGGTGAAGGCGTCGGGATTTTCCATGGCGATGATGTGCGCCGCCGGCGCGATCTCCACGAAGCGCGCGCCGGGCGTGAGGCTCGCCATCTCCTTCAGCGCGGCGGGCGGGGCGCCTCCGTCCGAGGCGCCGGCCACATAGAGGGTGGGGGCGGTGATGGCGCCGAGATGGCGCTTATAGTCAAGGCCCTTCAGCGCCTCGGCGCAGGAGATATAGCCCTCGGTGTCGCAGCCGAGGATCATGGCCCGCGCGGCGTCGATGACGTCGGGGCGGGCGGCGCGGAACTCGGGCGTGAACCAGCGCTCGATGGTGAAGTCCACCACCCCCGACATGCCGCCCGCCGCGCGGATGGCGGCGATGCGCGTGTTCCAGCTCTCGACGAAGGGCGCGATGGCGTCCGAGCGGGCGGCGCAGCAGGCAAGGCTGCGGACCCGGCCAGGATGGGTGATGGCGACGCCGAGCCCGGTCATGCCGCCCATGGAGAGGCCGACAATGTCCGCCTGGTCGATGCCGTAATGGTCCATCAGGCCCACCACGTCGGCGACGAAGGTCGCCATCTGGTAAGGCCCCTGCGGGGCGGAGGAGCGGCCGTGGCCGCGCGTGTCATAGCGCAGCACGCGGTGGGTAGGGGTGAAGGCCGGCACCTGCGCGTCCCAGCTTTCCAGCGTGCAGGCCAGTGAGTTGGACAGGACCAGCCAGGGCTTGCCCGCCTCCCCGTCCACGCGGGTCGCGAGCACGGCGCCGTTCACGGAAACCTTTTCGATGTCGATCATGGACAGAACTCCGATCCGATGCGGATGAACGTGGGTCAGGTGCCAACCTTGCCGAGATTGGGCAGCCAGGAAGCGAGCTGGGGGAAAGCGATGAGCAGCGCCACCACCGCCAGCAGGCAGAACCAGAACGGCACCGCGCCCCGGAAGATCTCGCCCACCGATATCTTCTCCTGTGGCAGCGCCGCCTTGACCGTAAACACCAGAATGCCGAACGGCGGGGTGAGGAGCCCGGTCTCGATGGCGATGATGCCGATGATGGCGAAGGCCAGCGGGTCGAAGCCGAGCGCCGCGGCGATGGGCGCGAAGACCGGGACGGTCAACAGGATGATCGAGATGGAATCGATCACGCAGCCGAGCACGAACCAGACCAGGATCATGATGCCGAGAATGGCGAGCGGTGGCAGGCCCGTGTCCAGGAAGAAGGCCTGCACCGCGCCGGTGATGCCCGTCATGGACAGGACCCGCGAATAAAGCTGGGCCATCACCAGCAGGAGCAGCAAGGGCGCAGAGGTGCGGCCCACCGTCAGCACCACGCTGAAGATGTCCTTCATCCGCATGCCCCGGCCGATGGCGATGAAAAGGGAGAGGGTCGCGCCCACCCCCGCGCCTTCCGTGGGGGTGAAGAAGCCGAACCAGATGCCGCCCAGCACCGATAGGATCAGGGCCAGGACCAGCAGCGTGCCGGCGATGGTCTTGCGGAAATCGGCGTCATCGTCCGCGCTGCCCACGGAGGGCGCCACGCGCCCGCCGCCGCCGGTACCGGCCACCGCCGCGCCCGAGGCGGAGACCGAGACGATGCCGGCATGCTCCACGCGCTCTCCCACCAGGGCCGGATAGCGCAGGGCGAAATAGACGATGTAGAGGCTGTAGGCGGTGACGACGAGGAAGCCCGGCACCACGCCGGCCAGGAACAGGCTGCCGATGGACTGTTCGGTGATCACCCCCCACACGATCATCAGCACGGAGGGCGGGATCAGCATGCCGAGGCAGGCGCTGCCGGCGATGCAGGCCAGCGAGAATTGCCGGTCATAGCCGTAGCGTTTCATCTCCGGATAGGCGATGCGCGAGAAGGCCGCCGCCGCCGCGATGCTTACCCCCGAGACGAAGGCGAAGATCGCATTGGCGAACACAGTGGCGATGCCGAGCCGCCCCGGCAGCCATTTCGTCATGCGGTTGACGAGGCGAAACAGGTCGCTCGCCGCGCCCGACCGGGCCAGGAATTCGCCCATGAGGATGAAGAGCGGGATCACGGCGAACACATAGTCGCGGATCGCCTCATAGGCGGTGTTGGAGATGAAGGTCCGCACCACTTCGAGGTCGCCATCCATCATCAGATAGATGCCGAGCGCCGAGGTGATGCCGAGCGCCACCGCGATATGGGTGCCGAGGAAGACGAGGCCGAGAAGGACCGCGACCACCAGCGTCATTTGCGTTGCATCGAACATGGAGCGCGCCTCAGTGCGATACGCCGGTGGTGATGATCTCGCCGCGCCGCGCGCCCACGACCTGGCGGGCCGCGAGCAGAAGATAGGCGGCAAGCGCGAGGGCTGTTCCGACGAGGACGGCGAGCCGAACGGGCCACATGGGCACGCGTAGCGCCCCTTCGCCCTCATATTCGCCGCTGGACCAGGCATGGAAAAAGCCGTCGATGCTGCCCCAGAAGATCAGGCCGAACAGCAGGGCGCCCAACAGCGAGCCGAACACGCCAAGCGCCGCCTGGACCGGCACGGGGAAATGAGCGGTGAAGGCGTCCACCTGCATCATGCCGCCGGAGATGATGGCGTAGCTGGCCTGCAGGTAGCAGATGATGACGATGGAGGAGGACACCATTTCGGGCGTTCCCTTCAAGGGCGCGCCCAGCACCACGCGACCGAACACGTCGGCGCACACGACGAAGCACAGCAGGAAGGCGAGCAGCGAGGCCACCACCAGCAGGGACTTGGAGACGATATTGAGTGCTTGTGAAATCACCGGCGCACCCTCGCTCAAACAGAGGAGACGGAAGAAGCGGTGGCTGGGCGAGCCTGAGGGATCGCCCAGCGGATGATCAGGCGCCTGCGCTCACTTGATCTCGTAGCGCACCGGCCATTTGTGGCCGTACTTTTCGTAGAGCTGCAGGGCGAGGGTCAGAACTTCCGTGCCCGGCAGGCCGGCCTTGTCCAACTCGGCGGCCTTGTCCTTGGGCCAGTCCTTGAGCGAATTGGCCCAGTCCAGGCGCACGCTGTCGGGCACGGCGCTCTTCACCTTCGCGCCCAGTTCCTTCAGCTGCGCGATCTGCTTGGGATAGTTCTCGTCATTCACCGTGCCGGTCTTCGCCTCGAATTCGCGGGCGACTTCCACGATGATGGCCTGCACATCCTTGGGCAGCTTATCGTAACGGGCCTTGTTGATGGTCATGCCGTGCCAGGTGATGGCACCAAATCCCGTCTCGGTATAGTAGGGCGAGACTTCATAGAGCTTGAAGTTCACCACGCCCGAGGGGAACATGATCCAGCCGTTATACACGCCGGTCTGCATGGCGGTGTAGGCTTCGGGGAGCGAGGATTGGACCGGGATCGCGCCGGCATATTCCAGCCATTTCAGATTGAGGCCCGCGCCGGCGAGCTTGCGGCCCTTCAGGTCCGCCACCGTGTTCCAGTCGAAGGTGGTGGTGAGGTTGTAGCCATTGTCCGAGATCAGGGCGATGAGCTTCTGGTTGAACTTCTTCTCGAATACTTCGCTCATGTACGGCACCTTGTCGTACACTTCGCGCGCCACCTTCACGCTCGTCACCGAGCTCATGGAGGAGAAGGGCAGCATGACCTGGAAGGCCTGCATGGGCAGGTTGGAGGGCTCGAAGCAGAAGCAATAGCCGCCAATGTCGATGATGCCCGACTGCACCGCCTCCAGCGTGTCGGCCACCTTCACCATGGAGCCGCCATAGCCTTCCACGAACTCGATCTTGTGCTGGGTGCGATCCGCCACCCGCTTGGTCACCTCCGGCACGAAGAAGGTCTGCATGAGATTGACATAGGTGTTCACCGCGGGATGGCCCGAGGCGATGCGTAGGCGGATCGTCTCCGCCGAGGCCGGTACCACGGACCATGCTGCAACGCACGCGCCCAGCAGGCCGGCCGCAAAGGATGCGCCAAGTACTGACCTCATGAAAAATCCTCCCATGGTTGTTATTCGCTCGACTTCGCCGGGCGTTTTTGGCGAATTATTTCGCAAATGCGAAAAAATTGCTGCCCTGCACGGGAGTCGAAGACGTTCTGTTCTGGGAGATAGGAGTAAAAGTGAGGACACCCCTCGCCAAATGATCATTTATGATCGAGGGTATTAGGCAGGCTAATGAGGGGCGAGAACCGCCCAGTCTGCCTCAAAAATCCCGCCCTGTCGCGACGGGGTCAAGCCTCGGGATATAACGGAGCAAGCTGCGCGCCGCGCGCCGGCCGTGCCGCGCGCCGGGCGCGGGCGGTCTCCTCCTTCCACGCCGAGAGGAAGCGGTCGCCCTGCCATCCGCCGCGCGCCGAGCCATAGAGACGCGCCTGCAGATCCGCCAGGGCGGCGACAAAGGCCGGCGCCCGGGGCGTCTCGCGCACGGGCGCCAGCCGCGCGGGGGCCTGAGCACGCTGCCATGCGAGATAGGCGGCATGGGCCGCGCGCGGATCGTTCCCCTTGCAGGCGCGCTTCAGATCGCGCTCGGCCGCGCCCGCGTCGGGGGGCGGGGGCGCGACGAAGGCAACGCGCGGGGTGGCGTTTCGCGCTGCGCGGGGCGTCGCCGGCCGGCTGCGTCTGCGGCGCAAAGCGGCGCCCAGGATGATCAGGGCCAGAACCGCGCCGGCCGCCGCGCCGGCGATCCAGCCGCGCCCCGCGCTGTCGAAGGCGCCGAGGAGCGTGCGGGCCTGTTCGCTCGCTTGACCCACCAGCCGGCCGGCCCATTCTCCCCAGGTGGGGAGGCTTGGCCCCGGCGACGGCGGCTCGGGGGCGTCCTGCGGCGTGCGCTCGCCGGCCGAGGGGGCGCTGACCGGGGCCTGGGTGGCCGGTGGCGGGGCGGCGGCGCCCGCCGCAGGCGCGACCGTGAATGTCACGGCGGGAAGCTCGGCCGTCTCCTGGGTCTGGGTCTTGGTGTTCCACCAGCCGACCCGGAGGGCGGGCAGCGTCACGCGGCCCGGCTGGGTCGGCACCACGGACACGGTCTTGACCAAGGTGGCGCCGGGCTCCCCGGCGATCATCGAGGCCTCGGTGCGGCTGTCCTCCTGATATTGGCGCAGGCCCGGCACCTCGGCCGTTTCCAGGGGCGGCAACTGGTTCGGGCTGGCGCCCACCGCCTCCAGCGTGAGGGTGCGGGTCAGCGTCTCACCCACCCGCGCCCTGGCGATGTCCGGTGACCATTCCTGCGCCAGCATCACCTTGCGCGCCGGCAGGAACCAGCCTTCCGCATTGGCGGGGCGGGGCAGGACCTCCACCTTCACGGGCTGGGACTTCAGCGTCACGTCCTGCCCGCGCGTCATCGCCCCGTCCAGCCAGGGCATGGGCACATTGGCGCGCCCCAGCAGGCGCGACATTTCGGACGGCATCGGCCCGTCCACCGGCACCGGAATATTCGCCTTCAGCTCCACCGGCTCGATTTCGATGGTGCCGCTGCGCTGCGGGGTCATGACATAGGTTTGCTGGACCACCCGGTAGCGCGTCTTGCCGATGGTCTTCTGGTAGCTGTCCTGCTCGCCGGTCTCGCGGAAGCTCGCGCCTTCCGCCTTGATCTGGCTGATGGAGCCGCTGCGCATGCCGAGGCTGTCATAGACACGGACCTGAACCGTGACTTCGCCCTGCGCATAGACCGCGCCGGGCGCCACATCCACTTCCAGGAACAGCGGCTTCACTTCGCCCTTGGGCGCGGGGGGCGGGGTGGTCGCCTCGATGCGGATGGCGGGGGAGGAGGCGCCGCTCACGCTGAGCGGGGGAATGGTGAGGGCACCCGTGCGGCGGGGCGCGAGGGTCAGCACCCAGTCGTTCACCATCACCCGCTTGCCGTCCACCGTGGCCGGACGGCTGCCGCGTCGACGGTCCAGGATGTCGAAATCGGCGGACAGGCCGGAGAGATCGGGCGGGCGCGTGCTGTCTCCGTCGGACAGGGACAGGATGAGGGTGAAGGTCTCCCCCATGCTGACCTTGGTGCGGTCCACGGTGGCGGTCAGCGTCGCCGCGAGCGCGAAGGGCGCGAGGAGGACGAGACCGAGCAGCAGGGCCGCGAACCCCATCGCATGGCGCGCCGACCCGATGCCGCGCGGCGCGGGCAGAATGGGCGATCCCCGCCGGCTCATCGGGGCGTCTCCACGGTGGGAACGACGGTGCCGGAATAATGGCTGCGGATGCGCGCCCGCAGCAGGCCCGTGGGATCGTCCGGCACCATGCGCAGGGTCTGTTCGCGGTTCTGATCCTGCTCGGTCAGCGGTTGGATCGCGACGCCGCCAGGCGGCACATCCTGCGCCTCCTGGGCGGGCGCTTCCGGCTTTGCGGGTTCGGCCTTTGCGGGCTCGGGCTTGGCCGGCTCGGCC
>JBFMAV010000071.1:0-21355 GCA_040755535.1 Pseudomonadota bacterium | reverse complement strand
TCTGAAAATCCAATGCAATTGAATCCGCCGCCCAACAACGCCTCAAAATGGCCGAGCGGTCTGCTATAGAAGCCCCGCACGGAGACCTCCGCCATGACCCTGCCCTTGATTGCCCCGTCCATTCTCGCCTCGGACTTTTCCCGGCTCGGCGAAGAGGTGCGCGACGTGGCGGCGGCGGGGGCGGACTATATCCATCTCGACGTGATGGACGGCCATTTCGTGCCCAACATCACCTTCGGGCCGGACATCATCCGGTCGCTGCGGCGCTATACAGACAAGACCTTCGACACCCATCTGATGATCTCCCCCGTGGAGCCCTATCTGGAAGCCTTCGCGGCTGCGGGCTCCGACATCATCACGGTGCAGGTGGAGGCGACCGACCATCTCGACCGCTGCCTCCAGGTGATCCGGGGCCTCGGCAAGAAGGCGGGCGTGGCGCTGAACCCCGCCACGCACGAAAGCTGCCTGGACTACGTGCTCGACAAGGTGGACCTCATCTGCGTGATGAGCGTCAATCCCGGCTTCGGCGGCCAGGCCTTCATTCCCGAGGTGCTGCCCAAGATCTCCCGCATCCGCGACATGGTGCGCGGCCGGGACATCCGCATCGAGGTGGATGGCGGCGTGAACCCGCAGACTGGCGCCCTCTGTGCCCAGGCGGGCGCCGACGTGCTGGTGGCCGGCTCGGCCGTGTTCAAGGGCGGCATCGAGGGCTATCGCACCAATATCCGCGCCATCCGCGACAATGCGGCGAGCGCGCTGGGCCTCGTGGCCTGAGCACCGAGGTTTTGGGGTGCGGCAGCGCGAACCCGCTTGACGACCAGGAATAAAACGTTCGATTGTTTCCTCATGCGCCGCCCCCTCAAGAACGGCGCCGTCGAGGAAATCCCATGGCCGACGCCTATGATGCCCTGGTCCGCGCCTTTCGCTGGACGATTCCCGACCGGCTCAATATCGGCGTCGCCTGCTGCGATGCCCATGCCACGGGCCAAGGGCGCACGGCCCTGATCTTCGAGGAGGAAGACGGCAGCGTCCGCCGCTTCACCTTCGAGGACCTCGCCGCCCTCACCAACCGCTTCGCCAATGTGCTGACTTCCGCCGGCCTCGCGCGCGCCGACCGGGTGGGCGTGTTCCTGCCCCAGGCGCCGGAGACCGCCATCGCCCATCTCGCCGCCTTCAAGGCCGGGCTGGTCTCCGTGCCGCTCTTCACCTTGTTCGGCGACGAGGCGCTGGAATACCGGCTCTCCGCCTCGGGCGCCAAGGCGCTGGTCACCGACCTGCCCGGCCTTGCCAAGTTCGCGCGGGTGAAGGATCGCCTGCCGGACCTCACCCATGTCTATGTGACGGGGCCGGATGCAGGCGGCGCCCTCTCCTTCGATGCCGCGCTCGCCCGCGCCTCCGACCGATTCACGCCGGCGGACACCGGGCCGGACGATCCGGCCATCATCATCTTCACCTCCGGCACCACCGGAAACCCCAAGGGCGCGTTGCACGGCCACCGCATCCTGCTCGGCCATCTCCCCTGCATCACCTTCATCCATGAGGGCATGCCCCAGCCCGGCGACCTGCACTGGACGCCGGCCGACTGGGCCTGGATCGGCGGCCTGTTCGACGTGCTGTTCCCGACCCTTTATCTGGGCGTGCCGGTGCTGGCCCACCGCGCCAAGAAATTCGACCCCGACGCGGCGATGGACCTCATGGCCCGTCACAAGGTGCGCAACGTCTTCCTGCCGCCCACAGCGCTGAAGCTGATGCGCCAGGCGGACGTGCGCCATCCCGGCCTCGCGCTGCGCTCCCTGCTGACCGGCGGCGAGACCCTGGGCGCGGAGCTGGGGGCCTTCGTCCAGGACCGGCTCGGCGTGGAGGCGCGCGAAATCTACGGACAAACCGAGTGCAATCTGGTGGTCGGGTCCAATTCCACCTACTTTCCGATCCGCCCCGGCTCCATGGGCAAGCCCATCCCCGGGCACGATGTGCGCATCGTCGACGACGCGGGAAACGAACTACCCGCCGGGGTGGAGGGGAATATCGGGATCAGGCGCGGTGATCCCGTGATGATGCTGGAATATTGGCGTAATCCAGCCGCCACTTCCGGGAAGTTCTCAGGTGAGTTCCTGCTCACGGGCGATCTCGGCCAGGCGGATGAAGAGGGCTATCTCTGGTATGTCAGCCGCTCCGACGACGTCATCACCTCGGCCGGCTATCGCATCGGGCCGGGGGAAATCGAGGAGTGCCTGCTGAAGCATCCCGCCGTCGCCTTTGCTGCCGTGGTGGGCATTCCGGACCCAGTGCGAACCGAGGCGGTGAAGGCCTGGGTGGTGCTCAATCCCGGCCATGAGGGGACGGACGCGCTCGCCGCCGAGCTTCAGGCCCATGTGCGCACCCGCTTGTCGGCGCACGAATATCCCCGCCATGTGGCGTTCACGGACGCGCTGCCCATGACCGCCACCGGCAAGATCCTGCGCCGCGACCTGCGCGCCCGTGGGTGAGGCGGGCGCCAGATCCGGATGCGCTTTACTTGGCGAGATCGATGATCTGCTCCTTCTGGTCGATGGAATAGGATTTGATCTCCTTTGCATCGGCCGGAATGGCGCTCACATCCAGCATGCGGGTCTGGCTGTTGGCATAGGTGCGGATGTAGTAGCGCCGCGTCTTCAGATCCGCGACCGCCGTCCATTCGGTGGACTCGATGCCGGTGATGCCTCCGCCCGCCGAGGAATCGGCGGAGGTGCGCACGGCGCCGGGTGACAGGTCGAAATTGTTGAGGATGTGGAAGGCCTGACCGCGCGTTTCCTCGGTGGTGGCCAAGGTGGGCGCGGCGCGCCAGAAGCTGAAGGCGCGCACGAAGCGCGAGGGGGATGACATGTCGCCCGGCAGGCCCGGCGCGCCGGCGCCCGTGCTGGGCGGCGAAATGGTCAGCGGGCCGATCTTCAGCGGCGGCGGATTGAGCGGCGAGAGCGAAAGATAATTGCCGAGATTGGTAATGTGCCAGTCAAAGGACGGCGCATTGGTGAGGATCGTCGTTGGATTGTCGTGGAAGTTGAGCTTTCCGCCAATATATTCGATCACGGCGCTCGCGCCGGTCGCGTCATGCAGCGTCACATGCATGGGGATCGCCATCTTCAACTGTTCGAGAATGGCGGTGTTGACCTTGATGGCGGAAAGCCCCGCCTTCGCCTCGGCGACGGTCGCGAAATTGGTCAGCAGATAGGTGAGCAGTTCGTGCGGCGCGATCGAGCTCTTGGCGTCCGCCGCCAACACGCTCTGATATTGCGCGAGGCCCGGCAGATAGAGCATGCCGCCCGCGAGCCCCGCCTCGTTCAGCCCGTCCGCGAGCAAAGGCAGGCCGAAGGCGTTCGCGCCGCCCGCCGCATATTTCACGGTCCAGCCGAGACCGCCGCCCGCCGTGCCGTCCGGCCCCGTGCCGGTAAAGGCGTAGTTCTTGGGAATCGTGATCGCCCGCGACTGGAGCGGCAGGCCGAATTCCAGCGTTCGGCCATAGACATAGCCCCCATCGCCCGCCTTCAGCAGGAACGAGGTGCAGGCCTGCGCCTGTGCGCCCGGCAATGCGAGAACGGCCGCTGTGGCGGCGGCAAGCACGCTTCTCTGAAAGGATGTGCGCGTCATTATCATTTTCCTCCCACCTGACCCTGCGCAACGGTAACCTGTTTCGCGCGGCTTCGCAGCCGAGCGGCCGGCCCGCGTCTTGCCGCGCCGCGCGTGAAGGGGCTCCGCCGAGATGGATTTGAACACGATCACGGGCGTCTCTCGCCCAACGGCGCGGGAGCACTTACCCGCGCCCTCGGCATCGACCGCTTTTCTCGGCGGCGGGACCTGGTTGTTTTCCGAACCCCAGCCGCACCTCGATCACCTGGTCGATCTTTCCGGGCTCGGCTGGCCCGCGCTCGTGGCGAGCCCGGACGGGCTGGAGATTGCCGCGACCTGCACGCTGGCGCAGTTGAATGCCGCGACTTTCCCGCCGCACTGGCCCGCCGCCGCGCTCGTCCAGCCCTGCTGCCGTGCGCTGATGGGATCCTTCAAGGTGTGGAACATGGCGAGCGTCGGCGGCAATGTCTGCATGGCCCTGCCGGCTGGGCCGATGACCTCGCTCGTGGCGGGGCTTGAGGGCGAATGCCTGATCTGGTGCCCGGACGGCACGGACCGCAGGGTGAGCATCTTTGATTTCATCACCGGCGCGCACCGCACCAGCCTTGCACCCGGCGAGGTGCTGCGCAGCCTTCATCTTCCCGCGCGGACACTGACGCGGCAGGCGGCCCTGCGCCGAGCCTCCTTGACCCAGCAGGGCCGCTCCGCCGTGTTCGTGATCGGCACGCGCGATCCCGCACATGATGATTTCACCCTCGCCGTCTCCGCCGCCCTTCCCCGCCCGCGCCGCTTCCATTTCAACGCCGCGCCCGACGCCGCCACGCTGCGGGAACGCCTCGGCTCCGAACTCTCGCCTGACGCCTATTTCGATGACCTGCACGGCACGCCGGACTGGCGGCGGCAGATGACGCTGCGGCTTTCGGAAGAGGTGCGGGCCGAGCTGTGCGGAGGCGATGCGCCATGACCCTCACCGTCAACGGCGCCCGCTGCGACGCCGCCCCCCGCCCCGGCCAGTGCCTGCGCACCTTCCTGCGCGAACTTGGATGGTTCGGCGTGAAGAAGGGCTGCGATTCCGGCGATTGCGGCGCCTGCACCGTCCATGTGGACGGGACGCCGGTCCATAGCTGCATCTTTCCCGCCTTCCGCGCCGAGGGGCGGGAGGTGACAACCATCGAGGGCCTGGCGCAGGGCGAAGACCTCCATCCCATGCAGACCGCCTTCGCGGCCGCCCAGGGGTTCCAATGCGGCTTCTGCACCCCCGGCATGATCATGACGGCGGCGGCCTTGATCCCGGAGCAGAAGGCCGATCTCGCGACCGCCCTCAAGGGTAACATCTGCCGCTGCACCGGCTATCGCGCCATTGCCGACGCCGTGGCCGGACACGCGCATGTGGCGCAGGATGGGAGCGGTGGGGCCTGCGGCTCGAGCCTGCCCGACCCCGCCGCGCGGGCCGTGGTGACGGGCGCGGCGCGCTACACCATGGACGTCGCCCCTGAGGACGTGGCCCATCTGAAGATCCTGCGCGCGCCCCACGCCCACGCCCGCATCCGCGCCATCGACACGCGTTTGGCGGCCGAGGTGCCCGGCGTCATCGCCATCCTCACCCATGAACATGCTCCGCCGGCGCATTTCTCCACGGCGCGCCACCAGATGCCGGAGGACGATCCCGACGACACCCGCATCCTGGACGATGTGGTGCGTTTCGTCGGCCAGCGCGTGGCCGCGGTGGTGGCGGAGAGCGAGGCGGCGGCGGAAGAGGCCTGCCGGCGCATCCGGGTGGACTATGAGCTGCTGCCGGCGGTGTTCGACCCGCTCTCGGCCCTGGCGGACGGCGCGCCCATCCTGCATCCCAAGGATGCCAAGACAGCCCGCATCGCGGCGCCCGAGCGCAACATCGTGGCCGAGCTTCAGGGCGAGGTGGGCGATGTCGCGGCCGGCTTTGCGCAAGCCGACATGATCTATGAGGGCACCTTCTCCTCCCAGCGGGTCCAGCATGCGCATCTGGAAACCCTCGGCGCCATCGGCTGGATGGATGGAGATGGCGTCCTGACCCTGCGCACCTCCTCCCAGGTGCCGTTCCTGGTGCGCGATGCCCTCGCCAGCCTGTTCGCACTGGACCCGAACCGCGTGCGGGTGATGTGCGGGCGCGTCGGCGGGGGCTTCGGGGCGAAGCAGGAAATGCTCACCGAGGACATCGTCGCCCTCGCCGTGCTGCAGACCGGGCGGGCCGTGAAGCATGACTTCACGCGCGAGGAGCAGTTCACGGCTTCAACCTGCCGACACCCCGTGCAGGTCGCCGTGAAGCTGGGCGCGCGCCGCGACGGAACCCTCACCGCCATGCAGCTGAATGTGGTGGCGGATGCGGGCGCCTATGGCAATCACAGCCCGGGAATTCTGTTCCATGGCGCGAACGAAGCGCTCCAGCTCTATCGCTGCCCCAACAAGAAGGCGGACGGGGTCGCGGTCTACACCAATACGATGCCGAGCGGCGCGTTTCGTGGCTACGGGCTCAGCCAGACCGTGTTCGCGGTGGAAAGCGCGCTGGACGAACTGGCGCGGATGCTGGGCCTCGATCCCTTCGCGCTGCGCCGTCTCAATGTGGTGGGGCCGGGCGATGTGCTGCGCTCCTATTCCGACCATCCCCATGACGTGGAGATGGGCAGCTATGGCCTCGACCAATGCCTCGATCTCGTGGAGCAGGCGCTCGCGCGGGATGAGAGCGTCCCGCCGGCCGACCCGGACTGGGTGACCGGCCGGGGCATGGCGACGGCGATGATCGATACCATCCCCCCGCGCGGGCATTTTTCCGATGCGCGCCTGACCCTCATGCCAGATGGCACGTTCGCGCTGGACGTGGGCACGGTGGAGTTCGGCAACGGCACCAGCACCGTCCATCTCCAGATCGCGGCGAGCGCGCTCTCCACGGCCCCCGCGCGGATCCGCCTCGTCCAGGCCGATACCGCGCGCATCGGCCATGACACGGGGGCATTCGGCAGCACGGGCATCGTGGTGGCGGGGCTTGCCACCGAGCGGGCCGCGCGGGCGCTGAAGGCGCTGATCCTCGCGCAGGCGGCGGCGCAGACCGGCATCGCCGAACAGGACTGTGAACTGGAAGACGGCGCGGTGCGCGCCGGCAACCGCCGCATCCCCCTGTCAGATCTCGCCGCGAGCGCGCCGCTCGTGGCGGACGGGCGCGCCACCGGCTCGCCCCGCTCCGTCGCCTTCAATGTCCATGGCTTCAAGGTGGCGGTGAACAGGGGAACCGGGGAAGTCCGCATCCTGAAGAGCGTGCAGGCGGCGGATGCCGGGAAGGTGCTCAACCCCCTGCAATGCCGGGGGCAGGTGGAGGGCGGCGTCGCCCAGGCCCTCGGGGCGGCCTTGAGCGAAGAGGTGCGGCTCGGCCCGAATGGAGCAGTGGAGACCGCGAGCTTCCGCAATTATCTCGCGCCGCGCTTCCCGGATATTCCACGCACCGAAGTGCTGTTTGCCGACACCTATGACCGGCTCGGGCCGTTCGGCGCGAAATCCATGAGCGAGAGCCCGTTCAATCCCGTGGCGCCCGCCCTCGCCAATGCGGTCCGCGACGCGACCGGGGTGCGCCTCGCCGCCCTCCCCCTCGCGCCCGACGCCGTGCTCGCGGCGTTGACGCGGGCGGGGCGCGCCTGCGCCTGACGCGCGGACGGCGGCGCGTCGCCGCCGTCCCTCGCCGCGGTCTCTCATGGGCGCTTTGGCGGAATCAGTCCTTTTTCGGCCCCACCATGGCGAAGACCGCGCCTTGCGGGTCCAGGGCCTGGAAGATGTGCATGCCGCCGGGGACTTCCATGGGTCCGTTGATGACCTGTCCGCCCGAAGACGTCACCCGCGCCTGCGCAGCCGTGATGTCGTCGCAGGAGAAATAGAACATCCAGAACGAGGCGGGGACGCCGGGCGGGCGGGTCATCATGCCCCCGATCGCCTCGGCGCCGCCGGCATAGCCGAACATCTGGTAGAGGCCGAGCGGGCCCATATCGAGCGCCGTATCCTTCCGCCAGCCGAACTGGCCTTCATAGAAGGCAAAGGCAGACGCCTGGTCCTCGGCCAGCAATTCGTGCCAGGGCACAAGGCCCGGGCGCGGGGCGGGATCGCGCGGCGGCATGTCGCCCTCGCCCTTGAACAAGGCGAGCACCGCGCCTTGCGGGTCGGCGACGATGGCGAAGCGGCCGATGCCCGGAATGTCTTCCGGCGCGCGATAGACCTGCCCCCCGCCGGCGGCGAAGGAGGCCGCGCCGAGATCCACGTCATCCACCCACACATGGCCGATCCAGGAGGGCGGCGCCCCCATATCCCGCGCGCTCTGCGGCAGATCCATAAGGCCGGCAATGTCGTCGCCGCCCGAGGCGAGAAGCGTATAGGCCAGGTCCGGCATGCCGGCGTCCCGCGCCGTCCAGCCCACCACCTGCGTATAGAAGCGGGTCGCCGCTTCCATGTCGGTGGTCATCAGTTCGTACCAGACGAAATGTCCGTGATCGGGTCCCATGGGCGTGCCTCCCTTTGGCATTGCGACCGATCCTGCCCCGTGCCGTCGGCGATGGCACGGCGTAACCGTGTTCACGCAGGATCAGGCTCGCACCCCGCCCATGACGCGCGCATTACAGCCGGCCGCGCGACCGCAGGGTCAGACCGCTTCCCCGGACGCGTCCTGCGCCGCCTGCTCCGCCAGATGGGCGGCGAGCAGGGCGCGATAGCGCAGAGCGGAGAGCGGCAGGAAGGCGAGATAAAGCACGCTGCACACCGAGAGCACCAGCCAGGGATAGCTGGCCAGCAATCCGGCAAACAGCGCCACCAGCACGAACAGCGGCAGCACCATGTCGCGCCGCACCTTCTTGCCCAGCGTCTTGCCGGACCAAGCCGGCAGCTTGGAAATCATGAGCACGCCGATGGCCAAGGTGTAGACCAGCGTCAGCGGCGCGGTCACGGGGCCATGGGGAATGCCGAGCAGCCCGAGATAGACCGGCAAGAGGACGGTAATTGCGCCCGCCGGCGCCGGAATGCCGGTGAAGAAGTCCGCAGCGAAGGGAGGGCGGTTCGGATCGTCCAGCATGACATTGAAGCGCGCAAGGCGCAGCGCCGCGCAGATGGCGAACAGAAGCGCCGCGATCCAGCCGATGGAGCCCACCTGGTCCAGGCTCCACATGTAGAGAACAAGAGCGGGCACGCAGCCGAAATTGACGAAGTCGGCGAGGCTGTCCAGTTCGGCGCCGAAGCGCGAGGTGCCTTTCAGCGCACGCGCCAGCCGTCCGTCCACCCCATCGAGGATTGCCGCGAATACGATCGCCGCGAGCGCCAGTTCGAACCGGTCCTCCACCGCCATGCGCACCGCCGTCAGGCCGGAGCACAAAGCGAGGAGCGTGACGAGGTT
Source organism: Pseudomonadota bacterium (assembly GCA_040755535.1). Classification (GTDB taxonomy): domain Bacteria; phylum Pseudomonadota; class Alphaproteobacteria; order Rhizobiales; family Xanthobacteraceae; genus Aquabacter. The sequence continues at coordinate 12,354 of JBFMAV010000071.1, read as the reverse complement.
GGGAATGAGCAGGCGCAGGGGAATGCGGCCGAAGCCGGCGAAGCGCGACTTGCCCTCGGGATCGAACGGAGGAAAGAGCGGCGCCATCTGAGCCTCAATTCACCCGATAGGCGGTCTCGCGCCCGACCGGCGCGGCGAAGTCGGCGATCACCGTTTCCCCGGCGGTGGCGAGCTGCCCCTCGGCGACCAGCAGGCGCGTCCCCTGGGGCAGATAGACATCCACCCGCGAGCCGAACCGGATCAAGCCGAACCGCTCGCCCGCGCCCATTTCCTCGCCCTCGTGCACGAAGCACACGATGCGGCGGGCGATGAGACCGGCAATCTGCACGCAGCCCACCGGGCCGAACGGGGTCTGGAAGATGAAGCCGTTGCGCTCATTGTCCTCGCTCGCCTTGTCGAGATCCGCATTGAGGAAGATGCCCGGCTTGTAGGCGATGCGCGCAATCCGGCCCGTGACCGGCGCGCGATTCACATGGACGTTGAAGACATTCATGAAAATCGAGACCCGCAGCAGCGGCACGTCGGACAGGTCCAGTTCGCGCGGGGGAAGCGCGAGCGTCACCTGCGAGACCACGCCATCGGCGGGCGAGACCACAAGCCCCTCGCGAACGGGCGTCACGCGCGCGGGATCGCGGAAGAACAAGGCCGTCCACACGGTGAGGCCCAGGGCCAGCATTCCCAAGAAGGTGGACACCAGGAACAGCGCCAGGGTGATCACCGCCGCGATGGCGATGAATTTGTGCCCCTCGGGGTGGATGGGCGGGATGTTCTTACGGATGGTGGCGAGGAGTGACACGCGGGGCTCCCTTCACGGAGAGCGATAGGTAGAGCGCGCCCGGCGGGGCGTCAAATCCGCGCCCAGAACGGAGCGCGGTCAGAGAATGGTTTCCGCCGGCAAGGAAAACTTGGCATCGATCACCTCGATGCCGCCCACGCGGTCATACGTGTGGATGCCCTCGCAGTGCGCACCCTCGAAGGCGGGAAGCGCGTCCGGCCCGACTTCCATCACGAAGGTTTCCTTGTAGGCGTCGGGCGTCATCACATCGATGCGGTGGAAGCGGATGGCGCGCCCATAGGTGCCCGAGCAATCCTGCGCCGGGCGATACAGAACGCCATCCTGCTCCACGAGGCGCCCCGCGCCGCGCGCGTCACGCACATCGTTGGACAGCGGGCTCGCCGGATGATGGCGCCAGGCCCCGGTAAGGCTCTCCGCCGTGAACAGGTGCAGGGAGATGGCTTCCGTGCCGGGCACGATGAAGGTGGCAAAAAAATACCACACCCCGTTCTTCATCCAGAGCGTCGTATCCACGATCGGGCCTTCGAACAGCACCTTGTCCTTGACCCAGCTTCGGGGGAAGTCGGTCGCGCGATACAGCGCAACCTCGCCCGCCGCCATGCTTTCCGGGATCATGTAGATGGCGCCCTCATGGGCAAAGACCTGAGGATAGGACAGATGCGAGCCGGTGGAGAGGCAAAGCTCCGCCTGCGCGGGCACGCCGTCCGTCACGTCCATGACAACGAGGTCGCCGCGAGAGGCGGCATAATCATAGTCTTCGAGGAAGAGATAGGTCCGCCCCTCATGGGCGAACAGCATGGGGTCCGCATAAAAGTGCCCCTTGGGGGCGGTGATATAGGTGAAGCCCGCGACGTCCACACCGCGCTCGGCGGGGCGGAAGGCGGGGCCTGAGCTGCGGCGCAGCGCCGTCTGCCAGTGAAGAACGCGCCGCTTGAAGCCGCGCATCAGCTTGCGGCGCACCGCCGAGGCGAGCCATGACACCACCTCGCGGTTGCGCGGCTTGCGATAGAGTGCGCGCCGCCCCGCATAGGGGTTGGCGGAAACGGCCGTGGCTTTGAGATCTTCAAAACCGTGTTCGTGCAGTTGCTTCAGTTTCCAGATCAGGAAATATTTCGAGCCCCAATAGGGCCCGATGCGATTATGGACCAGGGAGACATTGCTCTCGTTGGCATATAGCCCCTTGGCCAGAACCAGACCCGCGTCCAGATCTTCTGTCAGAACCTGAAGAATTGCGCCGGACAGGGCGCGGCCCTCAGCCATTTCCCAGAAATACGGGGGCGCGCCACGATAATAATCGTTGTCGCCATGGTGGAACGACCAGATGCCATAGCGCGCGGCGGTCAGGATATCGCCCTTGAGGATGTTGAATCCGAACCGCACCAGAACATCGAGCTTGGCCGCGCGGATCGCCTCCAGCGCTTCCTCGGGAAATCTCTGGGCCGAACCGGTCACGAGCGGCAGAACGGGAAGCTCCGGGATGCCGTCAAACTGCGCGCTGGCATCCACCAGCCGCAAGGGATCCTGCGTCGCATTATAGCTGCGGTATTCGTCGAGCTGCACATAGAGCGCATAGGCAATGAAATGGCGCAGCGACGGGGTGCGCAGAAACTTGAAGGCCCGGGACAGCAGCGAGGGGCGGCGCGAAGGCGGCTCCACCACCCCTGCATTGCGGACCAAAAGCACGACCTCGGCGAAGGACGACTTTTGGATGTCGTCCACCATCGCCGCGAAGACCGCTGGAAGTTCATGCGAATCGATCAGAAGGCCAACGCGCAACTTAGGCGCGTCCGCCGCTGATTTCAGGTAGAGGTCGCCCAGCACGAGGCAGCCTTATGAGCGGGAAAAACTTTGCGCTCAGCTATCATACGATAGATGTTTCCTGCAATGGGTGCTTTGTATCCGAACGTTCCGAAATGAACGGAAGTTCCGTCACCTCGTCGCCTTCCCCAACGGCACGTAGTTTCTCGCGTGCATCGTCCGCCTCGCGCTGGCGACGCCAGAGCGCGGCATAGATTCCGTTGCGGGCAAGAAGCTCGCCGTGCGTGCCTTGTTCCGCGATCCGGCCCTTCGCGAGGACGATGATGCGATCGGCATTGACCACGGTGGAGAGGCGGTGAGCAATCACCAGGGTGGTGCGCCCCTGCGAGACCCGGTCCAGGGCGTCCTGGATGTCGCGTTCCGTATGGCTGTCGAGCGCGGAAGTGGCTTCGTCCAGCACCAGGATGGGCGGCGCCTTCAGAATGGTTCGGGCGATGGCGACACGCTGCTTCTCGCCGCCGGAGAGCTTCAGCCCCCGCTCGCCCACTTCCGTCTCATAGCCGCGCGGCGTCGCCTTGATGAAGCCGTCGATCTGCGCGAGGCGCGCGGCGGTCTCCACCTCGTCCCGCGTCGCGTCCATGCGTCCGTAGCGGATGTTGTAGGCGATGGTGTCGTTGAACAGGACGGTGTCCTGCGGAACCATGCCGATGGCGGCGCGCAGGCTCTCCTGCGTCACGTCGCGAATGTCCTGCCCGTCAATGGTGATGCGGCCGGAAGAGACGTCGTAGAAGCGGAACAGCAGCCGCGAGAGCGTGCTCTTGCCCGCGCCGGAGGGGCCTACAATGGCGAGCGTGCGGCCCGCCGGCACCTCGAAGGAAACGCCCTTCAAAATCTCCCGGCCGGGATCGTAGGCGAAATGCACATCTTCGAAGCGCACCGTGCCGCCTGCGATGCGAAGCGCGGGCGCGCCGGGCGCATCCTCGATTTCAGGGTCGCGCGCCAGCACGGAGAACATGGCCTCGATATCCACGATGGCCTGCTTGATCTCGCGATAGATCATGCCGAGGAAGTTCAGCGGCTGGTAAAGCTGGATCATCATGGCGTTCACCATGACGAAGGAGCCGACGCTCTGGCGGCCGGCGCGCACATCGAAGGCCGCGAGCACCATGGTCGCGGTGAGGCCCAGCGTGAAGATCACCGCCTGCCCGGCATTGAGCCAGGCCAGCGAGGTGAAGGTGCGGACGGTGGCGGATTCATAGCGGGCCACCGACTTGTCGTAGCGCGCGCTCTCCCAGCGGTCGGCGCCGAAATATTTCACCGTCTCGTAGTTCAGCAGGCTGTCCACCGCCTTGGTGTTGGCCTCGGTGTCGCTTTCGTTCATGTCGCGGCGAATGGAGATGCGCCACTCGCTCGCGACATAGGTGAACCACGTGTAGAGCACCACCATGGCCACCACGACGGCCACATAGCGCCAGTCGAAGGCCACGGCGAGCACGGTGAGCACCAGCACCAGTTCGACGATGGTGGGCGCCAGTTGCAGCACCAGCATGCGCACGATGGTCTCGATGCCGTTCCGCGCGCGCTCCAGCACGCGCGTCAGCCCGCCGGTCTTGCGCTCCAGGTGGAAGCGCAGCGACAGCGCATGCATGTGGTCGAAGGTTTCGCGCGCGAGCTTGCGCACCGCATGCAGCGCCACCTTGGCGAACATGCCGTCGCGCAGTTGCGTCACCGCCGCCATGAGGATGCGGGCGCCGCCATAGGCCAGCGTCAGCAGCACCGGCGCGGCGAGCAGCCAGGCGATCTGCGGGTCGTTCTGGTCATCGGGCACATGGGCGAGCGCGTCGGTGGCCCATTTGAAGAAGAAGGGCACCGCCAGCGTGGCGAGTTTTGCGAGGAAGATCAGCGCCAGCGTCGCGATGACGCGCATGCGCAGGTCCGCCCGCTCGGAGGGCCAGAGATAGGGCCAGAGCGCGCGCACGGTGGCGAACAACGCGCCCCCGGCGGCGGAAACGGCCTTGAAGGATCGCCGGGAGGCGCCCGGCTTGGACAGATCAGCCATGGAAATCTTGAGGCTCACAGGATGCGCTCGCCGCGTCATGCGGTGCGCCTGCGCCGCTTTCCGGCGGACGCAGCAGGGAAAACAGGTGATCGAGGTCCCGGCGCAACGCGTCCAGCGCAGTGGCGTCGAGGCAATAGCAGGCGCGGGGCCTGTCCGCTTCCCCGCAGACCAGACCCGCTTCGACGAGGATCTTTATATGTTGCGACACGGTGGATTGTGCCAGGGGCAGGCCGGCGACAATCTGCCCGCACTGGCAGCCTTTGGCGCGCGCGAGTTGCGTCAGCACGCGCAGCCGCGCGGGATGGGCGAGCGCCTTCAGGCGCTCCGCCAGGGTGGTGAGCAGGGCTTCATCCATCGTTCATCGCCGATAGACGATGAAGCTGTCACAATCAATGCCGCGCCCGGTCATCCTTCCGTCGACAAGCCTCTCCAAGCTGCAGGTTCAGCGTCACCTCCCTCGTGACGCACCGCACAAAACTGGTACACTTGGCGCCATGGCATCGATTGAGAGTATCTGCGTCTATTGCGGCGCCTCCAAAGGCGCGGACCCCATGTTCGCCGAGGAGGCGCGCCGCTTCGGCACCCTGATCGCGCGCAAGGGGATTCGCCTTGTCTATGGCGGGGGAGGCGTCGGATTGATGGGGGAAGTGGCGAGCGCGGTGGCCACCAATGGCGGCGCCGTCACCGGCATCATTCCGCGCTTCCTGATCTCGCGTGAACGCGCCTTCGCCCATCAGGCGGAAATGATCATCACCGAGGATATGCACGAGCGCAAACGGCTCATGTTCGACCATGCGGACGCCTTCGTCGCCCTGCCGGGCGGCGTGGGAACGCTGGAGGAATTGGTGGAACAGCTCACATGGGCGCAGCTCGGCCAGCACCGAAAGCCCATTCTCGTCGCCAATATCGCCGGATTCTGGGATCCGCTTCTGGCGCTGCTGGACCATATGCGCGCCACCGCCTTCATCGGCGGCGCCAATCCGGTGGACATCCTAGTGGCGGAGCATGTGGACGACATCCTCCCGCTTCTGGAGGCTGCCACTGCGAAGGTGCCCGAGATGGAATTGCGCGGCGCGCAGCCCCACCTGGCCGTGGACAAGATGTAGCGCGCGCTCAGCCCGCCGGATCGAGCGGGGTCGTGCCCACCGGGCGGCCGTCCGCGTCGCGCGTGATCATTTCCACCCGCGCTTCCGCTTCCTTCAGCAGCGCGTCGCAGCGCGCGCGCAAGGCTTCGCCGCGCTCGTAAATGGCGATGGATTCTTCCAGCGGCACATTGCCCGCTTCGAGGCGTCCCACGATGGTCTCCAATTCCGCCAGGGCGGCCTCGAAAGAGAGGCCGGAAACGTCCGGCGCGGCGGGGCGGGCGGCATCCTTGGCGGGTTTTGCGGGCTCGGCCATGGGGCGGTCCTCCTTCGGCAGGCGCGGTGCGAATCTGGCGCACCATAGCCGATCCGCCGCCCGCGTCGCACCCATGCCGCGCCGCGCTCCCGAGCGCGAAGAGAGTCAAAAGCCGGCGAGAGGCTTCCCTCCCGCGCGGCGGCGCTCTAGAAACCGCCCGAACCCACCCGGAACCGTTGGACCGTCCATGCCCCCCGCGGCGCTGAGCCCCCTCCCCCGGCGCGACACGCGCGCCCTGGACGAAGCCCTTCTGGCGCGCTTCGCCGATGCCGGCTTCGTGCGGGTCGATCCCCCCGTGCTCCAGCCGGCGGACGTGTTTCTCGATCTCTCCGGCGAATCCATCCGCCGCCGCCTCTATCTGACGACGGACGCCGAGGGCGCGGAACTGTGCCTGCGGCCCGACCTCACCATTCCCGTCGCCCGCGAGGTGCTGGCGCAGCGCATGCCGCTGCCGGCTGCGGTGAGCTATCTCGGCCCGGTCTTCCGCTTCCGCGGCGAAGGCAGCGGGGAGTTCCGGCAGGCGGGCGTGGAATTGTTCGGGCGCGCCGATACGGAAGCGGCCGACGCGGAAATCCTCGCCCTCGGCCTTGAGACCTGCGCCATCTACAATCTTCCCGCCCCGCAGATCCGGCTGGGCGATGTCGGCCTGTTCGGCGCACTGTTGAATGCGCTCCCCCTCGCGCCCGCCTGGCGGCGGCGGCTGCTGAAGGATTTCGGCCAGGGCCAGCTGGATGCCGACCTGCACCGCATCTCGGTGGAGCGGGCCGCCAATGGCGCCTCCCATGCGGGCGTGCTGAATGCCCTCGCGGGCTCGGACCCCGACGGGGCGCGCGCCCTCATCACCGATCTGCTCTCCATCGCCGGGATCACGACGGTGGGCGGGCGCACCGTGTCCGAGATCGCCGAGCGGTTCCTGGAGCAATCGGCGCTGGACGCGGGCAACAGCCTGCCGGCCGAGACCAGCCTGTTCCTCTCGCGCTATCTGGCCATTTCCGGCGATCCGGACGCGGCCAGCGCCCGCATCCGCGCTCTGACCAAGGATGCCGGCATCGCCATCGACGCCGCCTTGGACACGTTCGACCGGCGGACGGGCTTCCTCACAACGCGCGGCATCGGCTTGGCCGACGTCGCCTTCTCCACCGCCTTCGGGCGCCCCTTGGATTATTACAGCGGCATGGTGTTCGAGCTTCACGATCCCGAAAGCCGCGTGAACGGGCCGCTGGTGGCCGGCGGGCGCTATGATCCCCTCCTGCCGCGCCTCGGCGCCGCCCAGCCCGTCCCCGCCGTGGGCCTTGCAGCCTGGCTGGAACGTCTGGCCGTGGTGGAGGGCGCGTGATGAGCGAGACCTTGATCCTCGCCGTGCCCTCCAAGGGCCGGCTCCAGGAAAATGTGAACGCCTTCTTCGCCCACGCCGGCATGACGCTGGTGCAGGGGCGCGGCGCGCGCGACTATCGCGGCGCCCTGAACGGGGTGGAGGGCGTGGAAGTCGCCTATCTCTCCGCCTCCGAGATCGCCGGGGCGCTGGCCTCGGGCGCGGCCCATGTGGGGGTCACCGGCGAGGATCTGGTGCGGGAGAACATTCCCCACGCCGACAGCCGCGTGGCGCTGCTGGAAAAGCTCGGCTTCGGCCACGCCAATGTGGTGGTCGCCGTGCCCCAGGCCTGGATCGATGTCCGCACCATGGACGATCTCGACGACGTGGCCGGGCACATCCACAGCCGCACCGGGCGGCGCATTCGCGTCGCCACCAAATATGTGAATCTCACCCGCGCCTTCTTCGCGCGCCACGGCATCGTGGACTACCGCATCGTGGAAAGCGCGGGCGCGACCGAGGGCACGCCCGCCGCCGGCACGGCGGAGCTGATCGTGGACATCACCTCCACCGGCTCCACGCTCGCCGCCAATGCGCTGAAAGTGGTGGATGACGGCATCATCCTGAAGTCCGAGGCGAACCTCGTCGCCTCCCTGACCGCGCCCTGGACCATCGGCGCGCGCACCGCCGCCCGCGCCATGTTCGACCGCATGGCCGCCGAGCGGCGCGCCCGCACCATGCGCGAGGTGCGCACGCGCTTCACGCGGGCCGATGCGAGCCTCGTGGAACGCGCCGTGCAGGAGTTCCGCTGCGTCGCCCCGTTCGGCGGTCCCACCTCCTCCGGCATGCTGACGCTGCATTGTCCGCCCCACACCCTGCATGCGCTGGCGGTTTTCCTGCGCGGACACGGCGCCAGCATGGTGACGGTGGGGCCGATCGAATATGTGTTCGCGGCCGACAATCCCCTCTACGAGACCCTGGAAGCGCGGCTCGCGGGACGCTGAAGCTCGGCTGCGGCACGAAGGCCCGTATTTTTCTTGTCCAGCCGGGTGAAAGCACGCGCAAGCCGTCCTATAAGCCGAGATCGGGCGCGTCCCGCGCCAGTCCTGGCCTTGGAGCTTTTACATGACCCGTCCCGCCAAGCGCATCGCCATCACCGGTGCGGCCGGCCAGATTTCCTATTCCCTTCTGTTCCGCATCGCCCATGGCGACATTTTCGGCGCGGACCAGCCCGTCATCCTCCAGTTGCTCGACCTGCCCCAGGCCCAGGCGGCCGTGGGCGGCGTGGTGATGGAGCTTGAGGATTGCGCATTCCCGCTGCTGGCCGGCACGGTCATCACGGACGATCCGGCCGTCGCCCTGCGCGACGTGGACGCGGCGATCTTCGTGGGCGCCCGTCCGCGCTCGAAGGGCATGGAGCGCCGCGACCTGCTGTCCGCCAATGCGGAAATCTTCAAGGTGCAGGGCCGCGCCCTGAACGAATCCGCCAAGCGCGACGCGAAGGTCCTGGTGGTGGGCAACCCCGCCAACACCAATGCCGGCATCCTCTCGCACTTCGCGCCGGACTTCCCGACCGAGAACATCACCGCGATGCTGCGGCTCGATCACAACCGCGCGCTCTCGCAGCTCGCCGCCAAGGCCGGCGTCGAAGTCTCCAGCATCGAGAAGATGACCGTGTGGGGTAACCACTCCCCCACCATGTTCGCCGACTGGCGCTTCGCCACCTCCGGCGGCAAGAGCCTCGCCGAAACAGTGGGCGACGAGACCTGGTATCGCGAGACCTACATCCCGACGGTCGCCAAGCGCGGCACCGCCATCATCGAAGCGCGCGGCGCCTCCTCCGCGGCCTCGGCGGCCAATGCGGCCATCGACCACATGCATGACTGGATCCAGGGCACCAATGGCGGCTGGGTTTCCATGGGCGTGCGCTCGGACGGGGATTACGGCATTCCGGAAGGCATCATCGCCGGCGTGCCCTGCACCTGCGCCAACGGCGTCTATGAGCGCGTGAAGGGCCTGCCCATCGACGACTTCGCCAGCAAGATGATCGGCATCACGGTCGCCGAGCTGAAGGAAGAGATCGAGGCCGCGCTCGGCTGAGCCAGGCATTCGCCAACAGCACGAAGGGGCGCGGCATCCGCGCCCCTTTTTTTGTTGGTCAGACCGCCACCGAGTGGCGCCCGCCCCGCCCCAGATAGGCGTCGAAGGCCGAGGCGACGACGCGCGCCACCTCCTGCGCATGGGCCGTGATGGACAGGCGCTGCCCGTCGAACCGGACCCAGTCCGCGTCCAGGAAGGGGCGCAGGTCCGCGATCCCCGCCACGAGGGCGTCCTCGGCAAAGCCGTGGCGCGCCGCCGTCTGCGCAAGATCCACGTCGAAATAGCAGAGGATCTGCGCGATCACGTCCGCCCGCATCCGGTCCTCGCCCGCGAACGCGCGGCCCTTCGCGGTGGCCAGATGCCCCGCCTCGATCGCCCGCCGCCATCCGCCGACATCCGGCGCATTCTGGGCATAGCCGAACGGCGTGCGGCTGATGGAGGATGCCCCGAGGCCGAGAAGCGTCTCGGCGGCGTCCGTCGTGTAGCCCTGGAAATTGCGATGGAGGCGCCGCGCATCGCGCGCGCGGGTCATGGAATCATCCGGCAGCGCGAAGTGGTCGATGCCGATCTCCACATAGCCGCCGGCCACCAGCATCTCGCGCGCCAAGCCGGCCTGGCGCAGGCGCTCGGCCGCGCCGGGAAGCTCCGCCTCCGACACGAGTTTCTGGTGCGACTTCATCCAGGGCACATGGGCATAGCCGAAGAGCGAAATGCGGCTCGGCGCCAGCCGCACCATGTGCCGCACCGTGTCCTCGATACTGCGCGCGCTCTGGCGCGGCAGGCCATACATCACGTCGGCATTGATGGCTGCGATGCCCGCATCCCTGAGAGCCGCGAAGCCGTCCTCGACGGCATTCAAAGGCTGGACCCGGCCGATGGCCGCCTGGACGTCGTCATCCAGGGTCTGCACGCCGAGGCTCGCCCGCGTGAAGCCGAGCGCCGCCAGATGGCGCGCGCCCTCGCGCGTGAGATGGCGTGGATCGAGCTCGATGGCCTGCTCGGCATCTTCCGCAAAGCTGAACCTTTGATGCAGGTCGGCCATCAGCGCATCGAGGCAGTCGGGCGGCAGGGCATTGGGCGTGCCGCCGCCCCAATGAAGGTGCGACACGCTTTTCGGACCCAGCCGATCCGCCACCAGCGCGATCTCGCGATGCAGGTCCGCTGCATAGGCCCGCACCGGCTCCTCGCGCCGCACCGCCTTGGTGGTGCAGCCGCAATAGGCGCACAGCGAGCGACAGAAGGGCACGTGGAGATAGAGCGAGACCGGCTCGGCGCGGCGGCTCAGCGCATCGAGCCACCCGCCATAGGTCGCGTGCGTCACATCCGGCGCGAAATGGGGCGCGGTGGGATAGGACGTGTAACGCGGCACCATGCGGCGGGCATGGTCCAGCAGGGCGGCGGAGGGCGAGACGTGGCGTGTCATGGCGCCATGCTAGCGCGCCCAAATCGACCGACCTTGATGAAGGTCAGATTTGGCCCCGCTCATCGCAGGCCGTTAGGACCGGTCCGGTCCCCGCACCGGCAGATCCAACGATGAGGTCTCAGCGACGCTTGCGCGCGCCGCCGCCACTCTCGCGCTCGCCTTCCGCCGGCTCCTGCATGATGACACCCGCCCATTCCAGGCCGCGATAGGTTTCGTAGCCGGGGGTGAGGTGAAAGGCGGTGGTGCGCCCATTCTGGTCCAGCACGACACCCTGCCGCCGGCCTTCGAGCGCCAGCGTGATGTTCTCGGTCAATTCCCCGCGCCGGTCGGATGCGGAGAGGATGCGGCCGCGCGCGTCCACCAGCAGCACGCGGGAGCGCGCCGCTTCCTCGGGAGACAGGCGCACCCCGTCCACGACCGCGCGCGCCTGGGGCTCCCAGTCGAAATGGATGCCGAGAACGCCGATGGGCGCGCCGAAGGTCTCGCCATTCTCGCGCACGGCGGCGGCATAGGTGGCGACGGGCGCATTGTTGAGCGGCCGGCACTGGTCCACATCGGCGACGGCATAGTCATCGCCCGAAGCAGACGCCATGGCCTCCCGGAACCATTTCTCCCGGGAGACATCGATGCCGCGCACGCCGGGATAGCGATCCGGCCGGCCATGGGCCACGACGCGCCCGTCGGGCGTACAGATCCACAGGTCCAGATAGACGGTATAGGCCGAGAGGATCACGCCGAGCCTGCGTTCCGCCTCCATGAGCACATCGGTCGAGTGGTTCGCCGCCGCCGCGACCACCGCTGCGTCGGTGGCCCACCAGCGCACATCGCAGGTGCGCTCATAAAGATTGCGGTCGATGATCTCGATGGCGTTGAGACAGAGATCCACCAGCCGCTGTCCTCGCATGTCCGCCGCCATGCGCCGGCCCACGGAGCGCAATTCATCAAGCGCCGAGGTCAGTTCGGTTTCCATCTCGGAGGCCAGTTTCCCGATCTCCGCGCTGACGGCCTTCACCTCCTCCGCAACCACCGCGAATCCCTTTCCGGAGGCGCCGGCGCGGGCCGCTTCGATGGTGGCGTTCAGCGCCAGCATGCGGGTTTGGCCGGTGATCGCCTGGATCGCGCGCGCCTTGCCGGCCGCGATGGTGCGGGCATGGTCTGACAGAGCGATGACTTGTTCCGGCGTGTCCCCGGCGGACGCACCTTGGGCGAGGGATGGAAGCGATCCGTGCATGGGGACCCTCCAAGGCCGCACAATTTTGCGGCGATGTGACAGATGAAAACCACTCGGGACGGCCGCCTCGAACGCAACAATCGGCGGCCCGCAGCATCTAAAAAACGCCAGGAAACGCCTGGACTGTGGGTAATGATGCACCGCAAATATCAAGTGTGCAATGCACCAATTGCACAGCGTCGCGGCGGGCCATCATACCGGCCTTTTCTCCGCTCCAGCCGGCGCTTAATGTCCCGCTCGGAGGGTGGGCGCCGCAGCGCGACGCCCGGGCCCGATG
>JBFMAV010000070.1:0-21436 GCA_040755535.1 Pseudomonadota bacterium | reverse complement strand
CGATGCAGGCGAAGGCGAATTGCCGCTGAAGCAAAGCGAAAGCGAGTACAAGCCCGCCGGCTATCCCCAGCGAGGCGCCGAGCGCGAAGCCGGCGCGCCGCCCGAAAGCATCGCGCAGAAACGAGGCGGGGAAGGAGGCGAGCGTCGCCCCCAGCATGAGCGCCGCGAACGGCCAGGCCTCCAGCAGCGGCACCCCGAGAAACGTCTCGCGCGGCGCCAGCATGATCCCCGCCAGCGGCAGGATGGCGGAGGCGACGGTCTGTCCGAGCACCGCGAAGGCAAAGCCGGCAGTGAGCGCGAAGGCGCCCGGCTGGGGACCGACATTGTCATTGGCCGGCGCCGTCGCGAATCCATCGCAGATGCAAGAGAGAAGACCAGCGCGCACCGACGCGCGGGGGCGAACGGGAGCAAGGCTCATTTGCGCACATCCTCGTCTGACAGGATGCGCCGCGCCGCTCCGTCCATGTCCTCATATTGTCCGGCCCTGAGGCTCCACAGGAAGGCGAACAACCCTGCGAGACCGAGCGCCAGGGCCATGGGAACGAGATAGAGGAGAACGCTCATGGGTGCCTCTCCCGTGGTGTCGTACCGGCGGCGGGCGCCTTTGGTACTCCGGCGCGCAGGGCGTTCAACGTGACGAGGATGGACGAGCCGGACATGGCCAGAGCCGCCACCAGGGGCGTGACATAGCCCCCGACCGCGAGCGGCACCGCAATGAGATTATAGAGCAGGGCAAGCCCAAGGTTTTCGTGGATCCGGGCCATGGCGCTGCGCGCGCAGGCGAGCGCGTCGCGCACCGGAGCGAGGCGGGTGCCGAGGAATTCCGCGTCCGCCTGTGCCTTGGTGAGGGCCGCGCCCTCCACCGGCGAAAGGGAGGCATGGGCGGCGGCCAATGCGGGGGCGTCGTTCAGTCCATCGCCGACCATGAGCACGCGGCGACCCGCATCCTTCAGTTCAGTGAGGGCGGCGATCTTCTCCGCGGGTCTTAGCGCGGCGCGGGCATCGCGGACGCCGAGGGCCTGGGCGACGCTGGCGACCGCCTCCGGCCGGTCACCGGACAGGAGGACGAGGGATAGGCCCATGCGCGCCAAATCCGCGACAATGTCCGACGCATCGCTGCGCAGCGCCTGCTCGATGCCTGCCACGAACCCCTGATCGCCAAGCCGGAAGGCGATCAAGGAGGCCGAGGGCGACAGGTGGGCGGGCAGGGGCAGCCCGCAATAGGCGAGGCTGCCGAGGCGCGCCTCGCGGCCGTCGATGAGGGCTCGGACCCCTGAGCCCGATTCCTCCATGGCTCCGGCGAGAGGTGCGCCCCGGGCCTCGCGGGCCAGAACGGCCGCGAGCGGGTGATGGCTCGACAGGGCAAGGCGCGCGGCCAGGGGCAGCAGGCTGCGGTCCACGTCTGCGGGCAGGCGCAGGACCGGTTCCGGCAAGGTGAGGGTTCCGGTCTTGTCGAAGGCCACCGTATCCACCACCGCGAGCCGCTCGATCATGTCGGGCGAGCGCACCAATATGCCGGCGCGGAACAAGGCGCCGGTCGCCACCACCTGCACGGCGGGCACTGCCAGCGCGAGCGCGCAGGGACAGGTGATGATGAGCACCGCGACCGCGATCATCACCGCGTCATGCAGGCTCGCGCCCATGGCGAGCCAGACCAGCGCCGAGGCAAGGGCCGTGACATGCACCACCGGCGCATAGGCGCGCGCCACGCGGTCGGCGAGGCGCACATAGCCGGAGCGCGCGCTCATGGCCCCGTCCAGCAGGCGCTGCACCTCGTCCACCAGGGTCTGGTTTCCGCCCGCGGTCACGCGCAGGGTGAGGGCGCCCTCGCCGTTGAGGCTGCCGGCATGCACTGTGTCTCCCCTTGAGACGATTCGCGGGAGGCTTTCACCCGTCACGACGGCCTCGCCCACGCTGGAGCGCCCATCCAATACCAGGCCGTCGGCGCCCACCCGCTCGCCGGGCGGGACCAGCAACAGGTCACCGGGCTGAAGCGCCTGGACAGGGACCAGGACAGGCTGTCCCGTCCCGTCCAGGCGATGGGCGAATTCGCCGCGCAGCGCCGCCACATTGGCGGCCACCGACCGGGTGCGCTGGCGCGCGGCATGGTCGAGATAGCGCCCCGCCAGGAGGAAGAACAGCAGCATGAGGGCGCTGTCGAAATAAGCGTGTTCCTGCGAGAGCGCCGTCTCCACCACCGACATGCCGAGCGCCAAAAGCACGCCGAGCGAGATGGGCACGTCCATGTTGAGCGCGCCGGCCTTGAGCCCGGCGATGGCGGAGCGGAAGAAGGGCTGGCCCGCATAGGCGGCGGCGGGCAGGGCGATGAGGGCCGAGATCCAGTGAAAAAGGTCCCGCGTTTCGGGCGTGATGTCGCTGACATTGCCGGCCCAGACCGAGATCGACAGGAGCATCACGTTCATGGCGGCAAAGCCCGCCACTCCCAGGCAGCGCAGCAGCCATTTGGCGCGCTGCGCCTCCTCGTCCGCGGCGGGTGGCGCGAAGGGGTGGGCGCGGTAGCCGAGTTCGGACAGGCGCGCCATGACGACGTCTGCGCTGGCGCCTTCGCCCCAGGCGACGCTGAGGCGGTGATTGGTGAAGTTCAGCCGCGCCCGCACCACGCCGGGCAAAGCGGATAGGCCACGCTCGATGTCCGCGATGGCAGAGTCGTCGGAAATGCCTTCGACGACGAGATTCATCTGGTCGTGGCCGGACGGGTCACGGTCTACGAAGACGGAATAATCGACGGCCTCGGCACCCACGTCTGGCGTCCTCCGCCCGCCTTGACCATGGCGGGATCAGTGCAATTGGACCCTATTCTTGGACCGGAACAGGCGCTCCTCGCCTTGCGAAAGATCAATCACCAGATCCCATTGCCCGGCCGGCGCATCGAGGTCGGCCAGATAGCGGCCGGCGCCAAGGTCGCGCAGCGCAAGCGTCACATCGCGCCGTGCGTCGGTGGGATGCGCGAGGCGGGCGGCGGCCACCAGGCCGCTCAGCGGCGCGCCCGTGGCATCCTTGGCGGTCACCGTGACAAGGCGGCCGTCGCCGCCGAGGTTCTGGATCTGCGCGCTCACGTCCCAATGGCGGCGGGCCTGCGCATCGGCGGCCATCTCCTCGCCGCGAAAGGCCAGCCCGGCCTTGTAGGAGGAGGCTGTCTCCGCCCCGCCGAACGTGCTCACCGCGAAACGCGCCATCACGATATTCACGCCGACGACGGTGGCGAAGAATGCCAGCAGGCACAGCAGGACGAAGCGCCCCGTGATCTCGCGTGGCCGGGCGCCGGGAAGGAGCGTGGTCTGATCGGGCATCATGGGATGCGCCTCCGGGTCTGGTTGCGGCTCACGGGCCGATGAAGTGGTCGGCGACCTTCGCCTGCGCGCCGGTGGCCTTGTCGCGGATGATGAACGTCACCGGCAGCGACACGCCCGGATCGAGCGGGGCGCGGGTGGTCAGGAAGACGCGCAATTCGCGAGTCTGGTCCGGGCCGACGGTGACTTCCGTCGCCCCGCCCGCGCCGACGATATCGAGCGTCGCTTGGGGCACGCCCGACACCGAGAGCAGGAAGGTGCGCTCGGACAATTGCTTGTTGGCGATCCGCAGCGTGTAGGCGTTGCGCAGCGCGCCGTCGGCCATGCGGACGAACAGCGGGTTGCGGTCATGGATGGCGGAGAGCCCTTCCGTATCGCGCAGCGCAAGACTCGCCAGCATGGTTCCGCCGGTGAGGAGGATCAGCGCCAGATACAGCACGGTGCGCGGGCGCACGATGTGCCGCACGGGGGGCTTGCCCTCGGAACGTGCCTTGAAGTTCGCCTCGCTTTCATAGGTGATGAGGTCGCGCGGGCGATTGATCTTGTCCATCACGGTGTTGCAGGCGTCGATGCACAGGCCGCACTGGATGCAGTCGAGCTGCGAGCCCTTGCGGATATCGACGCCCGTGGGGCAGACGGCGACGCACTGGTCGCAATCGATGCAGTCGCCGGCGGGCTTTCCGGCCTCGCGCAGCGCCGTCGCCTTCTTCAGTGAACCGCGCGGCTCGCCCCGGTCATAGCGATAGGCGACATTGAGGGCGTATTCGTCGGTCAGCGCAGCCTGGATGCGCGGCCAGGGGCACATATAGGTGCAGACCTGCTCGCGCATATGGCCGGCGAGAACATAGGTGGTGAAGGTGAGAACGAAGATGGACGCATAGGCCATCGTGGGCGCCTGGAGCGTCGCGAGCTCCACCACCAGGGTCGGCGCATCGGCGAAATACAGCACCCACGCGCCGCCGGTCCACCAGGCGATCAGCAGCCAGAGGCTGTGCTTCAGCGTCTTGTGGGTGAATTTCTCCAGCGTCATGGGGCCGGCGTCCGCCTTCATGCGCTCGCGCCGGTCGCCCTCGATCAGGCGCTCGATGGCGAGGAACAGGTCGGTCCACACCGTCTGCGGGCAGAGATAGCCGCACCAGACGCGGCCGGCGACCGCATTCATCAGGAAGAGGACCAGCGCCGCGAGGATCAGCAGCCCGGCGACGTAATAGAATTCCTGTGGCCAGATCTCCAGGAAGAAGAAGTAGAAGCGGCGGGCGGGAAAGTCGATCAGCACCGCCTGATGGGGCGCGTCCGGTCCCCGGTCCCAGCGCACGAAGGGCAGCAGGTAATAGATGCCCAGCGTGACCGCGAGCAGGATCCATTTGATGCGCCGGAACGTGCCGTGGACGCTCTGGGGATAAATCTGGCGGCGCGCGACATAAAGCGGCTCCTCCGCCCCCTCCGCGCTGGCGGAGGGGGCGAGGGGCTCGGGCTTCGGGGTGGGAACGCTCATGGGGGATACCGGCCAGCGGCCTCCTATTGGCCCCCGCCCAGCGTATGGACGTAGACGGTGAGGGCCTTGATGGTGGAGGGCGAGAGGCGGGTGCCCCAGGCCGGCATCACGCCGCCGCGGCCTTGCGCGATGGTCTGCATGATGGTGGCCTTGTCGCCGCCATACAGCCAGATGTTGTCCGTGAGGTTCTTCGAGCCGAGATCCAGCTTGCCCTTGCCGTCCTCGCCGTGACAGACGGCGCAATTGGCCTTGAACACCACCGCGCCCCGCTGCGCCCCCGGATCGTTCGCCGGCACCAGCCCGGCGAGGGAGCGCACATAGTCGGCCGCGTCCGACATCTGGGCGCGGCTGAGCACGCCGGCGAAGGGGGTCATGACGCCCTGGTGGCCCTTCTCATCGCCCGAGCGGATGCCGTGGGTGATGGTGGCCTGGATCTGCGCGAGCGAGCCGCCCCACAGCCAGTCGTCGTCATTGAGGTTGGGGTAGCCCTTGGCCCCGCCGCCGCCGGCACCGTGGCAGGGGGCGCAATTGTCGGCGAACGCCACCTTGCCCTCGGCGCGGGCCAGGGACAGCAATTCAGGTGAACGCTCGATCTCCACCAGGGAGGAGGCATTGAGACGCGCCGAGCTGGTCGCGCGCAATTGGGCGAGGTCCGCCAATTGCGCTTCGACCGCCGTGCGCGAATGCCATCCCAGAACCCCCGAGGTGGAGGAGGAGATCAGCGGCCAGGCCGGGTAGACCACCCAATAGGCAAGCGCCCAGACGATGGTGGCGTAGAAGGTCCAGAGCCACCAGCGGGGCAGCGGGGTATTGAGTTCGCGGATGCCGTCCCACTCGTGACCGGTGGTGGTCTTTCCGCTCTTGGCGTCCACGCTCGCGTCGTGGCTCTCATGCGCGGTGCTCACGGCATCAATCCTCTCTCAGCGGAATCTTGGAGGCATCCTCGAATTCCTTCCTCTTTTTCTTCGAGGGCCAGAAGGCGTAAGCAACCACGCCCAGGAAGCCGAAGAAGAAGATCAGCAGGCCCCAGGTCTGCGCGAAGGACGCCAGCGTCATGTAGAGGTCGCTCATGGCTCACCTCACATTGGCTTTGTTGTCGTAGAGCTTGAAGTCCACGAGGGTGCCGAGCATCTGCAAATAGGCGATGAGCGCGTCGGCCTCGCTCACCAGGCCGGGATTGCCGTCGAAGTCGCGCACCTGGGCCTTGGGATAGCGCTTCATCAGCGCGTCCGTGTCGGCGTCGGGATTGATCTGGGCGGCAAGGTCGTCCTGCGCGCTCGCGATCATCTCATCGGTGTAGGGCACGCCTTCCAGGCGCAGCACCTTCATATCCTTGGCGATGTGCTTCGCGTCGAGCCGGGTCTGCGCCAGCCAGGGATAGCCGGGCATGATGGAGGCGGGGACCACCGCGCGGGGATTGGCGAGATGCTCAGCCTGCCAGAGGTCCGAATATTTGCCGCCCACGCGGGCCAGGTCCGGGCCGGTGCGCTTGGAGCCCCACTGGAAGGGGTGGTCATACATGCTCTCGGCGGCGAGCGAATAATGGCCGTAGCGCTCCACCTCGTCGCGCAGAGGGCGGACCATCTGGCTGTGGCAGTTGTAGCAGCCTTCCCGCACATAGATTTTGCGGCCGGCGAGTTCGAGCGGTGAATAGGGGCGCACCCCCTCCACCGTCTCGATGGTGCTCTTCAGGTAGAAGAGGGGAACGATCTCGACCAGGCCGCCGATGGAGATCACCAGCAGCACGCCCAGCAGCAGGATCGACGAGTGCTTCTCGAAGATCGCGTGCTTGGCCCAGAGCGAGGCGGATTTCGTGGACATTGATCTCTCCGTCATTCCGCAGGGGCGAGGGTGAGGCCGGCGGTGTTGGCCGCGGTCTCGGGTTCGGCCTTGCGGATGGTCATCACGACGTTCCAGGCCATGATCAGCGCGCCGGCGAGGAACAGGATTCCGCCGAGAGCCCGGATCACGTAGAGGGGATGCATGGCTTCCACGGTCTCGATGAACGAGTATTCAAGGAAGCCGAGCGAGGTATAGGCGCGCCACATGAGGCCCTGGAGGATGCCGGCCACCCACATGGACGAGATGTAGAGCACGATGCCGAGCGTGGAGATCCAGAAGTGCCAGTTGATGGCCTTCAGCGAATACATCTCTTTCTTGTGCCAGAGCCAGGGAACCAGGCAGTAGATGGCGCCGAAGGAGATGTAGGCGACCCAGCCGAGCGCGCCGGAATGCACGTGGCCGATGGTCCACTCGGTATAGTGGCTGAGCGAATTGACCGCCTTCACCGACATCATGGGGCCTTCGAAAGTGGACATGCCGTAGAAGGCGACCGAGACCACCATCATGCGGATGACCGGATCGGTGCGCAGCTTGTCCCAGGCGCCCGACAGCGTCATGAGGCCGTTGATCATGCCGCCCCAGGAGGGCATCCACAGCATGATGGAGAAGGTCATGCCCAGCGTCTGCGCCCAATCGGGCAGGGCGGTGTAGTGCAGGTGGTGGGGACCGGCCCAGATATAGAGGAAGATCAGCGCCCAGAAATGGACGATGGAGAGCCGGTAGGAATAGACCGGGCGGTTAGCGCGCTTGGGGATGAAGTAATACATCAGCGCGAGGAAGCCAGCGGTCAGGAAGAAGCCCACCGCATTGTGGCCGTACCACCACTGGACCATCGCGTCCTGCACGCCGGACCAGACGATGTAGGACTGGGGTGAGAACAGCGACACCGGCACCGTGGCGTTATTGCCGAGGTGCAGCACCGCGATGGTCACGATGAAGGCGAGATAGAACCAGTTGGCCACATAGATGTGGGGTTCCTTGCGCTTCAGGATGGTGACCAGGAAGACCAGGAAATAGGTGACCCACACCACCGTCAGGAACAGGTCAGAATACCATTCCGGCTCCGCATATTCCTTGCCCTGGGTGATGCCCAGCAGATAGCCCGTGCCGGCCACCAGGATGAAGAAATTATAGCCCAGCACCACGAACCAGGGGGCAAGGTCGCCCGCGAGCCGCGCGTGGCAGGTGCGCTGCACCACATAGAAGGAAGTGCCGATCAGCACATTGCCGCCGAAGGCGAAGATCACCGCCGAGGTGTGCAGCGGCCGCAGCCGGCCGAAGGCGGTCCAGGGCAGGTCGAGATTGAGCACGGGGAAGGCGAGCTGAAGGGCGATGACCACCCCCACCAGGAAGCCGGCGATGCCCCAGAAGACCGCGAGCAGCGTCGCCACCTTGACCGGCGCCATATTGTAATTGGGCAGGCCGTTGATGGTCTGCGGCGGCAGTTCGGCCGGCCGGTCCATGTAGCGGTTGCCGATGGCAAAGACCGAGGCGATGGAAGCCGCCGCGAACAGGAAGGCGTGGAAGCCGTAGGCCGAGGTGTGCGCCTTGGCCATCACGGCGATGGAGAGGAGAGCCAGCAGGGCGAAGACCACGAGCAAGAGCATCTCGCCGTTGGTCATCGACTTGCGGGGCAAGGAGGTGGGGGCTGGTGCGGTCGGCATCGTCGGTTCCCTGCGCCGGGGACAGGGGTCTCCGGAGCTTCTCGCCGCACCATGGGGAAGGGGACCTACCTGCTCCTTGATACAAGTCAAAGGTGCGCGCGACGCGTGCCCGGGCTGCGGCGGGTAAAACTGCTCAAAGCATTGAAGGAAAAAGAGAAGGCGGCAAAAGGCCGGGCGTGGGGCGCTTGCGCGGGGGCTGCGCCATTTGGTCCAGGCGGGACGCGCAAGGCGATGCGTCCGCATTTTCAGGCGAATTTCGCTGCCGATGACCCGGCCAGCTTGAGTCTTTCGCACATGGCCGGCGGCGGCGCTTGGCCCTCCGGGTCGCTGCGCACTGGGGCGGTCAGGCGACCTGCACGATGCGGTTGCGCCCTTGCCGCTTGGCTTGATAGAGGCCCTTGTCGGCCCGCTCGAGCAGGTGCGCGAGAGGGCCCGCTGCGACACCCTGCAAATCGGCGGCCTGGATGACAGCGCCGGAGGCGGTCATGCGAAACCGTCCTTCGCTCACCGCGAAATCCCGGCCGGCAATGGCGCGGCGGAATCGGTCGATCGCCTCGGTCGCGGTGTGCGCATCCGCACCGATCAGGATCGCGGCGAATTCCTCTCCGCCGATGCGGAACAGCCAGTCCTCGGCCCGCATCACCTCGCGGAACGTTTCGGCGAAGCCGAAAAGCGCGTCGTTGCCGGCCTCGTGCCCGAAGCGGTCATTGACGCGCTTGAAGTGGTCAATGTCGAGAACCGCCAGGGAAAAGGGGCATTTCACCCGCTCGGCCCGATGGAATTCTGTGGTGGCCACCACGTCCAGCATGCGCCGGTTCCAGGCTCCGGTCAGCGCATCGGTGCAGGCGAGGCGCCGCAGTTCCAGTTCATGGGCCGCCATGGCGGCAAGGTCCCGCAGGATTTGTTTATGCGCGGGCGCCAGACTGCGCGGCTGATGGTCGAGCACACACAATGTGCCGATCCGCACGCCTTCCACCGCCACAAGCGGCACGCCGGCATAAAAGCGGACCGGAGGCTCGCCGTTGGTGAAGGGGTTAGTCGCAAGGCGCGGATCAAGCCATGTGTCGCCAATTTCGAAGATGTCGGATTGGTCCATCGAAAACTGGCACAAAGAGGCCTGGATGGAGGTTTCGCTGTGCTCAAAGCCGTGCGCGGACTTGAACCAGAATCGATCTTCATCCTGGAGGCTTACGATGGCGACCGGCGCGCCCAGCGCCGCAGAGGCGATGCGTGTGATGCGATCGAACATCTCTTCGGGCGTTGTGTCCAATACATTCATGGAGCGCAATATCTGGCCACGCAATACAGCGTCCGTATTCGATGGCATGACGAATCTGCAACCCCATCTGGCGAACCGCTTCGCCCTGGACCCCCCCGAGCCAGGTTTCATTTGTAAAAAGAGCATAGCTCAAGCTGCAATTGGCGTCACCGCCTTACCCTATTCATTTTCATGATGTCCCCTGTTGCTGATGGCGGGCCTCTTCACATGCACAGTGATGAGGCAATTCAGCCGAGACAGGCAAAAATTTGCTTATGTCGAAAGCCGCTTTGCGGTCCCCTTCGGCGCCTCCACGCCCTGGGCGGACCGCAAGATGCACAAAGAGCGGTCTTTTTTATCGGTTAAGAGACCCATCCAACCCCGAGACGGGTTCAATCTGTTTGAGTCGAGTGCGATAGCGGAGGCTTGAATGAGTGTCGGCAGTCTGAATGCCCGCGTCGGGGAGGTCACCGAACGCATCGTGCGCCGCAGCAGGGATGGGCGCACCCGCTATCTGGCGCGAATCGAAGCCGCGCAGGCGAGCACGCCGCCTCGCCAGCGCCTCGGCTGCGCCAACCAGGCCCATGGCTTCGCGGCCTGTGGTCCGCTGGACAAGGCGCGCCTGCGGGAGGGGGAGACCCCAAACCTGGCCATCGTCACCGCCTATAACGACATGCTCTCCGCCCATCAGCCGTATGAGCGATACCCCGACTTGATCCGCGCTGCGGCCCGCGAGACGGGCGGCACGGCGCAGGTCGCGGGGGGCGTGCCCGCCATGTGCGATGGCGTCACGCAGGGCGAAGCCGGCATGGAACTCAGCCTCTTCTCACGAGAGGTGATCGCGCTTTCCACCGCCGTCGCCTTGTCTCACCAGACCTTCGACGCAGCGGTGTTCCTCGGCATCTGCGACAAGATCGTTCCCGGCCTCGTCATCGGCGCGCTCGCGTTCGGCCACCTGCCGGCCGTCTTCATTCCCGCCGGCCCCATGACGTCCGGCCTGCCCAACGAGGAGAAGTCGCGCATCCGCCAGCTCTTCGCGGAGGGCAAGGTGGACCGCGCCGCCTTGGTGGAGGCCGAGTCCCAGTCCTACCACGGGCCGGGCACCTGCACCTTTTACGGCACCGCCAACACCAACCAGATGATGATGGAGATCATGGGCCTGCATTTGCCCGGCGCCTCCTTCATCAATCCCAATACCCCGCTGCGCGACGCCCTGACCCGCGAGGCGGCGCGCCGCGCGCTCGCCATCACCGCGCTCGGCAATGGCTACACGCCCATCGGCCGCATGCTGGACGAGAAGGTGTTCGTCAATGCCGTGGTCGGGCTGCATGCCACGGGCGGTTCCACCAACCACACCCTGCATCTCGTGGCCATGGCCGCCGCCGCCGGCATCACGCTGACCTGGGACGATTTCTCGGACCTTGCGGATAAGGTGCCCCTGCTCGCCCGCGTCTATCCCAACGGCAAGGCGGACGTGAACCATTTCCACGCGGCTGGCGGCATGGCCTTCGTGATCCGCGAATTGCTGGGTGCCGGCCTCCTCCACAATGACGTCTCGACCGTCTGGGGCACGGGGCTGGAGGGCTATGTGGCCGAGCCGGGCCTCGCTGAGGACGAGCGCCTCGTCTGGCGCGAGCCGGCGGCGCAGACCGGCGATCCGGCCGTGCTGCGGGGCGTTGCCGAGCCCTTCCAGCCCACCGGTGGCCTGAAGGTGATGGGCGGCAATATCGGGCGGGCCGTCGTGAAGACCTCCGCCGTCGCGCCGGAACGCCATGTGATCGAGGCGCCGGCGCGGGTGTTCCATTCCCAGGAGGAAATGCAGGCCGCCTTCAAGGCGAAGACGCTGGAGGGAGACTTCATCGCCGTGGTCCGCTTCCAGGGCCCGGCCGCCAACGGCATGCCGGAACTGCACAAGCTGATGCCGCCGCTGGGCGTTCTGCAGGATCGCGGACAGAAGGTTGCGCTTGTCACTGACGGGCGCTTGTCGGGCGCGTCCGGCAAAGTGCTCTCAGCCATTCATGTCACGCCCGAGGCGGCGCGCGGCGGCGCGATCGCCAAGGTGCGCGACGGCGACATGGTGCGGGTGGATGCGGTGGCCGGCACCCTCGAAGTGCTCGTGGATGCGCAGGAGTGGGCCCGACGCACCCCGGCTGAGGCGGACCTATCCGGCAGTCACCACGGAGTGGGGCGCGAGCTGTTCGCGCCGTTCCGCGCGGCGGTGGGAAGCGCGGATGCGGGCGGCAGCATCTTCGCGGGCGCCTATGGCTGAAATCAGCTTTCGGACGGTGGCGCTGCGGCGCCGCCCGCTCTATAGCGGGAGAACCGTAAGGAAGGCTTAGAAGATGGGGGACAGGGTGGAGGATGCGCCGAGGCTCACCGAACTGGCGCCGGGCCTGCTGCGCATCAGGCTCGCGCTGGCATTCCCGCCGAGCGAGGTAAGTGCCTGGCTTCTGCGTACGCAGGACGGCTGGACGCTGATCGATTGCGGCGTGGATGATCCGCCCACCCGCGCGCTGTTCGAGGCGGTGCTGGCCGACCCCTTGCTGGAGGGCGCGCCGGTCACCCGCCTTCTCATCACCCATTTCCACCCCGATCATGTGGGGCTGGGGGGCTGGCTCGCGGCGCGCACCGGCGCGCCGATCCATATGAGCCGGGTCGAATGGCTTCAGGCCCGCCTGATCCTGGCGGACCCGCCCGAGCGCGCGCTTGCCGCCTATCTCGACCAATATGCCCTGTGCGACGCGCCCCAGAGCTTCCTGGACCATATGCGCCGGCGCGGGCTGCTCTATCGCAAATGGGTGGGGGAATTGCCCTATGCCTATGCCGCGATCCGCGAACACGACACGTTTCACATGGCCGGCTCGGCCTGGCGGGCGATGATGGGCGAGGGACATGCGCCGGAAATGGTCTGCCTCCACAGCATTGAGCGGGGGATGCTGATTGCGGCCGACCAGATCCTGCCGCGCATCTCGCCCCATATCGGCCTGCACCCGGCCGATCTCGATGCCGATCCGCTGGGGGCTTATCTGTCCAGCCTGGCCAAGTTCGAACCACTGCCCGCCGAGACCCTCGTGCTGCCCTCTCATGGCGAACCTTTCACCGGGCTTCACGCGCGGATCACGGCCTTGAAGGACCATCATGCAGAGCGGCTCGCACGGCTGCTCGATTTTTGCGCGCAACCGCGCACCGCCATGGAGACGACGACCGTTCTGTTCCGCAGCCTTGGGCCGGAGCAGATCGGCTTCGGCCTCAGCGAGGCATTGGCGCATCTGCGCCATCTCGTTTGCCGCGGCGCGATGCGCCAATCCATTGATGGCTCCGTGTGGCGCTTCGAGCGCGTGCGGGGCGGATGATGGGCGCGGCGCGGATTTGCCTTGCCATGGGCGGGTGGCTGTGGTCCCCACGCCCTCATCCGGTTTGTTCCCGCAGCGCAGAGCGGCTTTCAGCGTGACCATCTACCTTCCCATCGCCGAGATCCCGGTCGCGATCTTCACCATCTTCGCCATGGGCCTGGCGGTGGGCTTCATCTCGGGCATGTTCGGGGTCGGGGGCGGGTTCCTCATGACGCCGCTGCTCATCTTCACCGGCGTTCCTGCGGCGGTGGCGGTGGCGAGCGTGTCCGCCCATATGGCCGCCTCTTCCTTCTCGGGCGCGTTGTCCTATCTGCGCAAGGGGTTGATCGATCTGCCGCTGGCCGGATTCCTGCTGGCGGGTGGGCTTGCCGGAACCGCCGCCGGCGTTGGAACCTTCGCTTTGATGCGGGCGCTCGGCCAGGTCGATCTGGTGATCGGCATCTCCTATGTGCTGCTCCTGACCGGGGTCGGCGCCTTGATGCTGGTGGAGAGTCTGCGCTTCATCCTGCGCGCCTGGGGCGGGACACCGCCCGCCGTGCGCCGGCCGGGCACGCACGGCTGGTTCCTGCGCCTGCCCCTGAAGGTGCGCTTCCGCCGCTCGCGCATCTATGTCTCGGTCATCCCCATCGTGGTGATCGGGCTCGGGATCGGCTTTCTCGGCGCGTTGCTTGGCGTGGGCGGCGGGTTCCTGCTGGTGCCGGCGCTGATCTATCTGTTGCGCGTGCCGACCCAGATGTCGGTGGGCACCTCGCTGGTCCTGACCCTCGTGACCATGACCGCCGCCACCATTCTGCACGCGGCCTTCAACGGCACGGTGGACGCCGTTCTCGCCCTCATCCTGATGGTGGGCGGGACGCTGGGGGCGCAATTCGGCGCCCGCGCGGGCCAGCGCCTCAAGGCGGAGTATCTGCGGCTCTTGCTCGCGCTCCTGGTGCTGGCGGTGGGCCTGCGGGTGGGGTTCGATTTGGTGCGTCCGCCGGCCGATCCCTTCGCCATCACGCAGCAGGGGCGCTGAGCCATGGCCGCGCGCGCCCTCCGCTGCTTGATCTTCGCCGCCCTCGCCGTGCTGGGCCTCTCGGGCGGGGCGCGGGCGGAGCGGCTGGTCCTGTCGGTGTCCCAGCCTGAGGTCCTCATCACCTCCAATTTCACCGGGGCCGATCTGGTCCTGTTCGGCGTGGTGGAGGAGCGCACGCCGGGAGAAGGCGCCTACGACTTCGCAGTCACGGTGCGCGGTCCCCAGGAGACCTTCGTCACCTGGCGCAAGTCGCGGGTGCTGGGCATCTATGTGAACACTGACAGCCGGACCTTCGTCGATTGCCCCGCGGTGCTCGCGGTTGCCACCAACCGTCCCGCGGACCAGATCGCCGAGCCCGCCGTGTTGCGGCGCGAGCAGATCGGGCTCAGCCGCAACATTTTTCTCCAGCGGGTCGGCTCGGATTTCGCGGACGTGGTGCCCGACGATCCCTTTCGGCTCGCCTTCCTGCGAATCAAGGCCTCGGACGGTCTTTATGTGGAGGAGCCACAGGGGGTGACGCTCCTTTCGCCCTCCGTCTTCCGAACGTCTTTCCACATTCCCGCGAGCGCCCCGGTCGGCCTTTATGAGGTGAGCGTAAAGCTGTTTCGGAATGGCCAGATGCTCACGGAGGCGCACACGGCAGTCACGGTGCGCAAGGATGGGTATGGGCAGGATTTGGCAGCGTTTTCCGAGGCTCACGGCTGGCTCTACGGCTTCTCGGTCGCCCTCGGCGCCCTGCTGGTTGGATTTTGCGCCAATATCCTGTTGCGGCGCGACTAATCCGCGCGGGGCGCGCCCTTCGGAAATCCTTCCGCTTTGCGAGCGAAAATCCGCCCCATCTTGGATCCAATAGGGCGTGTAGGAAATTGCATCTTGTGCGAGTATTAATTATCAACTGAGGCGCAAGGCGGTGCCGGCGAATCTGCCCGGGTTCGATCGGCCCCCGTTGCGAGCGTTTTGAATGTCGCCTGCCGTGTTCAAGTCCGCGCGTTAGCCGCGGCGGGCGATTTTGGGGGGCCGGTTCGGGAATCGGCCCCCGCGTCATTCCGGTCTGTTCGTCCGGCCCCGCCGGACTCACGGCCTCCAGGTGCCATGCCCTGACCGGCACCTGGCGGGAGGCGGGGTGGCCCCATTGGGGTCGCCCCGCTCTCTCCCCGCCGGCCTTCCCGCATCGCCCGTCCCCTGCGGTTCCCTCTGCCTGACGGTGCGCCTATAAGCCTGTGGGATATGCGCCTGCGTTCCGCGGGCACGAGGATCGTGCAGTCGATCAGAGCGGAGGGGACATGTCTTCCGGCGATGTGACCGTGACCATCGAGGGCGGTATTGCGCGCCTCGTCCTGTCCAACCCCGAGCGGCGCAACGCCATTTCGAGTGCCATGTGGCGCGCGCTGTCGGCGTTTGCCCTGGATGCCGCGCGGCGTTCGGATATTCGCGTGGCCCTGATCCGGGGAGAGGGGACGCTCGCCTTCTCCGGCGGGGCGGATATCTCCGATTTCAGCGCCGCACGCTCGGATGCGTCCGGGGCGCAGACCTATGATGAACTGGTGGAAACGGCGTGCGCCGCCATCGAGGGGCTGGGCTTTCCGGTGGTCGCGCTGGTGCGCGGGGCCTGTGTCGGCGCGGGGGCGGCGCTCGCGGCGTGCTGCGATATCCGCATTGCCTCGGAAGATGCCTTCATGGCCATTCCCGCCGCCCGCCTCGGGCTCGGCTATGATCCGCGCGGCGTCGCCCGGCTGGTGCGGGCCTATGGCCCGCACGTGGCGCGGCAATTGTTCTTTGCCGCCGAACGCCTGCCGGCGCGCCGCCTCTACGAACTGGGGGGAATCGACCAGATCGGCGGCCTGGAGGAGGTGGACCCCATGGCCGACAAGCTGGTAGCGCGGATCGCGGAGAATGCGCCGCTCACGCTGAAGGCCGCAAAACTCTCCATTCGCGCGGCGGAAGGCGTCGGCGGCGGGATCCTCACCGAAGCGCGCCATCTGACCCAGCTCGCCAATGGCAGCGCGGACTATCGCGAGGGGCGCCTCGCCTTCGCGGAGAAGCGCGCGCCGCGTTTCACCGGAAGCTGAGGATTGGGGCGGCCAGGGCGTTGCGTCTTTGGCGCATCTTGCCTATGGTCCGCGCCCGCGATTGGGGCGTAGCCAAGTGGTAAGGCAGCGGATTTTGATTCCGCCATCCCCTGGTTCGAATCCAGGCGCCCCAGCCATCTTTCCGGCGGACGATCTGTCTATCACGCCGCGGATCCGCGGCACCGTCATGGTCCGGGGCACGCGGTCCGCTGCGGGCCGGAGGCGCGTCGGCTGAGACGCGCGCCCTTCATGCGTCACAGCATGGAGGTGACCTGATTGGACAGCCAGTCGATGAGTTGTTCCTGGCTGTAGACCGGCCCCGACGGGCTCACCTGGTCTGATTCGCGCTGCCCGCCCACCACGATCTTGGTGCGGTGGACGCCGAATTTAAGCACCTTCTTCTTTTCCATGACCGTCACGCGAAGAAGAACCTCAAGCACCTTCGTCTCGCGGAGCACTCTTTGGGACCGTTCAACGGAACCCATGGACTTGGAGCGGAGAGTTTCATCCAATGTTTCTATGAAGAGGAGGGCATCACGGATGAACGCCTCCGACATTCTCATAAAATCGATTTCTTCTTCGGCGGCTTTTTGGGCCTTATTCTCAAGTTTTTCGACAACAAGTGCCGCCGCTTTTCGTCCATCAATCATTGTGTGTCACATGTGTTTGAGATGAACCGATGATATCAGCCGTTTCCAGCGGTATCAAAGGCGTTGTCTTTTTGATAAGTCTGCCGTATGAACATAACCAATGTTGGCAGCGCACCCCGGATTTGAGGGCTGGTCTGGTTCATTAGGTGCGCAATCCAGATTCATCGAGATGTTCATTCCGATGGGCGGGACCGGATGACCTCCGGTCCCGCTTTTCGTTGGCGCCACGGCTTCGCTCGTCCCAGAGCTTTCCTAAAGCCTGATTCCGTCACGGTGAATGCGCCGGATCGGCAAAACGCTCTCGCCTGTGGTCGACGGAATCGGGTGGGGGGCCGTGGTCTCTGTCCGGGGCGCGCCGCTTCACCGGCCACCGCACGGGAAAACCACAGTGTATCTGGAGGTTGCGGTGCGCGCGCTTGAGCGTGGCGCCCAACTGGGGCTCAATGCGGACGAACGACCGCCCACCTCTGCGGGATATCATGGCCGACGCCCTCGTCTATCACTCCGACATCGACCCCGCCGCCCCCTGGATCGAGGCCCTGCGCGCTGAATTGCCCTGGCTGGAGGTGCGTCTGGCCGACGCGCCCGGCGATCCCGCGGACGTGCGCTATGCATTGGTCTGGAAGCCCCCGCTCGGCTTCTTCGCCCGTTATCCCAATCTGGAACTGGTGACCAATCTCGGCGCGGGGGTGGATGCCCTGCTGGCGCGGCCGGACCTTCCTCCCGTTCCGCTCGCGCGGATTTCCGATCCCGCCATGTCGCGGATGATGGGGGCCTTCGTTCTTTTCGCCGTGCTGCGCCACGCCCGCGACATTCCCGCCCTGGAGCGGGCCCAGAGGGAAGGGCGCTGGCATGTCCTGACGCCCCGTCCGGCGGACGAGATCAGCGTCGGCGTGCTCGGGCTCGGCGAATTGGGCGCGCATGCCGCCGAGGAACTGGCCCGCCAGGGCTTTCGCGTCAGCGGATGGTCGCGAACCCCGAAGGACCTGCCGGGCATTGCCTGCCTCCACGGCATGGACGCCCTCGACGATTTCCTCGCGCGCAGCGAGATCCTCGTCGTCATGCTGCCTCTGACCGACCAGACGCGGCACCTGCTCGATGCGCGGCGGCTGGCGTGCTTGCCGCGCGGGGCGAAGCTGGTGAATGTGGCGCGCGGCCCCATCGTGGACGAGGCCGCCTTGATCGATGCCTTGCGCGCGGGCCATGTGGCCGAGGCGACGCTGGACGTGTTCGAGACCGAGCCGCTGCCGCCCGAAAGCCCGCTCTGGCGCATGGAGAATGTGCTGGTGACGCCGCATCTCGCGTCCATGGCCATTCCCCGCTCGGCCGCCGCCCAGGTGGCGGCGAATATCCGCCGGGTGCGGGCCGGAGAGCCGATCGCCCATCGGGTGGATGCCGGGCGCGGCTATTGAACGAGCGACCGCCACAACTCGGACAAAAGCGGCCGGCATTCTCTCTCCATGAACCAGATCCTTTCCTCCTTCCGCCTTGCCGCCATCCTGATCGGGGGAGGCATCGCGGCCATCCTGCTCTTCACCTTGCTTGGCAGCGTGCTCGTGGCTGTGGGAATTTTCGCCATCATCGCGGCGGTCGCGGGCGGACTGCAGTTCCTGGTGTTTGGACGCGCCCGCGCGCGCGCCTATGAGGACATCCAGCGTTCGCCCGGCGGGTACGACATGATCGACGTAACTCCGCCAGACGCGCGCCGGCGCCCGCGCTGAAACGCAGCCTCCACCTCCGCGTGCGGCAGCTTCGGGTAAGTTGTCGCTTCTATGGTACCTCCCGTCGCTGGGCTGGGAGAAGGCCATGACAACTATTTCCACGACGACGTCGCTGCTCACCACCGGCTCGGCTTCCACAGGCGGTGTGACCTCCACTTCCGGGGGGAACCTCGACGCGCAGATCGCCAAGTTGAAGGCGCAAAAGGCGGACCTGGAGAAGCAGCTCTCGGACGCTCAGGCTGCTTCGGGCGGCACCGCCGCCGCTGGGGACAGCGAATTGGTGGAGGAACTTGAGGAGAGCCTCGAAGGGGTGGCTCAGCAGATCGCGGAACTCACCGCTCGCCAGGCGGCCGAAGCAGCCAAATCATCCGCCAAGTCGTCGGCCCAGCCGGCGCCGGCGCCGGCCTCTGCCACGGCCTCGGCCACCGAAGGCCGCACGCAGCAGACGGATTCGACCAAGCCGTATGCCCTCATGACCACCACCGACCTCAGCATTCTGAGGGAAGTGGACGAGTAGGGGGGAGCGCCTGGTTCAGGCGATCCGCCAACGCATTCAGGGTTCGGGTGAAGATCGCGGCCTCGTCCAACGCACGAGCCAGCACCAAGGCCCCCTGGATGCCCACCACACTGTCTTCGGCCAGCCGTCGGGCAAGGGCGTGATCGAGCCCGGCCCGCTGCAGCGCATCCGCAAGGGTGTCGATCCATCGCCGGAAATATCCGGCGATGGCGGAGGCGAAGCGGTCCCGCGTCTCTTCCAGCGCGAAAGCGCCGACGAGGCAGACGCGGCCCCCGCCCTGGAAATAGCGGTCGCTCGCCGCCCACATCCGGGCAATGGCCGTGCGCGGCTCCTCCTTCAGGAGCGGGCTGAAGATCTCCCGCTCGAACCAGCCATCCACATGGGCCAGAACCGCCGCCGCCATCTCCGCCTTTCCGTTCGGAAAGAAGTGATAGAGGCTGCCCTTGGACAGGCCGGTGCGGGCCGTGATGGCGCTCAGGGTGGCGCCTTCATAGCCGAGCGCGCGGAACACCTCGGCGAGGAGGGGGATCACATCGTCCTTCTCGAAGATGGTCCGCGCCATGGGGAAGAGGGGTCCGTTACAGGCCGAGGTCCGACAGTCCCGGATGGTCGTCCGGCCGCCGTCCGAGCGGCCAGTGGAACTTGCGATCCTCGGGGCGGATCGGCAGGTCGTTGATGGACGCGAATCTGCGCTGCATCAAGCCATCGTCGTCGAACTCCCAATTCTCGTTGCCATAGGAGCGGAACCACTGCCCGCTGTCGTCGTGCCATTCGTAGGCAAAGCGCACGGCGATGCGATTTCCCTCGAAGGCCCACAATTCCTTGATGAGCCGATACTCCAGCTCGCGCGCCCATTTGCGGGTGAGGAAGGCGACGATCTGCTCGCGCCCCACGGGAAATTCGGCCCGATTCCGCCAGCGGCTGTCCGGTGTGTAGACCTTCGACACACGCTCGGGATCGCGGCTGTTCCAGCCGTCTTCGGCCAGGCGCACCTTGGCGATGGCGGTTTGGCGGGTGAAGGGCGGGACGAGAGGGGCGGGGGAGGTCATGTCAGGCTCCACGTTGTACCGATCGGTATTTAATAAACTGATCGGTACAATTGCGCAATATCATGCCCCTGGCGTCTTTCCCTGCGCCGCCGCGCGGCTTACTGGACTTGCGCTGCCGCTGCGGAGACCGCCATGTCCGATATTGCCGCCGAAGCCGATGCCGCTGCCCTGCCCCTGGACCCTTCGCCGGCCCGCTCGCCCGTCGTCCGCCTCGCGGATCTCGCGCTCGTGCGCCAAACGCACGGAGAGGTCTTCGACGCCGCCTTTGCGGCGGTGGCGGCCCCGCTCGGTGCCCGGCGCTTGGGTGCGCGCTATGTGGTGGTGCCGCCGGGCAAGAAGGCCTGGCCTTTTCACTGCCACCACGCCAATGACGAGATGTTCGTGATCCTCTCCGGGGCCGGGGACGTGCGCTTCGGCGCATCCGTGTTCGCGGTGTCGGCGGGAGACGTGGTGGTCTGTCCGGCGGGCGGTCCAGAGACCGCCCACCAACTGATCGCCGCCGCCGACGAACCGCTGTGCTATCTCGCGGTGAGCACCATGAACGAGCCCGACGTCATGGAATATCCGGACAGCGGCAAGGTCACGGTGTTTGCCGGCGCACCGCCCGGCGGCGACAAGGCGGCGCGCACCGTGGAGCTTGTGGTGCGCAAGGACAGCGCGGTGGATTATTGGCTGGATGAAACCTGACGGAGAGAGGCCGAAGTCCGGACCATGATCCGGATCACCGGATATGGGAGACTGGTGCGGGCGGTCGGACTCGAACCGACATATCCGTGAGGACGGCGGATTTTGAGTCCGCTGCGTCTACCAATTCCGCCACGCCCGCACAGGGCCGCCGAAGGCACTGTCTGCCACACATCGTGGCAAACGGCTTCCGGCTGAAGTCTGCCCGTCTCGCCTGAGGGGAGGGCGGGAGAGCCATCCCGAGGGGCGGCGCATCCACCAACCTCCGAGGTCGGTCGTCGAGCAGGCCGAAGCGTATAACCGGGCGGAACCGCCCTGCCAAATGAAAAACGAGCCGACCCCGCTCCCCAGATGATGAGGGCCGAGGTCAGGCGCGCATCAGGGTCCGCAGCAGGGCGCTCAGCGCGACCAGGATGCGGGGCACGGGCTGCCGTGCCGTGCGACCGCGTCCGGGAAGATGGACGAAGACCACCGGAATCGCGCGTCCCGAAATGCTCTCCAGCGCCACATAATAGGCGGCGTTGCACAGATAGCGCCCGGCATCGCGAGAGGGTGCCGCGTCCACTCCGGCCTGCCGCACGGCCTGGACCAAAGCGGGGGCGGACGCGCGCAGCCGGCGCTGCGGCACGCCGCCCGCCGTGATGCGGCGCGCAGGGCGACAACGCGCGGCATCGAGCCCCCGCGCCTGGTTCACCGCGCGGGTCTCCACATGGACGGCGCGGCGGCGCCCCGCGATTCCGAGCATGAGCAGGCCGTCCGGCGGCTGCGCGGCGAGCCGCGCGCGCAGCGTCTCCAAGGCCCGCCATTC
>JBFMAV010000069.1:0-21995 GCA_040755535.1 Pseudomonadota bacterium | reverse complement strand
TCCCTCAGAGCGCAGGCGGGCGCCGCGCGCCCGCCGCTCCGCCTCAGGCCTTCTGCTTCAGAAGGATGGCGGCCAGCGCGAAGGCCGCACAAGCAAAAGCTGCCACATAAGCGAGGCCGTGCACGAAGACCTGCATGGCGAGCCCGGCCGCCAGCGGCCCCACCAGGGCGCCGCCGCCCCAGACGAGGCCCATCACCGCATAAATGCCGACCAGTTCGCCGCCCTTGAAGCGGGAGCCGACCACGGTCAGCATGATGGTGGCGACGCCCACGAAGGAGCCGCCCCATACGAACAGCAGCGCATAGGCCGCCCATTCGTGTCCCATGGTCAGAGGCCACAACAGGGCGCCGAGCGTGGCAATCACGGCGAGGATGATGACCAGGCGCCGCCGGTCCATCTTGTCGCCAAGCCAGCCGATGGGCAGCTGCAGCAGGATCGCGCCCACCATCATGCAAGTGATGAGGCGCGTGGCGTCGCCCTCGTTCCAGCCGACATTCACGGCATAGATGGCGAGGAAGGAAAGGCCCGCCGCCTCCAGGCCCGCATTGAGGAGCGTGGCGGAGAGGGCAAGCGGGGCAAGGCGCATATAGTGGATGGGGTTGGAATGCGCCGGCTCCTCGAACACGGGCGCCGTCACCTTGGGAGAGGCGACGAACAGGGCCGAGAACAGGGCGAGGCCCGCGCCGACCGCATAGGGCAGCGCGCCGGCCGTGCCGATCAGCGAGAGAATGAGCGGCCCCATGGCAAAGCCGACCGACAGCGCGGCGGTATAGGTCGCCATGGCGCGTGCGCGGGTTTCTTCGGTGCTCAGGCTGTTGATCCAGGTCTCCGACAGCACGAACAGCGTCTCGGAGGCGGCGCCCAGCACGAAGCGCAGCGGGAACCAGAGCCAGACATAGGGGGCGAAGGGGAACCCCATCAGGGTCACCGCCGCCACCGCGAGCGCCAGCATGATGAGCTTGCGCGCCCCCACCATCGCGACGATCCGCGGGAGCACCATGGCGGTGGCGAGGATGCCGACCGCATGCATGGCCGCATTGGCGCCGATGGCCGCCTCGCTGAGCCCGCGCTCCGCCAGGTCCAGCGCAATGAGGGCCGCGCTCAGGCTGTAGGTGAGGCCGAACATCATCGCCGTGGCGATGACCGCGCCACGCGAGAGAATATTGGCGCCGGAGGTCGTCGCGCTCGCTGTCACTGCTTGGGCTCCGTAAGGGGCGAGGGGTGGGCGGCCGGCGGAGGGGCCGGTTTGCGCAGGATGCGATCGAACATATGCACCGCGCCACGCATGCGCGCGGCCCAGGTGAGGTGTGGCTGTTCCACGATGCGGTGCAGGGCGCGCGCATAGTCGAGCGCGTAGCCGGGGGTCCAGGTCATGGTCTCCGCCCGCTGTCTGAGCAGCACGGCAACCCACAGGTCCGGATTGCATAACAGCCGGATCAGGCGAACCCAGGGGTAGCGGGAGGCCAGGGACCCTTCAAGCGCGGCGTCGAGGGCCGAGGCGACAGCCACCGAGCAATTGCGGTTGGTGAGGTTGTAGGTGTTCTCCTGGCGGTAGCCGGCCCAGAAGGCACGCAGGCGGCGCAGGCTGTAATTGTGGAACACCACGCTCGCATCCGCCTCGCACCAGCCGTCCACCTCGACGGCATAGGAGGGTTGGAAGCGACCGGGCATGTCGTTTTCCTTCGTCGCCCGGAACATGGCCATGAAGTCCCCGGAGTCGCGGTCGATCTCAACCGCGGGATAGTGGCTGATATAGACGCCGGGCGCCTGCAGGGCCGCGTGGCCGGTGGAAATCACGCCATTCTTGTCCACGGCCGCAATGTAGCGATCAAGCACCGGACGGCGGGTGGAGACGTCTGCCGATCCGACCGGCGTCCACACACGGACCACCATGGGATCGTCCGGCTTTGGTTCGTCGTCGAGTCCCACCAGCACCGGCGCGTTGTCGTACCAGTGGCGCTTGCCGAACATGGGCAAGGCGAGGATCGCGACCTCCGGCTCCAGGGCCTTCAGGGAAAAACTGAGCCTCAGCAGAACCCAGCCGGACAGCATGAGCGAGAGGCTGACGCAGAACGGAATGTTCTTTTCGCGCGGGATCGGCCAGTCGCTGATGATTAGCGCAGCCAGAATGAATTCCATGACACCGAACGCGACGACCGATTTCCACGCGTCGTAGCGCAGCGCGTTCGCCGTGAGGATGCGCAACACGCCATCGACCACAAAAGCCACGGCGAACAGCGTGGTGACCGCCAATTCGTTGCGGACCGGGAAGTCGAGGATCAAGGCGGCGAACAGCAAAAGAAGGCAGGCCCGCAGCAGGGTGATCGGGCTGCTCATGCCCCCGGCCATGCTGCTGAAGGCGAGGGCGGCCTGGATCACGAAAATGATCCCGAACGCCTGGGTCGCCAACAGGGTCACCCCGTCCGCGGCATCGATGAAAATGGCCGCTCCGGCGATGGCAAGCGCCGCCCCAAGTGCGGCCATCACGTACCAGCGGCGGCGCAGGGAATCCGAACCGATCAGGAGAAACGCAAGCTGCCCCACCGGCATATACCTCTAGAAGATGATGACCTTCCTAGTTCAAGTTCCCGCATCGGCCAAGCCTGTGCCTGCGCGGGTTGAGCGAAAGCTCTGCGAAACCCTTGCCCGGCGGGGAGGCCCTCTATGGCGCACTCCATCCCCCAGCCGCCGCGTGACCGCCTTCATCACGGCACAGGCTCCGCTCCGGCAGGTGAAGGGCGGAACCGGCGCGGGGCCGCGCCGTTCCTCCCCTGTGATCGCCGCAAGGAGGACAGACATGTCGATCGAGGATCTGGAACGCCTGAAGGCCGACGCTTCTGGCAATACCGGCTTGAGCGAGGCGCTGGCGCAAGCGGTGCCGAGCTTTGCCAGCACCGACGATGCCATCAATTTCCTGGAAAGCCGCGGCTTCAACGTGACGGCCCGGGAATTGACCGAAACCGCCTCCGATGAAGCGCGCGAAGAAGTCCCGGTCGGCGAGGGCGAAGGGGGCTACGGCGTCCTCATGCGGTTCATTATCAATCACTGAATGCCGGCCAAGGGTGTACGCCACGCGGTTTCATTCCCTGAAGGGATCCGTGGCTCGGATCCCTGCCGACCCCTCTGGCGCGGAGCCTCGCACTAGCTCAGTGCGGGCCTCAGGCATCCCGAAAGACCCCGTCCTCCCCCATCAGCTCAAGTCGGCCCGAGGCCACGCCGAAATAGGCGCCATGCAGCGACAGATCGCCGGCATCCACGCGCTCGGCGACCCAAGGGAAGCTCTTGAGATTGTCGATCGAGAGGCGGACGCAGCAATGTTCGCAGAACCGCTGCCGTTCGGCCGGGGGCAGCTCGGCCTCCAGGGTCTGGCGACGCGCTTCCTCCGCGATTTCGATCCAGTTCGCAACGAAATCCTGCGCCTCGGGAGGCGCCCCCTCCAGCAGCGCGCCGACGCCACCGCATTGCGCGTGGCCCATCACGACAATGCGCTTCACACCCAGCACCCGCACGGCGAATTCCAAAGCCGCGCTGGTGCCGTGATAGTTTGAGTCCGGCTGGTAGGGCGGAACGAGGTTCGCGACATTGCGCACCACGAACAGTTCGCCGGGGCCGGCATTGAAAATCATCTGCGGGTCGACGCGGCTGTCGGAACAGGCGACGACGAATGTCTCGGGCTTCTGCCCGCGGGCCGCGAGCCGTTCGAAAATGGCCTTGTGGTCCGGCCAGGCCGTTTCCCGAAAACGCCGATATCCGTCGATCAAAGTGTCCATCTGAGCCGCCTTTACCCCATCTCGCCCATAAAAGAGGCTGCATCGTCCTGCCGGTCAAGATAGCTGCGCTGCACCATTGTGGAGCAAGGGCTCCGCGAGGAACGCAATCGCGCTCCCCGCGTTGTTTGAGCAGCGAAATGTACGCGCGAGGAGAGACAGATGCGTGGCCTTGTTCTTTGGTTTTTGGGCGTTCCTTTTTCCGTGATCGTGCTCTTGTACCTGTTTAACGTCCTATGATCGGCGCACCGGCAGACATGACGAAGCGCGGCTTTTTGTGTCTGCCTATAAAGTAGGCATAAATGGCCTCTTGTATGCGCACAATGAGCCCGCGCGGGCGGACTGAGGTCTGCACTTCGCGCGGCAGCGGCCACCTGCTTCTGGTGGCATGACGCTTGCTCTTCCCTTTGCGCTGGCTCACGGCCGGCTGACAACAGGAGAGAGCGCATGCTCGGTAAGCTGGGACGGGCGGCCAAGGGTCTGGGCGCCGGATTGGGGGCGCTGGCCGCTGTGGCGGCGGTGGCGGGCAGCATCAGCACGGCGTCCGCACAGGAAACCATCAAGGTCGGCATCCTGCATTCCTTGTCGGGCACCATGGCGATCAGCGAGACCACGCTGAAGAACGTCATGCTCATGCTGATCGAGGAGCAGAACAAGAAGGGCGGGCTGCTCGGCAAGAAGCTGGAGCCGGTGGTGGTGGACCCCGCCTCCAACTGGCCGCTGTTCGCCGAAAAGGCGCGCGAACTGATCACCAAGGATAAGGTCTCGGCCGTGTTCGGCTGCTGGACCTCGGTCAGCCGCAAATCCGTGCTCCCGGTGTTCAAGGAGCTGAATTCCATTCTCTTCTATCCCGTCCAATATGAGGGCGAGGAGAGCGAGCGCAACGTGTTCTACACGGGCGCGGCGCCGAACCAGCAGGCGATTCCCGCCGTCGATTATCTGATGAAGGAAGAGAAGGTCGAGCGTTGGGTGCTCGCCGGGACGGACTATGTCTATCCCCGCACCACCAACAAGATCCTCGAAGCCTATCTCAAATATAAGGGCGTGAAGCCCGAGGACATCATGATCAACTACACGCCGTTCGGCCAGTCCGATTGGCAGACGATCGTGTCCGACATCAAGAAGTTCGGCTCGGCCGGCAAGAAGACGGCGGTGGTCTCCACCATCAACGGCGACGCCAACGTCCCCTTCTACAAGGAGTTGGCGAACCAGGGCATCAAGGCGACCGACATCCCGGTCGTGGCGTTCTCGGTGGGCGAGGAAGAGCTCGCCGGCATGGACACGAAGCCCCTCGTCGGCCATCTCGCCGCGTGGAACTACTTCGAATCCATCAAGACCCCCGAGAATGACGCCTTCATCAAGCAGTGGCAGACCTTCATGAAGAATCCGAAGGCGGTCACCAATGATCCCATGGAAGCCCATTATATCGGCTTCAACATGTGGGTTCAGGCGGTCACCAAGGCCGGCACCACCGATCCCGACAAGGTGATCGCGGCCCTGCCGGGCACCAAGCAGCCGAACCTCACCGGCGGCGTCTCGGAAATGCTCCCCAACCACCACATCACCAAGCCCGTCTTCATCGGCGAGATCGAGGAGAATGGCCAGTTCGACGTGGTGTGGAAGACCGAGAACCTCATCCCCGGCGAAGCCTGGTCGAAGCAGCTGGAAGGCTCCAAATATCTGGTGGCCGACTGGGTGAAGCTGAACTGCGGCAACTACGACACCCAGAAGAACGTGTGCCTGGGCGCCGCCGCGAAGTGACGCCCGGAGGGATGACGCGCCTCGCCTGAGGCGCGTCATCCCTCACGCTTCGGCCCGTCGCCCCCGGTGGCGGGCCGCTCTCCCCGGCGATCATGGGCGCCGGCTCCTTTTCCTTTCGGCCGGGAACCTGCGGATATGCGAATTCGAGTAAGCAGGCGCGCTCTGTGCCTGATGGTCGCTTTCCTGGCCTGTGCCTGGGCGGCGGCTCTGGGGTCCATCGGCGCCGCGCGTGCCCAGGCGACAGATCCCGATCTCGCCGCCGCCGTCGCCCGCTTCGGGACCGATTCCTATGCCGAGACCGAGTCCGGGCTTGCGACATTGTCGGTGTCCAGCGACCCGCGCGCGGCAGAGATCGTCGAGGCACTGAAGGACGGGCGTCTTCTTGTCGATCCCCAGACCAAAGCCGTCTATCTGCGCGCGCCGAACGGCGCGCTCAGCGATGCCGCCACCGGCGCCGCCGTGGCCTCGGCTCCGTCCGGCGTGCGGGCGGTGCGGGTGAACAACCGTGTCCGCCGCGCGCTCGATGCGGCGGCGGGTGCGCTCGCTCTGGTGAGCGCCGACCCGCAGAAGCGCCTGGACGCCGCAGCGGCGGTCTTCAAGTCGCGCGACGCCAGCGCGCTGCCGGCCCTGGATGCCGCCCTCGCCAAGGAGAGCGATCCTGCCGTGAAGACCGCGCTCGCCCAGGCGCGCGCCGCCATCATCGTCGCAAGCCCCTCGGCTTCCGAGCCCGAGCGTGTCTCGGCGGCCCGCCTCATCGCCGCGCGCGGCGACCAGGAGGCCCTGGCCGTGCTCTCCAGCCTGCCCGCCGACAGCCCGCCCGCCGTGAAGCAGGCCGCCGCCGACGGCATCGAGAGCGTCAAGCGGTCTCTGGCCATGTGGTCGGTGGCCCAGAATGTCTGGTACGGGTTGTCGCTCGGCTCCGTCCTTCTGCTTGCCGCCATCGGCCTCGCCATCACCTTCGGCGTGATGGGCGTCATCAACATGGCCCATGGCGAGATGGTGATGATCGGCGCCTACACCACCTATGTGGTGCAGGAAATCATCCGCACCAGCGCGCCCTTCCTGTTCGGCTGGTCGCTGGCCATCGCGCTGCCGCTGGCCTTCCTGGTGACGGCGCTGGTGGGCATCCTCATCGAGCGCACGGTGATCCGTTTCCTCTATGGCCGGCCGCTGGAAACCCTGCTGGCCACCTGGGGCATTTCGCTCATCCTCCAGCAGGCGGTGCGCTCGGTCTTCGGCCCCACCAACAAGGAGGTGGGTTCGCCCTCCTGGATGTCCGGCTCCTTCGACATCGGGCAGATGGCCATCACCTATAACCGTCTCGCCATCATCATCTTTGCCCTTTTGGTGTTCTTCGCGCTGCTTCTGGTGCTCCGGCGCACCATGCTCGGCCTCTATGTGCGGGCCGTCACCCAGAACCGCCGCATGGCGGCGGCCATGGGCATCCGCACCGGGCGCATCGACGCGCTGACCTTCGGCCTTGGTTCCGGCATTGCCGGCATTGCCGGCGTCGCCCTCTCGCAGATCGACAATGTCAGCCCCAATCTCGGCCAGGGCTACATCATTGACAGCTTCATGGTGGTGGTGTTCGGCGGGGTCGGAAATCTCTGGGGCACGCTGGTTGCCGCATTCGGGCTCGGCATCGCCAACAAGCTGCTGGAGCCCTTCGCGGGCGCCGTGCTCGGCAAGATCATCATTCTCGTTCTGATCATCCTGTTCATTCAAAAGCGCCCGCGCGGACTGTTCGCGCTCAAGGGCCGGGCGGTGGAAGCATGAGCGGCGCCGGCATTATCGACCGCAAGGGCTGGGTCTTCATCGCCCTCGTGCTGGGCGCGGCGGTGCTTGTCCCGGCCGCGAACCTCATGGTGCCCGAGGGCAGCCCGCTGCATGTCTCGGACTATCTGGTGCCGCTGCTCGGCAAATATCTCTGCTACGCGCTGCTCGCGGTCGCGGTGGATCTGGTCTGGGGCTATTGCGGCGTGCTCTCGCTCGGCCACGCCGCCTTCTTCGCGCTGGGCGGCTATGCCATGGGCATGTATCTCATGCGCCAGATCGGCCCGCGCGGCGTCTATGGCAATCCGACGCTCCCGGATTTCATGGTGTTCCTGAACTACAAGGAGCTGCCCTGGTTCTGGTGGGGCTTTGACTGGTTCCCCTTCGCCCTGGTCATGGTGCTGTTCGTGCCGGGGCTGCTCGCCTTCCTGTTCGGATGGTTCGCCTTCCGCTCGCGAGTCACGGGCGTCTATCTCTCCATCATCACCCAGGCCATGACCTATGCCCTGATGCTGGCCTTCTTCCGCAACGACATGGGCTTTGGCGGAAACAACGGCCTGACGGACTTCAAGGACATTCTCGGCTTCTCCATCTCCGCGGACGGGACACGCGCGGCGCTGTTCGCCGCCTCCGCGCTGGCGCTCGCGGGCGGCTATGTGCTGTGCCGGGCGCTGGTCACCTCCAAATACGGCAAGGTGCTGGTGGCGGTGCGCGACGCGGAGAGCCGCACGCGCTTCATGGGCTACCGGGTGGAGAATTATAAGCTGCTGTGCTGGACGGTCTCGGCCATGCTGGCCGGGGTCGCCGGCGCACTCTATGTGCCGCAGGTGGGGATCATCAATCCCGGCGAGTTCGCCCCGGCCAATTCCATCGAGGCGGTGATCTGGGTGGCGGTGGGCGGACGCGGGACGCTGGTGGGCGCCGCGCTCGGCGCGCTGCTGGTCAATGCCGGCAAGACCTGGTTCACCGGCTTGTTGCCGGAAGCCTGGCTGTTCGCCCTCGGCGCCCTGTTCGTCCTGGTCACGCTGTTCCTGCCGCGTGGCGTGCTCGGCCTGTGGGACACCATCGCGGCCCGCCGCGCCAAGCCCTCGCAGCCTGCCGTTCCGGCGGCGAAGCCCGCGGAGTGAGGACGATGGAACCCATTACCCAGTCGCTCCTCTATCTCGACAATGTCTCGGTGGTGTTCGACGGCTTCCGGGCGCTCAACGCCTTGTCGCTGACCATCGAGGAAGCCGAGATGCGCGCCATCATCGG
The DNA here is from genome assembly GCA_040755535.1 of Pseudomonadota bacterium. GTDB lineage: Bacteria > Pseudomonadota > Alphaproteobacteria > Rhizobiales > Xanthobacteraceae > Aquabacter. The sequence goes on along the minus strand of JBFMAV010000069.1, from coordinate 13,440 downwards.
CCCCAATGGCGCCGGCAAGACCACCATGATGGATGTCATCACCGGCAAGACCCGCCCCACCAAGGGCGAGGCCATGTTCGCCGGGGTCTATGACCTCACCAAGCTGGACGAGGCTGCCATCGCCCAGCTCGGCATCGGCCGCAAGTTCCAGACGCCCACCGTGTTCGACATGCACACGGTGGAGGACAATCTCCTCCTCGCCCTGAAGGAAGACCGGCGCGCCTTCGCCAACATCTACTGGCGCCGCACCGCGCGGGAGAAGGAGCGCATCGAGGCGCTGCTGGAGCGCATCCGCATGACCGACCAGCGGCACCGCAAGGCGGCGGAACTCTCCCACGGCCAGAAGCAATGGCTGGAGATCGGCATGCTGCTGGCCCAGGAGCCGCGCCTGCTTCTGGTGGACGAGCCCGCCGCCGGCATGACCGACCAGGAGACCGCCGACACCGCCGAATTGCTGCGCGACATCGCCAAGACCCAGTCCGTGGTGGTGGTGGAGCACGACATGCAGTTCGTGCGCGACCTCGGCGTGAAGGTGACCGTGCTGCACGAGGGCTCCGTCCTGGCCGAGGGCTCCCTCGACCAGGTGAGTTCCAACGAGCGCGTCATCGAAGTCTATCTGGGGAGGTGAGGGCATGCTGAAAGTCGAGAATCTCGACCTCTATTACGGCGCCGCCCACACGCTGCGGAAAGTCTCGCTGGAGGCGCGGCCGGGGCAGGTCACGTGCGTGTTGGGCCGCAATGGCGTCGGCAAGACCTCGCTGCTGCGCGCCATTGTCGGCCAGCGGCCCATCGCCGGGGGAACGGTGACCTTCAACGGGCAGGACATCACCCGCCTTCCGACGCCCGATCGCGCCGCGCTCGGCATCGGCTTCGTGCCCCAGGGGCGCGAAGTGTTCCCGTTGCTGACCGTGAAGGAGAATCTCGAAACCGGCTTCGCGCGCCTGCCCCGCAAGGAGCGGAACGTGCCGGACGAGATCTTCCAGCTGTTCCCGGTCCTGCGCTCCATGATGGGGCGGCGCGGCGGTGACCTTTCGGGCGGCCAGCAGCAGCAGCTCGCCATTGGCCGCGCCTTGGTGACGCGCCCGAGCCTGCTGGTGCTGGACGAGCCCACCGAGGGCATCCAGCCCTCCATCATCAAGGATATCGGCCGCGCCATCGCCTATTTGCGCGACAAGGGGGATATGGCCATTATCCTGGTGGAGCAGTATTTCGACTTCGCCAAGGAACTGGCCGACAGCTTCATCCTGATGGAGCGCGGCGAGGTGGCGGTTCGCGGAGACCGGAGCGGGCTCGATGGGGATGATGTCCGCCGCCTCATGGCCATCTGACACGGGTGCGGCCGCGCCCGCGCGGCAAAGGGCCGTGGGGCGATGCCGCGTCTCGGCGGTGGCCGAGGCCGGGCGCACGCGCCTCGCCGATCTCTCGGAAACCGGCTCCCTGCGCATCCGCCTGCCAAAGACGCCGGACGGCCTGGAGGCGGTCCTGGTCAATACGGCGGGCGGGGTCGCCTGCGGCGATCACTTCTCCATCGCGGCCGAGGCGGGGCCGGGTGCAAATCTCACCGTGGCGACGCCTGCGGCGGAAAAGGTCTATCGCTCGGACGGGCCGCTCTCGCGCATCGATGTGTCGCTCGCGGCCGGTCCCGGCGCGGCGCTGCATTGGCTGCCCCAGGAGACGATCCTGTTCGACACCGCCCGCTTGGCGCGGCGCTATGAGGTGGACCTTGCGCCCGACGCGCGCTTTTTCTCCTTCGAGGCCGTCGTGTTCGGCCGCGCCGCGCGCGGCGAGGTGATGGGCGCGGGACATCTCAGCGACCAGTGGCGCATCCGGCGCGGCGGCGAACTGATCTATGCGGACGCACTGCGCCTCTCCGGTCCCATCGCCGCGCAACTGGCGCGCCCCGCCATCGCCAAGGGGGCGGCGGCGCTGGCAACCTTTCTCTATGTGGCGCGCGACGCGGAAGACCGGTTGGAGGACGCGCGCGACCTGCTGATGGGCGCCCGCAGCGAGGCGGGCGCGAGCGCCTGGAACGGCTTGCTCGCGGTGCGCTGGCTCGCCGCAGACATCGAAAGCTTGCGGCGCGACGCGACCGCGTTTCTCATCGCCTTTCGCGCGGGCCCTTTGCCCCGCGTCTGGGCTTCATAGGGCGGGTCCATACCCGCCGGCAGGACAAAGGGACCGCACGGCGCCAGAGCGCCGGACGGCCACAAGGAGGATGGCGTGCTGCTGACCCCGCGCGAAAAGGACAAGCTGTTGATCGCCATGGCCGCCGAGGTGGCGCGCAAGCGCCTCGCGCGGGGCGTGAAGCTCAACCATCCCGAAGCCATCGCCCTTATCACCGATTTCGTGGTGGAAGGCGCGCGCGACGGGCGCACGGTCGCGGACCTGATGGAGGCGGGCGCCCAGGTGCTCACCACCGAGCAGGTGATGACCGGCATCGCCGAGATGATCCACGACATCCAGGTGGAGGCGACCTTCCCGGACGGGACCAAGCTCGTCACCGTGCATCATCCCATTCGCGGCGCCGTATCCGACACCGTGCCCGGCGAGGTGATGGCGCGCGAGGGCGAGATCGCCCTCAATGCGGACAGTCCCCGCGTGGTCGTCGTCGTGGCCAATACGGGGGACCGCCCCATCCAAGTGGGCAGCCACTACCATTTCTACGAGACCAACCCCGCTCTCGCCTTTGACCGCGAACAGGCCCGCGGCATGCGCCTCGACATCGCGGCGGGAACGGCGGTGCGCTTCGAGCCCGGCTCGACCCGCGAGGTGACGCTCGTGCCGCTCGCCGGCAAGCGCGAGGTCTATGGCTTCCGGGGCGACGTGATGGGCGCGCTCTAGCGCGCGTCCTGTCTGCGTCCCTTATCTCCAATCCGGCGCGCGCGCCCGAGGCCCCCATGACCAAAGCCCATCTTCCCCGCTCCACCTATGCGCAGATGTTCGGCCCCACCGTGGGCGACAAGGTGCGCCTTGCCGACACCTCCCTCGTCATCGAGGTGGAGAAGGACTTCACCCTCTATGGCGAGGAGGTGAAGTTCGGCGGCGGCAAGGTGATCCGCGATGGCATGGGCCAGAGCCAGGTCACCAATGCCGAGGGCGCCGTGGACACGGTCATCACCAATGCCGTGGTGCTCGACCATTGGGGCATCGTGAAATGCGACGTGGGCATCGCCCAGGGGCGCATCACCAAGCTTGGCAAGGCGGGCAATCCGGATGTGCAGCCGGGTGTGGACATCATCATCGGCCCGGGCACGGAAGTCATCGCGGGGGAGGGCAAGATCCTCACCGCCGGCGGCTTCGACAGCCACATCCATTTCATCTGTCCCCAGCAGATCGAGGAGGCGCTCGCCTCCGGCGTCACCACCATGCTGGGCGGCGGCACGGGACCGGCCACGGGCACCTTCGCCACCACCTGCACGCCCGGCCCGTGGCACATCTCCCGTATGATCGAGGCGGCGGACGCCTTCCCCATGAACCTCGCCTTCGCCGGCAAGGGCAATGCCTCCAGGCCCGCCGCGCTGGAGGAAATGGTGCGCGCGGGCGCCTGCGCGCTGAAGTTGCACGAGGACTGGGGCACCACGCCCGCCGCCATCGATTGCTGCCTGTCGGTGGCCGATGCCTTCGACATCCAGGTGATGATCCACACCGACACGCTGAACGAAAGCGGCTTCGTGGAGGACACCATCGCCGCCTTCAAGGGCCGCACCATCCATGCCTTCCACACGGAAGGGGCGGGCGGCGGGCATGCGCCGGACATCATCAAGGTGGCGGGGCTCGCCAATGTGCTGCCCTCGTCCACCAATCCGACGCGCCCCTATACGCGCAACACCATCGACGAGCATCTGGACATGCTCATGGTGTGCCACCACCTCGACCCCTCCATCGCGGAAGACCTCGCCTTCGCGGAGAGCCGCATCCGCAAGGAGACCATCGCGGCGGAGGACATCCTCCACGATCTCGGCGCGCTCTCCATGATGAGTTCCGACAGCCAGGCCATGGGCCGGGTGGGCGAGGTGATCATCCGCACCTGGCAGACGGCGGACAAGATGAAGCGCCAGCGCGGCGGCCTGAAGGGCGAGGGGCAGAACGACAATCTGCGCGCCCGCCGATATATCGCCAAATACACCATCAACCCGGCCATCGCCCATGGCATGTCCAGGCATATCGGCTCGGTGGAGGCCGGCAAGCTCGCCGACCTCGTGCTCTGGACGCCTGCCTTCTTCGGCGTGAAGCCGGACCTCGTGCTGAAGGGCGGGGCGATCGCCATGGCCCAGATGGGCGATCCCAACGCCTCCATCCCCACGCCCCAGCCGGTGCATTACCGCTACCAGTTCGGCGCCTTCGGCCGGGCGCGCACGGCGACCTCGCTCACCTTCGTCTCCAAGGCGGCTGTGGAAGACGGCATCGCCGCCCGCCTCCAGACCGGCAAGGCGCTGGTGGCGGTGGAGAATGTGCGCGGCGGCATCTCCAAGAAGGACATGATCCATAACGACGCGACGCCGCATATCGAGGTGGACCCGGAGACCTATGACGTGCGCGCCGACGGCGAGCTTCTGGTCTGCGAGCCGGCCGAGGTGCTGCCCATGGCGCAGCGTTACTTCCTGTTCTGACCCCAATTCGGGCTATGGTGCGCGCCGCAGCGTTCGCCCCCGGCCATCGAGGTTCCCATGATCCGCGCCACCGCCATTGTCCGCCGCCCCGCCGTGAAAGAGGAGCGGGTGGTGGATATCGTCGTGCTCGACCATCAGGCGCGCCATCGCCGGCGCATCGTGATGACCGGGCAGAAGGGCACCCAATTCCTGCTGGACCTGGAGAAGGCGACCGTCCTTGATCATGGCGATGCCGTGCGCCTGGAGGATGACCGCCTCGTGCGGGTGGAGGCGGCGCCGGAAAAGCTGATCGAGGTGCGCACCACCAGCCCGCTGCGCCTGCTGAAAGCCGCGTGGCACCTGGGCAACCGGCATGTGCCGGCGGAGATCACCGAAGAGGCGATCTATTTTGCCGAGGATCATGTGCTGCTGGAAATGGTGCGCGGCCTCGGCGCCATCGCGACGCCCGTGGAGCGGCCTTTCCGCCCCGAGAAGGGGGCCTATGAGGCGGCGGAAGCCCATGGACAGGGTGGGCATGGACATGGCGGGCATGGGCATGGCGGGCATGGGCACGGGTCGCACGACCACGCGCACCATGACCATCACGATCATGCCCACCACGATCATGCCCATGGCGACGAGTGCGGCTGCGGGCACGACCACAGCCATGATCATGACCACGCCCATTCCCATTCTCACGCCCACGCCGCCGGCGGGCACGCGACGAGCCACGCCCATGCCGAGAGCCATGCGCACGCAAAGCACGCGCACGGGGACCACGCCCACGGGGATCACGCCCATGGGGAGCACACCCCTGCGGAGCACACCCATGGGGCGGGCTGCGGCTGCGGGCATTCCCACACGCATGACTGAGCCGGACTCCGAGGCCGGGCGCAGGGCGCTCGGTCTCCTGCCTCTGTTCGCCTGGCTGTCCCCCGCCTTTCCGGTGGGCGGCTATGCCTATTCCCATGCGCTGGAATGGGCGGTGGAGGCCGGCGACATCGCGGACGAACCAAGCCTGCGCGCCTGGCTCGGTGATCTGCTCCTGCTGGGCTTCGCGCGCAGCGATGCCATCCTCCTTTCGCTCGCCTTCGATGCGGTCGCCGCCGAGGATGGCGCGCGGCTCAAGGACCTCAACGCGCTCGCCGTGGCGCTGGCCCCCTCGGCGGAATTGCGGCTGGAAACCTGCCAGCAGGGCCGCAGCTTTCTCGATGCGGTGACCGCCTCCTGGCCCCATCCCGTGCTGGCGCGGCTCGTGGCGGCGCTTGAGGGGGAGGTCGCCTATCCGGTCGCGGTCGGCCTCGCGGCAGCCGCCCACAGCCTGCCCAAGGAGGAGGTCGTGCCGGCCTTCCTCCAGGCGCTCATGCAGGCGCTGGTCTCCGCCGCCTTGCGCCTCGCGCCCATCGGCCAGACGGCCGGCATGCGGGTGCTCGCGGCCCTGGCGCCGCGCATCCAGGCGCTGGCCGGGGAAATCCCCGCGCTGGGCGAGGACGATCTTGGCACCGCCACCTTCCGCGCCGACCTCGGCTCGTTCCGTCACGAAACCCAATATACGAGGCTGTTCCGCTCATGACTGCGTCAGCAACTGGACCCCTCAGGGTCGGCATCGGCGGGCCGGTGGGCTCGGGCAAGACCGCGCTCATGGAGGCGCTCTGCAAGACCTTCCGGACCCGCTACGACATCTGCGCCATCACCAACGACATCTACACCAAGGAAGATGCCCGCCTGCTCACGGTTGCCGGCGCGCTGGAGCCCGAGCGCATCCTCGGCGTGGAGACGGGCGGATGCCCCCACACCGCCATCCGCGAGGACGCCTCCATCAATCTGCGCGCGGTGGCGGACATGCAGCGCAAGTTCCCCAAGCTCGATTTGATCCTGATCGAGTCCGGCGGCGACAATCTCGCGGCCACCTTCTCGCCGGAACTCGCGGACATCACCATCTATGTGATCGACGTGGCGGGCGGCGAGAAGATCCCGCGCAAGGGCGGGCCGGGCATCACCCGCTCCGACCTGCTGGTGGTCAACAAGACCGACCTCGCGCCCATGGTGGGCGCCGACCTCTCCATCATGGAAGCGGACACGCAGCGCATGCGCGGCGCGCGGCCCTATGTGTTCTCCTCCATCCGAAATGGGGTTGGCGTGGATGTGGTGGCCCGCTTCATCGAACAGGCGGGCGGGTTGACGCCGTCCGCCTGACCGCGCATTCCAGCCCAAAGCGGGGAGGGGCGGGCGTGGACCAGACACATGAGACGGGCGCGGCGCTGGAACGGCGTGCCTTTGCCAAAGCAACGCGCCGGCTGATCCCGCTGATGATGGTGCTCTACATCGTCAGCTTCCTTGACCGGGTGAATGTGGGCTTTGCGGCGCTCACCATGAATGCCGATCTCGGCTTCAGCCCCGAGATTTTCGGCTGGGCCGCCGGCGTCTTCTTCATCGGCTATTTCCTGTTCGAGGTGCCGAGCAATCTCGCCTTGGAGAAGGTGGGGGCGCGGATCTGGATCTGCCGCATCATGGTGACCTGGGGGCTGATCTCGGCCGCCACGGCCTTCGTGGGAGACGCGACACAGTTCATCGTCCTGCGTTTCCTGCTCGGCGCCGCCGAGGCGGGCTTCCTGCCGGGCATGATCCTCTATCTCGGCTATTGGTTTCCGCTCTCGGCCCGCGCCCATTACATCGCGCTGTTCATGGCGGCGGTGCCCATTGCCAGCGCCATCGGCGCGCCGGTTTCCGCGCTGATCCTGGATGCGACCCACGGCACCCATGGCCTTGCGGGCTGGCAATGGCTGTTCCTCATCGAGGGCCTGCCCGCCTGCGCGCTCGGCCTCGTGGTGCTGGCCCTTCTGCCGGACGGGCCGCAATCCGCCTCCTGGCTCACGGCGGAGGAAAAAGCCGCCATCGCCGCGCGGCTCGCGGCGGACCAGGCCGACCATGCGCCCGTCGCGCGCCACGCATTGTGGCCCGCGCTGCGCGATGCCCGCGTATTGCTGCTGGGGCTCATTTATCTCGGCATCGTTGTGGGGCTTTATGGGGTGGGGCTGTGGCTGCCGCAGATCATCCAGTCCCTCGGCTATACGACCCGCGAGATCGGCTTCATCCTCATCGTGCCCTATGCCTTGAGCGCGCTGGCCATGATCGCCTTCGGCCGCAACAGCGATCGCACGGGTGAGCGCATCCTGCATGTGGCGGGCGGCGCGCTTCTCGGCGCGGTGGGCGTGCTGGCGAGCGTCTATGCGGGCAACCAGATGCTCGCCATCGGCGCCATCGCCGTGGCCTGTGTCGGCATCTATGGCGCGCTTGCGCCCTTCTGGACCGTCCCGCCTTTGTTCCTGCAGGGCACCGCCGCCGCCGCGGGCATCGCGCTCATCAATTCCATCGGCAATCTCGGTGGCTTCATCGGCCCCTATCTGGTGGGCTGGATCAAGCAGACCACCGGGCGGTTCGAGGCCGGATTCGAAGTCCTTGCGGCCATCCTGTTCCTCGCCGCCCTCCTCACGCTGGTCCTCGGCCGCGCTTTGCCGCGCCGCACGCCTGGCGGGTGATGGGCGCTCTCACGCCTGAACCGGAGCGGCATCGGCGCCGGTGAGCAAGGCCCGCACCGCATCGCGCACCGCGCGGTCGGTATAGGGCTTGGGCAATTGCATCATGTCGGAGAAGCCGTCCGGCAGCGGCCCGCAACTGACCGATCCGCTGCAGAAGATCAGCGGCACGCCGCGCGCGGCGAGGATGCGGGCTGCCGCGAAGATTTCCTGCCCACGGATGTTCACGTCCAGAATGGCCGCATCCGCTTCGACGGACGCAAAAAGGGCCATGGCCTCTTCCAGGGTCGTCACAGGCCCCACCACCACGCAGCCGAGCGAAGACAAGGTGTCCTCTAGCCCCATGGCGACGAGCAACTCGTCCTCCACCACCAGCACTTTCTTGCCCGCCACCGTCATGTGCCCGACCTCTCGCATTCGTCCGGCAACCCACGGCATTGGCACGGGTTCCCCCGCTCTGGCGAATGCGCCGCGGTGTTGCCGGCCTGCAACACACTCGGCAGGCACAAAAAAGCCGCCGACGCAGGGCGCCGGCGGCGTGTTCTCGCGCGGGAGACCCGCTCAGTCCTTGGCGCGTTCCACATAGGAGGCGTCGGCGGTCAGGATGACCACGCGCGTTCCGGCTGCGACATGCGGGGGAACCATGGTGCGCACGCCGTTGGACAGCATGGCTGGCTTATAGGAGGAGGAGGCCGTCTGCCCCTTCACCGTCGGCTCGGTGTCCACGATCTCCAGGGTCACGCGCTGAGGCAGCTCGATGGCGATGGGCGTGCCGTTGTGCAGGGAGAGCATGCATTCCATGCCTTCCTGGAGATAGACCTTCTGGTCGCCGATCACGTCTTCCGGCACCGCGACCTGGTCATAGGTCTCGGGGTTCATGAAGGTGTAGCCGTCGCTGTCCTGATACAGGAAGGTATGGGGCCGGTCCTCGACGAAGGCGCGCTCCACCTGCTCGGTGGTGCGGTAGCGTTCGGAGATCTTCACGCCATCCGAAATGCGGCGCATGTCCATCTGGGTGACGGGCGTGCCCTTGCCGGGATGGATGTTTTCGGCGCTGAGAATGACATAGAGCTTGTCGTCGATTTCGACCACATTGCCTTTGCGCAGCGAGCTGGCGATAACCTTGACCACGTCGCGTGTTCCTCGAAGAAATGGCGGCCCGAGGCCGCTTTGCGTCGGCGCGCAAGATAGCGATCTTGGCGCGTTTCGCCAGCCTCCCGCCGCGTTTTTCAGCATTGGCGCGCCTTTTCGAGGCGGGAAAGGACGCCGACCATGAGCTCTCTTGCCCCGCCGAGCCCCTGGTGGGACCGCGCCGTCCACGCTGACCGCCGGCCCTTTCTGCTGGCGCGCCAACGGATTGTCGGCGCCGTGCGCGGCTATTTCTCCGCCCAGGACTTCCTGGAAGTGGAGACGCCGGTGCTCCAGGTCTCGCCCGGCAACGAGGCGCACCTGCATGCCTTCGCCACCCTCTGGCAGGCGCCGGACGGGACCGCGCACCCCTATTATCTGCGCACCTCGCCGGAATTTGCCGCCAAGAAGCTGCTGGCGGCGGGCGAGCCGCGCCTGTTTGAACTGGCGCGCGTATTCCGCAACCGCGAGCGCGGCCGCACCCACCATCCCGAATTCACCATGCTGGAATGGTATCGCGCCGGCGAGCGCTACGAGGCCCTGATGGCGGATTGCGCCCGCCTGCTGGCGCTGGCGGCGCAGGCGGGGGGCACGCGCACCTTCGCCTTTCGGGGCCATGTGTGCGACCCCTTCGCCGCGCCGGAGCGCCTGACGCTGGTGGAGGCCTTCGCCCGTCATGCGGGCCTCGATCTGGAGCCGTATCTCGCCCCGCCGGGAGAGGAGCCGATGGCCGCGCCCTTCGCGGCGGCGGCGGCGGCCTGCGGCATTCGCATCGCTGCGGACGACAGCTGGGCGGATGTCTTCTCGCGCGTGCTGGTGGAGCGTATCGAGCCCCATCTCGGCATGGGGCGGCCGACGCTCCTGTGCGAATACCCGACCAGCGAGGCGGCGCTTGCCCGCCCCAAGCCCTCTGATCCGCGCGTGGCGGAGCGGTTCGAGCTGTATGCCTGCGGGCTGGAACTCGCCAATGCCTTCGGCGAACTGACCGACCCCGTCGAGCAGCGCCGCCGCTTTGAGGTGGAGATGGCAGAGAAGGCGCGCCTGTATGGCGAGCGTTACCCGCTGGACGAGGGCTTCCTGCAGGCCCTCGCGGCAATGCCGCCCGCGAGCGGCTGCGCGCTCGGCCTCGATCGCCTTGTCCTGCTGGCCAGCGGCGCGCGGTCCTTGGAAGACGTGCTGTGGGCGCCGGTCGAACTCTGAGAGGGCACCGGAGACTGGTTTTGGCTGCAAAGCGATGTGAACGCCGTCGGGCGCCATTTTGCGCTGCATCAAACGTCTTGTGAACGGCCGGGCTCATGGTTGGCGTATTGCTCAGCAAGGAGCCGTTCCATGGCCGATACTATTCCCCTCCCGCTTTCGGGACAGTCCGCACCTTTCTCCCTGCGCCGCCTCATCGGGCCGGTGTTTCAAGCGAACCGCTTCGATCTCACGGACGGGATGAACATCGTCCGCCTGTCCGCCGGCCTGTTTTATGCCCCGCACGTCTATCAGAAGCTGTCGGGCATTGACGGCGCGCTCGGCTTCTTCACCAAGGCGGGATTGGTGCCCGCGCCGCTGTTTCTCGGCCTTGCGATCGTCTTCGAGAGTCTCTCGGTGCTTCTGCTGACGCTCGGCATCTTCACCCGCTGGGCCGGGCTCGTCTCGGCCGGCTGCATGGTGGTAGCGGCCTATGCCATCATCCAGACCAAGGGGCTTCACTGGTACTGGGCCCAGGGCGGCATCGAATATCTGCTGTTCTGGGGCATTGCGTCCCTCGCCATCGCGGTGGATGCGGTGCGCAAGGGCTGAGATTTGTGTAACGACGCGCCGAGGGGGCGATGCGCGGCATCGCCCCTTTTTCGCGTCTTCAATTCTTCGGCGATGCCGTGGCGGCCGCAGCGGCGGTGGTCGCGACGGCGGGCTTCATGCCGGTGGTCGGGCTGGTGGACGCCCCGCCGAGGGTCAAGGCCGAGGTCACGCCGGTAATCTGGATCTGCTGGAATTCCACCGTGGAGGGCACCTGTCCTCCCCCTTGGGCGGCATTCTGCTCCAGTGTCTGGCGCAATTGGGAGCGCAGGCCCGCGAGTTGCGCGAACTTGCCGTGGTTAAGGCCGTCGCCGTCGGATTTCACGTCGGTCATGTCCACGACCACCGCGCCCAGCTCGACCAGTTCCTGGTCGTTCTTGTAGGAGCCGAGCCGCTGCTTGCCGCCGGCCAGCAGGTCCGAGATGCGCAAGGCCTTGTCGTCATGGGAGACGATGACCACAAACGGCTTCTGCGGCTTGCCGAAGCGTTTCAACTGCGACTTGAACACGTCCACATCGATATCCGGCGCGGCCAGGATGATGTTGCCAATCCGATTGGGTGGGATCATCGTGCCGTCGATCTTCATCTGCCGCAGCGCTTCGACCGTCACCCAATTCCCCATGGAATGGGCGAGGATGCTGATATGGTCCGCGTTGCTTTTGGTCAGCAGGGCGATGGTGCGCTCCAGTTCGTCGCGGGCGGCCGTGGCGCTGTTGTTGTCGTAGACATAATCTTCGGTCTTGCCGCGCGACGCCCATGTAAAGAGCACCGGCACGGCGGTGGCGTCCGCGTCGTGGGCCATCTGGGTCAGGCGATAGAGGGCCTCGGAAAAGAGCGTGTTGTAGCCATGGACGAAGAGGAAGACGTCCCTCTGGCCTTTGGGATGCTTGGCGAGCTCCGCATTCACCTCCTGGAGGAACTGGGCTTCGCTGTCCCGATAGACGGCTTCATGGACCACCATGTCGGTGGCCGGATTTCCCGGCGCCTGCTTCGGCCATTCGATGGCGCCGGTCTTGTGGGTCGGCGGCACCGTGAGCGTGACGGTTGCGAAATCCAGGCCCTGGCCACGCTCGCCGCTGAACAGCACCCCGGGATTCATGTCGCGTGCCCGGGTGGTGGCGACGAGGATCTTGCGGGGCGTCGCGCCGGGGGCTTCCGTGAGGGAGGGCACGAGCGCATCGTTACCGGGGCGGGAGGCGCAGCCGGCAAGGACGACCGCGAGGAGCAACGTCAGCGCGAGCAGGCTGAGGCGGCTCGGCCCGCACAATTGCGCCATCGCTCGCATCGTCCGGTCCGCACCCATGACCCCATTCACGCTCGATTCCTTCCCGACTTGGACGCGCACCATAGCAAAGCCCCCGCCGCGCACCACGGGCGAATTTGGCACTGAGGCGAACCCGGCTACCGACGTGCTCGCCAACACCTCTCACAATGAGAGCAGCGGGATTTACGGACCGTATCTTTTGGCCGCGCTCGCGCTTGCTCCATTTCGGATGGAAGCTTAGCGGGGAGATGACCAATTTCCACCCAGACGGATGCAATTTTTGTCGCTGTTTTTAGACAAATTGGGCAGGCCGGGGGGTGTATGTGACATTGGGTCAGGCGATAATGGTCGAATGTCGATTTTGCCTGATTCCTCCGCGGGTCGCCGCGTCCAATATGCCGCTCTGCCTTACCGCCAAAGGCAGGACGGCGAGGTGCAGGTGCGTCTCATCACATCGCGCGAGACGCGGCGCTGGGTGCTTCCAAAGGGCTGGCCCATGAAGGGGATCGCCCCGCACAAGGCCGCCGCGCGCGAAGCGTTCGAGGAGGCCGGTCTGATCGGCTCGACCTCGCGCTCGGCCGTTGGCCTCTATTCCTATGAGAAGCGGCTGTCCGCCACGCGCAGCGTGCTGTGCGACGTGCTGGTGTTTCCCATGCAGGTGAAGCGCTATCTCAAGAAGTGGCCGGAGCGCAGCCAGCGCATCGGCTTCTGGTTCACCATCGAGAGTGCCGCGGCCGCCGTGCAGGAAGAGGAATTGCGCGACCTGATCCTTCGGTTCGGCGAGATCATGGCGGATCGCTACGCAGCCAAGCTCGCGCAGCGCGCCGCGGACAAGGGGACGCCGAAAGTGAAGGCGCGCGACCTCGAAGGCGTCACGACAAGCCCAGTTCCTCCCGCCCCCGCGTCACAGATTGCCCCGCTCGACGAAAATCCAAAACCCGCCAAGGCTTTGCAAAAAGGCAAGGGTGGCAAGGGGAAGAGCGGCGCGGACCCGAAGGCGAAAGAGGCCGCGCCGGGTGAGCGGATTGGCCCGATAGCGGGAATTCCAGCAACCACGCATTGACGGGTTGCGGGCTGTCGCCGCATCGGCTCATGACGCGGACTTTGAAGGCCAGAAACCAAAACGGCCCCTCGCATT
>JBFMAV010000068.1:0-22392 GCA_040755535.1 Pseudomonadota bacterium | reverse complement strand
CCGGACGGCGCCTTCGATCCGGCCTTGAAAATCAAGATCGCGAGCGCCGATCTCGCGGCGGTGTCGAACCTGATATCCGGCATCGCCCCGGGCCCGCTGCCGGCCCAACTCACGTTCGACCTGGCGCGCGACGCCGGGACTTGGCGGTTCACGGCGCTGGAGGGTCGGCTCGCATCGGCGCCCGTGTCGGGCGAAGCGGCGCTGGAGACGCTCGGCGATATGCCGCGCCTCACCGGGACGCTTGCCACCGACACCGTTTCCCTGCCCGCCCTCATCGGCTGGTGGGGCGCACGGGCGGCAGCGACGGAGGGGGCAACGGCCGGCTGGCCTGCCGGGCGCTTCGCCTTCGCCCAATCCCCGGCGGTGACCGTCGCCCTTGTGCTCTCCGCCCCCCATCTGGTGCTGACAGACACCTACCGCCTCGGTATGGGCCGCCTGCGCCTCACGGCGGATGCCCGCACGCTGGAGATCCGCGATCTCACCGGCACCTTCGGTGGGGGGACCGCCTCGGGCGCCCTCACCTTGCGCCGGCGGGCGGACATGCTGGCGGGAGAGGGGCGTCTGGTGCTGGAGGACATTGCGTCCGCCGCCCTGCTCGCCCCCCTGGCCGCGTCCGCGCCGCCGGAGGGCAAGGTCACCCTCGCGCTCGACTTCGGGGGGGCCGGCGCGAGCCCGCTCCTGCTCGCACAAAGTCTCTCGGGCCAGGGCACGATCAGCGTGCGGGATGTCGTGCTCCCTGCGGCGGATCCGCGCGCCTTGGCGGCGGTGCTCGCCGACACCGCGACGGGCGCGCCGCCGGACGAGCGGCGCACGGCCCAGATGCTGGAGCGAGCATTGCAGCGCGGGTCGCTCAAGCTGGAGACGGTGGAAGCCGCGCTGAGCATGGTCAACGGCGTCGCCCGGCTGACACCGGCCCGCGCCAGTGTGCCCGGCGGGACTGGCGTGCGCGCCACCTTCACCGGCTCGTTCGATGTCGCTCGCCTTTTGCTCGATATCAGCCTGACCTTGGACGCCAGCGAGCCGGGCGGGACGGAGGCGGGCGGCGTGATCCAATGGCGCGGCCCCGCCGGTGCCCCCGAGCGGCGGGTCACGGCCGTCTCGCTGGCCAATGCCATCGCCATGCGGGCGATCGAGCGGGAGACGCGACGGCTGGAAGAGCGGCAGGCCGCGCCCGCGCCCACGGCCACGCCGGCGGCTCCCGCGCCCGTCCCGACCGCGCCGTCCCAACCTGCGCCCGCGACGGCGTCTCCCGCCGCGCCTTCGACCCCGTCCGCTGGGTCACCGACCGCGACGCCGAATCTCCAGGGAACGCCACTTCCCCAATCCGGCCCCCGGACGGCTCCGGCGCCAACCCGACCCAGCGACCCCCGCCCGGCTCCGCCGCGCGCCGCCAGTGGCGCCGCCCCCCCGCTCGCGCCGCCCCAGGACATTCAGCCGCTGAGCCGCCCCCAGCCGGTTCGGCCCGAGCTGGACGACCTGCCGTATCGCGCGCCCTCCGTCGGCAATTTCGGCACAGCACCGCGTCCGCCCGGCGCGATACCGGGCGAATAAGCCCCGCCCGCGCTCGGTCGACCGCGCAGCCCTTCGCTGTCGCTCGAAGCGGCTCAGGGCGTGCGCGGGGCCGGGGGGCCTGGAGGGTTCTGCACAGCCCTCTTCATGGCACGCTCTAGCGTGACATAGGTGAAGGGCGCCTCATCTCCCGGCCCCTGGAGCGGGCCATCGCGCTCGACTTCGCGCCACAGGGCGGGGTCGTAGGGCGGAAGATGCACATCGCCCTGCGGGGAGAGGTGGACAGAAGTGAGGTGCACCCGCGCGGTGAGCGGCAGGGTCTCCTCGAAGACCCTCCGCCCGCCGATCACCATGATCTCCTCGACCCCCATCTCGCGGGCCGCGGCCTGCGCGAGATCCAGGGCCGCCGGCAGGTCCCGGGCCAAGCGGACCCCCTCAGGGACGGCAAAGGCGGGATCGCCGCTCAACACGATGGAGATGCGGCCCGGCAGAGGCCGGCCGATGGAGAGAAAGGTCTGCCGCCCCATCACAAGCGGCTTGCCCCAGGTCAGGGCCTTGAATCGCTTCAGGTCGGACGGGAGGCGGAACGGCAGGTCCTGGCCACGGCCGATCACGCCATTCTCGCCGACCGCGACGATATGGGTCAGGTACGCGCTCACAGCACCGCCTCCATTCCGGCCAACGCACGCCGCGCGGCGTCGAGACCGGAGAGATGGGCCCCGTGGCAGGTGGAGAAGTCGTGGGCGCGCACGGCCTCGCCCGCGAAATGGATGCGTCCGCCCACGCTTCTTTGCAGCGTGTCGCGCACGCCGGCATGGCCTGGCAGCGCGCAGGAATAGGCCCCGCCGATCAGCGGGTCGGCGGCCCAGGAGGTCGCGCGGCGGGTCACCACATGAGGGGCGATGGAGGTGCCGAACGCCGCCTTCAGCGCATCGAGCACCGCATCTTCCAGGGCCTGCGGGCCATCCGCGAGCCGGCGGGCGGCATAGTCCCCCGCCATGTGGCCGATGGCGAGCGGCCGGGGGCCGGGGAGAATCTGGAAACTGACCGGATCTTCGCCAAGCACCGTGACACCGGTTCGCTCCGAAAAGCCGAACACGTCGCGATCGAACGAGACGGCCACCTTCTCGGCCACCCCGAGCGTGAGGCCGGCAAACGCCGCGTCCACCTCGTCCGGAAGACGCGGGGAAAAGCTCAGCCGGCCTTCGCTGATCACGGCGGTCGGCACGGTCACGATGACGCTGCGCGCCCGCACCTCGCCCCGGGGGGTGTCCAGCGACACGCCGCTTGCGGACCAGTCGATCCGCCGCACGGGACATTGGAGCGTGACCGGGACACTTGCCCCGTGCGCCCGCACAAGCGCGCCATAGCCGGCCAGCACCGGCCAGTTGAACTCCGTGTCGTGATAGGCCGCGAAATCGCGGGTCGAGATCCGCTCCGGCGGGCTCGCCGTCATGAGGCAGAGCCAATGGCGGGACAGCGCGCCCCACGGCCCGTCAAGACGCACCACATCCCGCGCCGGAACATCCTGCCCCGCCTCGCCGGCGTCCCGCACGGCGTCGAAGGCCGCATCCACCTCCTCCTGCGCCGCGTCCAGCTCGGCGGGGTCCGCAAAGCGGCCGGCACGCCAGAGATTGCGCACCAGGCGGACATGGGTGGTGCGATAGGCAAAGCCGAGCCGGTCGGCGATCGGAACGAAGGGATTGGTTTGCGCGGCATGAAGCCAGTGGCATCCCAGATCCCACGGCTGATCGAAGGTCTCGGTATCGGTGAAGGCGCGGCCCCCGGTTCGGGATGCGGCTTCAAGGACGACGAACCGGGCTCCCGCCTCTTGCAGAGCAAGGCCCGCGGCAAGCCCCGCCGCGCCGGCCCCGACCACTGCGACGTCAAACTCGGCAGGCATGAACGCATCCAAGAACGAGAAAAGAGCCGGCGCCTATTTCTTGCGGAAGACGTCCAGCCGCACCACTTCGGCACCCCCACTCGGACGCTCGTCCTGTGTGCCGTCCGTCTCCTGGGTTTTGAAGGCCTGAAGGCCGGCGGGGCGGGCGGTTTCCGCGCTCGCCACGGCCGGCTCGGACGCGGCACCGCGCATGGGCGGACGGGCGCCCGTCGCGGACACCAGCGAGGGCGTCGCCGGACTTGCGGGGGCGGCAGGCTGGACCTCGCCCTCGGCAGGCGCGGGGGCCGCGTCCTCGACCAGTTCGAATTGCAGGCCGAATTTCACGGAAGGATCGAAAAAGCCCTTCAAAGCCGAGAACGGCACGCTCAGCCGCTCGGGAATCCCACCGAAGGACAGACCGACTTCGAACGCCGTGTCGGAGACGATGAGATCCCAGAACTGATGCTGGAGAACGATGGTCATTTCCTCGGGATATTTTTCCCGCATCCGCTGGGACAGCTTGACCCCGGGGGCACGCGTGTCGAACGCGATGAAGAAATGATGATCTCCGGGCAGTCCGTCGCGGGCGACATCCGCAAGCACGCGGCGCACCACGCCGCGCAGGGCGTCCTGGGCCAGGAGGTCGTATCGAATTTGATCCGTCGAAGCCATCGCGCAACCGTGCCGGGAAGCCTGGACCGGAGGGCGGGAGACAAATGTCCCGCTCCGGCGCACCGCCATTTGGCCTTCCCTTCAGGTCCCGCGGCCAAAAGGAAGTGGAGGCTTCTGTTGCCAGGTGCCTCCGAACCCCGCCTAGCCAGTGCTACCCGGTAGGACTTTTATTTCGGTACCTTTACCGCTCACGCGGCAACGGCAACCGGAGCATAGTTGTCATTCGCAACTATAGGTCGGCCCGATATCGGCGGAACCATGCCGAGCGAAAGACAGCCCTTTACACCCTCGTCGATCCTGTTTCGCCCCCGCCGGAACCCAACGCACGTGCCGATGGGTTCTGGTGGAGGCGCCGGGTACTGCCCCCGGGTCCGAAAGGCTTATTCCGACAACCGTTTATCGCCATATCTGGCCGAAGCCAGCCGGACGAATATAGGCGTGGCGGACGCGCGATGAAAGGGGCGCAGGGCATTTCCCGGCGCGATCGGCGCGGCCCAGGCAAGGCCAAAGGATCATTTCACCTGTTTTTTCAGTCACTTCACCTCAAGTCACACGTCCGACAGCGGGTGCAGATCGCGCACCAGGCTGGCGAGGCGCTCGTCCAGCACATGGGTATAGATCTGCGTGGTCGAGATATCCGCATGGCCCAGCAAGGTCTGGACGATGCGCAGATCCGCACCATGCGCGAGCAAATGGCTGGCGAAGGCGTGCCGGAGCACATGGGGTGACAGGCAGGCCGGGTCGACCTTGCTCGCATGCGCCAGGTCCTTCAGGTCGAGGGCGGCATGCTGGCGGGTGAGATGGCCGCTGGCACCGGAAGAGGGAAACAGCCATTTCGAGGCCTCCATCCCTGCCGCGCGCCGGGCATCGAGATAGGCCGCCATTGCCGCCTTGGCGGGCGCGCTTAAGGGAACCAGGCGCTCCTTGCCCCCCTTGCCGGAGACGATGATGGCATCGGCGCGCGCCCGCGCCGCGCTCGCGGGCAGGGCTGCAAGCTCGGAAATGCGCAAGCCGGTGGCGTAGAGGACCTCGATGAGACAGACCGTGCGCAGACGCCGCAGGCGCTCGGCCGGGCGCTCGGCCGCCGCCGCTCGGGCATGGGCGGTCTCGATGAGCCGCGTCACCTCCTCCACGCTCAGAACCTTCGGGAGCGGGCGGCCCTTCTTCGGGCCTTCGAGAATCGCTGCGGGATCCTGCGTCCTGTGCCCTTCGGCATAGAGGAAGCGATAGAGCTGGCGCAGGGCAGAGAGCCGCCGCGCCACTGTCGCCGACTTGAAGCCGCGCCCGTCGAGGTCGGCGAGATAGGCGCGCAGGTCCCCCGTATCCGCCGCGCCGATGGTGGTGCCGCGCGACGCAAGAAAGGCGGACAGATCGTCGAGATCACGCCGATAGGCATCCAGCGTATTCGCGCTCGCGCCACGCTCCACCGCCTGCATGTCCAGGAACAGGGCGATCGGCCCCGCGCCGCTCATTTGGAGAACTTGTCGGCCGGCACGGTAAAGGTGACGTCCCGCACCACCGGTTCCACCTTGTTGGCGAGCCACCAGGCACCGCCATAGGCGCATCCGGCGAGGATGGCGATCACCACGAGGAGGCGGACAAGGCTGGCCAAAATATCGTGCCCGAATCAGCGTCAATCGGAGGATTGCCTCTCGTCGCATGGCCGCGCCTCGCTTTCAACCGCATTGCCGCCTCCCGGAGGCGGTGCTACTGGCGGAACCGACAGGGCTTGAACCAGAGAGGAAGGTCGCGGACGTGGCCAGCGACGCAATGGGAGAGGGGCAGGACCCCGCCGCAGAAGAGCTGCGGTTGCGGCTGGGCCACCGGACCCTGGTTCTGGTGGGAATGCCCGGCGCGGGCAAGTCGTCGGTGGGGCGGCGTCTCGCCAAGCGGCTGGGGCTGGCCTTCTATGATGCCGACGATGAAATCGAGAAAGCCGCCGGCATGACCATCCCGGAGATCTTCGCCAGCCGGGGCGAAGAAGAGTTTCGCGTCGGCGAGCGACGCGTCCTGTCCCGGCTGTTGCAGAGCGGCCCCGCCGTCATCGCCACCGGGGGCGGTGCCTTCATGAACGAGGAGACGCGAGCGGGCGTGAAAAGCCATGGCCTTTCGGTCTGGCTGCGGGCGGACCTGCCCACCTTGCTGCGTCGGGTCAAGAAGCGGAACGACCGTCCGCTGCTGGCCGGCGGCGACGCCGCCGAGCGGCTGGCCGCTCTTCTTGAAGCGCGGGAGCATGTCTATGCCCTCGCGGATCTGACCGTGGAATCGCGCGAGGTCGCGCACGAAGCCGTCGTGGCGGAAGTGATCGCCGCGGCGATCCGACATCTCGGCGGCGCGGACATCGCCCTGCCTTCCCAAGCGTCCTGAGGACCCCATATGACGGCCCCTTCTCCCCGCCCCACGCCGACCGGCGAACGCCTGGTGCGCGTCGATCTTGCGGGCCGAGCCTATGACATCGTCATCGGTCCGGGCCTCCTGTCCTCTCTCGGAGCGCGGATCGCCGCCCTGCGGCCGGGCGCCCGGGTCGCCATCGTCACCGACGAGAATGTGGCGGCGCGCCACCTGGCAACCGTCGAGGGATCGCTGTCCTCAGCAGGAATTGCCCATTCCGCCATCGTGGTCGCGCCCGGTGAGAAGACCAAGTCCTATGCGGGCCTGCAGCAGGTCACCGAAGGGCTCGTTTCGGCGCGCATCGAGCGGCGCGACCTGGTGCTGGCGCTCGGCGGCGGGGTGGTCGGGGATCTGGCCGGCTTCTCGGCGGCCGTGCTGCGGCGGGGCGTGGACTTCGTGCAGGCGCCCACGACCCTGCTCGCCCAGGTAGATTCTTCCGTGGGCGGGAAGACGGGCATCAATTCCCCGCAAGGCAAGAATCTGGTGGGCGCCTTCCACCAGCCGGTCCTGGTGGTCGCGGACACCGCCGCGCTGGACACCCTTCCTGCGCGGGAAGTGCGCGCCGGATACGCGGAAGTGGCGAAATACGGACTGCTGGGCGATGCCGAACTCTTTTCCTGGCTGGAGGCCAAGGGGCGCGAGGTGATCTCAGGCGGCGAAGCGCGCGGCGAGGCGGTTGCGGCAAGCTGCGCCGCCAAGGCGGCCATCGTCGCCCGGGATGAAAAGGAAACGGGCGACCGTGCCCTGCTCAATCTCGGCCACACCTTCGGACACGCGCTGGAGGCCGGCGCCGGCTTCTCGGATCGTCTGCTGCATGGCGAAGCTGTGAGCATCGGCATGTGCCTCGCCTTCGCCTTTTCCGTGCGCCTCGGTCTCTGTCCCGGACAGGATGCCGGGCGCGCGCAGCGCCATCTGGAGAGCGTCGGCCTGCCGACCCGGATCGCCGACGTGCCGGGCGCGCTGCCCGACACCGACGGTCTCATGCGCCTGATTGCCCAGGACAAGAAGGTCAGCCGGGGGGCACTCACCTTCGTCCTGGCGCACGGCATCGGGGCGGCCTTCATCGCCAAGGATGTGGACGCGGCTCAGGTGCGCGCCTTCCTCGACGAGATGCGCGCCGCCTGACCCTCAGTCCGCATGCACCGACAGGTCGGTGATGCGCGGCGCCGTCCCGGTCAGGGGATTGTCGGGATCATAGGCGTAGGTCAGCGTCTCGAACCGCATGGAGCGGGCATCGATCATCAAGAGGCGACCGACCAATCCGTCCCCGAAGCCGACGATGGCGCGGATCACCTCCAGCGCCGCCAGCGATCCGGCAATGCCCGCGAGGGCGCCCAGCACCCCCGCCTCGGCACAGGGCGCCACCGTTCCGGGCGGCGGCGGCTCGGGAAACAGGCAACGATAGGTGGGATTGGGCTGTCCGTCCGGCCCCGTCTCATGGGGCCGCAGGGTGGTGAGCGTGGCGTCGAACGTGCCGAGCGCCGCCGTGACCAGCGTCCGCTTGGCGAGCGCACAGGCGTCGGAGGCCAGATAGCGGGTGGCGAAATTGTCCGACCCATCCACCACCACATCCACCCCGGATACGAGCGCCATCGCGTTGTCGGCGGTGAGCCGGGTGCGGAGCGTCTCCATCTCCACATGCGGATTGAGCGCCGCCACAGCCGCACGGGCGCTGTCCACCTTGGGCCGGCCGATGTCCGACGTCACATGGATGACCTGACGCTGGAGATTGGAGAGGGAGACCGCGTCGTCGTCCACCAGGACAATGCGCCCCACCCCCGCCGCCGCGAGATAGAGCAGGACCGGCGCGCCAAGGCCGCCGGCGCCAATGACCAGGACGCTCGCCGCCTTCAGCTTCTGCTGGCCGGGACCACCCACGTCGCGCAGCACGATGTGGCGGGCATAGCGTTCGATCTCCTCGGGCGAAAAGGCCATGGGACGGGCTCCTCGGATCGCGTCGGGATTTCAAAGGGCCGAAGCGATCCCTGTCTCTATATGGTCGCGTTCAGGTGCCGGCACAGCCACTTTGGCGCGGGGGATGCGCCCTAGAGCACGTTCCGATCTGATTGCACCGCAATCAGATCGGTAAAACGTTCTCTATCCATAATTTAGAGACTGATTCACCGATCAGGTTGATTCAACCTGATCGGATCAGGCTCTAGCCCGCATGTTCGGGTAGGAGGCGGAACGCGTCGCGCACCACATCGGCCAGTCCGCGCGTGGTGGCAAGTCCCGCCACGGCCTCGGGCACAAACCAGCCCACCTCGGTCGCCTCGGGTCCGGGCTGCGGCTCGCCGGCGCGCCACAGCGCGACATGGGCAATGACCACGAAATGGGAGACAAGCGCGCCCGCGTCGTCGTGGCCGATGAAGTCGAGGGCAGCGGCAACCGCGATGACGTCCGCCTCCACGCCCACCTCCTCGCGCACTTCGCGGGCGGCAGCTTCGGCCAGTGTTTCGCCCGGCTCGACACGCCCGCCCGGCAGGCTCCACAGGCCGAGGCCCGGGGCAAAGCCGCGCTTGGCCAACAGCACGCGCCCCTCGCGGAACACGGCCGCGCTGGCGGCAAGTGTCGGGCGCACCTGCGGCGGGCTGTCGTCGGGCTGCGTCATCTCGCCATGTCTCCTTCGTTCGGCGTCGCGACCTTACCGCAGCGCGCGACGTTTGTGCCGGACATGATGCCGGACGCTGACGTGACCGGTGGCGGGCTTGGGTTTAGGTTGAGTATCTCAAGGATCCGCGAATCGTGACGTCCAGCACCCGCCCGCTTTCCGCTCCCCCCCCGCGCGTCACCGCCCCGCGCGCTCCGGAACCTCGCGCCTGGCAGCGCATGCTGTCGGGTCGGCGGCTCGACCTGCTCGACCCTTCACCCCTGGACGTGGAAATCGAGGATATCGCGCATGGCCTCTCGCGCACCGCCCGATGGAACGGCCAGACCACCGGCGAGAACATTTTTTCCGTGGCCCAGCATGCGTTGCTGGTGGAGCGCCTCGCGCGCCGTGCCGCGCCCGACATCGATTGGCGCTGGCGGCTGGCCGTGCTGCTGCACGATGCGCCCGAATATGTCATCGGCGACATGATCTCGCCCTTCAAGGCGATGATCGGCGGCGACTACAAGGCAGTCGAGGCGCGCCTGCTGGCGGCCATCAGCCTGCGCTTCGGCCTGCCGCCGGCTTGGCCCGAGCCGCTTGTGAAAATCGTCAAGGCGGCGGACCGCTCGGCCGCCTATCTCGAAGCCACGCGCCTCGCCGGCTTCGCCTCGGACGAGGCCCGCCGCCTGTTCGGTCAGCCCACGCGGCTCGACCCGGCATTGGAGGCGGAATATCTTACCCCCTGGACCGCCGCTTCGGCTAAGGATCGCTTTCTGGCCCGTTTCGAGGAGCTAGTGCCATGATTCACGTCTGCTCCCTCGCCCGCCTCCATGAGACGGTGGAGCGCACCGGCGCCCGCCACGTGATCTCCCTGATCAATGGCGGCACGGTCTTCACCCGCCCGAGCAATGTGGACCCGACGAACCATCTCTTCCTCGGCCTTAACGACATCGTGGAGGAGATGGAGGGGCTGGTGGCGCCCGGCGAGCACCATATGCACGAATTGCTGGATTTCGTGCAGGCTTGGCCGCGCGAGGCGCCCCTGGTGATCCATTGCTATGCCGGGATTTCGCGCTCTACCGCCGCCGCCTATGCGACGCTGTGCGCCCTGCTTCCGGAGCGGGATGAGGCAGAACTGGCCCTTGATTTGCGCCGCGCTTCGCCGACCGCGACGCCCAATGCCCGCATCGTCGCGCTCGCCGACACCGCTCTGGGACGCGACGGGCGAATGATCCGCGCCATCGCCACCATCGGACGCGGCGGCGATGCCTTCGAAGGGGAACCCTTCTCGCTGCCGCTGCGGTGACGTCTCAGGCCGAGAGGATGTTCCGATCTGATTGCATCGCAAACAGATCGGGAAAGCCTTTGCTATGCATAACTGAGCAACGGATTCACCGGTCAGGTGGATTCAACCCGAGCGGAACAGCTTCGAGATCCCCGAACACATGCGCGCCGTCGCCCCCCAGCGGGAGCGGCGCCACCGACAGCACTGCCTCGAGCAGTAAGTCGCCATAGAGATGCGGAAACAGGTCTCCGCCACGCGAAGGCTCCCACCGCAGCGCCGCGCCAAGGCGGGTTGCGTCCACTTCGACCAAAAGCAGATTGTCTTGTCCGGCGAAATGCCGCCGGGCGGTTTCACGCACCTGCGCGGCGGTCGAGAAATGGATATAGCCATCCGCGGCATCCACGGGCGAGCCGGAAAATCGTCCCGCGCGCTCTGCTTGCATCCAAAGCTCTGAAGGTACAATTTTAAATACACGCGGTGACAACGCCACGCCTCCCTCCCTGATTGCGGTTTCCGCATGGGCCTGTGGCAGCAGGCCCACGGCCATCCAGTTGAAACGCACCTTTAACGCAGTGTCGGCGCACGTGGAACGAGACACCCACACCTGCGCCAGCGGTCGCAGGCGACGGGGAATTCTGTCCACAATTTCGCACCTTGAGTGTTTATTTTCCTAGTTGTACCTTAAGCGGTGCGCGAGTCGCCGGGGGCTTGTCCGTGAGTTCAGGGCACGCCACAGCGCCGCGCGGTTCGGAAGCGGGGGGTCGCTTCGGTTTTCGCGGGCGCGATTGGCGCCCTTTCGTTGCTTGCGGCCTGGCTCCGCCCAACCGGGCGGGGGCAGGCCACGGGACACTCAGGCAGGATCCCATGCTGACCCACGGCCAAGTCTGGGGCGCACTTGACCGCCTCGCCACCCATTATGGTCTTTCCGCCTCAGGGCTTGCGAAGAAGGCGGGGCTCGATCCCACGGCCTTCAACAAGTCCAAGCGCATCACTCCCGACGGGCGGCCCCGCTGGCCGTCCACGGAGAGCATCGCCAAGGTACTGGCGGCGACCGGCGCGCGGATCGAGGACTTTACCGCGCTGCTGGAAGGCCAGGCCCTGTCGGGACTCGCACCTGCGAATGCGGACGAGGGGCCGCGCGACACCGCCTCCCGCATGGCAGAGGAGACGCGGCGCGCGGTGCGCGCCATCCCCCATATCGGCCTCGCCCAGGCGGGGAAGGGCGGCTATTTCGACGATGCCGGGTTTCCGGTCGGCGGGGGATGGGACGAGATCCTGTTTCCGGCGGTGGAAGACGAGCACGCCTATGCGCTGGAAATCTCCGGCGACAGCATGCAGCCGCTCTATCGGGCGGGGGACATTGTCATCGTCTCTCCCGGTGCGTCCGTGCGCCGGGGCGACCGGGTGGTTGTGAAGACCCGGGAAGGTGAAGTTCTCGCCAAGGAACTGGTGCGTAAGACCGCGAAATCGCTGGATCTGAAATCCCTCAACGCGGCCTATGAGGACATCCAGCTTCCCCTGTCCGAGGTTGCCTGGATCGCGCGCATCATCTGGGCGACCCAGTAGCCGGACGTCACGGCTCTCGGATTAGGGCCTCCAGCGTCTCCAGACGGTCGGCCTCGCGCGGCGGCTTATCCCAGCGCAGGCGGGCGATGCGCGGAAATCGCATGGCCACGCCCGAGCGATGGCGAGCGGAGCGGGCCAACCCCTCGAACGCCACTTCCAGGACCAGCCCCGTGTCGGCGTCGTGCACGACTTCGCGCACCGGGCCGAAGCGGTTGACCGTATTGGCCCGCACGAACTTGTCGATGGCTTTGAGTTCCTCGTCCGTGAAGCCGAAATAGGCCTTGCCGACCGGCACCAGCACATCCCCTTCCGAACCCGCGCTCCAGACCCCGAACGTATAGTCGGAATAAAAGGAGGATCGCTTGCCGTGGCCGCGCTGGGCATACATCAGCACGGCGTCCACGGTGTGGGGATCGCGCTTCCATTTCCACCATGGCCCCTTGGGGCGGCCCGGCAAATAGAGGCTGTCGCTGCGCTTCAGCATGACCCCCTCGACCGCGTCGGCGTCCTCCCCCGCCCCCGCAGAGGCGGGGTCGGAGCGGGCGGCGGCCAGTTCCTCCCAGGTGCTGAACGGCACCAGGGGAGAGAGATCGAGGCGAGAAGCGAATCCCTTGGAAGCGGCGAGCCGCGCCACCAGCGTCTCCAGCCGCGCGCGGCGCTCCGCGAAAGGGCGGTCGCGCAGGTCCTCCCCGTCTTCCACCAGGAGATCATAGGCCCGCACATGGGCCGGGAAGTCCTTCAGCATGCGCGGCGTCACGCTCTTTCTGTTGAGCCGCTGCTGAAGCAGGTTGAAGGACTGGACGCGTCCCTCCTTGCGCACGAGCAATTCCCCGTCCAGCGCACCGGAGAAGTCGAGGGCCTCCAGAAGGTCGGGAAAGGCGGGGGAAATATCCTCGCCGGTCCGGCTGTAGAGGCGGAGCACGCGCTCCCCCTCCGCCCCGCGGCCGGCCACCACCTGGACGCGGATGCCGTCCCATTTCCATTCGGCAGAAAAATGGGCGGGGTCGAGCGCGGCCATGTCGCCGGCTTCCAACGCATGGGCCAGCATGACCGGCCGGAAGGGTACGGGATCGCCCGTCTCCGGACGCGCGGCGCGCCCTTCCACCCAGGCGAACAGATCCTCATAAGGGGCGGCAAGCCCCGGCCAGACCAGTTCCACCTCGTCGGGAGGCAGGTCGCCGAGGCTCGCGACCGCTGTCTTGGCGAGCCGGGCCGACGCGCCGACCCGCAGCGCGCCGGTGATCAGCTTCAGCAGCGCCCAGCGGCCGGTATCGTCCAGCCCATCCAGCCACGCGGCCACTTGCGCGGGGAGATCGCGCTTCGGCAGCCGGGCCAGGGCCTCCACGATCTCGGACAGGAGGGGTGCATGATTGGGCCGCAGATGTGCCGGGGGCGCCGGCCACATCAGGGCGACCGTCTCCGACAGGTCGCCCACATAGTCATAGGACAGGGCGAACAGGATCGGGTCCGCCCGTTCCATGATGAGCGCGCGCACCAGGCCCGGCTTGGCATTGGCAAAGGACAAGGCGCCGGTCAGGGCCGCAAGCGCATAGCCCCGCTCGGGATCGGGCGTTGCGCGGAAATAGTCCGCCATGAGCCGCACCTTGGCGTTGCGGCCGCTTTCATAGGCGAGGCGATCGAGAAGGGCGGCGAAGCGGTTCATGCCTCGCCCGCCGCGCTTGGCGTGGGCGCAGCGTCGCCCGGAGGGGGCGCGTCCTCGCCCTCCTCCTCGCCATAGCCCACCATATGGAGGGGCCGCGCCCGAAGGCCGAGGGTGCCGGCCCAATGGACGAGCGCCTCCTCGGCGCCATGGGTCACCCACAATTCGCTGCACCCGGTGGCGGCGATGGAGGCAAGCAGCCCGTCCCAGTCCGCATGGTCGGAAATGACCAGCGGAAGCTCGATGCCCCGCTGGCGCGCCCGTGCGCGCACCCGCATCCACCCCGACGCAAAGGCCGCGACGGGATCGGGGAAGCGGCGCGACCAGAGGTCCGTGAGGGCCGAGGGCGGGGCGATCACCACGGCGCCAGCGAGATCCGCCTTCGCGACACCCGTGGCGGGGCGCACCGGCCCGAGGGGAATGCCACGCGCCTCATAATAGGCTGTGATGGCGATGAGCGCGCCGTGCAGGAAGATGGGCGCGTCATGGCCCGCCGCGCGCAGCAAAGCGATGACCCGCTGCGCCTTGCCCAGTGAATAGGCACCCACCAGATGCGCCCGCTCGGGAAAGACGGCGAGGGAATTCAGCAATTTGGCGGTCTCGCGGGCCGCCGGGGGGTGTCGAAACACCGGCAAGCCGAAGGTCGCCTCCGAGATGAAGACGTCGCAGGGCACGGGCTCGAAGCGCGCGCAGGTGGGGTCGAACGTCTCCTTGTAGTCTCCCGAAGCGACGATGGTCAGTCCGCGCCAGGACAGCGCCATCTGGGCCGAGCCGAGAACATGACCGGCGGGATGAGCCGTGATCCGCACCCCGCCCACATCCACATGCTCCCCATAGGCAAGGGCCTGCGTCGCCCCGGCAAAGGCGGGGCCGTAGCGGATCGCCATGAGATCGAGCGTCTCGCGCGTGGCCAGCACATGGTCGTGCCCGGCGCGCGCATGATCGGAATGGCCATGGGTGATGACCGCCCGCGCGACGGGCCGCACCGGGTCGATGTAAAAATCGCCCACCGGACAATGGAGCCCGCGCGGGGTGGGTCGCAGCAGATCTTCCGGGCGCATGGTGTGGCGTATATGGGGGAGGAAACAGGTTTCGCGAGGGGTCATGTCCGCACAGCTCTCCCAATCCTCCGGCAACCCGGCGTTCGATCGCCGGCTGGAGTGGGCGCGCGCCTATCTGGCCGACGGCGAGGCGGAGGCCGCGGCGGGGATGCTGGCGGACCTTGTGGCGGAAGCGCCGCATTTTCTCGCCGCCTGGTTTCTGCTGGGCGAGGCCCGCGAAGACCTCGGCGACCGTCCGGGCGCGGCCGAGGCCTATGGCGCGGTTGTCTCCCGCGACCCGCAGGACAGCCTCGGAGCCGGCGCCCGCCTCGCCCGTCTCGGGGCGCGGCCGGCGGAAGGGGCGCTCTCACCCGCCTTCGTGCAAAGCCTGTTCGATCAATATGCCCCCCGCTTCGACACCGCCTTGCGCGAGGGTCTCGCCTATCGCGGCCCCGAATTGCTGCTGGAAACGCTGCGGGCGGTGGACACGCGCCCACGCTTCGCGCGGGCCTTGGACCTTGGCTGCGGCACGGGGCTGGCGGCGCCGCTGCTCGCCCCCATCAGCGGAGAGCTGATCGGCGTCGATCTTTCGCCCGGCATGGTGCGGCAGGCGGAAGCCCTGGGTCTCTATGCTCGGCTGGAGGTCTGCGACATGGTGGCGTTTCTGGCCGCGCAGCCCGACGCAAGTGCCGACCTGGTCATCGCCGCCGACGCCTTCTGCTATTTGGACGACCTCGCCCCGGTGCTGGGCGCGGCCAAACGGGTTCTACGCCCCGGCGGCCGCTTGGCCTTCAGCGTGGAGACCCATGACGGGGACGGGATGATCCTGCGCGACACGCTGCGTTATGCCCATGGCGCACCGCTCGTGACCCGCCTGCTCACGGAGGCAGGCTATGACGTGCCTCTCAGTCGCGCAGCGACAACCCGCACCGAAAAGGGGCATCCGGTGCCGGGGCTGATCTTTATCGCCGGCTAAATATCTTCAGGCGACCGGCTCCAGCGCGAGCCGCGCATACGCATCGAACACGCCGAGATCGGTTTCGCCGCCGCGCGCCGCGATGAATTGGTCGGGACGCACGAGAACCCATCCTGCGCCCGCGACGGCGTAGCGATCCATCACATCGGCATCGGCCCCCATGTCGATTACTTCCAGGGCGCCCGCGAACCGGCGGGCGGCGGCGCGCAGCTCCGCGCAGGCGCCGGGCGCCCCGAAGATCAGCAGCGAATGATGGGCAGCCGACAAAAGCGACCACAGCGACCAGCCGCCCCGCGCCACGTCGCGCGCCCGCGCGCCGGCCGCCGGAGCGGCGGCGCCACTGATGGCGTGCACCGCCTCGTAGAGCGGTCCCGCCTCATAGGCGATGGCGGTCTCCGACATGGCGACCTGGATCTTGCGCCGCACCGCCGGAATGCGGGAGGCGAAGGACAGCAAGGTGTCGCGCAATAGGCGCGTTACCTGCCCGTGGGCGACCATGCCGATATGGGTGGTGCGGGCGGCATTGGCGACCACCTCGCGCGCCACGGGACGGCGCTCGGCCTCATAGCTCTCCAGCAGCGCCTCGCTGTCGCCGCGCCCGGCAAGGATGGCCCCGAGCTTCCAGCCGAGATTGAGGGCATCCTGGATGCCGGTATTCATCCCCTGCCCGCCGGCGGGGCTGTGAATATGGGCGGCATCGCCCGCGAGCAGCACGCGCCCACGCCGATAACTCGCGGCCAGCCGCTCATTCACGCGGAAGGCCGACAACCAGGTCGGATCGCGCGCGACGAGGCCCGGCGGGCCGTTCGCTTCCAGATGGCCTTGGATTTCCGCCAGCGTGGGCGGCTCGTCCCCCGCCGGCTCCTCGCGCAGGGCGAAGGTGCGCCACACCCCATCCACAACCGGGAACAGCGCCACCGTGCCCTTGGCGCTCCACCAGATATAGATACAGCTCTGGTCCAGCGGACCGTCGATGCGTGTGTCCGATAGAATGAAGGTCTGCGGCTCGGTATAGCCTTCGAACTCGATGCCGAGGGTGTGACGCACGACGCTGCGGGCGCCGTCGCAGCCGGCCAGGAAGGAGGCGTCGAACACCTCTTCGCGCCCGTCCGGGTGACGTAGCGTGGCCCGCACCACATCGTCCACCTGCGCGAAGCCGACCAGTTCCACCTCGCGCTCAATGGCGATCCCGGCGCGCGCGAGGCGCCCGGTCAGGATCTCCTCGGTCTTGGATTGGGGAAGGATCAGCGTGAAGGGATAGGCACTGTCCACCCCTTCGGCGATCTCCATGTTCGCGATCTCATGGCCTCCATCGCCCATATGCAGGCGGGTGAGGCGCAGGCCGGCGGCGAGGAAATCGTCCACCGCGCCGAGGGCCGAAAACCCCTCCAGGCTGCCGCTCCACACCGCGAGCGCCTTCGACACCGTGGCGGCGGCGGGCAGCTTGTCGATGATGCGGAAGGGCACGCCCTGGAGATGGAGGGACGTGGCGAGCGTGAGGCCGGTGGGGCCGGCGCCGGCAATAAGGACGGGACGCGTCTGTGTCGGCATTGGTCCCCCCGGGGGCGTTTTGACGGCCAGTAGACCGGGGCGCCCCCGCGCGGTCAAGCCGCCGGGAAGGCCCGTCTCATGAGGGCGGGCAAACGCAGCGCCTGGAGCGCGCCGCGCGCGGCAAGAAAGGCGAGGAATGCGAGCCAGAGCCCTGAATTGCCGAACGGCAGAAGCAGCCACCATGCGAGAAAATAGATCGCGAGCGCGAGCAGCATGAGATTGCGCATGTCGCGCGACCAGAGCGCGCCGATATAGATGCCGTCGAAGGCATAAGCGAAGACGCCGACCGTCGGCAGCAGCACCGCGAAGATCAGGAAGGCGCGCGCGGCCTCCCGCACTTCTGGGCTCGTGGTCATGAGATCGATGATGACCGGACCGAACGCCAGATAGAGCAGGCTTGCCGCCAGCGCGCAGCCGAAGCCCCAGAGGAGAACGAGGCGCAGGCCAGCGAGAAAATTCCGCCGGTCCTGCGCGCCCGCCGCCTGGCCGCAGATCTGCTCGGCGGCCGTCGCGAACCCATCGAGGAAATAGGCGGCCAGCAGAACCATGTTGTTCAAGAGCGCATTGGCGGCGAGCGTGACATCCCCGGCCCGAGCGCCCTGCGCGGCAAAGAAGGCGAAGGCCAGCATGAGCGCCGCCGTGCGGATCATGATGTCGCGATTGAGCACCAGGGCCTCCCGCAGGGCCGCGCGATCGAACAGCACGGCGCGGGACACCGCGAAGTGGAACCCCAGCAGGCGCCCGCACAGGACGAGGCCCGCAATGGCGCCCAGGGCCTCCGCGATCAGGGTGCCAGCGGCGGAGCCGGCCACCCCCCATCCCAGCCCCAGGACCAGTAACGTCGTCAGAGCCATGTTGATGACGCTGATAAAGATCTGCAGCGCCAACGCATGGCCGGTCCGGGCGAGGCCCGTGAGCCAGCCGGCCACCACATAATTGATGAAGGTGAAGGGCGCCGCCCAGATGCGCACGTCGAAATAGAGGCCCAGCGCCGCGTCCACCTCCGGGCTGGCACCGGACAGGTGAAGGGCGGCATATTTGATGGGAGTCTGAAGGATGATCAGACCCAACCCGCAGAGGACGCCCAGCAGCAACGCGCGCATCAGGACGGCGCGCTCGGATAGCCGCTCGCCCCGCCCCAAAGCCTGCGCCGCCAGGCCCACGGTCCCCATGCGCAGGAAGCCGAAGCCCCAGAACAGGAAATCGAACACCACGGCGCCCAGCGCCACCCCGCCGATGAGCGCGGCGGAGCCCAGGCGCCCGACGACCGCCGTATCCACGATGCCGAGCAGCGGTGTCGTCAGATGCGCCACCGTCATCGGCAGCGCGATGGCGAGCACCCGGCGGTGCGTGACCGCGTCCGGCGAGAACGCCTGCGGGGCCTCGCGCATCAGCGGCGCAGCCCGCCCGCGATGCGCAGGATGAGCCAAAGCGGCACGACAATGACGGCGCCCAGCAGGAAATAGCGCCAGACGCTCTCGATGGCGCCGAAGCCGAGATGATAGAGGCTGAGAACCAGGTTCTCGACGCTTTCCAGGATGTTGCGCGGATCAAGGCCGAGCGCGGCCATGATCACGCCCACCACGACGGAGAGCACCACGAGGCGGACCAGGACCATGACGGGCGAACCACCAAAGAAGCGAGAAAGCTGGTCGTTCGCCACTGAACCCTCCTGCCGCAGGCCGGTGAGGATGCGGAACCGCCTAACCTCGATGCGAGAGGCTTCGTCATCGCCTGCCTGATGGCCTATAGCTCATGCGGCTACCCTTCTAAAGCCCTCACCACCTGCACGTGCTGCTCGCCGCGCCTTTCTCCCGCGTGACTAAGATGGTGTCGATCACAGCCCGGAGCGCCGACCGCTGATCGACGTGTTGGTCGACGAACTGAACTTGGGCCGGCGGGCTTTGAGGACGGTGTGCCCGAGGCGACGTCGACCCGGCTATTCCCTATTCAGGCCCGCCTTTAGCACCTCGTAAACACGGGGATCCTGCATTTGCGTCACATTGAACCGCATGAAGTCGCTGGCCTGCTGCGCGGCACTGAAGACGTTCCCCGGGGCGAGGATGACGCCCTCCCGTAGCGCGACCTGAGCAAGATCCGCCGCGTCACGGCCATCAGGCAGTTGGCACCAGAGATAGAAGCCGCCGCGCGGCATAACCCATGCCCTCAAGCCAAGATCGGCCAGTTGGATGCCCGTGTCGCGCCGGGCTCTGGAAAGGCGTTGCCGCAGAGCTTCGATGTGGCGGCGATAGCCGCTGTCCATCAAGCTGTCGAAGATGAGTTGGGCCGCCACGGGGTTCGGCCCGCCGAAGTTCGTCGCGACTTGCAGATCGACAAGCGCCTCGATCCAGTCGGGCCTCGCGGCGATGTAGCCGCATCGCGCCGAGGCCGACAGCGTCTTGGAAAAGCTGCCGATGCGGATAACGCTGCTGAGACCGTCGAAGGCCGCCAGACGCGGCGACGGCTCCGGCTCGAACTCGGCGAAGATGTCGTCCTCCACAATGACCAGACCATGAGCCGCCGCGATGGTCAGCAGCTTGTGAACCGTCTGGGCCGACATCGTCGCCCCGGTCGGATTGTGGATGCCCGAATTGGTGATGTAGAGCCTCGGCCGGTGCTCGATAAGGACTTCCGCGAACCGCGTCGTGTCGGGGCCGGTCGGCGTATAAGGCACACTGACAATCCGGGCCTGATGGGCCCTGAGGATGGCCTGGAAGTTGAAGTAGCAGGGATCGTCAACCAGCACCGTGTCGCCCGGCCGAAGCAGGAAACGGCAGATCAGGTCGATCGCCTGCGTGCCGGATGCGGTTAGCAGCAGTTGCTCGGGGCCAACCTCCAGACCCTCGCTCGCACAGCGGCGCGCCAGAAGTTGCCGGAGGGGCAGAAGCCCCCGCGCGCCACCATAGTCGGCTAGAATGGCGCCGTCGGCGCG
Source organism: Pseudomonadota bacterium (assembly GCA_040755535.1). Taxonomy (GTDB): domain Bacteria; phylum Pseudomonadota; class Alphaproteobacteria; order Rhizobiales; family Xanthobacteraceae; genus Aquabacter. The sequence goes on along the minus strand of JBFMAV010000068.1, from coordinate 2,338 downwards.
GGCCAGACCACGTATGGCGCGCCGGATGATCGTTCCCGGCATCCAGTCTTGCGGAAGCCAGCCACATCCGGGCTTCAACGCATCCGGCGCGGCGTCCAGCGACTGGCGCGAGACCCAGAGCGGGTCGATCGCGCGGGCGGTCCCGGACTGAAGGTCATTGAAGGCCGGTGGCGCGAGACCGGCCGAGACGTAAAATCCCGAACCCGGCCGGGAACGGATGACGCCCTCCGACACCAAGCGATCATAGGCCTCGACGACGGTCGAGGGCGACACCTTCAGGGCTGCGGCGAAGCCGCGAACCGAGGGCAATTTGTCGCCTTGGGACAAGGCTCGGTTGGCGATCCGCTCGCGGATCGCCGCCGTCACCTCACCGGTTCGGGTCACAGTCTTGCCCATGGCGTCCCATCCCAACTGTATGGCTCATAATGGCATACAGTTTGATCGCGATTGTACTGATCGTTGCTATCCCGGCCAAGGGTGCGACGGCTATGTCTGCCTTGTATTGCAAGCGGATAGGCGGCATGGACCCGACAGCAAAGGGATGGGGGAGCGGACTCCTCGGAGTGATCATTTTCAGCGGCTCGCTGCCAGCCACCCGTGTCGCGGTGGGCGGATTCGACCCAGTTTTTCTGACCTCCATCCGCGCCGTCATCGCGGCTCTGTTGGGCGTCGCGCTGCTGCTGGCGCTGAGACAGAAGCGCCCAGCCAAGTCAGACGTCGGTTCGCTCGCCATTGTCGCGCTCGGCGTTGTGGTGGGCTTTCCCTTTCTCACGGCCCTGGCGCTCCAGCACGTCACTGCGGCCCACTCCGTCGTCTTCGTTGGCCTCCTGCCGTTGGCGACGGCGACCTTCGGCGTCCTGCGCGGTGGCGAACGGCCCAAACCGGCGTTTTGGATTTTCTCGATGATCGGGAGTCTATGCGTCGTGAGCTTCGCCGTGTCGCGCGGCGGCTCAGGGTCGCTGACGGGCGACCTCCTGATGGTGGCTGCGGTGGTCGCTTGCGGCTTGGGCTACGCGGAGGGAGCGGTTCTGTCTCGGCGGTTGGGCGGCTGGCAGGTGATCTGCTGGGCGCTGGTGCTGGCGCTTCCGGTCATGGCGGCGATCGCTCTCGTCAGCCTGCCCTACACATGGAGCGGGATTGGCATGCCGGCCTGGCTTGGCCTGGCCTATGTCTCGGTCTTCAGCATGCTGATCGGCTTCGTGTTCTGGTATCGCGGCTTGGTCTTGGGCGGGATCGCCAAGGTCGGGCAACTTCAGTTGCTCCAGCCGTTCTTCGGCTTGGCGCTTGCGGGGCTGCTGCTGAACGAACCCGTCGCGATGAGCATGGTGGCGGTCACCGCCGTGGTCGTCCTATGCGTGGCGGGGGCCAAGCGGTTCGGGTGACACGGGCGCCGCCACACATTCAGATCGCGACTGTGAAGCAATGTCGGCCCCGGCGAACGTCCGACGGAAGACCCCAACCTCCCGGCGAACGCGCCCGCGTCCCGAGGCTCGAGAGGGCGATCTCATCAGATTGAAACACTCTGATGGGTGAAACGACCTCTCACTCTTTGATAGAGAATGCGCGATCCGATCAGCCTGCGGTGCAGGCCGATCGGCGCATGCTCTGTCACGCGGCGCGACTGGGCGGAACGCCCCGCCGTCAGGCCCGCGGCTGGGCCACGATGCGCAGATAGGGCTTCACGGTCTTCCAGCCTTCCGGGAACTTCTCCCGTGCCGCCTCGTCGGAGACGGACGGCACAATGATCACATCCTCGCCCTGCTTCCAGTCCGCCGGCGTCGCGACGGCATGGCTGGCAGTGAGCTGCAGCGAATCCACAACGCGCAGGATCTCCTGGAAATTGCGCCCGGTGCTGGCGGGATAGGTGAGGGTCAGCTTCAACTTCTTGTCGGGGCCGATGATGAACACCGCGCGAACCGTCGCGGTGTCGCTCGCATTGGGATGGATGAGGTCATAGAGATCTGAGACCTTGCGGTCCGTATCCGCGATGAGGGGGAAGTTGAGCTGCGCCCCGGTCGCGAGCTTGATGTCGTCCACCCAGGCCGGATGATTGGCGAGGCTGTCCACCGACAGGCCGATCACCTTCACGTTGCGGCGGTCGAATTCGCTTTTGAGATGCGCGACCTGGCCGAGTTCCGTGGTGCAGACCGGCGTGAAATTCTTGGGGTGGGAAAAGAGGATGCCCCAGCTCTCCCCCAGCCAGGAATGGAAGCTCACCGGGCCTTCGGTGGTGTCCGCAGTGAAATCCGGAACGATGTCGCCGAGCCTGAGCACCATGACGCTCTCCTATTACCGAATAATTTATGTTATTATTTATAATATACATATTCTTTCGATC
>JBFMAV010000067.1:0-23487 GCA_040755535.1 Pseudomonadota bacterium | reverse complement strand
TGGGCGGGCGGATCGAGGCGGGCTACAGCTTCGCGCTGGGCCAGAGCGGCGCCAACCTGACCCCGTTCGTGGCGTTCCAGCCGATCCAGCTCTGGCAGGGCTCGGGCTCGGAAATGTTCACGCCGGGGCCGGGCATCCAGTATGACGCCACCGCCATCACCGCGCTGCCGGTCTATCTGGGAGCGCAGATCGACGGCATCTGGACCGCCAGCAACGGGCAGCGCGTGGCGCCCTATCTGCGGGCGGCGTGGATGCACGATTTCAGCCCGAACCGGGACGTGCCGCGCTCGTTCGCCGAACTGCCCAACGTCACCTTCTCGGGCACCGCCATCCCAACGGTCAGCAACGCCCTCGACCTGCATGCCGGCCTCCAGGTCGCCGCCAACCCCACCACAACCCTCTCCGCAAGCCTCGACGCCCAGATCGCCGAAGCCTACTCAACCTTCGGCGCATCCGCGGCGGTGAGGGTCAGATGGTGAGTGGGGTGGAGCACGTGCCGATGCGACCGGATCGCCATCAGATCGAAGACGTTCTTTATCAATCATTTAGAGACTGATTCACCGATCAGGTTGTTTCATCCTGATGGGATCAGGCTCCAAGTGGGCGCATGGTCCCTTGATAGCCCCTCCACGAAGGAGCGATCCCCCACGGGCAGGGGACGGCTCGCTGCCTCGGGTATGCGCCGCGTCAGCCGTGGGTCCCGATCCGGTCACCGCGTGCCTGGTCGTCGGCCTGGAGTGACCAGACCGCGACGAACAGGGCCGCGATAAGCGGGCCGACCACGATGCCGTCAATGCCGAATAGTGACAGGCCCCCGAGGGTCGAGACCAGGACCACGTAGTCCGGCAGGCGCGTGCCCTTTCCCACCAGCGGCGGGCGCAGAATATTGTCGATCATGCTGATGCCGAACACGCCAATGGCGAGCAGGATCACGGCGCGGACATAATCGCCGGACAAGGCGAGGATGAGCGCGGCAGGCCCCCAGACCAGGAAGGATCCGACGGCGGGGACGAGCGAGAGCATGGCCATGAGCACGCCCCAAAGCAGTGCGCCGTTGATGCCCAGCAGCCAGAAGGCAATGCCCCCCACGGCGCCTTGCAGAAGCGCAATGATGACATTGCCCTTCACGGTCGCCTGCACCACGTCCGAGAATTTGGACAGGATGCTGTCCGTGTGATGGGGACTGAGGGGGCTGGTGCGGCGGATGGTGGCCGCGAGGGACGTGCCGTCGCGGAACAGGAAGAACAGCACATAGAGCATCACGCCGAGGCTGACGAACAGCTGAGCGGTGCCCTGGCCGATGCTGACCGCGCGCGCAGCCACCGCCTGCGACGCCTGGCCCAGCACGGATGCAATGCGCTCGCCAAACTGGCCGAGCGTATCGCGTGTGAGCGGGGGCAGCATGTCGCGCACCGTCGCGGGAAGCAGGCTCTCGACCCGGCCCGCAAGCTCGGAGGGATTGAACTCGCGGGAGGAAATGCGCTGGTAGAGGCCGTTCGCCTCCTGCGCCAGCGAGGCGAGGATCATGGAGCCGGGTAGGACCACGATGCAGATGCAGGCGAGCACGCTCAAGGCGGCCGCCAACCCTGCCCGCCCGCCCAGCACCCGTTCAAGCCACCGCTGAAGGGGGTGGAACAGGATGGCGAGGATCACCGCCCAGAGAACCGCGCTGTAGAAGGGCAGCAGCAGCCAGACGAACGCGATGGAGGTCAGTGCGATGACCACCAGGAACGAGGCCTGCTCGACAATTGGACGTTGCATCAGGTCTCCCGCCCCGCCTTGACCGGGCCATCCTGCCGGAAAGACCTTTCCATGAGATTGAAAGCGACCGGAGACCCGCTCGGTTCCAGAACCCGTCAGCCCTGCCGGCCGCGCCGGGACAGGGTGCGGATCATGGACAGTTCGACCGACGCGACATGCGCGCGCATCAAGGCCTCGGCCGCTCCCACGTCGCGGTCCAGAAGGGCCGCATAAATGGCGTGATGCTCCTCGTGGCGGCGACGCACATCCGCAAGATCGAAGGCGACGACATTATGGGCCGAGGCCTGGGGGATACGCTGGCACAGGCGCACCACGTCCCGCACCAATTGGGACCCGCCCGCATCCAGGATCGCATGGTGGAACATCCTGTTCGTGCGTGAATAGGCCGCGCGGCGCTCCTCACGGGCGTCCCCGTCCGACAGCGCGCGGTCGCCGGCCGCGAGGGCCTCCTCGATCGTCCGGCGGGTCGCGTCCGAAAGGCCCTGTTCCGCCGCAAGGCGCGCTGCCAGGCCCTCCGCGAGCGCCCGCATCTCATAGGCTTCGACAATTTCCGACAGGCGCACCTCGCGCACCGTGAAGCCCCGATTGGGGAGATGGTTCAGCAACCCTTCGCCCGCCAGCATCTGAAGGGCGGCGCGGACCGGGGTGCGAGACAGGTTGAGGTCGCGGCTGAGATGCACTTCGTTGATGCGCGATCCCGGCGCGAAAACCCCGTCCAGCACCGCTTGACGCAAATGTTCCACGAGCCAGGCTGCGTGCGTCGGCCGGGTCGTCGCGCCGCCCGCGTGACCAGCGGAGTCTTCGTCCTGCGCTTGACCATCCATCGGAACCGCCCCCGCTCGCTCGCCCATCCGCGCCGGCCCGTCCTATCACGACATCGCGGAGGCCGCGGAACACGGGTAGTTTGTACACACTTATGCCTTGACGGGCGATAAAATGTATACACCTATCGTCTTCCTGTGAGCGATGATCAGGAGAGACAGGTGAGCACGCCGCGCGCATTTGTGGTGCCTCCGCAGGTTCATGCCCTGCCGGTGGCCGGCTCGGACGCCCTGTTCGCGGTGCGCCGCATCTATTGCGTCGGCCGCAATTATCTCGACCATATCCGCGAGATGAAGGAGGCCGACGAGCGCGATCCCCCTTTCTTCTTCCAGAAGCCGACCGATGCGCTGGTGCAGGACGGCGCAACCGTGCCCTATCCGCCTTACACGGATGATTATCAGCACGAGATCGAACTGGTGGTGGCCATCGGCCAGACGGGGCGCGATGTGCCGGTGGCGCGGGCGCTGGATCTGGTGTTCGGCTATGGAGTGGGGCTCGAAATGACCCGGCGCGATCGCCAGCGCGAGGCGCGCGACCGCGCCTGGCCATGGGAAATGGGGAAATCGTTCGATCAGTCCGCGCCCTGCGGACCGCTTCATCCGGTGGAGAGCGTGGGCCATCCCCAGGCGGGTGCGATCACGCTCGCGGTGAATGGAATTGAACGCCAGCGGGGCGACCTTTCCCAGTTGATCTGGAGCGTGGCCGAGATCATCGCCAATCTCTCGGCGCAATATGAATTGAAACCCGGCGATCTGATCTTTACCGGGACCCCGGCCGGCGTTGGCCCGCTCCAGCCGGGCGACGTTCTGGAAGGCGCCATCGCCGGGCTCGGAACGCTGGTGCTGACCGTGGGGGCGAAGTCCGGCTGAGCCGGGTTCGATCAGAAGGTTCAATCCCCAGCCAGGCACAGGCTGGGGATGGCCTTGTCCGCCAGTGCCTGTCCCATGCGACCCGCCACCGCGCGCAGTGGCGCAAGCAGGCTGTCGCGCGCCGCCGCGGGCGAAAGGGCGCTGGTGAGATAGATCACATTGATGGCGGCGAACAGTTCACGGTCGGTGCGGACGGGCACGCCGATGGAGGCGATGCGCCCTTCATATTCGAGCCGTGAGTAGCTTTCGTCCATGGTGGCGTAGCCGCGCGTGCGCACCTCTTCCAGCCGCCGCGCGAGGCGGGGCGGGTCGTGGGCGAGAGTCGTCCAGGGCGTGGTCTCCACGACGGGCTTGGCTGAGAGCCGCGCGAGAATGGCCTCGCGTTCCTCCCGAGGGCAGAAGGCAAGATAGGCAAGGCCCAGGCTCGTTCCCAGCAAAGGCGCGCGAAAGCCGGGCGAGCGGTTGAACGAGAAGGTCTCGCCTTCCCGCGAGGATTGGACCACCAGCATCGCGTCCGTGTCGAAAAGCGCGATGTCGGATGGCCACCCCACGGCGAGGCGGAACTCGCTCATGAGCGGAGCGAGGATGGTGCCGATGACCGTATGGCGGTCGAAGGCCGTGGAGAGGCTGAGGGCCTTTCCCGTCACCTGGTAGATGGACTGGTCCGGCGCGCGCACCAGATAGCCAGCATGGGCCAGCGTCTCCAGCATCCGCACGATGGTCGCCTTGTCGATGCCGGTGCGCCGGTGAAGTTCGGCGATGCTCGCCTTGCTCCGCAGGCGGTTGACCGCCGCCAGCACCTCCAGCACCCGCAGCGCGGCCGTCACCGGCTTGTAGGACGCCATGATGCTCCCCCTGGCTCTTCGTCGCACGTTGCATCCCACAGGCAACGTGGTAAGTTCATCGGATGATACTGTATTTCATCAGATGAAATTTGTCCAGGGCAATCCAAACGCCCTGCGCGGGAGAGACGGTCAGGACCATGGATGATCTGAATAAGCTTGTGGCGCAGACGGCAGGACGGCTGTTCGGCGCCCACATGAGCCATGCGCTTTCGCTCGAAGCCGAAGGGGGCGCCTTCCCGAGGGCATTCTGGGATGCGGCGGAGGAAGCGGGCCTGACCCTTGCCATGGTCCCGGAGGCCGCGGGGGGTGTCGGGCTCGATGCCGAAGGGTGGGCGGCGCTGATCCGTCTTGCGGGTGCCCATGCGGTGCCTCTGCCGCTGGCCGAGACCATGCTGGCAAACCGCCTCCTGGTGGCCGGCGGACTGCCGCCGCGTCCCGGCATCCTGTCCATTGCCGCCGCCACCGGCGCGCTGAGGCTCATATGCGAAGGGGAGACGTGGCAGCTGTCCGGCATCGCCGCGCGCGTGCCATTCGGACGACACGCTGCCGGCCTTGTGGTGGTGGGTGAGGCGGCGGGCGAGAGCCGGGTCGCCTATGCCCCTGTTTCCATGGGCACGGTGACGCCCGGCGCGAACCTGGCAGGCGAGCCGCGCGATAATATCGCCTTAGAGTGCGCTCTCGCAGCCGAAGACGTGGCGCCAAGTCCTCACGGACCGGAAGATTTGGAGGCCATGGGCGCCGCTGTGCGCGCCATCGCGCTCGCCGGCGCACTCGATCGCGTGCTGGAACTCACTGTCGGATATGTGGGGGAGAGGGTCCAATTCGGGCGTCCCCTTTCCAAATTCCAGGCGGTTCAGCAGCAGGTGGCGCTGCTCGCCACCCAGGTCGCCGCTGCCGGGGGCGCGGCGGGTCTCGCCGCGCAGGCCATTGCCGGCCAGCCCGACCGCATCCTGGTCGCCGCCGCGAAGATCCGTACCGGCGAAGCCGCGGGCATCGCTGCCGCCACGGCGCACCAGATGCACGGCGCCATGGGCTTTTCCCAGGAATACGCCCTCCACCCCCTCACACGGCGCCTTTGGGCGTGGCGGGAAGAGTTCGGCAACGAGGCGCTCTGGAGCCGCCGGCTCGGCGCCGACATCCTGCGCCGCGACGCGGATGCTCTCTGGCCCTTCATCGCCGCCGCCTGATCCTGACGGAAGAAAACCATGCACCGCTTTGATTTTCCCCCCGCGCAGCTGCCTGAGGATGCGCAGGCCCTGCGCGCCGAGGTCCGCGCTTTCCTCGCCGAGACCATCGCCGCGCGCACGCCCCTGGAGCGCGCCCAATCCTGGGTGGGCTTCGACGCGGATTTTTCCCGCAAGATGGGCGCGCGCGGCTGGATCGGCATGACCTGGCCCGCACGCTTCGGCGGCCAGGAACGCAGCGCGCTGCATCGTTACATCGTGCTGGAGGAGATGCTGGCCGCCGGGGCGCCGGTGGCCGCCCATTGGATCGCCGACCGGCAGAGCGGCCCAGCCCTCATGCGCTACGGCAGCCCGGCCCAGCAGGAGGCTATCCTGCCGCGCATCGCGGCGGGCGAATGCTTCTTCTGCATCGGCATGAGCGAGCCCGGCTCGGGCTCGGACCTCGCCGCCGCCCGAACCCGCGCCGAGCCGGTGGAGAGGGGCTACCGCGTCAACGGCACCAAGCTGTGGACCACCTACGGCCACGAGGCGCACTACATGATCCTGCTCGCCCGCACCACGCCGGGCGAGCGTCATGAAGGGCTGTCGCAATTCCTGGTGGACATGGCGACGCCCGGCATCACGGTGCGCCCCATCCTCGATATTTCTGGCGCGCACCATTTCAACGAGGTGCATTTTGAGGACGTGTTCCTGCCGGCCGAAAGCCTGTTGGGCCAGCCCGGAGATGGCTGGGCGCAGGTGATGGGCGAGCTTGCGTTCGAGCGCAGCGGGCCGGAACGCTTCCTCTCCTCCTTCACCCTCCTGACGGAATTGGTGCGGGTCCTGGCGGAGGCGCCGAACACGGCGAGCGAAGAGGCGATCGGCCGGCTCGCGGCCCATCTCATCGTGCTCCGGCGCCTTTCCACTTCTGTCGCGGGCATGCTGGAGGCGGGCGAGGACCCGCAACTGGACGCCGCGGTGGTGAAGGACCTCGGCGCCGTCTTCGAGCAGGAGATCCCGGAGATCGCGCGTCGGCTGGTGGCCTGCGAGCCGTCGCTCGGCGCAAGCTCCAGCTTCCTCAATGTGCTCGCCTATACAACGCTCTCCGCCCCCTCCTTCTCGCTGCGCGGCGGCACGCGGGAAATCCTGCGCGGCATCATCGCGCGCGGGCTGGGGCTGCGCTAGAGCCTGATCCGATCAGGTTGAATGAACCTGATCGGTGAATCCGTCTCCAAATTATTCATAGAGAACGTTTTTCCGATCTGATTGCGGTGCAATCAGATCGGAACGTGCTCTAGCGTGGCGCGGCATGCCCCGCGCCGAACGCCTCACATCCGCTCGATGATCATGGCGATGCCCTGGCCGCCGCCGATGCACATGGTGATGAGGCCGTAGCGCCCGCCGGTGCGCTTGAGCTCATACAGGGTCTTCACGGTGAGGATGGCGCCGGTGGCACCCACCGGATGGCCGAGCGCGATGGCCCCGCCATTGGGGTTCACCTTGGCCGGGTCGAGGCCGAGTTGCTTTGAGACCGCGCAGGCCTGGGCGGCGAAGGCCTCGTTGGATTCGATGACGTCCAGGTCGGCCACGGAGAGCCCCGCGCGCTTCAGCGCCGTCTTCACCGCCGGCACCGGCCCCATGCCCATCTCGTCGGGATCGACACCCGCAAGCCCGTAGGAGACGAGGCGCGCGAGCGGCGTCAGCCCGCGCGCGCGGGCGGTCTCCTCATTGGCGAGGATGATGGCGGCCGCGCCGTCATTGATGCCGGAGGCATTGCCGGCGGTGACCGTCCCATCCTTCTTGAACACGGTCTTCAGCTTCGCCATGTCCTCGATCTTGGCATCGGCGCGGAAATGCTCGTCCGTGTCGAAGCTCACCGTACCCTTGCGGCCGGCAATCTCGAATGGAGCGATCTGCTCCTTGAAGCGCCCTTCGGACACCGCAAGCGCGGCGCGCCGGTGGCTCTCCACGGCGGCTTCGTCCTGCGCTTCGCGGCTGATACCGTAGCGCGCGGAGACATTCTCGGCGGTGACGCCCATATGGCCGTGGCCGAAGGGGTCCGTCAGCACGCCGACCATCATGTCCACTGCCTGGGCGCTGCCCATGCGCTGGCCCCACCGCGCCTGGGGCAGCAGATAACCACCCCGGCTCATGCTTTCCGCCCCGCCCGCCAGCGCGATGTCGGCATCGCCGAGCTTCACCGCCTGGGCCGCCGAGACGATGGCCTGGAGCCCCGAGCCGCACAGCCGGTTCACGGTCAGGGCCGGCGCCTCCTTGGGCACACCCGCTTGCATGGCGGCAACGCGCGAGAGATACATGTCCCGCGCTTCGGTATGGATGACATTGCCGAATACGCTCGTCCCCACATCCTCGGGCGCGATGCCGGCGCGGGCGATGGCGGCCTTCGCCGCATGGGCGCCAAGGGTGGTCGGGGGCACATCCTTCAGCGATCCGCCGAAGCTGCCGATGGCAGTGCGGGCGCCGGAGAGGAAAACGATCTCGGTCATGACGGCGGTTCTCCTGAAAGGGGCAATTGTCTTTGAAATGGTCCGCGCGCAGCGGAGCGGCTTTCTGTGCGAAGGCCGCTCACACGGGCTCGGCAAATGAGAGGCGCGGCGCGGCATGGCCGTCGCGCTGGCACAGGCCCGAAATGGCGGCGGACAGGCGCTCCTGCGGCCAGTCGTGCATGAGGGTGAACGGGCCCTTGCCGAATTTCAGCGCCATCTTCGCGCCCTGGTCGGTTTCGGCGGGGTCCGCGACCTTGGCAGCGGCAAGCTCCAGCGCGGGAATGCCCATGGCCGCAACCAGCCGATCTGCAATCTCGTCCGCGCGCGCCGGCAACGGCGCGTCCGGAGCGGCTTCCCAGAGCACGCCCGTTTCGCCTTGCGCCATCAGGCGGGGGCTTGCCGCATAGAAGGGGCCGAGCGGGGCGAGATTGGCCATGGCGTGGCTGGCGATGCGCGGGCCGATCAGGTTCATCACCAAAAACGGCCCGGCGGCCACACCGAGCCGGGCGCGGGCCACGCTGTCGATTTCGCCCGCCGTGGCAAGGCCATCGGCCAGGATGCGCGTCGCCTCGTTGTAATAGGGGCAGAAGAAGCGGTTGATGGCGAAGCCCGGCGTGTCGGCGCAGGCGAGCGCCGTGCGCCGTGTGGCGGCAAGGAAGGCTTGCGCCTTTTCCAGCGTCTCGGCGCTCATGGCGCTGGCGCGCACCACTTCGACCAGCGGGCAGACCTCCGCCGGGCTGAAATAATGAAGGCCCAGCACGCGCTCGGCAAACGGCAGCCCCTGCGCAATATCCGAGACCCGCAGCGCGCTGGTATTGGTGGCGACGATGGCATCGGCCCGCAGGTGCCGCGCGAGCGCGGCGAAGACCTCGCGCTTCACCTCGAGATCCTCGAACACCGCCTCGATCACGACGTCTGCGTCCGCAAGATCGGACAGTGTCTCGGCGCGGGAGAGGCGGCCAAGCGCCGCTTCGCCGGCCTCCGCGCTCATGCGCCCCGACGCGGCCCACCGGCCGTAGACCGAGGCCGCGCGCTCGCGCACCTTCTGGGCACCATCGGGGCGCGCATCATAGATCTTTACCGAAAGGCCATGGCGCGCCGCATCCAGCGCGATGCCTCCCCCCATCATTCCAGAGCCGACGACTGCGAGCGTGAGGGGGGGCATGGGTCCTCCTTGGTGCCTGTGGCGCCGTCCCTCAGGGAGGCGCCGGCGCGCCCTCCACATGGGCGGTGCGCGGACGATTTGCAACGGGATTTCACGCGGGACGCGGACGCGAAGAGGGCGGCCGCGTGGCCGCCCTCCGATACGCTCGAAGCTTAAATAGCGTCAGTTCATCTGGATCTTATTGGCCGCCACCAGCTTGCTGAAGCGGTCGATCTCCTTGTCCAGGAACTTGCCGTACTCGGCCGGCGTCCCGCCGAGCGGGTCGGTGGCCTGCTGGGCCAGCGCCGCAAGCACCTGCGGATCCTTCAAGGCTTTCTGGAGGGCTGCATTGAGCTTGTCGATGATGGGCGCGGGCGTTCCGGCGGGCGCCAGAATGCCCTGCCACGCACCGATCTCCACATCCTGAAGGCCGAGTTCGCCCAGGGTGGGCACGTCGGGCAGGACCGCGAGCCGCTGCTTGCTGGTGACGGCGATGGCGCGCAGCCGGCCGTCCTTCAGGAAGGGCAGCGAGGAATTCACCGTGTCGGCCATGAAGTCCACCACACCGCCCGACAGGTCCACCAGCGCCGGCGCGCTGCCGGGATAGGGCACGTGCACCGCCTGAACATCGAGCTTGTTCAGAACCAGCGCGGCGGCGAGCTGGGTGATGGAGCCGTTGCCCGTGGAGGAATAGGTGCCCTTTCCCTGCTCCTGCTTGAAATAGGTCTCGAAGTCCTTGATGTTCTTGACCGGCAGCCGGGGATTAACCTCCAGCACGATCGGCACATTGGCGCTAAGGCCGACCGGGGTCAGAGACTTGCGCACATCATAGGACAGGTTCTTGTAGAGCGCCGGGCTGATGGCAATCGACGACGTATTGTAGAGCAGCGTGTAGCCGTCGGGCTTGGCATTGGCGACTTCGGTCGCGGCGATGTTGCTGTTCGCGCCGGGCTTGTTTTCCACCACCATGTTCTGGCCGAGCGTCGCGCCCATATTGGCGGCGAGCAGCCGCGCGACGATGTCGGTCGGGCCGCCGGGCGAGAAGCCGACCACAAGGCGGATGGGACGGGTGGGATAATCTGTGGTCTGCGCCGCCGCGCTGCCCGCCACGATAGCGGCAAGCCCGAGCGCGGCCATGCCCATGATCCGTTTTGCAAATGTCATCCTTGTCCTCCCCAAACGATGCTCTCAGGCAATCTTTTTCTGCCGCCAGCTTAAGGCGGCGAACCGAATGGAGGAGAGGAAAGCATTTCATTCCAAATTGTTGCGATGTTATTCTCACAATGTGAACTGATCGTACCAAATTATGGGACAGTGAATGCCCACGCGCCCACCCCCTCCACTCCCACCGGCCAAACTGCCGCAACGGGAGGGCACGCAGAGCATCGAGCGGGCGTTGCGGGTGCTGCGCATTCTGGCGTCCACAAATTATGCAAGCGGCATGGGTTTTCAGGACCTGGAAGACGCTTCGGGCCTGAACCGCTCCACGCTCTATCGCATCCTCGGCGCGCTGCGCGCCGAGGGCTTCGTCGAGCGCCATCCCGCGAGCGGCCTGTTCTTCCTCGGCATGGATTTCCTGGCCTTGGGATCGGCCTCCATGAACCGATTCAATCTGCGCGAACTCGCGCGTCCCCATCTGGTGCGGATCGCGGAGCAGACCGAGGACACGGTGTTTCTCTCCATCCGCAGCGGTGCGGATTCCATCTGCGTGGACCGGCAGGAAGGCGCGTTCCCCATCAAGGCGCTGACCTTGAACATCGGCGACCGCCGCCCGCTCGGCATCGGCGCGGGGGCGCTGGCGCTGCTTGCTTTCCTGCCACGCGCCGAGATGGAGGATCTGGTGGCGCGCAATGCGCGGCGCTTTCCGGCCAATCCGGCCATGGCGGTGGAGAATGTCATGGCTTTGGTGCGGCGCAGCCGCGAGGAAGGCTATGCCTTCAATGACGGGCAGGTGCTGAAAAGCATGTGCGCGGTGGGCGTGCCGGTGCCCGGGCAGACACGGCGGCAGCCGCTGGCGGCGCTGTCCATCGCCGCCATCAGCGAACGCATGCGCGCGCCGCGTCGCGCGCGTCTCGTCGCCATTTTGGAGGAGGAAGCCAAGGCGCTGGGGGCCGCGCTGGTGACACGCGGAGCCCAGCCACTGGGGGACTAACGCGCGGCGCTATTTCGCCGCCATGCGCAGAGCGCCGTCGAGCCGGATCACCTCGCCATTCAGCATGGGATTGGAGACGATATGCAGCGCGAGGCTCGCATATTCCTCCGGCAGTCCGAGGCGCGAGGGGAAGGGCACCGAGGCGCCGAGGCTGTCCTGCACCTCTTGCGGCATGGACAGCAGCATGGGCGTACCGAACAGGCCCGGCGCGATGGCGCAGACCCGGATGCCGAGCGGCGCCAGTTCCCGCGCCACGGGAAGCGTCAGGCCGACCACGCCCGCCTTGGACGCCGCATAAGCGGCCTGGCCGATCTGGCCCTCATAGGCCGCGATGGAGGCGGTGGAGATGATCACGCCCCGTTCCCCGCCCGCCAGCGGCTCCAGTTCCGACGCGCCCGCCGCCACGAGGCGCAGCAGGTTGAAAGTGCCGATGAGATTCACCTCGATCACCGAACGGAACTGATCAAGCGGCATGACGCCTTTGCGGCCCACCACCTTGGCCGCCGGCGCGATGCCGGCGCAATTGACCAGGATGCGCGCCGCCCCGTGGGCCGCGCGCGCCTGATCCACAGCCGCTTCCGCGCTCGCCGCATCCGTGACGTTGCAGCCGATGCCGATGCCGCCGATCTCTGCGGCGATCGCGGCGACCCGCTCCCCATTGAGGTCCAGCAACGCCACCTTGGCGCCCTGGGCGGCAAGTGCCCGCGCGGTGGCTTCGCCAAGGCCCGAAGCGGCGCCCGTGACGATGGCGGGAATGTCCTTCACCTGCATGATGCGTTCCTTCAGGCGGCGATGCGTTCGACGGCGACGGCGGTGGCTTCCCCGCCACCGATGCACAGGGAGGCGATGCCGCGCTTCAGACCATAGGTTTCCAGGGCGGCCAGCAGCGTCACCACGATGCGCGCGCCCGATGCGCCGATGGGATGGCCGAGCGCGCAGGCGCCGCCATGCACATTCACCTTTTCGTCGGGAAGGCCGAGATCCTTCTGCGCCGCCATGGTGACGATGGCGAAGGCCTCGTTGATCTCGTAGAGGTCCACATCCTCGCGGCTCCAGCCGAGCTTGTCCTGAAGCTTGGAAATCGCCGCGACGGGAGCCGTCGTAAACCAGGCGGGGGCCTGCGCGTGGGCGGAATGGCCGCGCAGTATGGCAAGCGGCGTCGCGCCGCGTTTCTCGGCCTCTGACAGGCGCATGAGCACAAGCGCGGCGGCGCCATCCGAGATGGAGGAGGAATTGGCGGCCGTCACTGTCCCGCCCTCGCGGAAGGCCGGCTTCAACGTGGGGATCTTCTCGGGCTTGGCGGTGCGGGGCTGCTCGTCCACCTCCAGGGCCGCGCCCTTGGGCGGCGTCACGGCCACGATTTCCGAGGCGAACCGGCCCTGCTCGGCCGCGGCGCGGGCGCGCTCCAGCGAGCGCAGGGCGAAGGCGTCCTGAGCCTCGCGGGTGAACTGGTAATGCTGCGCGGTGTCTTCCGCGAAGGTGCCCATGAGGCGGCCCTTGTCATAGGCGTCCTCCAGGCCGTCCAGGAACATGTGGTCCAGCACGCGCCCATGGCCGAGCCGCATGCCGGCGCGCGCCCGGTCCAGCAGATAGGGCGCGTTGGACATGCTCTCCATGCCGCCCGCGACCACCAGTTGCGCACTTCCGGCGGCAATCAGATCATGGGCGACCATCAGCGCCTTCATGCCGGAGCCGCAGACCTTGCTGATGGTGGTGCAAGGCACGCTCTGCGGCAGGCCCGCCCCAAGCGCAGCCTGTCGGGCGGGCGCCTGTCCGACACCGGCGGAGAGCACGCATCCCATGAGCGCCTCGTCCACGTCCTCGGCGGAGACGCAGGCCCGGGCGAGCGCGCCCTTGATGGCCGCGGCGCCGAGCGCAGGGGCGCTCATGTCCTTCAACGCGCCCTGAAATCCGCCGAGCGGCGTACGTGCCATGCCCGCGATGACGATGGGGTCCTTCTCCACAGCGTTCCTCCTGCGCTTCTCGACCGGTCGTTGACCATGGCGCCGGCATTTTATTCGTCAACTTGATTTTTTTAATCATATATCGGATTAAGATGGCGGAGATTTCACATGCCCCGTCCCCGCAGTCCCAAAGGCGCCCAAGCCCCGGTCAAGTCCGCCCTGCGGGTGCTGGAAGTGCTCGAGCATTTCGCCGCCATCGAGCGCCCGGCCAGCGTATCGGACCTTGCCAAGGCGCTGAACTATCCTCAGTCGAGCACCTCCATGCTGGTGCGCACCATGATCGAGCAGGGCTACCTTGCCGAAGCCGAGGAGCGCAAGGTGGTGCCCACCGACCGCGTCGCCATGCTGGGCCGCTGGCTCGACACCCGCCTGTCGGATACCCGCCTGCACAAGCTCATGCGCGACCTCAGCCAGCGGACCGGCGAGACCATCCTTCTCGGCATACCCAGCGACTGCAATGCCATCTATGCCGAGGCGATCCCCGCCACCAATCCCATGCGGCTGCACATCGCGCGCGGCACCACGCGGCCCATCGAAGCCTCGGGCGTGGGCCTGATGCTGCTCTCGGCCATGGACGATGCGGAAATCGCCCGGCGGGTGGCGCGCGCGGCCGGGCTGCGGGAAGAGCATCAGCGCGTGCCGCTCCATGCGGTCATGGAGGAGGTGGAAGCGATCCGCCGGCGCGGCTATTCCCGCTCGGTGGACCGCATCGCCCCGGGCGCGGGCATCGTCTGCGTGCTGATCCCCGGGACGGCACCCGACAATCCCGTCGCCATCGGCATCGGCGGCCTCTCCTCCCTGCTGCTGGAGCGCACCGACGAATTGGTGGCGCTGCTGCGCGATCGCACCGCTCACCATCTCAGCGCACCGGCCGCGAAATAGGCCTCACCCTCCCTCAGGCTCCCGCCAGCGTGTCCCGCAGCATGCGACGCCAGTGGCCGAACGCGTCCTGAAAGCCCGCTTCCGAAAGGGTGGCAAGACGCGCCTTGGTCAGGCGCATGGCCTCCCTTGGCAGGGCGGCCAACTCCTCCGCGAGGCGCACCGCCTCGGGCAGCACCTCCTCACGCGGCACCACGCGGTTGAACAGGCCGAGCCGCCGGCATTCCGCACCATCCATGATGCGGCCGGACAGGCAAAGATCGGTGGCATAAGCGGGGCCGAGCAATTCGCGGATGATCCAAGGCCCCATGGCGCTCGCAACGCCCGCCTTGATCTCCGGCTGGCCCATGCGCACACCATCATGGGCAACGCGAAAATCCGCCATCAGCGCGAACTGGAAAGAAGACCCAGCGGCGACGCCGTTCAAGGCCGCGATCGAGGGTTTGGACAGGCAGCGCAGCGTCGTGAACAGGCGCGCCCATTGGTCGATCCACCCATCCAGTTCGGCCAAGGCCGGCCCCGCTTCCCTCAAATCCTGCCCGGCTCCGAACGCCCGCTCGCCCGCGCCGGTGAAAATAAGGGCGCGCACGCTGTCGTCGCGGTCCGCCTGCGCCATGGCCGCGATTAGGTCCGCCCGCATGGCAGCAGTCCAGGCATTCATGGCCTCGGGCCGGCGGAAGGTGATCACGGCCGCCGGCCCCATCTGTTCAAGTGTGATCACCCTTCCTCCTTTAATCATATATATGATTTATTTAATCGTATTGACGAAAAACACCATGTCCTTTAGCTCCTTGAATGTCCAGCCGGCGCCGCAGCGCGACGCGGGTGGGGACCAAGAAGGGAAGGACCGCCGTGGGCCCGCTTTCAGGAACCCGTATCCTCGACCTGACCACCGTGATGATGGGCCCCTCCGCCACCCAGATGCTGGGCGAGATGGGCGCGGACGTCATCAAGGTGGAGCCGCCCCAGGGGGATCCGGTGCGCCTCATCGGCCCGGGGCGTTCGCCCGGAATGGGCGGTCTGTTCCTGAACGCCAACGGCTCGAAGCGCAGCGTCGCCCTGGATCTGAAAAGCAAGGGCGGGCGGGCCGCCTTGCTGCGCATGGCCGAAAGCGCGGACGTGATTGCCTACAATATCCGCCCGCAGGCCATGGCGCGCCTCGGCCTCTCCTATGAAGATCTGCGCGCGGTGCGCCCCGACATCGTCTATGCGGGCATGTTCGGCTATGGCCAGGGCGGCCCCTATGCGGCACGCCCCGCCTATGACGACCTGATCCAGGGCGCGAGCCTCATTCCCTGGCTGATCGCGCAGGTGAGCGAAGATGGCCCGCGCTACGTACCCTCGGCCATCGCCGACCGGATTGTCGGGCTCGCCGCCGTCGGCGCCATCTGTGCCGCCCTGGTGCATCGGGCCAAGACCGGCGAGGGCCAGCGGGTGGACGTGCCCATGTTCGAGACGCTGGTGAGCATCATCGCCGCCGATCATCTGGGCGGCCTCACCTTCGATCCGCCCCTGGACGATGGCGGCTATCCCCGCCTCCTCACCAAGCACCGCCGGCCTTATCGCACGAGCGACGGCTATATCTGCGCTCTGCTCTACAACGACAAGCAATGGCGCAGCTTCTATGCCGCGCTGGGCCGTTCCGCCGATTTCGAGGCGGATGCGCGCCTGCGCAACATGACCACCCGCACGGCCCATATCAACGATCTGTACGGCGAGGTGGCCGAGATCTTCCGCGACCGCACCACCGCCGAGTGGGAAGCTTTCCTGGAGGCAGCGGACATTCCCTTCTCGCCGTTCCATGACCTCCATTCGATCCTGGAGGATCCGCATCTCAATGCCATCGGCTTTTTCGCCCGCGAGAGCCATCCGAGCGAGGGCGAGATCATGCGGATGCAGCCGCCCAGCACCTGGTCGCGAACCCAGCCCGCCACTTCGCGCCCCGCGCCGCGCCTGGGCGAGCATACGCGCCAGGTGCTCAGCGAAGCCGGGCTTCAGGAGGCGGAGATCGACGCCCTGATGTCCGAAGGCGCCGCGCTCGGCGCAGCCGCCTGAGCGGGGATCGCACCACACGCCATAACAACATTGAACAAGGGAGGGTTGAGACATGGGTGCGCCGAAAAGTGATCTGCCTTATGTGGGCCTTGGCATCCCCTTCGAGGGTTGGACGGTGGGACGGAAATTCCGCACCATCGGCCGCACGGTGACCGACGCCGATATCACCAATTTCGTGTGCGTGACCGGCATGCTCGAAGTGCTGTTCACCAATCTCGACTATCTGGAAAACGAGTCGCTCATCAAAGGCCGCCTCGCGCCCGGCGCCCTGGTCTATTCCTTTGCCGAAGGGCTGCTCATGCAGTCCGTGATGCAGCACACGGGCCTTGCCTTCCTGAGCATGGAATTGAAGGTCAATGGCCCAACCTTCGCCGGCGACACGCTGCATGTGGAATGCGAATGCACCGCCGCCCGCCCCACCGCGAAGCCGGGCCGGGGCATCGTCACCGCGCTCAACAATGTGGTGAACCAGAAGGGCGAAGTGGTGCTCGCCTATACCGCGACGCGGATGGTGAAGTCCTTCGAGGACTGACCGGCGCTGCCTGCTCCGCCGCGCGACAGCCGGCGGAGCGTGAAAACAGGGAAATTCCGCTATGTCCGATCCACTTGAGATCGGGGCGCTCCCGGTCGACTGCGACGCGCTCTGGCCCCCTCTGGTGGAGGCGGCTTATGTCGCCCGCCTGCGGGACTATGTGGCGCGCGTCATCACGCCGGAAGCCGACCGGATCGACCGGGAGGACGTCTATCCCGTCGAGATCATGCGCGATCTCGCCCGGCAGGGGATCAGCACCGTGGTGCTGCCACAGGCCCATGGGGGGCAGGGCCTCACCTATGCCCATGCCGCGGCGGTGTGCGAGGAGGTGGCGGTGGGCAGCGCGGCGGTGGGCGTCTCGCTGATCACCATCTTCCAGGCCCAGACCATGATCCGCCTTTACGGCGCCGACAGCCTGAAGGATCGCTATCTCCCCGCCTTCGCGAACGGCCTCCTGACCTCCTATGCCCTGACCGAGGCGGCGCATGGCAGCGATATCCGCACCCTCGACACCCGCGCGACGCGGAAGGGGGACCATTGGGTCATCAATGGCGAGAAGCATTTCGTCACCTCCGCCTCGGCGGCCGAACTGTTTGTCATGCTGGCGCAGACGGACAAGGGCGTGTCGGTCTTCGCCTTGCCGCGCGACGCGCAGGGCGTGACCATCTATGAGGGCCGGAACTCCGCCACCTTCGGGCTTCGCAACGGCCCGCACATGAATGTGCGCCTGGAGGGGGTCCGCCTGCCCGCTGACCATCTGATCGGAGAAGAGGGCAAGGGCGTGCGGCAGGCGGCGAGCGTGCTCAACCATTCGCGCACGCTGGCCGGCGCCATCAGCCTTGGCATTGCCCGCGCGGCTTTCGAAGGCGCGCTCAGCTTCGCGCGCGACCGCGTGGCCTTCGACCGGCGCGTCCTCGAATTCCAGGGCATCCAATGGTATTTCGCGGACATGCTGAGCGAGATCGACGCCGCGCGCCTGCTCATCCATCGCGCCGCGCAGGCGCTGGACTCCAAGCAGCAGGTGCCGCGCTGGGGCAGCGAAGCGAAGCTCAAGGCGAGCACCGTCGCCACCGCCGTCGCCACCCAGGCCGCGCAGATCTGCGGCGCCTACGGCATCATGGAAAATGCCCCCTTCGGACGCTATCTGCGCGACGCGAAGGCCTATGAGATCGCCGGCGGGTCGAACGAAATCCTGAAGAACACCATCGCCAAATTCCTGCAATCCGCCGCATCGGCGCCAGAGCGCGAGGCGGACGCCCCATGACCACGCTCACCGACAAGTTGATCCACCAGGCGCGCGTGCGCCCCGACGCGGTCGCCGTGGTGTCCGACGATATCAGCCTCACCTGGGACGAGATGTGCGACCTCTCGTTGCGCGGCTCCACGCTGCTGCGGAGCAAGGGGCTGCGCAAGGGCGATCATGTGGCGCTTCTGTGCAGCAACCGCCCTGCCTTCCTGGTGGCGTGGTTCGCCCTCGCCAATCTCGGCGCGGTGACGGTGTCCATGAATACCGGCCTCGTGGGAGAGGGGCTGCGCTATTCCATCCGCCAGAGCGAGGCCAAGGCCGTGCTGGTGGAGCGCGCGCTTCTGGAGGCGAAATGGGCGGACCTTGAGCCGGCGCTGGAGGGACTCACCGTTATCGTGTTCGACGGCGAGGACGACCTGTTCGCGGCATTGCGCGCCGAAGCGCCGGACGCCCCGTCCGACGGGCACGGCTCAGACCCCATGAGCCTCATTTACACATCCGGCACCACCGGCCTGCCCAAGGGCGTGCTCAATTGCCATGAGGCCTTCCTTGCCAGCGGCCGGCTGATGGCCCAGGCCCTCGACATCGTCGAGAGCGACCGGATCATGGTGTTTCTCCCGCTGTTCCACACCAACCCGCAGATGTATGCGGTCATGTCGGCGCTGGAGGTGGGCTGCACCTTGGTGCTGCGCCCGAAATTCTCGGTGAGCCATTTCTTCGAAGATGCGAAGCGCTTCGGCTGCACCCTCTTCACCTATGTGGGCACCGTGCTCGCCATGCTCATGGCGCGCCGGAGCGAGCCGAATTTTGATCATCCCCTCACCCGCTGCGTGGGCGGCGGCTGCCCCCAGGAGGTCTGGCGGGCGATGCAGGAGCGCTTCGGCATCACGCCTTACGAACTCTATGGCATGACCGAGATCGGCGGCTGGGTGACCGGAAACACGACCGCACACTACCGCTTCGGCTCGTGCGGCCGCGCGCGCCCCGATGTGGACGTGCAGGTGGTGGACGCGGCAGACCGGCCGGTTCCGCCGGGCGTCGCGGGCGAGATCGTCGTGCGACCCAAGGCGCCCTTCGTGCTGCTTCTCGGCTATTGGGCGAATGAGAAGGCCACCTGGGAGGCGGCGCGCAATTTCTGGTTCCATACCGGCGATGCCGGGATGATGGACGAGGACGGCTATCTGTTCTTCCAGGGACGGCTGAAGGAGATCATCCGGCGCGGCGGCGAGAACATTTCGCCCTTCGAGCTGGAAACCGCCTTGCTGCATCATCCGGACATCGAGGATGCGGCGGTGGTCGCGGTGCCGGATGCCATTTTCGGCGAGGAGATCAAGGCCGTCATCGTCGCCCGCCAGCCCTTTGTCGCCGCTGATGTGCGCCGCTTCCTGAAGGGCCGCGTGGCCGATTTCATGCTGCCGCGGTATGTGCAGTTCGTGCCCGCGATCCCGCGCACCGAGACCCAGAAGATCCAGCGCCGCGCGCTTCAGGAAAACACGCAGGCCATCATCGACCTGGAGCCCGGCGGTTAGGGCGCGATCGGATCAGATTGGAGCGGGCTCGACGTCCGGCGCGTCTGCGCGCGGCGGCGCTCCCGCCATATGGCTTGGCGGCCCCGAAGGCAGTATGCGATCGCACACCCAACCCGAGAGAGCCGCCATGCCCTTTGCCTGCACCGTGCCTGCCGTTCCTACCCTGCTCGCCGAAGATGAACGTGCCCGCGTGACCCGCTGGGATTTCGCGCCCGGCGCGACCACTGGCTGGCACGAGCATCCCACCGACTATGTGGTGGTCATGATGACCGATGCGATCATGGCCTATGAGGTGGATGGCGACGTCACCCGCACCGAGCTGAAGGCCGGGCAGACCTATATCCGCCCCAAGGGCGTGACGCATGACGTGAAGAATGACGGGCCGGAGCCCATGAGCTTCATCGAAGTGGAAATCAAAGGCTGAGGCCGCAGCGCCGGCGGACCAGGCGCGTCAGACATAAAAAACGCGCCGGCCCCAAGGACCGGCGCGTCATGGTCAGGGACAGGAGACGGGCGCAAGGCCCGTCCCGCAGAAGTCCTCAGGCCGCCAGATCGAAGCGGTCGGCGTTCATGACCTTGGTCCAGGCCGCCACGAAGTCGGTGACGAACTTCGCGTGGTTGTCGTCCTGGGCATAGACCTCGGCATAAGCGCGCAGGATGGAGTTGGAGCCGAACACCAGATCCACCCGCGAGGCGGTCCACTTCTTCGCGCCGGTCTTGCGGTCGCGGATCTCATAGACGCCTTCGCCCGCCGGATGCCAGGTATTGGCCATGTCCGTGAGGTTCACGAAGAAGTCCGTGGTGAGGGCGCCTTCGCGATCGGTGAGGACGCCGTGCTTGGTGCCGCCATGGTTCGTGCCGAGCACGCGCATGCCGCCGACCAAAGCGGTCATTTCCGGCGCGGTCAGGCCCATCAGCTGGGTGCGATCCAGCATCAGGTCCTCGGGGCTCACCGCATAGTCCTTCTTCAGCCAGTTGCGGTAGCCGTCATGGATCGGCTCCAGAACGGCGAACGCGTCGACATCCGTCATCTCGGCGCTGGCATCCCCGCGGCCGGGCGCGAAGGGCACCGTGATGTCGAAGCCGGCGGCCTTCGCGGCGGTCTCGACGCCCACATTGCCCGCGAGCATGATCACATCGGCAAGGCTCGCGCCGGCCTCGGCCGCGATGGGCTCCAGCACTGCGAGCACCTTCTGCAGGCGGGCGGGCTCGTTGCCCTCCCAATCCTTCTGGGGCGCGAGGCGGATGCGCGCGCCATTGGCGCCGCCGCGCATGTCCGAGCCGCGGAAAGTGCGGGCGCTGTCCCAGGCGGTGGAGACGAGGTCCGAGACCGAGAGGCCGGAGGCGGCGATCTTGGCCTTCACGGCCGCGACGTCATAGGCGGTGGAACCGGCGGGCACCGGATCCTGCCAGATCAGATCCTCTTGCGGCACGTCCGGGCCGATATAGCGGACCTTCGGCCCCATATCGCGGTGGGTCAGCTTGAACCAGGCGCGCGCGAACACTTCGCTGAAATACGCATGGTCCTTGTGGAAGCGCTCGGAGATGGCCCGGTAGATCGGGTCCTTGATCATGGCCATGTCGGCGTCGGTCATGATCGGATTGTAGCGAATGGACGGGTCTTCCACGTCCACCGGCTTGTCTTCTTCCTTGATGTTGATCGGCTCCCACTGCCAGGCGCCGGCCGGGGACTTCTTCAGCTCCCAGTCATAGGTGAAGAGCAGGTAGAAATAGCCGGCGTCCCACTTGGTGGGATGGGTGGTCCAGGCGCCCTCGATGCCCGAGGACACGGTGTAACGCCCGACGCCGGTCTTGTTGGGATTGGCCCAGCCGAGGCCCTGCTGGGTGATGTCCGCGCCCTCCGGCTCGGGGCCGAGGATGGAGGCATCGCCATTGCCGTGCGCCTTGCCCACCGTATGGCCGCCGGCGGCAAGGGCAACGGTTTCCTCGTCATTCATCGCCATGCGCGCGAAGGTCTCGCGCACCTGCGCGGCGGTCGCCAACGGGTCGGGCTTGCCGTTCACGCCTTCCGGATTCACATAGATGAGGCCCATCTGCACGGCGGCGAGCGGGTTCTCCATGGTGTCCGGCTTGGTGACGTCGCCATAGCGCTCGTCGGAGGGGGCGAGCCACTTCTTTTCCGCGCCCCAATAGGTGTCGATTTCGGGGTGCCAGATGTCCGGGCGGCCGAAGGCGAAGCCGAACGTCTTCAGGCCCATGGATTCATAGGCGATGGTGCCGGCCAGGATCATCAGGTCGGCCCAGCTGATCTTGTTGCCGTACTTCTTCTTGATCGGCCACAGCAGGCGGCGGGCCTTGTCGAGGCTCACATTGTCCGGCCAGCTGTTGAGCGGGGCGAACCGCTGGTTGCCCGTTCCCGCGCCGCCGCGGCCATCCCCGGTGCGATAGGAGCCGGCCGAATGCCAGGCCATGCGGATCATGAGGCCGCCATAATGGCCCCAGTCCGCCGGCCACCACTCCTGGCTGTCGGTCATGAGCGCGTGGACGTCGCGCTTGATGGCGTCGAAATCGAGCGTCTTGACCGCTTCGCGATAGGAGAAGCCCTGGAGCGGATTGGTCTTGGTGTCGTGCTGGCTGAGGATGTCGAGATTGAGGGCGTTGGGCCACCAATCCATCACATTGGCCTTCACCTCGGTGTTCGCGCCATGCATCACCGGGCATTTGCCGGTGCCCGTCACTTTCACGTCCATCGATCGTCTCCGATTTTCGTGGCATCCGTGCCCGCGCGGGCACGCAACACCAGCTTGGCTATGCGAACCTGGAGGTTCTTTTAGTCGAGAGTTTTTATTAGAGTGAGTCGAATTATCTGATTGGCGCGATAAGGCCTTCTTATGATCGGCGTCACCTTGAAGCAGCTCCGCTATTTCGACGCCCTGGCCCGTCACGCCCATTTCGGGCGCGCCGCCGATGCCTGCGCCATTTCCCAGCCCGCGCTGTCCATGCAGATACGCGAATTGGAAGACAATCTTGGGACGCCCCTTGTGGAGCGCGGCGCGCGGCAGGTCCGCCTTACGGCGCTCGGCGAGGAATTCGCCCAGCGCGTGCGGGATATCCTGCGGGCGGTTGATGAATTGGGGGAATTGGCCCGCGCCTCCGGAGACAGCCTCGTGGGCCGGCTGCGGCTCGGCGTCATCCCCACCGTCGCGCCCTATCTGCTGCCCGCCATTATCGGCGCATTGACCCGCGCCCATGCCGGCATCGACATCCGCGTGCGGGAAACCCAGACGCCGCGTCTCATCGCGGATCTCGTCGAGGGCCGGCTCGACGCCGCGCTCGTCGCGCTTCCCGTGTCTGAGCCTGCCTTGACTGAGATGGCGCTGTTTTCGGAAGAGTTCGTCCTGGTGCGTCCGGCTGAGGATGCCGGAAAGCCGGTGCCGAGCGGCGAGGCGCTGGGCACCATGCGCCTGCTGCTGCTGGAGGAAGGCCATTGCTTCCGTGAGCAGGCGCTCTCCTTCTGCAGCCTCTCGGCCCGGCCGCGCGAATTGCTGGACGGGAGTTCACTCTCCACCCTGGTCCAGATGGTCGGCACCGGCTTCGGGGTGACGCTCATCCCGGACATGGCGGTCGAGGTGGAGACGCGCTCCGCCCCGGTCTCGCTGGCGCGCTTTCAAGACCCCAAGCCCACCCGCACCCTTGGGCTGGTCTGGCGCTCCACCAATCCGCTGGCCAAGCAGCTTCAGCAGATCGCGGCCATCGTGCGCGAGACCGCCGAGGCGGTGCGCGCAGGCCGTGTCTGAACCACCTGCCCCCTCACCATCTGACCCCTCACCATCTGACCCTCACCGCTGCGGATGCGCCGAAGGTTGAGTAGGCTTCGGCGATCTGGGCATCGAGGCTTGCGGAGAGGGTTGTTGTGGGGTTGGCGGCGACCTGCAGGCCGGCATGCAGGTCGAGGGCGTTGCTGACCGTTGGGATGGCGGTGCCGGAGAAGGTGAGGTTGGGCAGTTCGGCGAACGAGCGCGGCACGTCCCGGTTCGGGCTGAAATCGTGCATCCACG
>JBFMAV010000066.1:0-23611 GCA_040755535.1 Pseudomonadota bacterium | reverse complement strand
TGCTTCGCGAATTTCATCGAGGCCAGCGGTCATGTGCCGCGCAGAAAGGCCGGACATATGACCGCACCGTCCTCATGTGGTGAAATCGACTGAAGGGCATCCTTGCACCGCGGGCCGTTCCACATATCATGGGTTGATGGCGTCAGGCCATCGGCTGGACCCAAGGATCAGCGTCGTGAAGCGGGGATGGTCGTCCGGTCAGGAGACCGTGATGGCGGGTTACTGCGCAGGTCGCTTCCGCAGCGTTGTCAGGTTCAACACGTGCTGACTGTGGCAGGTCGTCAGCGTTCCACGTTCCACGGATTGATGACCGCCACACCGGCGGCGTCGAACGCGCTGGTATCGCGCGTGGCCACAGTGAAGCCCCGGGAGGCTGCGATTGCGGCGATATAGCCGTCGGGCGTCGGAAAGCCCTTGCCGGCCGCACGCGCCTTCACGGCGAGGTCGGCATAGTGTCGTGCGGCAGCGATATCGAACGGCAGGACACGGTCGGCGAACAGCTCCATCACCGCGTCCAGGGCCTCCGTGAGCCGGTCTTTGCGCTTGCCAGTGGGCAGCGCACCGATGCCATACAGTCGTTCGGCGATGGTGACGCTGGAGAGATAGAGCGTCTCGGCCGCCTGCTCGTCGAGCCACGCCCGGACGGTGTCGTCGGGCGCGGGCTTCATCGCCTCCGATATGACGTTGGTGTCGAGAAGGATCATTCGAAGCTCATGGGCTCAGCAGGCGTCCTGTTGCGCGCCGGGCTGAGGGCGTCGATGTCCTCATTGGTCAAGCCGAGGCGGCGGCTGCGCTCCGCGAGGGCCGTCCCGAGCCGGAGGCGCGTGTCAGGGCGAACGGCGGTCTCAAGGATGTCGCGCATCTCGGCTTCGGTGCTGCGGCCATGCTGGGCCGCGCGCACCTTGAGGGCGCGGTGCGTCGCCTCCGAGAGATTCCGGATCGTCACTGCGGGCATGATGGCGCCTCCAGTAAGGCTGATAGCGTTGATAGCAAAATAGAGGAATTGCCATCACATTCAAGATGCAGGGTTGTGGCGGCGCTTATGCGCCGCCGGAGCCGAAGCGATAGACCGGAATGCCCATCTTGCGGGCCTTGTCGGCCAGATTGTCCTGAATGCCAGTGCCGGGGAAGATCACGACCCCGATCGGCACCACGTTCAGCATCTGGTCGTTGCGCTTGAACGGCGCCGCCTTGGCGTGCTTTGTCCAGTCGGGCTTGAAGGCCACCTGCGGCACCTTGCGGCTGTCGGCCCAGAGGGACGCGATCTTTTCGGCGCCCTTGGGCGAGCCGCCATGCAGCAGCACCATGTCCGGGTACTTGGCGTGGATCTGATCTAGCTTGGTCCAGATCTGCCTGTGTTCGGCGGTGTCGCCGCCAGAGAAGGCGATCTTCGTGCCGGCGGGCACGAGCACTTCGGTATCGGCGCGCCTCCTGGCCGACAGGAAATCCCGGCTATCGATCAGCGATGCGGTGAGGTGGCGATGGTTGACCCGTGATCCGGCCCGTGGCGTCCAGGGAGAGCCGGTGGCGATACGGTAGCGGTCGGCGGCGGCCTCGCGGAAGGTTTCCATGCCGTCGCGCCGGCCGATCAGGTTCATGCCGATGTCGATCAGGCGCTCGAGCTCCAGTGACTTCACCTCCGAGCCGTCCTGTTCGCGCTGAAGCTGCTTCTGGGCCTGCTCATTGTCGTCGAGCTTCTGTTCGATCCGGTCCACGGCGCGGTGGAACATGTTGACGGTCGACCAGAGGAGATCAGGGAGGTCGGCATCGAGGCTGGTGTCGGTGATCGTGGCGACCAGGGCATCGAAGATGTCGGCGATGGCGCCTTCGATGAGGCGGTCTTTCGGTGGCGGGCGCTGGTCGCGCTCATCCTCGGGAGGACGGTGGCCGTGGAGCTGCAATTCCTGGATCAGGTGGTCGGTTGGGGATGAGACGTGGTGGGGCTCGTGGTCGTCATGCGCGCTCATGGGATGCTCCGTCGGTGTGGACCGCTTGCCGTGGCGGCCTTCATGGCGACGAAGCCGTCGGGCGGGACGGACCTGCACCCGGAGCGAAGCGAGAGGGCCGCAGCGCAGCGGAGGATGGCGACAAGCCGGCGATTTTGCCTCGCGATGGAAAGCGGCCCGAAGGCCGCGCCGGAAAATCGTCGGCGGCAGCCATTGCCGATCCGGCCCGGCTGGCGGCCGATCGCCCTCTCGAAGGCGCAAGGCGCGGTCCTTTTCAGTGGGCTGACGCATCCTTGCGGG
This sequence comes from Pseudomonadota bacterium, assembly GCA_040755535.1. Lineage (GTDB taxonomy): Bacteria > Pseudomonadota > Alphaproteobacteria > Rhizobiales > Xanthobacteraceae > Aquabacter. Next base: position 21,365 of record JBFMAV010000066.1, on the reverse strand, counting down.
TATGGCAGCCACGTCTCGCGGTTCAGCCCGTTCCGGCTATTGGGGCAGGCTCGTGAAGCGCAAGACGTCTTCCGGGGCGAGTTGCAACCGAACGCACGCCCGGAGCGCATCCATACCCAGCAGCTGGAGATCCTCGTTGAAGTCCCCAAGTGCTGGCGACAATGGAATGGCCTCGATGCCCTCGGCGTTCGCCCGTTCGATCAACGTGTCCCGCGCGGCGTCACCGGCAGGATCGTTGTCGCGAACGATGTAGAGTCGTCGCAGCCGCAGTGGGAACAGGATGGCGGCCAGATGCGCGGCCGAGAGCGCGGGCGCCATCGCCATGCTCGGCAGAACCTGCCGGATCGACAGCATCGTCTCGATGCCTTCGCCCGCCGCCATCACGCTGTCGGGCCGGCCGATGCGGACGGCCGACCCAAGCAGATCACCCATCGCCTTACGCGGCGTGTCGATCGGAGCCTTGTCCGAGCCGTCGGGCGCGAGCCAGGTGCGGTGTACGCCGGTGATCCTGCCGGTGAGATCGGTGACTGCCGCGATCATCGCGGGCCACGCCTCCGTCGGGCCGTCGTCAGGCTTGTAGTAGCAGCACGGGTGAAAACGCAGGTTTCCGGTTCCGTGCAGATACGTAATGCCGCGTCGGCGCAAATACGTCTCTGCAAGGGTCCCGGCGAGGGGCTGTGACATGGCGAACAGTCGGCGTGCCGCTTCGACGGACCCTGATGGAGCGGGAACGACGCGGCGACGTGGTGCTGCGGGCTCCGGTTCGTGATGCGGCAGGTTGAGAAAGGCGCACGCTTCCTCGGCAACGTCAGCGAAGTCGAGGAGCCCCAGCGATCCCCGGATGACGTCGAGAAGATCGCCATGTTCGCCGGTGGCGGCATCGGTCCATTTGCCCGCCGGGCCCTTCGCAGATGCCTGGAGCCGGACGAAGAGCGAGCGACCGGGCGTGTTTCTGATATCGCCGACGAGCCAGTAGCGGCCCTCGCGGCGTCCGTTGGAGAGATAGTGACGGCAGACGGTTTCGGCCCGATCGGCGAGCCGGCGCGACAGATCGTGAGCAATCCCAGACATGGCGAGCTTTTCAAAAGCAAAGGCCCGCCGACAGAGCCGGCGGGCCGAGGTTCAGGATCGTGTTGAGGCTTACTCCGCCGCCACGGCAGGGGGGATGTCCGTGGTGTCTTCAGTATCCTCAAGACTCTCGTCTTCGCCCATGGCCGTTGTGCCGTCCTGCGCCGCCGTGTCTTCGCCAACGGCGGGTTCGGCTCCGCGCAGCGGTTCCGGGAGCCAGCCGGTATCAGCCAGCAGCGTTTCGGCCTCGCGGGCCATGTCGCCCTTCTTCAGGTGCGCGATGCGCTCCGCCGCACGCGGTCCCTTCGCCTCGCTCACCGCCTGCAGAATGCGGGCCTTAGTGACCCGGCCGAGGAAGTTGTCCATGGTCGGCTTCCACCCGGCTGCCGCCATATCGAGGTCAACGGCCCGGGCGAGCTGATCGGCATGGTTGAGCGCGCGCGGGCGCCGGTTCCAGGCTTCATGGACGGCGTTCACCGACAGGCTCACCACATGGGCGAACAGGCCGGAGCGGCTGTCGCTGTCCCAGTCCTGCAGCGCCCGCCACAGATCGGCCGAGTCCTTCGGCAAGACCTTGGCCCAGCCTTCATGTCGGGCGTGGATCGCCGCGGCCGAGGCACTGTCATTCAGCCCCGGCGCCTGCGCGCTGAAGGCGATGCTCTTCAGGTCGAGTTCGAGGCAGCTATCCGAGCCGTAGCGATAGAAGCTCTTCAGCGTCAGGGCATGCAGGGCGGCGAGGAAGGCGACATCGGGCCGCTCGCCCAGCGCCTGGCGCAGGCCGAGCGTGCGATGCGAGGTCAGCTCGGTCATCAGCCGGTCCGAGAGCGCAGACAGCCCTTCGTCCTCCTCGGGTTCGGGCATCGGCGCATCTGCCATGAAGGCCTCGCCGGTATGCATGGCCGCAGCCGCGACATGATGAGGCCCGGCGTCTTCCACCACCGCTTCGGGCTCGACCAGTAGTTCGTCCTCGGGCCGGACATAACCGCGCTCGATGCGCACCGTGCCGTCATGGGCGATACTGACGAAGGCGCCGGCGCGCGCCACGTCCTGCGGATCGAAGGTGATCGGACGCGCCTCGAAGGCTTCAATCGCCGCCTCGATCTCGCCGAGCCGCGCATCAACCTCGTCCGGCAGTTCATCCGCTTCGGCGTACTCCGCAGACAGGCGATCATGTTCTGCCTGCAGGGCGTCGCGGCCGGCTTCTTCTTCGGCGGTGAGCAGGATGGTCTCACCGCGCAGCTGGCGCAGGCCATAGGTGTGGCCATAGGCGAAGTCCGGGGCCATCTCGACCCACTTCCATCCCTCGGTAGCGACAGCGTCGGCCTCTGCCTTCAGCTTCTCGGCCACCAGCCGGTCGACCAGCGCGACATCCTGCAGCCAGCCGCCATCGTCACCCTGAAACAGGTCGCGCAGGATGGTGCCGCCGGCCTCAACATAGGCCTCAAGGCCGATGAACTGGGCGCGCTTGTCACACGCGCGGACCGCCCCCTCGGTCAGCATGCGGCGGATGGCATAGGGCTGCTTGTCATAGGAGGTCTTCAGACGCTCGAAGACCTGCTCCTGGCGCGCATGGTCGCCGGACACGGTGAAAGCCATGAGCTGGTCGAGCGTCATGCCATCCTCGGCATAGACCTCCAGCAGTACCGGCGAGACCGAGGCGAGCTTGAGGCGCTGCTTCACCACGCCGACGGAGACGAAGAAGGTGGCGGCGATTTCTTCTTCCGACTGGCCCTTCTCGCGAAGGGCGAGGAAGGCGCGGAACTGGTCGAGCGGGTGCAGCGGCGCGCGCTGGACGTTCTCGGCGAGGGAATCCTCCTCGGCGATACCGCCCTCCCGGATGACGCAGGGCACTGGCGCGGTCTTGGCGAGGCGCTTCTGCTTCACCAGCAATTCCAGCGCCCGATAGCGCCGTCCACCAGCCGGGATCTCGAACATGCCGGTCTCGACGCCGGTGTCGTCAACGACAGGGCGAACGCTGAGGCCCTGCAGCAGGCCCCGGCGGGCGATGTCCTCGGCCAATTCCTCGATTGAGACCCCGGCCTTGATGCGCCGGACGTTCGACTGGCTGAGCAGGAGCTTGTTGAAGGGGATGTCACGCGAGGGCGAGAGCGTGATCTTCTGAACATTGGTCGCCATGGAAGGCACCTCCGCGACGGGCGGCCAAGAGCCTCTCTCTCGGCCTCCAACCCGTCACGAAGCGCAGCGCCGCCCTCTCACTCTGGAGGGCGACGCCGCAGAACCGCAGATCCGCACAAGCGCAAAGCCGCAAAGCCGGAGACACGGGTGTCCGCATCTCCGGCTTTCCGGCAGTCAGGCCGCTCGATCGAGCAGCTTCTTGGCCCGGCCCTCGAGGTCGAGCCGCGCATCCTGGTGCGGCTTGTCGCGTGCGACCGCGGTGATGCCCTGCACGAAGTCGAAGATGCTCTCGGGCTTGCGCCCTTCCTCGGCCAGCACCGTGTCGATGATCTTGGCGGTCTCGGCCTTGGAGAAGCCCCGGTTGCGCAGGAAGTCGCTGCGGTCCTCGTCGGTGCGCGCGACGATCTTCTCCCGTGCGGCCTTGATGCCGTTGACGAAGGGCATGGGCGAGGAATTGGCGAAGCGGGTGAGTGCCGGCGCTGCCTCGTGCGCAAAGCGCGAGGCGGCGTATTTGGAGTGGCGGATGGTGATCTCCTGGAAATCCTCCACGCCCCAGAGATTGCGGTTCTGGCACACGGCACGCAGATAGAAGCTCGCGATGCCGAGCGTCTTGGCGCCCACCTCCGAGTTCCAGCAATAGAAGCCCCGGAAATAGAGGTCTGGCGAGCCGTCGGGCAAACGCCCGGCCTCGATCGGGTTCAGATCGTCGACCAGGAACAGGAAGACGTCGCGGTCGGAGGCATAGAGCGTCGTCGTATCCTTGGTGATGTCGACACGCGGATTGTAGATGCCCGTCGACCAGTCGAGCACGCCCGGCACCTTCCAGCGCGTGTCGCCGGTGCCGTTCCCCGCAATGCGCTGCACCGCCTCGACCAGTTCGTGATCATAGATGCGGCCATAGTCCGGGCCGGTGACAGCGCGCAACTCGACGCGGCCATTGGCGGTCTCAAACGTCTTGATCTGCTCGGCGCGGTGCGCGGTCAGGCCATATTGCAGATTGATACCGGCCAGCGCGGCGGGAAGCTGGCGCAGATAGGCGGCCGGCGCCCCGGTCTGGGCCGCGAGCTGGCCGAAGGACCAATGGTTCGGCTCGACGGGCGCGTCCGCGCCTGGCAGGATCAGCGCCAGCCGCTCGGCATTGGAGCGGCTCGCCTCCACATGGATGCGGGACGTCTCCACCAGGCGCGACCGGCTGTGATCGGCCCGGCCCCGCACCATCGCGGCCAACTCGCCCAGCGACAGGAACCGTTCGTCGTCCGGCCTCGCGAACCACTCCGACGACACGCGGCCGACCCGTTCGCCGCGCGTGACATCCACCTTGTAGCCGCCACTGACGTCGCGACCGGCATCCAGAACCTGCATGTTCATGGGGAACAACCTCCATGACGGGCGCCGGAAGACTCTCTCTCGGCCCTCAACCCGTCACGGAAATCCCATCCGGCCTCTCACTCTTATCGGCACGGTGAGGTGCCTAGAGATGCGTCACGTCGAGCGGAGCCTTCCCCGCCGTCGCTTCCCGAACGACCGGCAGATGATGTCATTGGTTGGCAGATCCGCCTCGCTGACCGCCTGATCTCGGATGGGCCACAGATCCAGACGAATCTATGCCTGAGAGCACCGGGCGTTCTGGGACTACAGGGCAGGTGACGCAGAGGCCATTTGCCGGCGTTTTCGACTTGGCATTGCGTCTGGCAGAGGCGCAGGAAGGGCGCCGTCAGCGCGCCATGCTATCCGGCGACTTTCATGCAGGTGCTTCCGTTCCGCTTCCAACGCCCGCAGCGTGGAGCTTTGGAAGCAGAAAACGCCCCGAAGGGCGCTTGCTAACTATCTGATTTTATTGGGAAAATTTGGAGCGGGCGATGGGATTCGAACCCACGACCCCAACCTTGGCAAGGTTGTGCTCTACCCCTGAGCTACACCCGCATCCAGCGTCCCGGCGGCAGTGCCGCGCGGCAGGTGCGTGTCTATGCCAAAAGCCCGGGGCGAATGCAACAGGCTTTTCGAGGGATGTTTGCGCGCGCCCTGCAAATCCAGGCGGGGACAGGGCTTTTCCGCCTGTGGACGAAGGTGATGAAGCCCCCGCGCCCTGCATCCACCTCCGCCTTTCGGCATTTCCCTTCATTGCGCGGGGCCATGCCTGAGGCGGCCGGCGCAGGGAAAGCATGGCAAGCCTGATCCGATCCGGGTGATTGACCCGGATCGGTGACTGCATCTCTCCGTTATGGGCAGAGAGCGTTTTACTCATCTGATTGCGATGCGATCGGATCGGCACGTGCGCTCGCCAGCCCTCGGGCGGACGGCCGACAGCGGCGAATCGGGGCTGCCCGCACTCCGCTCACGCCGGGCGATCCGCCCGTCCCGCCGGCTCATCGCGCACCGGCGGGCCTGGGTCCGCCCCTCAGGGCCGGGGCTGGTCTGAGGCGGGGGGCGCGCCTGCCTTCCGGTCGGCCAAGAGGTCGCGAATCTCCTCCAGCAGAAGCTCGGTTCGGCTCGGGGCGGGCGCGGGCTTCTTCGCCTCCTCGACCTTGAGCGAATTGATGGCGCGCACGAAGAAGAACAGGATCCAGGCGACGATCAGGAAATTGATGCCCAGGGTGATGAAATGGCCATAGGCCAGGACGGCGCCCTGTTTCTTCGCGTCCGCCAGATTGTCGGCGGTCACCGCCTTGGAGAGCGGGAGGAAGTAATTGGAGAAGTCCAGCCCGCCGGTGACGGCGCCGATGAGCGGCATGAAGATGTCCGACACGAGCGACGACACGATGTTGCCGAACGCCGCGCCGATGATCACACCGATGGCGAGGTCCACCACATTGCCCCGGACCGCGAACTCGCGGAACTGCTTCAGCATCCAACCCTCCTGATCTGTCCGTCCCCGCTGAACGCCCGGCGGCGCCGTTCGATCCCCGCCGACCGATGGCCCGTTCCGACGCGGCTGCCACCCGCAGCCTGCCCCAAGCGGGAGCTTGGCGCACGTCTGCGGCGCGCCATTTTTTCACAGCGGCAATGCAGCCGTGACGCTTTCATGACTTTGAGCGCGCCCCCGCCTATGTTAGGGAGTGCCGCGCCCGGAGACGGGCACAAGCCGAGGCCTGGCGGTGCGGGGCCTTCGGCGCGAATGGAACTTCAGCCCCACGGGCAGCATGGTGATACCTGAGAGAATGGCGGATCGGCGCTCCAGTTTCGAGTATGAGGACCTCCTGGCCTGCGGGCGCGGGGAGTTGTTCGGACCCGGCAACGCGCAATTGCCGCTGCCGCCCATGCTCATGTTCGACCGCATCTCCGAAATTTCCGAGACCGGCGGCGAATTCGGCAAGGGCTTTGTCCGCGCCGAGCTGTCCGTGAAGCCGGATCTCTGGTTCTTCCCCTGCCACTTCCAGGGCGACCCGGTCATGCCGGGGTGCCTCGGGCTTGATGCTATGTGGCAGCTGGTGGGCTTCTTTCTCGGCTGGCTGGGCGCGCCGGGACGGGGCCGCGCATTGGGCCTTGGGGAATTGAAATTCTCCGGCCAGGTTCTGCCGAGCATGCAGAAAGTGGTCTATGGCGTCGATTTCAAGCGCGTGATGCGCTCCAAGCTGGTGCTCGGCATCGCCGATGGCTGGCTCTCGGCGGACGGCGAGATTATCTATCGCGCCAAGGATCTGAAGGTCGGCCTGTTCCAGGCCGACGCGGCTCCCGCGGCTGGCGGCTGACGCCGCGGACAAGGCGGCGCCATCTTTGGCGGCCATGTTGATTTTTTCACCTTGAGGAGGTGACATGCGGCGCGTCGTCGTCACCGGGACGGGCATCGTCTCGTCCATCGGCAATACCACCCAGGAAGTGCTCAGCAGCCTGCACGAGGCCAAGAGCGGCATTTCGGCGGCCTCCGCCTATGCCGATCTCGGGTTCCGCTGCCGGGTGCACGGGGCGCCGTCCATCGACGCCGAAGCCCTGGTGGACCGCCGTGCCATGCGCTTCCATGGCGGCGGCACCGCCTGGAATCACATCGCCATGGACCAGGCGATCCGCGATGCGGGACTGGAGCCGAGCGACGTTTCCAACGACCGCACCGGCATCATCATGGGCTCGGGCGGTCCCTCCACCCGCGCCATCGTGGAAGCGGCGGACATCACCCGCAGCAAGGGGCCAAAGCGCGTTGGACCGTTCGCGGTGCCCAAGGCCATGTCCTCCACGGCCTCCGCGACGCTCGCCACCTGGTTCAAGATCAAGGGCGTGAACTATTCCATCTCCTCGGCCTGCGCGACGTCGAACCATTGCATCGGCAATGCCTATGAGATGATCCAGTACGGCAAGCAGGACGTGATGTTCGCGGGCGGCTGCGAGGAGCTGGACTGGACGCTCTCCGTCCTGTTCGACGCCATGGGCGCCATGTCCTCCAAATATAACGACACGCCCGCCACGGCCTCGCGCGCCTATGACGTGAACCGCGACGGCTTCGTGATCGCCGGCGGCGCCGGGGTGCTGGTGCTGGAAGAGCTGGAACATGCCAAGGCGCGCGGCGCGCGGATCTATGGCGAAGTGGCCGGCTATGGCGCCACCTCCGACGGCTACGACATGGTCGCCCCCTCGGGCGAGGGCGCGGAGCGCTGCATGCGCCTCGCTCTGTCCACGGTGAAGGCGCCCATCGACTATATCAACCCGCACGCCACCTCGACCCCGGCCGGCGACCCGCCGGAAATCGAGGCGATCCGCAAGGTGTTCGGCACCGGCGAGAAGTGCCCGCCGATTTCCGCCACCAAGTCGCTGACCGGCCACTCGCTGGGCGCGACCGGCGTGCAGGAAGCCATCTATTGCCTGCTCATGATGCAGAACGGCTTCATCTGCGAGAGCGCCAATATCGAGGAACTGGACCCGGTGTTCGCCGACATGCCCATCGTGCGCAAGCGGCGGGACAATGTGGCGCTGGGCGCGGTCCTGTCCAACTCGTTCGGGTTCGGCGGGACCAACGCCAGCCTGGTGTTCAAGCATCTGGACGCGTGAAGGCGGGGACGGGCGGCGCGAGCCGGCTGGCGCGGGCGCCGAAGGTCTGCTATCCGCGACAATGGCCCGGAACGAAGGATAGTCGGCGATGCAGGACCTGATGAAGGGCAAGCGCGGCCTGGTGATGGGCGTCGCCAACGACCACTCCATCGCCTGGGGCATCGCCAAGGCCCTTGCCGGACAGGGCGCCGAACTCGCCTTCACCTACCAGGGCGACGGCATGGCCAAACGGGTGCGCCCGCTGGCCGAAAGCCTCGGCGCCTCCCTTGTCCTGCCCTGCGACGTGGAAAACCTCGCCAGCGTGGACGAGGTCTTTCGCCAGCTTAAGGACGCCTGGGGCAGCATCGATTTCCTGGTCCATGCGGTGGCCTTCTCGGACAAGTCCGAACTGAAGGGCCGCTATGCCGACACCAGCCGCGAGAATTTCTCGCGGACCATGGTGATCTCCTGCTTCTCCTTCACCGAGATCGCCAAGCGCGCGGCAGCCATCATGCCGAACGGCGGCTCGCTCATCACGCTGACCTATGGCGGCTCCACCCGCGTCATGCCCAATTACAACGTGATGGGCGTGGCGAAGGCCGCGCTGGAAGCCAGCGTGCGCTATCTCGCGGCCGATTATGGTCCGGTGGGCATCCGCGTGAACGCCATTTCCGCCGGGCCGGTCCGCACGCTGGCGGGCGCGGGCATCGCCGATGCCCGCCTGATGTTCAATTACCAGAAGCGCCACGCCCCGCTGCGGCGGACCGTCACCATCGAGGAAGTGGGCGGCGCGGCCCTCTACATGCTGTCTGACCTCTCGATGGGCGTCACCGGCGAAGTCCATTTCGTGGACAGCGGATACAATATCATTTCCATGCCGCATCCCGACGTCCTGAAGACGCAGGAGGATGCGGAAGCCAAGCTCGCGCACGAGGTTGCCCCCAAGGCGGCGGAGTAGCGCGGACCGGCTGAGGTCGAATGGCAGGGGCGCGGGGGGCCGAAGCCAGATGAGTCCTTTCCTTGTATCGGTGATCGCCTTCCTCGGCATGTTCGGCGGGGCGCTCGCGGCGATGTTCGCGGCCCAGCGCCTCGCCTCCCATCACATTTCGGGCTCGACCCAGGATGCCGTGAAGCTCGGCGTGGGCATGGTCGCGGCCATGACGTCGCTGATCCTCGGCCTGATGACCGCTTCGGTAAAAGGCAATTTCGACGCCACCGACAAGGATGTTCACACCTATGCGCTGAACATTCTCTCGCTCGCCTCCGACCTGCGCCATGCCGGCCCCGACGCCTGCCCAGCCCAGAAACTGCTCGGGCAATATACGCGCGCTATCCTGGTGGAGAATTGGGGCGGCTCGGACGCCGCGACCAACTCCGGTTCCCCGGGGGCCGCATCGGGGGACATTCTGCTCTCGCTCGAGGGCCTGGTGCGCAATTGGACGCCGCAGACCACCATCCAGCAGGAAGCGCGCGCGGGCGCGCTCGAAGACCTGAAATCCATTCTCAAGACCCGATGGACCGTGTCCGGCGAGGCGGTCGCCTCCGTTCCGGCCATCTTCATCATCGTGCTGATCGTCTGGCTGGCGCTGATCTTCGTCAGCTTCGGCTTGTTCGCCCCTTCCAACGGCGTGGTGAGGGCGTTCTTTTTCATGTGCGCCCTCTCCATCAGCGGGGCGCTGTTCCTCATTCTGGAAATGAGCGGCCCGTTCGACGGTTTCATTTCCGTCTCGCCTCAACCGCTTATGCACGCTGTTGATTTCATCGACGCGACCGCCTGCAAATAAGTCCGCGTTCGGCCGTTGCGCCCAAAGTCGAACGCCACGCAAGTCTCGCACAAGCCTTTTCCCTTCACCTGCGACGGTTGTTTTTCGGCCATCGGGAGGTGAAGCCGTGAGCGCCCTTCGTCTTGGGATCGGTGCCAAACTGGGCATCGCATCCGGTATTTTGATCCTTCTTTCTGCCGGCGTGATTTTTAGCCGGCAATCCGCCCTCTCTCAGATCGAGGCCGCCAACGCGGAGACCGAACTGCAGGCCAAGATCCTGCAGCAGACCGAGCAGGTCGGCCTGCTGCTCGGGCGCGCGCGCCTCGGCATGACCGAGATGCGGCTGTCCTTCGCCAATCTTGATAACGACGATCTGCTGCGGAAGGTCCAGGCCGATGTGAAGGCGGCCCAGAGCAATCTCGACAATCTCATTCAGCTGGAATCCCATGATCCCGACCGGGAGGTGTTCCGCAAGCTCAAGGTCCGGTTGAGCGAGATCGGCAGCGCCGCGACCGACATCCAGGCCTCGCAGCAGGCGCAGCTGAACTTCGTGGACAGCCGCCCCGCCCTCAACATCCAGGCGCGCACGAGCTTCTCCACCCTGTCCAAGCTGATCGTTCCGCTCGACCAGCCGGACACGATGCAGTTGGTCCAGCCGCTGGAGCAGATGCTGGACAATATCAGCCTCGCGGCCGCCACCTTCATCCTGGAGGAAGATCGCAAGCAGCTGATCCTGATTAACGCCATGCAGGATCGGGCGTTGAAGGCGCTGAAGACGATCCAGGACCAGCTCTCAAGCGTGCCCGAAATCGCCAAGGCGGTGACGACCGCGCAGACCAACTTCAAGGCCTATGTCCAGTCCGTGCTGGACGGGCTTGCTGAAGTCCAGAAGCGCAAGAAGATCGTGGACGAACGCGCCACACCCGCGACTGCGGACGCGGCGAAGCTGCTGACCGAGGTCATCGCCGCCACCACCGCGCAATCGGACGAGGCAGATGCGCGGTCCGATCAGGCGCTGCACGACGGCATGTTGCAGATTTTGATCTTCTCCCTGGTGGCAATCGCCGCCGCAATCGCCTCCGCCGCCTATTCGGTGATGGGCATCGCCCGGCCCGTGCGTCGGATCACGGACTCCATGGAGCATGTCTCCAATGGGGATCTGGCCGCCGAAATCCCGTTCGCCACCCGCAAGGACGAAATCGGCGACCAGGCCCGCGCCCTCGCCTACTTCCGCGACAGCCTGGTGGAATCCGAGCGCCAGCGCGAGGAGCGCCTTGCCGAGGAGCGTGCAGCCGCCGAGCGGCGCAAGGAGGAGATGAACACCCTCGCCGACCAGTTCGAGAGTGCGGTCGGCGCGGTGGTGGACATGGTGGCCTCGGCCGCCAACGAACTCCAGGCGGCGTCCGAAACGCTGAACGCCACCGCCGAAGAGACCACGGCGCAAGCGGCTGCCGTGGCGCAGGCGGCGCAGCTTGCCACCTCCAATGTCCAGGCGGTCGCGGCGGCCATTGAGGAATTGTCCGCCTCCGCCCGTGAGATCGGCGACCGCCTCCAGCATTCCTCTCACATGACCGAGCAGGCCGTGGGAGAGGTGGACAACACCAACAGCCAGATGAGCGAATTGCGTCTGTCGGCGGAGCAGATCGGCACCATCATCAGCCTGATCGACACCATCGCGGGCCAGACCAACCTGCTCGCGCTGAACGCAACCATCGAATCCGCCCGGGCGGGTGAGGCCGGGCGCGGCTTCGCGGTGGTGGCGCAGGAAGTGAAGGCCCTGGCTGGTCAGACCGCCAAGGCCACGGCCGACATTTCCGGCCGCATCTCCGGCATCCAGGACTCCACCGGCGACGTGGTGTCGTCCATTGCGAGCTTCAGCCGGACCATCGGCGAGTTGCGGGCGGGCACCACCGCCATCGCGGCGGCCATGGAGGAGCAGAACGCGACCACGTCCGAGGTCGCGCGCAGCATCCAGCAGGCGGCCACCGGCACCAACGAAGTCACCAGCAGCATCACGTCCGTGGAGCGGGCGGCGCAGGCCTCCGCCTCGGCGGCCCAGCAGGTGCTGTCCTCGGCCACCGACCTCTCGCGCCAGGCGGTGTCTCTGCGCACCCAGGTCCAGAGCTTCGTGGAGACGGTGCGCGCGGCCTGACCGCAGGCACCGCGCCTCACCCTCAATCCCCCGCCAAAAAGAAAGGGCGCCCTCTGGGCGCCCTTTCTCGTTTCAGACTGGCCACCTGACGGGCGGACCCATTCGCGCCTGTGACGGCCGAATGGGTCGCGCGCCTCACTCGGCGGCGCCGGCCTCGTCGCTCTTCTCGGCCTTTTCCTTGGCCTCGAGGTCCTCGCCGGTGGCCTGATCGACCACCTTCATGGACAGGCGGGTCTTGCCGCGCTCGTCGAAGCCCATGAGCTTCACCTTCACCTTGTCGCCTTCCTTGACCACGTCGGACGACTTGGCGACGCGCTCCTTGGCGAGCTGGGAGATGTGAACCAGCCCATCCTTGGAGCCGAAGAAGTTCACGAAGGCGCCGAAGTCCACCACCTTCACGACGGTGCCTTCATAGATCTGGCCCACTTCCGGCTCGGACGCGATGGACTTGATCCAGTTGATGGCAGCCTTGATGGCGTCGCCGTTGGCGGACGCGATCTTGATCGTGCCGTCGTCCTCGATGTTGATCTTGGCGCCGGTCTTCTCGACGATCTCGCGGATCACCTTGCCGCCGGAGCCGATCACTTCACGGATCTTGTCCACCGGGATCTTCATCACCTCGATGCGCGGGGCATGCTCGCCGAGCTCGGCGCGGGCCGAGGTGAGGGCCTTGGCCATCTCGCCGAGGATGTGGGCGCGGCCGTCCTTCGCCTGGGCGAGGGCCACCTGCATGATCTCCTCGGTGATGCCGGCGATCTTGATGTCCATCTGGAGCGAGGTGACGCCCTGCTCCGTGCCGGCCACCTTGAAGTCCATGTCGCCGAGATGATCCTCGTCGCCGAGAATGTCGGAGAGGACGGCGAACTTCTCGCCTTCCAGGATCAGGCCCATGGCGATGCCCGCCACGGGACGACGCAGCGGGACGCCGGCATCCATCAGCGCCAGCGAGGTGCCGCAGACGGTCGCCATGGAGGAGGAGCCGTTGGACTCCAGGATCTCCGACACCACGCGCAGGGTGTAGGGGAACTCATGCTTGGGGGGCAGCGTGGGATGGATGGCGCGCCAAGCCAGCTTGCCATGGCCGATCTCGCGGCGGCCGGGCGAACCCATGCGGCCGGTCTCGCCCACGGAGAAGGGCGGGAAATTGTAGTGCAGCAGGAAGTGCTCCTTATAGGTGCCTTCCAGGCTGTCGATGAACTGCTCGTCCTCGCCGGTGCCGAGCGTCGCGACCACCAGGGCCTGCGTCTCGCCGCGGGTGAACAGAGCGGAGCCGTGGGCGCGCGGCAGGATGCCGACCTCGGACACGATGGGGCGCACCGTCCTCACGTCGCGGCCGTCGATGCGGATGCCCTCATCAAGGATCGCCCAGCGGACGATCTTCGCTTCGAGGCCTTTCAGCACCTCCGACACGACCTGCGCCGGCGGGGCCGACTGGCCTTCCACGGCGAGGCCCTCGAAATACTTCTTCACCTTGGACTTGGCGGCGCCCACCGCTTCGTAGCGGGCCTGCTTCTGCTGAATCTTGTAGGCGGCGCGCAGGTCCGCCTCGGCGATCTCGCGGATCTTGGCCTCAAGCTCGGCATGATCCGGCGGATCGAAGGCGCGCGGCTCCTTGGCGGCCTTCTCGGCGAGGCGGATGATGGCCTCGATCACCGGCTGGAAGTGGCGGTGGCCGAACATGACCGCGCCGAGCATGATCTCCTCGGGCAGTTCCTTGGCTTCGGATTCCACCATCAGGACCGCATCGCCCGTGCCGGCGACGACCAGATCGAGCGCGCTTTCCTTCACCTCGTCCACGGTGGGGTTCAGCACATATTCGTCGCCGATGAAGCCGACGCGCGCCGCGCCCACGGGGCCCATGAAGGGCACGCCCGAAAGGGTGAGAGCGGCGGAGGCCGCCACCAGGGAGACGATGTCGGGATCATTCTCCAGATCGTGCGACAGGACCGTCACCACAACCTGGGTGTCGTTCTTATAGCCGTCCGGGAACAGGGGGCGGATCGGGCGGTCGATCAGGCGGGAGACCAGGGTCTCCTTCTCGGAGGGACGGCCCTCGCGCTTGAAATAGCCGCCGGGAATGCGGCCGGCCGCATAGGTTTTTTCCTGATAGTTCACGGTCAGGGGGAAGAAGTCCTGGCCGGGCTTGGGCTCACGGGCCGAAACGACGGTGGCAAGCACGGTGGTGTCGCCATAGGTGGCGAGGACCGAGCCGTCCGCCTGGCGGGCCATCTTGCCCGTCTCCAGGATCAGCGTGCGTCCGCCCCAGTCCAGTTCCTCGCGATGGATATCGAACATGGAATGTCTCTCTCTTCATTCGGCGAAGAGGGGAGCCATGAGCAAGACGGCCGGACGCGCCGCCCGTTCGCCGTCCCCGGGAGGAGACTGCGCACGACGGTTGCGTCCGGCGATCCTGCCATGACTTCCCTTTGACTTCGCATACCCGCGGCGAGCCCCATGCCCGCCGCGTCGGATCCCTGCTTGAGCCTGATGCCATCGGATGAATGGCCCGACGGGTGGACCCGTCTCTCAAGCAGGACGGGGCGCGCCGTCCGGCGGCGCGCCCAAAGCGGCGCGCTCAGCGACGCAGGCCCAGACGCTCGATCAGCGACTTGTAGCGGCCTTCATCCTTGCGCTTGAGATAGTCGAGAAGGCTGCGGCGCTGGGAGACCAGCTTCAAAAGACCGCGCCGGGAGTGATTGTCCTTGTTATGGGACTTGAAGTGACCGGTGAGGTTGGAAATGCGCTCCGAGAGGATCGCCACCTGCACCTCGGGCGAACCGGTATCGCCCGCCTTCGCACCATATTCCGTGATGAGCGCCTGCTTGCGCTCGGCCGTGATCGACATCGGGATATCCTTGTAGGTGAGAGAATAAAGTGGCGAAGCTGCCAAAGGCTGTGGCTGCGCCATTCCGTTCGGTGGCCGGGCCGGGATGTCGTCCAGCGCGGTCAAGGCAAACGGGTTCTTGCGCGCGGCCCGGGGGCCACGCGCGGCGCACTATACAGAAAATCCCCCTTGCAGCCAGAGAAAACTCGGATCCAGGGCGGGCAGGCCCGCCCTGGCCGGGCCGTCACTGGGCCATGCCGATGGTGGTCAGGTCCTGGAACCAGTGCTGGGCCTGGGTGAAGTCCTTCACCTTGGCCGACAGGGCATGCGGGTTGGTGTCGTGCACCACCCAGACCAGTGCGGCATCGTCGACCACGGTCTGGTGGACCTGGGCGAGCAGTTCGTTCTGCTTGGTGACGTCGAAGGTCTTCTTCGCCTCGTCGATCAGCGCGTCCACCTTGGGATTGGCATAATAGCCCCAGTTGACGCCCACCGGCGCCACCTGCCGGGAATCGAAGAAGCGAATGAGCGCATAAAGCGGATCAGATGTCACGTAAGCGATATTATTGGCCGTGATACCGGCATTAATGGGATCTTTCGCGCCCTTGCGCCAATGGGTGTAGAGGGTCTCCAGCTCCACCACCTTGAACTCCACATCCACCCCGATCTCCTTGAACGAGGCCTGGATATATTCGTTCATGGGCAAAGACAGCATCTGCCCGGTGCCGCCCTGGGCGATGATGAAGGTGGCCTTTACCGGCTTTTCCTTGGAATATCCGGCCTCTTTCACCAGTTTGGCGGCGGTGTCCGGGTCGTATTTCAGATCGAAGGTCGGCTTGCCGAACCAGGGGCTCTGCGGGTCGACTTGACCCTTCGCGGGCTTCGCTAGGCCGTTCATCAGCGCCACGATGCCGTCGCGATCCACGGCCAAATTCAAAGCCTTACGCAGCTTTGGATCCTGCCAGGGGGAGTCTGGGAGCACCGACAGATGGTAGTTCCACACATGGGGCGTGACATTCTCGACGATCTTGATGCCCGCCGCCTTCAATTGGGGCACGGCGTCGGGAGCCGGGGTCTCGATCAGGTCCACCTGGCCGGCCAGCAGCGCATTGGTGCGGGTCAGCGCCTCCGGGATCGGGATGAGGATCATCCGGTCCGCCTTGGCGATGCGGCTCTTGTCCCAGTAATCGGCATTGCGCACCAGTTCCAGGCGCTCGCGGGGAACAAGCTTTGAGAACTTGAACGGGCCCGTCCCTGAAGGATTGGCGGCGAACTTGTCCCAGTCCTTGCCAACTTTTTCATACTGGGCCGGGCTGGAGACCAGGAACCAGAGCATCTGATAGGGGAAGAAGCTGTCCACATCCTTGGTGGTGATCTCCACCGTCATGTCGTCCACCTTGCGATAGGAGGCGACACCAGGAAGGCGGGTCTTCACCTGGGCGGACTGGCGCTTGTCGAACTGGGGGGACTTCTCGTCCAACACCTTGTCCAGGTTCCAGACCACCGCATCGGCATTGAAGTCGCTGCCGTCATGGAATTTCACACCCGGCCGCAGGGTGAACAGCCATTTCTTGGGATCAGCGGGATCCGGCTTCCATTCGCTGGCCAGGCCGGGCACCAGCTTGCCGGGGCGGTCGGCGACATTCATTTCCCAGGCGACCAGCGGGTCATACAGGGTGTAGCCGGTGAATTGATAGGCACCTGCCCCGCGATCGGGCTGCCCCGTGGTCTGGGGAATGTCGGCCATGGAGATGCCGTAGCGAACGACATTCTCCGCTTGGGCGGTGCCGCTCACGGCGAGGCCGATCAAGAGAGAGGCAAAGAGAGATAATCTGCGAGGCATCCGGGTCCATCCTCCGAGGAAACCGGACCTGCCTCGCAAATTGTATGCCGCAGCGTCTGAAATCGGGACGCAAGCGGATCACACTTTTGTATACGCTTCCTACGCGCCGCGGCCCGCCGATGCCCAGGGGGCCGAGCGGGGGCCGACGTGCGCTCAGGCGCTGCGCTTCAGCGCCCGCGGCACGCTGCGCGACCAGTTGAACACCCGGTGCGGCCGGATCTCCCCGCCCGACGCATCCGCGATGGCGAACAGCGAGCCCTGGCAGGACACCGCCACATGGCCTTCCACGACCGGGGCATCTCGGCCCCGCAGGATCACCGGCTGGCCGCAGCGCAAACGGTGCGCATCGGACGGCGAGACCGAGATCCCCACCAGATCCTCAAGTGCCACCTCCACACCGTCCAACGCCTCGAACAGCGCCGTATCGCCGGCCTCCGCGCGCTCGGTGAGCTCCTCCACGCCGATCAAATCCTCTTCGAGGAAGTTCCCGACACTGGCCCGGCGCAGCATGGAAACGTGGCCGCGCGAGTCCAGCATGCGCCCGAGATCGCGGGCGATGGCGCGGACATAGGTTCCCTTCCCGCACTCCGCCTCCAGCACGGCGTGATCCATGTCCGGACGCTCCACCATCTCGATGCGGTGGATCACGATGGGGCGCGCCTCCAGCTGCACGGTCTCGCCTTCGCGGGCGAGATCATAGGCGCGGTTGCCGTCGATCTTCAGCGCGGAATAAGCGGGCGGCACCTGCATGATTTCGCCGAGAAAGGCCGGCAGAGCGGCGCGGATCGCCTCGTCCGTGGGACGGTTCGCGCTCTCGGCCACCATGCGGCCTTCCGCATCGTCCGTATCCATCTCCTGACCAAAGCGCACGGTGAAGCGATAGGTCTTGCGCCCGTCCATCACATAGGGAACGGTTTTGGTCGCCTCGCCCAGCGCTATGGGCAGGCAGCCCGACGCGAGCGGGTCCAGCGTGCCGGCATGGCCCGCCTTCTTCGCCGCAAACAGGCGCTTCACCACGGCCACCGCCTGGGTGGAGGTCATGCCGGACGGCTTGTCCAGCAGCACCCATCCGTCCACATCGCGCTTGGGCGCGCGCGGCCGCTGGTCGCGCTCACGGCGTCCGCCGCCCCGCGCCGGGCTGGTCTGGTCCGCGCCGGCGCCCTCGGGGGCCGAGCAGGCGTCATCGTCCATGGCCGTCATTCGTCGGTCTTCTCTTCAGTGTCGGACTGGAGGTCGCGCGCCACTTCCGGCGAGCGCAGGAGGGAATCGATGTGCTGCGCCTCGTCGAACGAGGTGTCCTCGCGGAACCTGAGTTCCGGCACGGATTTCAGCTCCACCCGGCGGGCGACCTCGCCGCGCAGCATGCGGGCATTGGCGGCCAGCGCCTTGATCACCGCGCGGATGTCCTTGCCGCCGAGCGGCATGACATAGCAAGTGGCGATCTTGAGGTCCGGCGACATGCGCACCTCGGGAACGGTGATGATATGCCCGGCCAGGACGGGGTCCAGATGGTCGCCGCGCGACAGCACGTCGGCGAGCGCGTGGCGCACCAGTTCGCCCACGCGCAGCATGCGCTGGCTGGGGCCGGCGCCGGTCGTCTGTTTCATTCTGCATAACGGCAGCGCCGCGCGCCGCCTCTCCTTGCATGAGGCCCGGCGGATTTGGACCGCCGTCCCCTGGGTTCAAAGCAATAATGTCCCCTCCCGCCTGCGGGAGAGGACCGGACCCGCGCCGCCGAAGGGAGGCCGGGCGTCAAGTTCGCGGACGGCGCCCTCCCCCCGCCCGGATAGAGCGGGGAGAAAGGAGACCGTTTCCGATCAGAGCGAGCGCTGAACCACCTCGACGCGGTAGCACTCGATGACGTCGCCCGCGCGCATGTCCTGGTAGTTCTCGAAGGACATGCCGCATTCCTGGCCCGCCAACACCGTATTCACGGCGTCCTTGAAGCGGTTCAGGGTGGACAGCTTGCCTTCGTGGATCACCACATTGTCGCGAATGAGGCGGACATGCTGGCCGCGCTCCACGGTGCCGTCGGTCACGCGGCAACCCGCCACCTTGCCCACCTTGGAGACGTTGAAGATCTCCAGGATGAGTGCGTTGCCCAGCATCGTCTCGCGATTGATGGGGGCGAGCAGGCCGCTCATGGCCTTCTTCACGTCGTCCACAAGGTCGTAGATGATGTTGTAGTAGCGGATTTCGATGCCGGCACGCTCGGCCGCGTCGCGCGCTTCCTTGTTGGCGCGCACGTTGAAGGCGATGATCGCGGCGCCGGAGGTTTCCGCCAACGTCACGTCGCTTTCGTTGATGCCGCCCGCGCCGGAATGGATGATGCGGGCCTGCACCTCGTCATTGCCCACCTTTTCCAGCGCGCCGATG
Source organism: Pseudomonadota bacterium (assembly GCA_040755535.1). GTDB lineage: Bacteria > Pseudomonadota > Alphaproteobacteria > Rhizobiales > Xanthobacteraceae > Aquabacter. The sequence goes on along the minus strand of JBFMAV010000066.1, from coordinate 2,247 downwards.
ATGGCTTCCACCGAGCCCGACACGTCGCCCTTGATGATGAGCGGGAATTCCTTGCGGCCCGACGTGCGGACCTGGCTCATCATCTGCTCCAGAGAGCCGCGGACGGTGGCGGAACGGGCCGCCGCCTTCTCGCGCTTCTGGCGCTGGCGATAGTCGGTGATCTCGCGGGCGCGGGCTTCATTCTCGACCACCGCGAGACGGTCGCCCGCCTCCGGCGTGCCGTTGAAACCGAGCACCTCGACGGGGAAAGACGGGCCGGCCACATCGGTATTGTCGCCCGTATCGGTGATGAGGGCGCGCACGCGGCCCCATTCCGCACCCGCGACGACGATGTCGCCGATATGCAGCGTGCCGCGCTGGACCAGGACGGTGGCAACGGGGCCGCGTCCACGATCAAGCTTGGCTTCGATAACCGTGCCTTCTGCCGCCCGCTCGGGATTGGCGGTCAGATCGAGCAGTTCCGACTGCAGCGCGATGGCTTCCAGGAGCTTATCGAGATTGATCTGCTTGGTGGCGGAAACTTCCACCTCCAGCGTCTCGCCGCCCATGGTTTCCACCTGGATCTCGTACTGGAGCAGTTCGCTCCGCACGCGCTCCGGCTTCGCATCGGGCTTATCGATCTTGTTGATCGCCACGATAATCGGCACACCCGCCGCCTTGGCGTGGGCGATGGCTTCCGCCGTCTGGGGCATAACGCCGTCATCCGCCGCCACAACCAGCACCACGATGTCCGTCACCTTGGCGCCGCGGGCGCGCATGGCGGTGAAGGCCGCGTGGCCGGGGGTATCGATGAAGGTGATCTTGCCGCCGGAGGGCGCGGTCACCTGATAGGCACCGATATGCTGCGTGATGCCGCCGGCTTCGCCGGAGACCACATTGGCCTTGCGGATCGAATCCAGCAGCGACGTCTTGCCGTGGTCGACATGGCCCATGATGGTGACGACCGGCGGACGCGCCTGAAGCGTCTCCGGCGCATCGGCCACGTCGAACAGGCCCTCTTCCACATCCGACTCCGACACGCGGCGCACTGTGTGGCCGAAATCCTCGGCGATCAGTTGCGCGGTATCCGCGTCGATCACGTCGGTGATCTTCAGCATCTGGCCCTGCTTCATCAGCAGGCGGATCACGTCCACGCCCCGCTCCGACATGCGGTTGGCGAGTTCCTGGATGGTGATGGTCTCGGGCAGGATCACTTCGCGCAGGATCTTTTCCTTGCTCTCCTGCGCCCGGTGTCCGGTCATGCGCTGGGTGCGCCGGCGGAACGAGGCGACGGAACGCTGGCGCTCCTCTTCGCTCGAGAGCGCATTGGCCAGGGTCAGGCGGCCACGGCTCTTTTCAGCCGCGCCGGGGGCCTTGGGAAGCTTAACCGGAGCGACGGGGCGGGCATTGCCCGGCCCACGGCGCACGGGACGACGCTCCTCCTCCTCTTCGCCGGGCGTGGCGGGCGCCGTGCCCGCGGGACGCGGCGTCAGGGGACGGGCGGTCGCGCCTGCAGCGGGACGCGCGGACTGATCCTCGCCGCCGAACCGCTTGCGCGCTTCCTGCTCGGCCTTGCGCTTGCTCTCGTCTTCCTGGGCGCGGCGGCTCTCTTCCTCGCGCTTACGCGCCTCGGCGGCGTCACGCTCCGCGCGCTCGACACGCTCGCGCTCGGCGCGGCGGCGCGCCTCTTCCTCGGCGACGCGGCGCTCTTCCGCCATGCGGCGCTCTTCGACCTCACGGACTTTCGCATCCGCAAGGGCACTGGCACGCGCGACGCGCTCTTCCTCGGTCAGGGTGCGCAGGACGACGCCGGAGCCGGACGGGCGATTGCTGCCCGGACGGCCGGGCGCGGAGCCACCACCGCGGCGTTCCTGATCACGTCCGCCGCCTTGGCCGGGACGCTGCTGGGCGCCCCCGGCTCCGCTGCGGGTGGGAGCGCCGCCCGTGCCGGACCGCTGGGGCGCGCCGGAACTGGAGCGTCCCGAAGCACCGGTGGCCGCGGGCCGCGCGGCAGCGGGGGCCGGACGCGCTTCCGGGCGCGGCGGAGCAGCAGGCGCGGCAGCCGCCGGGCGGGGCGCTTCCACGGGCGAAGCCTTGGGCTCGGGGGCCGGTGCGGGCGCAGGCGCGGCGACGGGCGATTCAACAACAGGCGCCTTGGCCTCGACCGGCGCGGGCGCGGCGGGAGCGGGCGCCTCGGGTGTGGTGACAACCGGAGTGGGTGCGGCGACGGGCGCCGAAGCGGGGACCTCGGCGGCGACCGGCGGGGCG
>JBFMAV010000065.1:0-24007 GCA_040755535.1 Pseudomonadota bacterium | reverse complement strand
CGCAAATGCGGCGCCCCCATTCTTCTCTCGGGCGACGCCTGATCAGGCGTTTCATCCCGGATCTCGCTCGGCTGCTGACGCCTGACGGATCAGGCGAAAGCCGCCCGATCCGCGTATCGCTTTCTGTCTCTCGGGACGGAAGGCAGATCAGACGATCGCATTGAACCGTGGCGCTCCACCTTTGCAGCGGAGCGCCGGCTCTCAGACGCGCTTGGCCATCGCCACGTAGTCGCGACGCGCGGCGCCCGTGTACAGCTGGCGGGGGCGACCGATGCGCTGGCCCGGGTCCTCGATCATTTCCTTCCATTGACCGATCCAGCCCACGGTGCGGGCCAGAGCGAACAGCACCGTGAACATGGCGGTGGGGAAGCCCATCGCCTTCAGGGTGATGCCAGAGTAGAAGTCGATGTTCGGATAGAGCTTCTTTTCGATGAAATACTCATCGTGCAGCGCCACGCGCTCCAGCTCCACGGCGACATCCAGGAGCGGATCGTCCTTGATGCCAAGTTCAGTCAGAACCTCGTGACAGGTCTGCTGCATGATCTTCGCGCGCGGGTCGTAATTCTTATACACCCGGTGCCCGAAGCCCATGAGGCGGAACGGATCGTTCTTGTCCTTGGCGCGGTTCACGAATTCCGGGATCCGCTCGGGGCGGCCGATTTCCGTGAGCATCTTGAGAGCCGCCTCGTTGGCGCCGCCATGGGCGGGACCCCACAGGCAGGCCACGCCCGCCGCGATGCAAGCGAAGGGGTTCGCGCCGGAAGAGCCGGCCAGACGCACCGTGGAGGTCGATGCATTCTGCTCGTGGTCGGCGTGCAGGATGAAGATCTTGTCGAGCGCGCGCGAGAGCACGGGCGAGACCTTATAGTCCTCGCAGGGGACTGCGAAGCACATGCGCAGGAAGTTGGAGGTGTAGTCGAGATCGTTCTTCGGATACACGAACGGCTGGCCGATATGGTACTTATAGGCCATGGCCGCAAGCGTCGGCATCTTCGCGATCATGCGGATCGACGCGATCAGGCGCTGCTGCGGATCGGAGATGTCCGTGGAGTCGTGATAGAAGGCCGAGAGCGCGCCGACGCAGGCCACCATGATCGCCATGGGATGCGCGTCGCGGCGGAAACCGGTGAAGAACCGGTTCATCTGGTCGTGCACCATGGTGTGGCGCGTGACGGACATGTCGAAATCCGCCTTCTGCTCGGCGGTGGGGAGTTCACCGTAGAGAAGCAGGTAGCAGGTCTCGAGGAAGTCGCCATTCTCGGCAAGCTGCTCGATGGGGTAGCCACGATAGAGCAGGACGCCTTCGTCACCGTCGATATAGGTGATCTGGCTCTCGCAGGACGCGGTCGAGGTGAAGCCCGGATCGTAGGTGAACATCCCCGTCTGGCCGTAGAGCTTGGAGATATCCATCACGTCGGGGCCGATGGTCCCGTGCTTGACGGGAAGATCCCAGCTCTTGTCCCCCACAGTGAGCTTCGCGGATGCGGTGTTCGGGGTGGCGTCCATGAGGTCTCCCATCATACGGCTGAGTGATACCGCTATCGCAGGTGCGAAAGGTTCGACGGCAGTCCTAAACCCTCCCCAATTTTGCCGCAAGCGTGACCATGCGCGAGCAGGCGGCAGGATGAGCGGAAAGGGGTCGCGCTACCGCGCAGAATGGCGATTGGTCGAGGGGCCACTGAACGAAAAAGGCCCGGCGGAGGCCGGGCCTTTGAAGCGGTCATGGTTGCGACATTCACTCCGTAACGGCGGGAGGCGTGCTCGGACGAAGCTTCTTGAGAGAGCCGACCACACGTCCCTTAACCGCGCGCCAAGTGGCGAAGTCATTCAACGGCGAGCTTTCGGCAAGACCAATGACCGCAGCTGCCAGGAACGGAAGGCTCTGGATGGCAAGGGCGAGGGCATAGAGATCCACCTCCCTCACCGTGTGCCAGTTGGTGAGGTGGAGGAGGAGGGCGCTTGCCATGAGCAGACCGCCCATCACTGCCTCAGGCAGAGCCGGGAAGGAGCGGGCCGCGCCCGCCAGCCAGTTGTTGCCCTTGGCGGTCCGCGCGAAGGCGAGGTCCTTGTAGCGGAAGCCGTCCAGAACGGCCTTGGCCACCGTGAACTGCACCGCCATCGCCGCCACGGCCGCCCCCAACATCCGGATGGGCGTGGTTGCAACGCGCATCCGGTATAGAGCCGTGAAATGCAGCACATAGACCAGGAAGGTCGTGATGATGGGCAGCGTCAGCACATAGGCGGGCACCGAGATGCCGAGCGCGATGACGAACGGGACGAACGCGAGCGAGAGCGCAGCGGCAAGTGCACCGACCGATTCCGCGCCGAGCCACGTCACCCAGCCGAGCAGGAAGTTGCGGCGCTGGGCGGCGGTGAGGCGCGAATTGCCCGGCAGGAACCGCCGCCAATGCTTGCGGATGATCTGGAAGCCGCCATAGGCCCAGCGGTGACGCTGCTTCTTGAAGGCCTCGAACGTGTCGGGCAGCAGCCCCCAGCCATAGCGGCGGCGGGTGTAATGGGTCTTCCAGCCGTTCTCAGCGATGGTCAGGCCGAGATCGGTGTCCTCGCAGATCGTGTCGGACGACCAGGAGCCGGCCTCCATCATGGCCGCGCGCCGGATCAGGCACATGGTGCCGTGGACGACGATGGCGTCGTCCTCGTTGCGCTGGACCATGCCGATGTCGAAGAAGCCGGCATATTCGGCATTCATCGCTTCATGCATAGGCGAGAGATAGCCGTCGCGGTGATCCTGAGGCGCCTGGACGAGACCCACGGTCGGGTCTTCGAATACGGGCACGAGATCCTTCAACCAGTCAGCATGCACCACATAGTCCGCATCGATGACGCCGATGATCTCGGCGTCCGGCGCGGTGTGTTCGAGCGCGATGCGCAGGGCACCCGCCTTGAAGCCGGACATCTTCTCGATGTTGAGGAACTTGAAGCGCTCGCCCAGCAGTTCGCAATGGGCGCGCACCGGCTCGACCATGGCGGGATCAGGCGTGTTGTTTAGCACAACCACACATTCGAGATTGGGCCATTCCAGCCGCGCGACGGCATCCAGCGTCTGCTTCAGCATCTCCGGCGGCTCGCGATAGGCCGGAATGTGAATGGAGACCTTGGGGAAGCGCGTGGGGGCGGTTCGGGGACGAAGTTCCACCAGCCGCTCAGGCTCGCGACCGAACACGATCGCCGTTAATTCCTCGAACCGATAGAGAACCACGATGACCAGCGGACCCAGCAGCAGGAGCGACATCACAGCGGTCACATAATTGCCGCCGGTGACATAATGGGAACCCCAATGGTCCACGACCAGAGCGACCCAGGCGCCCACGCCGCACGCCGCCGCGCCGAGCGCGGCCGTCTGGGAGGCGGTGATGCGACGCATGCCCAGCATGGGCAGGCAGAAGGCGAAGCCGAGCAGAACCGCGAGGATGGCGGTGCGCCCATAGGTCCGCTGCTCCAACGGGCCGGTGAGGGAGAATTTCAGCTGGCGGTCGGCATCGAAGATGCCCCAATATTGACCGACCGACCCTTCGAAGCTCTTCCACGGCGCGTCAAAGGCTTCGATGATGTTGTAATCGATACCCAACGCGTCTGCGCGCGAGGTGAAGGTGCGGATGACATTGGCCTGAGCAAGTTCACCCGGCACCGCCGCATCGCGATTGTAACCGGCGCTCGGCCAGCCGAACTCGGCGATGACGATGCGCTTGCCCGGATAGGCGGCGCGCAAGCGGTTATAAATGTCGATGGAGCGATCCACCACATTCTCGGCGGTTACGCCTTCCCAGTAGGGAAGAATATGCGCCGCGATATAATCGACGGCCGACACCAGTTCCGGATGATCCAGCCAGACGTTCCAGATCTCGCCGGTCGTCACGGGCACGTTGGTCTGGCGCTTCACGGACCGGATCAGCTCGGCCATTTCGGCGGCCGATTTTTCGCCGCGGAAGATGGTTTCGTTGCCGACCACCAGCGATTCCACATTGGAGTTCTGCTTGGCCAGGCCGACCGCGTTCTGGATTTCAAGCTGATTGCGCGTTTCGTCCTTGTCGATCCACGCGCCCACCGACACCTTCAGCCCGCGCTCGGCGGCGATGGCTGGGATCAGCTCGAGGCCCATGGTGGACGAGTAAGTGCGGATCGCGCGGGTATAATTGGCCACCGCGTCCACATCCGAGCGGATCTGGCTGGCGGTCACCGCCGGTCCCTTGTCCGGATGGCGCACGCTGCGGTCATACGGCGCGAAGGACAGACTGGAAAACCGCTCGGTCACCGCGGGCGCGCTGCCCTCGGGGCGCAAGGAATACCAGATCGCAGCGTGAAAACCGGTCACGACAGCAATTACGGCTGCGGCAGCAGCAAGGCCGGGACGCATGGCGGGGACCTACTCGAAAGGGAAATACGAACCGTCAACGAAAGCATCCGGCAACGGTTCCACCCGGACGCCACGGAGCACCCTTTCGACCTGCCCCACCGGTCGGCACCGCCATTTTTACGCGGCGGTGCACAGAGACACTAAACCTCTCAAATACAGAGGTAAATGGGGACTGTGGCAGCCGTTCGGCAAGCCGACGGCATTGCCAAGGTCTAATTATTGCGCAGGTGCAGCAACATAGTCGGGATTAACCCAACATTGCTGGACCCGCCCGGTCAGGCGTTCCTGCGTTTTTGGATCGATGTTGCCTTGGCGCACCAGGCAGCGGAAGGCGAGCTTGAGGTGCTCCGTGGGGCAGCCGAACTTCTCGTAGAGATCGAGATGCCGCCGCGCGGTATCAATGTCGTCCCGCCACAGGAGGGAGGCGATGCGCCGCCCCGTCCACACGCATTCCGGCAGGCCGGCGGCCCCCGGCAAAAGGCGCGCCGCCTCAGCAAACTCTTCCACCGAGCGCTTCTGCGCGTCCCGGGCCGCCTGCTGCTCGGGGGTCATCTGTTGGTCCGGCTGCGCCGGCTTCTGGTCCGGAGTGGATTGGGCGGCTGCGGGTGCGGCGCACGCAAGGAAAACGGCGCTCGCAAGCAGAGCGATACGAAAACGGTCCATGACGGCCATGAAGTTCGAGGCTGATGAGCGGAAGGCTTTCCGCGGCGACACGTTAGAAGAAGGCGCTCAATTTGTCAGCATGACGACATGCGCTTTGCGCGCATGGCCGCCGCCCTTCACAGCGCCCGCCGGACGCTTTATGTCGCACAGGCCCGGCCGGTCGGGTCCGAGAAAAATCATGCCGCTGTCCGATCGCACGTCTGGTGCCGCTTCTGACCTCACGATTCCCGTCGGCCTGCTGGCCGCCGTCATCCTGGCGATCGTCGGCTATTGGGCCTGGATGGGGCAACCGGTTGCCATGCCCGCGTCGCCGCTGGCGGCTGGCGAGAAACTGCCCTGCGTCTCCTACGCGCCGTTCCGCGAGGGACAGTCGCCGCTGAACGGCGGAACGCCAATCCCGGAGGCCCAGATCGACGAGGACTTGGCCCAATTGGCGCGCGTGACCTCTTGCGTGCGTACCTATTCGGTCGAGCTCGGCCTCGACAAGGTGGCGCCGCTCGCAAAGAAGCACGGCCTCAAGGTGTTCCAGGGGATCTGGCTGTCCAGCGACCAAAAGAAGAACCGGACAGAGATCGACGCGGGCATTGCGCTCGCGAACCAATATCCCGACACCATTTCCGCGCTCATCGTCGGCAATGAGGTCATGCTGCGCGGTGAACTGTCCGCGGCCGATATCTCCACCATCCTGAAGGACGTGCGTGCAAGGGCCGGCGGCGTTCCCGTGACCTATGCGGATGTGTGGGAATTCTGGGAGCGGGCGAAGGCCCTCTCCGATGATGTTGACTTCGTCACCGTCCATATCCTGCCCTATTGGGAGGACCTCCCCGTCTCGGCCCGGGAGGCCGGGGCGCATATCGATCGGATTCGCCAACACGTTGCCGATCAATTCCCGGGCAAGGAAATCCTGATCGGTGAGACCGGCTGGCCCAGTGCCGGGCGCATGCGCGAGGGCGCGCTGCCCTCTCCGGCCGAACAGGCCCTGGTGCTGCATGATGTCCTGAAGCTCGCGCGGGAAAAAGGTTACCGCGTGAACGTCATCGAGGCGTTCGATCAGCCTTGGAAGCGCCGGAGCGAAGGAACGGTCGGCGGCCACTGGGGGCTGATCGACAGTGCGGATCGGCAAGAGAAGTTCCAATGGGGTCAACCGGTCAGCAATCACCCTCGCTGGCAGGCGCAGGCCGGCGCGGGGGTCGCGCTGGCGCTCGCGAGCTTCGGGTTCGCAGTTTACGGCGCGCGCCGCGCACGCCGGATTGATGGGCGGGGACCTACGGGGGGACAATGGCTCGGCGTTGCCGCCGTCGCTCTGGCCGGCGGCGTGACCATCGGCGCGACGTTGGCGGCCCTTCCCCTGGAGAGCCTCGGCTGGGTAGGCTGGACGCGAAACGGCGCCCTCATGGCGTTGTCGATCGCGGCAACACTTCTGTGTGCGGGCTTGGCGGCCCGCGGCACACCCGTGCCGGCGTTCGCGATCGGTCTCGATTTTGCCAATGCCCGAAAGTCCAACGCCACGGCCCGCCTGCTCTCGCTTCTCTTCGCGCTTAGCGTTCTGGCGGTTGGAGAGGTGGCCTTCGAACTGGTGTTCGACCCCCGGTACAAGGATTTTCCAGTCAACCCGCTGACGCCGGTGGCCGTGGGCCTGGTCGTTCTTTCGCTCGCACGGCAACCTGAAGGCGGCGCTGCGGGACTCGCGGAGCGCCTTTGCTTCTGGGGCCTGCTGCTAGCCGCGATCTATGTGCCCCTGAATGAGACTTTGGCCAACTGGCAGGCCTGCTGGTTCGGTTTGATCTGCCTTGCCTTGACCTTCACCCTGTCGCGCGTCCTGGCCGGGCGAGCGAGAGGATAAGGAGCATGGCGGCCACGGCGCCGGCCACATTATTGTACAGGACGAGGCTGATGCCGGCGAAGGCGAGCCCGAAGACAAGCGCGGGCACGCTGGGGCGCAGGAATTGCACGATCGCCCCTGCGAGGGCGAGGGCTCCGAAAACCGACCAGCCGAACAGAGCGATAATGATCCCGCGCATCTGGCACTGCGTGCTTTTGAGCCCCGCGTCGCAGGCGAGGCCCACCACCGACGGCTCGATCACGAGATAACGCACGTAGAGGGCCCAGCCGGTGGCCGCCATGGTCACGAAGATCAGCCAGTTCATGGCGCGGGGGCCAGGGGAGAAGGTGGTGTTCGGCATGTTCAGTCCTGTCGTCCGCCATCGGGGATGCGGACGGCCTAAGATGTCGGGGGACTTCACAGAAATTCGGCCTGCGATGCAAGGGCATTGGCTCTCGCGGGGAGGCGAGTGGACGTGGCCGCGTGAACGAAGGCATTGCCCGGCGCGTCTTTTTGTTCCAAGGCAGGTGCGCCGTGCAGGCGGCACTGGACCTTGCGGAGTTTGACCATGAGTGGGCGCAGTCTGTTGGTGATCGTGCTGGCTGCAGGCGAAGGCACGCGGATGAAGTCCCGTCTTCCCAAGGTGCTGCACAAGATCGCTGGGTTCTCCATGCTGCGCCATGTTCTCGCCGCCGCTTCCGCCGCCGGGGCGACACAGATCGCCGTCGTGGTGGGACCTGATCGCGATGACGTTGCTGCAGAGGCCCATGCGATCGCGCCCGCCGCCAAGGTCTTCGTCCAGACGGAGCGGCTCGGCACCGCGCATGCGGTCCTCGCCGCCCGTGCGGCTCTGGAGCAGGGCGTGGATGATGTTCTGGTGCTTTACGCGGATACGCCGCTGGTGCGCGCTCAGACCCTGCTGTCGCTGCGCGCGCCGCTCGCCCAGGGCGCTGCCGTCGCCGCCCTCGGGTTTCGCACCGAAGATCCCACTGGCTACGGGCGCCTCATAATGAGCGGGTCGGACCTTATGGCGATCCGCGAGGACAAGGAGGCGAGTCCGTCCGAAAAGCAGATCGATTTCTGCAATGCGGGGCTGATGGCGCTTTCCGGTGCCCACGCGCTCTCGCTTCTTGAGGCGGTGGGGAATGAGAATTCCAAGAAGGAATTCTATCTGACAGACGTGGTTGAGCTCGCCCACGTGCGGGGCCTTGCCGCCGCAGCCGCTGAAGCTCCACTGGAGGAAGTGGCGGGCGTGAACAGCCGCGTTCAATTGGCTCAAGCGGAAGCGATCATACAGGGCCGCCTGCGCCTTGCCGCGATGGAAGGCGGCGCAACTCTTGTTGCGCCGGAGACCGTCTTTTTCGCGGCCGATACCCAACTGGGCCGCGACGTGGTGGTGGAACCTCATGTGGTGTTCGGACCGGGCGTGAGCGTCGCCGACGAGGTGATCATCCATTCCTTTTGCCACCTGGAGGGCGCGACGCTCGCCAGCGGCGTGTCGGTCGGCCCCTATGCCCGCCTGCGCCCCGGCACGCGCCTCGACACGGATGTCCGCATCGGCAATTTCGTGGAGACCAAGGCCTCCCATCTGGAACGCGGCGTGAAGGTGAATCATCTGTCCTATGTGGGGGATGCCCATGTGGGGCCCGGCAGCAATCTCGGCGCCGGGACCATCACCTGCAATTACGACGGCTATTCGAAATTCCGCACGGAGATTGGCGCGAATGCCTTCATCGGCGTGCATTCCGCCCTGGTTGCGCCCGTGACCATCGGGGAGGGGGCTTATGTGGGAACCGGGTCCGTGATCACGCAGGACGTGCCGCCCGATTCCCTGGCCATCGCCCGCGGCCGTCAGGTGACAAAGCAGGGGCGGGGAAAGGATCTGCGCGACCGATTGGCGGAAGCCAAGGCCAAAGGGAAAGCCTAAGGCGGTGGTCTTGGTCTTCGGCCCCCGGCGGAGACCTACCGTCCCGAAGTCAAAAGCCGCGCATCTCGCCCCGGCGCTATGAGCTTCGGACCGACCGCTCTGAACTTTCGGCAGGCGCCAAGTCTTAACTTTGCTCTGTCAAATTCCGTCAGACGAAGTGAGGCGCTTCAGCCAGCGCCCCCATGCTAGAGACGTCTTCAGCGTCACCTTCCGGAGCGGCGGTTCATGTGCGGTATCGTGGGGATTTTGGGTAAGGAAGCGGTGGTGGACGGACTCGTGGAGGCCCTGCGCCGCCTTGAGTATCGGGGATACGATTCCGCGGGCGTTGCAACGCTGGAGGACGGCCATCTCGCGATATGCCGCGCCGAGGGCAAGCTGAAGAACCTCACCCACAAGCTGTTCCGTCACCCCCTCGCGGGTCATATTGGCATCGGTCATACGCGCTGGGCGACGCATGGAAAGCCCTCCGAGCGCAATGCCCACCCTCATGTCACCAAGCGCGTGGCGGTGGTTCATAACGGAATCATCGAGAATTTCCGCGACCTCAAGGGCGAATTGGAAGCGGACGGCGTGAGCTTCCGGAGCGACACCGATACGGAAGTGGTGGCGCAATTGGTGGACCGCGAAATGGTGCGCGGCTGCTCGCCCGAAGCTGCCGTGGGCGCAGTTCTTCCCCGCCTCAAGGGCGCGTTTGCCTTGGCGTTCCTGTTTGACGGACAGGACGACTTGCTGATTGCGGCGCGCAAGGGCTCTCCGCTCGCGATCGGCTATGGCAAGGGGGAAATGTTCCTGGGATCGGATGCCATTGCGCTCGGGCCTTTCACCGACGTCGTAAGCTATTTGGAGGAAGGGGACTGGGCGGTGCTCTCCCGCCAGGGCGCCATCATTCGCGACGAAAGCGGCGCGGTGGTGGAACGGCCTATCCAGAAGGTCCCGCCCGGTACCCTGCTGGTCGATAAGGGAAATCATCGCCACTTCATGGCGAAGGAGATTTATGAGCAGCCGGAGGTCATTGGTCACACCTTCGGTCATTATCTGGATCTGGAGAAGGAGATTGTGTGCCTTCCCGATCTGCCATTCGATCTCGCTGACGTCCAACACATTTCAATTACGGCCTGCGGCACGGCATTGTACGCTGCATCGATAGCCGAATATTGGTTCGAGCGATTCGGCCGTCTTCCGGTTTCCACCGACATCGCCTCCGAGTTCCGCTACCGCGAGACACCGCTTACCGGCGGTGGGGTGACCATCGTCATCTCGCAGTCAGGCGAGACGGCCGACACACTCGCCTCCCTGCGCTATGCGAAGGAACATGGGCAAAAGACCATTGCGGTGGTCAATGTTCCGACCTCAACGATCGCTCGCGAAGCGGATGTCGTGCTGCCGACACTCGCAGGCCCTGAGATTGGTGTCGCATCAACCAAGGCATTCACCTGCCAGTTGGCGACCCTCGCTTGCCTCGCCGTGGCATTGGGGCGTGCCAAGGGGCATCTCTCCGAGCAGGATGAGAACCGTCTGGTCCATGCCATGGTCGAGGTTCCGCGTCTCATGACGGAGGCGTTGAAACTGAGCCCCGAGATCGAGATGCTCGCCCGAACGCTCTCCAAGGCGCGCGACGTGCTGTATCTGGGGCGCGGCACCAATTATCCGCTGGCCCTCGAAGGGGCGCTGAAGCTGAAGGAAATTTCCTACATTCATGCGGAGGGCTATGCCGCTGGCGAGCTGAAGCATGGCCCGATCGCTCTCATCGACGAAACCATGCCCGTCGTGGTGATCGCGCCCCATGACCGCATCTTCGAAAAGACAGTGTCCAACATGGAAGAGGTCGCGGCGCGCGGCGGGCGCATCATTCTCGTGACGGACCCGAAGGGCGCCGCCGCTGCGCCCGTGGATGCCGTGCAAAAGCTCATCCTTCCGGAAATGCCCTCGACGGTTGCTCCGATGGTCTATTCCATCCCGGTCCAGCTCATCGCCTATCACACGGCGGTCTTGATGGGGACGGACGTGGACCAGCCCCGCAACCTGGCCAAATCCGTCACGGTGGAATGAGGCCGGGCCGAAAGCTCGCGCAATTTCATCCGCGTCACATCGCTTGTCCATATGCCGCCTGCTGGGCAGGACGACGGAGCTAACTCGCTTTCGTTCGCCTTAATGAGACGGACGTGTCAGCATGAAGAGGGCGAGTGCCGCGAACAGGATGGCTAGGCCGATCAGGACCGGAAGCGGTGCGCCGACATACCAGGAGCCGGTCCAGGTGCCGATGAAGCTGGTGAGAGCGAGGAGCTTGACCGGGAGCGGAATGGCGCCGGTCTCTTGCCAGCGCCGCACGCTCGGTCCGAGATAACGGTTGTTCAGCAGCCAGGCCTCGAATCGCGGTGAGGTTCGGGCGAAGCACCAAGCCGACAGGATCAAGAAGATCGTGCCTGGGAGCATGGGAACGACCATGCCGATGGCGCCGATGATGAGAAAGATGAAACCCGCAACGAAGAGGGTCTGGCGCCAGAGACGTTTCATCCTCAACCTGCAGAAAGAAAGCGCATGGCCGCGTCGCGGCCATGCAGATAAAGCAGGATTCGCGCCGCCTCGCCTGCGCTTGATGCGAGACGGGCGTCCCGTGAGAGTGTCTCCGCAGCCTGTGTGCGGGCTTCTGCCAGAAGTGGCACATGCACGTCCATGCGGGCCAGGGTGAACCCCGGAAAGCCGCTCTGTCGCGTGCCGAGCACGTCGCCTTCCCCGCGCAAGCGCAGGTCCTCTTCCGCGATGGCGAAGCCATCGTCGCTGGCGCGCATCATGGCCAGGCGCGCCTTCGCGATCTCGCCCAGCGGCGCACGGTATAGAAGGAGGCAGGTGGACGGCTTGTCCCCGCGGCCGACCCGTCCGCGCAATTGATGTAACTGGGAAAGCCCGAACCGCTCGGCGTGTTCGACCACCATGAGCGTGGCATTGGGCACGTTCACCCCCACCTCCACCACGGTCGTCGCCACCAGGATGCGGGCCGCGCCGGACGAGAAGGCGGCCATGGCTGCATCCTTCTCGGCGGCGGAAAGGCGTCCATGCACCAGGGCGACCATTGCGCCGAACCGCTCCGTCAAGGCGGCAAACCGGTCGGTCGCGGTGGCAAGGTCGGAATGCTCGCTTTCTTCCACCAGCGGACAGATCCAATAGACCTGCGCCCCGCTTGAAATGGCACGACCCACCGCCTCGATAATCTCCTCCAGCCGATCCAGGGATGCCGAGCGGGTATCGATTTTCTGCCGACCCGGCGGTTTTTCCCGCAGTTCCGAGAGCGCCATGTCTCCGAACAGGGTCAAGACCAGCGTGCGGGGAATAGGCGTTGCGGTCATCAGCAGGAGGTCCGCCATCTCGCCCTTGCGCGACAGTGCGAGGCGCTGTTCCACGCCGAACCGGTGCTGCTCATCCACGATGGCCAGGGCAAGGTCGCGGAACACCACGTCCGGCTGGATCACGGCGTGGGTGCCGATCAGCAGGTCGATCTTTCCATCAGCCAGGGCGCTGAGAAGGCCCGCGCGTGTCCGCCCTTTTTCGCGCCCCGTGAGCATCGCGCAGCGCAGGCCCGCGGCCTCGGCCAGTGGGGCAATCGTCTCATGATGCTGCCGCGCCAGCACTTCTGTCGGCGCCATGAGAGCCGCCTGCCGGCCCGCCTCCACGACGCAGGCGGCCGCCATCAGCGCGACGACCGTTTTTCCTGATCCCACATCCCCCTGCAGAAGACGCAGCATGCGCTTTTCGGAGGCAATATCGGCCGCGATGGCTGCGAGGGCCGTCTGTTGCGCCCGCGTGAGGGCAAAGGGGAGGGCGGTCTCGATCTCTTTGCGGAGACGGCCGTCTCCTATGCTGGCCCGTCCGCCGGCCGCGCTTTGCTGCGCACGGGTAAGCGCGAGCGTCAGTTGGTGGGCATATAATTCCTCGAACGCCAGCCTCTGCCAGGCCGGACCGGCCACGGCGATGTCGGTAAGGGAGGCGGGGCGATGAACCCTGGTCAATGCCTCCTTGAAGCTCGGCCAGCCCAATGCCTGGACCAGGACGGCCGGCAGGGTTTCCGGCAGGTCGGGCAGGCGGGCAAGGGCGGCGTCCATCGCGCGGCGCAACTGGCCGTTTCCGAGGCCCTCCACCAGCGGATAGACCGGCTCGATCGGGGGAAGCCGCGCCAGCCCGGCGGCATCGAGGATGCGATCGGGATGCGTCATCTGGCGCATCCCCTCATACAAAGTAATGCGCCCGCACAGCCAGCGCGTGGCCCCCACCGGAAGCATGCGCTCCAGCACGGCCGCCTCCAGGTGAAAATGTACCACCGTCAGGTCACCGGTGCCGTCGGAGACGAGCGTGCGATGGGGCGCCCGGCGCCCGGCCGGGGCGGGATAATGCGCTTCCACCTGCACTTCGATGGTCACATCCGTATCCGGAAGCGCCTCGGCCAGGGTCGGACGTTCCCGGCGGTCCACGAAGCCGGAGGGGAGATGGAACAGAAGATCGAGAACGCGCGGGGTCTCGCGATCCAGCAGGCGCGCGAACGGCCGTTCCATCTTGGGGCCGATTCCCTTGAGGCTCGTGAGCGGGGCAAACAGGGGATCGAGCAGAGGCGGGCGCATGCGGCGGCAAGGTGGCGAAGCCGGCGCGCCTTCGCAAGTCCCGCGCGTCCCCGTGCCCGCTCCTTTGAGGATTTCTGGTAAGGTGGCCCGCGCGCCCCAGCGATGGCGAGGACCATGACGCACAGCACCCCGCAGGATTCCGAGCGCACCGCCTTCATCCGATCGCTGCGCCAGAAGGGTGCCGGCGGGGAGGCGGTGCTGCATGCCATGGGTCTCGTGCCGCGCGAATTGTTTGTCGATCCCGTCTTGCGCAGCCATGCCTATGACGATGTCGCGTTGCCCATCGCCTGCGGGCAGACCATGTCGCAGCCGAGCCTGGTCGCACAAATGACCGATGCGCTGGAGGTCACCGCCGCTCTCCGGGTCCTTGAGGTCGGGACCGGCTCCGGTTACCAGGCGGCAGTCCTGTCGCATCTCGCGGCCGAGGTGGTCACCTTGGATCGCTACCGCACGCTCGTCTCGGACGCTGCGGCCCGGTTCCAGGTGCTGGGCCTGCGAAACGTTGGCGCCTTCGTGGCCGATGGTCGGATCGGGATGTCGGCGCGGGCGCCCTTCGATCGCATCATGATCACTGCCGCGACACCCGAGGTGCCCCGTGCCCTCTTCGATCAATTGCGCATGGATGGATTGCTTGTGGCGCCGGTGGGAGACCCCTCTGCCGTGCAGACCTTGATCCGCTACCGCAAGGGCGTGGGCGGGCTGGTGGAGGACCGGCTGCTTGATGTGCGATTCGTCCCCCTTGTGGAAGGGATCTCCGCAACCTTGTGATCGTGGCTCCGGCGCCCTTGAAATTGCCCCGGCGCCCGGCCTCCGCTATCGACCCGTGTCTGGAGCGAGGAGCATTTGGATGAAAGGGCCGTGGGCCATCGCAGCGTGCCTTGCCGGTGGTCTCTTGCTGGTGGGATGCGCCAGTCGCCCGGCCGGCATTTTGATCCCGGTGCAGGCGAGTGTTCCTGGGGCCAGCTTGGTCCAGATGATCGTCGCGACGACGCGGGCGCCGGTGAAGGGCGGCGATCTTTATGGCGCAGAGCGCGCCCGCGAGCCGGGCTTCGCCGAGATCACCGTCTCGATCCCGCCGGATGGAGCGCGCGCGATCGGTGAGGTCCAATGGCCCCGAAGCGTTCCGGGCAATCCGCAAACGGATTTCGTCACGACCGAAGCCGATATCGTGACCCAGAAACAGGCCGAGGCCTGGTTCAATCAGCGCATCCGCGCCACCCCGGGCCGCCGGGCCTTGGTGTTCATTCACGGCTACAACAACCGCTTTGAGGATGCCGTCTTCCGGTTCGCCCAGATCGTTCATGATTCGGGGACGGACGTGGTGCCGGTCCTGTTCACCTGGCCCTCGCGCGGCAGCCTGCTGGCCTATGGCTACGATCGCGAAAGCGCCTCTTATTCCCGGGACGCCCTTGAGCGCCTGCTCACCTTCATGGCGAAAGACCCCAGTGTCGGGGAGATTTCCATCCTCGCCCATTCCATGGGCAATTGGGTAACCATGGAGGCCCTGCGGCAGATGGCGATCCGCAACGGTCGCATCTTGCCCAAGATCAAGACCGTCATGCTGGCGGCGCCTGATGTGGACGTGGATATTTTCGGTACGCAGCTCGCCGACATAGGGGCCAACCGGCCGAACTTCACCGTGTTCGTTTCACAGGATGACCGCGCGCTCCAGGTCTCGCAGCGGGTGTGGGGCTCGCGGGCGCGGCTGGGCCAAGTGGATCCCAATGCCGAGCCCTACCGCTCCCAGTTCGAGGCCGAGAAGATCACGGTCATTGATCTCACCAAGCTGAACACCGGCGATCAGCTCAACCACGGGAAGTTCGCCGAAAGCCCCGATGTCGTACGGATGATTGGAGCCCGCCTTGCCGCCGGCCAGGCCTTGTCCGATGGACGTGAAGGTGTTGGCGACCGCATTATCCAGGTGACCAGCGGCGCCGCCGCCAGCATTGGAACTGCCGCGGGGGTGGTGATTTCAGCCCCCGTCGCGGTGATAGACCCCTCCACCCGCGACAATTTCGGGGCTCAGGTGGAGCAGTTGGGAACCACGGTCAGCGGAACCGCCGCCTCCACCGGAAACCTCCTGACGACGCCGCCCAAGCTCAATCCATAGGCGACCGCATGTTGCAGAAATGTCGCATGCGAACAGCAAATGCTAGCAATTTCGCCACATTTAAGCGGGTGTTTACCCCCACTCGCTTAACTGGCCGCAGTTCGTATCGTGCGAGTGCGGTGACATGCTTCCTTCCTGCAAGTCCCTTGGGTCCGGTGCCTTGGTGAAGCTTGCCGCTGTCGGTCTGGCATCGGCGGCCCTGGCTGGGTGCAGCTCGGATTCCGCACGATTGGCTGCGCTCTCCAGCCCGTATCCCGCCTCCACTCAGGGGTCGGCGGACGTGACGGGGTCCCTCGGGGCCGCGCCCACGGCACGGGTGGATTCGGCGCCCATCGGGGCTCCGTACCAGTCCGCCCAGCTGCCACCCGTCGCTGCCCCGAGCGGCCCGCCGGTTGCCTATGCGCCCACCGCGGCCCCCGTCGAGCCCTACGCTTCGGCCGTTCATGCGGCGCCGGCGCGCCCCGCCGGAGCGACGCATGTGGTTGTGGGAGGCGAAACGCTGACCTCGATTGCCCGCAGCTATGGGATGACGGCGCAGCAATTGGCGGTCACCAATGGCATGTCCCCGGATGCGCCCCTGCGCATCGGTCAGAATCTGATTGTTCCCCAGACAGCGTCCGGCAATCTCGCTGCGGCCTCGGCGCCCCGCGCCCCGACCCAGTCCGTGGTGGCCAGCGCGCCCGTCGCCCCGCCAACGGCAAAGCCGGCCACGGCGGTTGCTCCGGTTGCTGCGGTTCCGCCCGCGCCGGCTTCCGCTGCCGCTCCCACGAAGCCGGTCGCACAGGCGGCGGCCCCTCTGGCACCTGCGGTGGCGGCGCCGACCGTGGCGGTGGCGGCGGCTCCTGCGCCGTCGAATCCAGCGGCCGCAGCGTCCAAGACCACGCCCGCAAAGCCCGCAGCAACGGCTGCTGCCGAGGAGGTGGACGACGCGCCCCGCGCCGGTGGCTCCGGTCCGCAGTTCCGCGCCCCGGTGCGTGGGCGGGTGATTTCCACCTTCGGGCCGAAGCCGGGCGGCACGCGCAATGACGGCGTCAACTTCGCCGTGCCGGAGGGCACCAGTGTCCGCGCGGCGGAGGATGGAACCGTGGCCTATGCGGGCAATGAGCTGAAGGGCTACGGAAACTTGGTGCTGATCAAGCACGCGGACGGTTATGTGACCGCTTATGCCCACAACAGCGAGTTGATGGTGAAGCGCGGCGACACCGTGCGACGGGGCCAGATCGTCGCCAAGGCCGGGCAGAGCGGCGGCGTGTCCACGCCCCAGTTGCACTTCGAGATCCGCAAAGGATCGCAGCCCGTCGATCCCAGCCAGTATGTGGCGGGTCTCTGACCCTCTCCGGAACCAAAGGGATTTTTCCAAACAAACTGCCCGGCGTCCACCGACGCCGGGCAGTTCGCATTTTGGGGCGCGGTGCGCACGTCTCGGTCGCGCAGACTGGTCGAACGATCGCTTTTTGAGGATTGAAAGATCAGAAAAAATTCCGCGTCGACCCACGACCCAGAACGAAAAAAGGCGCCCCGAGGGGCGCCTTTTTCAGCACTTTTGCGCGGCGCAGGATCACTTGATCTTGGTCTCGCGGAATTCCACGTGCTTGCGCACCACCGGATCATACTTCTTCAGGACGATCTTGTCGGTCTTGGTGCGCGAGTTCTTCTTGGTCACATAGAAGGAGCCCGTGTCCGCGCTGGACAGGAGCTTGATCTTAATGGTTGCAGCCTTGGCCATGATTTCCGATCCTGCTGCCGCTGACATGCCCGAGGCAGCGCGGTGACAAAAGAGAGAGCGCGCGCCCAGGGGCACGTCGGCTCATAAGCGCGGAACCTCGTGCATCGCGCCTGCTTTGTCAAGCATTGGCGCGGCCCGAAGTGGCAAACCGCGTGGCCGCAATGGCGACATAGACCGCCAGCATGCCACCGATCACGTAGGCGAAGCCATAGGGATTGTGCAGGTCCATGCCGAATCCCACCAAAGGCGGGCCGATCACCAGCCCAATGGAATAAAGCATCACGAACGCTGCATTGGCCGCGGCAAGGTCGGCACCGTGGAAGC
Organism: Pseudomonadota bacterium; assembly: GCA_040755535.1. Lineage (GTDB taxonomy): Bacteria > Pseudomonadota > Alphaproteobacteria > Rhizobiales > Xanthobacteraceae > Aquabacter. The sequence continues at coordinate 6,450 of JBFMAV010000065.1, read as the reverse complement.
GCGCCCCGAGATGGGCGAGGCCCACCGTGTAAAGGCTGCCCACGATGCCCGTGACGAGGAAGATGGCCACATGGAAGGTCAGGCTGCCAACGGGCACATGGGGCAGGACAAAGGCGCCCGCCGTGCCGACGCTGGCGCAGAAGATCAGCAGAATGCGGCGATCGATGCGGTCGCTGATGATGCCCAGCGGAATCTGGAACGCCACATTGCCCAGAACGGCGATGGTCAGCAGCAGCGAGGCTTGGCCGTCCGGCAAGCCGAGCCGCAGGCCATAGAGGGGCAGGAAGCTCATGACGGCGGTTTCGATGGCGCCAAAGACCAAAGCCGCGAGGGTGGCGGTGGGCGAGCGCCGAACGAAACCCAGCACGCCCGGCCCCGTTCCCTTGTCGGCGATGGTGGGCGCCATGCCCCGCGCCACCAGGATCGGAATGAGCCCGCATCCCAGCACGACCGCACCCACCACGTAGGGCGTCCAGCCCTGTGCGCCCACCAGGCTGAGAATCGCCGGCCCCATGGCGGCGCCGATGGAGAGAGCCGTGGCATAGATGCCCATGATCAGCCCGCGCTTTTGCGGCGGGGCGACCGCATTGATCCAGAACTCGCTCACCGCGAACAGCACGCAGAGGGCGGCACCCAGCAGGAAGCGCAAGGGAAACCAAAGCGCGAACCAGGACGCGGCCTTGAAGGCCGGCAAGCTCAAAGCGGTGACGGCGATCGCCAGCCCCAGCAGCCAGCGCGGCCCCACATGGCGCACCAGCCAGGGAATGAACGGCGCGGTGATCACCGTGGCGATGCCCGCGACAGCGGTATTGATGCCGATCCAGGAATTGTTGATCCCCCGCGCTTCCATCTCCAGCGAAAGGAGAGGGATCGAGAGGCTGATGCCGATTCCCACCACCGAAATGGCGGAGATGGCGGCTGTAATCGAGGCGGTTCGGCTCATGGGAGCCGCCGGCGCATGCATGAAAGCGTCCTGATGTTAGGCCCCGTCCGCCCAGGCAGAGCGGCCCCTTGAGGGGCGGGAAGGAGAGAGCAGCGCGCGCCGCTGGCATCCCGTCATGGCGCGCTTAATCGAGCGCCACGCGGACGAAGCGTCCGCGCTGCACGCTGTAGAAGGGCACGGGGAGCGCGCGGTGGAAGCCGGCATCAAGCCGCGCCCGCAATTCTTCGAGAATGACGCGGGTGATGGTGGGCAGGTTGGCCTTCTCCGTCTCCGCGAAGGTCAGCCAGCGCGTCTCGATAAGTTCGGACGAGGGGCCCACCATGCCGTCGATGCTCTTGCAGACCGCGCCTGCATCCGCGGCGAAGAAGCGGGTGTCGAACCGCTTGGGTCGGCGCGGCGGCGTGATCGCCCGGAAAACGAAGGTCAGGGTTTCCAGGTCGGGAAACACGCCCTGGTCGGCGAAGGGCTGCCAGGAGTCGGCCGGCACTTCGGGCGCGCCCGCCTCGGTGGTGCCGACCATGAGCCCGGTCTCTTCATAGAGTTCGCGGATCGCCGCCGCCGCGAGCGCACGCCCGCGCGTGGCCGAGGCCCGCGTCACATGGGACTGGATGCGCCGCTCGCTGTCCGCGTCCAGCACGCCATGGACCGGCATGGACTTGTCCGTGGGCTCCACGCGTCCGCCCGGAAACACGAACACGTTCGGCATGAAGCGGTGGCCGGGATGGCGCAGGCCCATGAGAACGCGCGGCTGCTTTCCGCTGCGATCGAGCAGGATGAGCGAGGCGGCATCCTTGGGGCGGGTATTGGGCGAGCTCTGGTCGCGCTCGGCCTGGGTGAGACGTTCGACGAAATTGGTCATGGCGCCTTTGGCCGCGCGGCCGGTGGGATGGTCTCGTGTTCCGGACTGCGAGGATCAAAGCCGTGCATGCGCAACGCCCACTGAAGCCCCACAAGGGCGCCCTTTATGGGCGGGAGCAGCGCCAGGCTCAAGAGCAAGGTGAGCGGAAGGAAGATGGTGAGGTGGATCCAGACCTCCGGGCGGAAGGCTTCCTCCACGAGAACCAGCAGCGGGACCACGATATGGCCGACGATCATGATGGTCATATAGGGCGGCGCATCGTCCGCCCGGTGGTGGTGCAGTTCCTCCCCGCAGACCGGGCAGGCATCTGCCACCTTCAGGTAGGACGCGAACATCCGGCCCCGGCCGCATTTGGGGCACCGCCCCATCATGCCGCGCATCATCGCGTTACCCGGCGCGCGCGGGGCGCCGTCGTCCAGGCCCATCATGACTCGGTCCGTCCCTTGCTGCGACGCGGCGCGTTCCTGCCGGGACCGGAACGCTTGGCCTTGGGAAAATCCCTCTTCGTGGGGCCACGGCCCGCAGGCGAGGGGCGCCGCCCGCCTCCTAGATAGGCACCTTCGGACAGAAGCTCAAATCGCAGCGCGCCCGCCACCGGCGCCGCCTCCACGAGCTTCACCTCGACGCGATCTCCAATACGGTGCATTTCCCCGGTGCGATCACCAATCAGCGCCTGGCGGGTCTCGTCGAACCGGTAATAGTCGGCCCCCAGCGTGGACGCCGGCACGAAACCGTCGGCTCCCGTCTCCTCCAGCGCCACGAAAAGCCCGGCCCGGGTGGCGCCGGAAATGCGCGCGGCGAAAGTGGCGCCGATCTGGTCCGCGAGATGGTGGGCGATCAGCCGATCGACGGTCTCGCGCTCCGCTGCCATGGCGCGGCGCTCGGTGACCGAGATCGCGGCCGCGATCTCGGCGAGATGGTCGGCCGTGGTCTCCTCCGGCAGGCCGTCGCCGCCTACCCCGAGGGCACGCACCAGGCCGCGATGGACGATGAGGTCCGAATAGCGGCGGATGGGCGATGTGAAGTGGGCGTAGCGGCGCAGGTTCAGGCCAAAATGCCCGTAATTGTCCGAGGCATATTCCGCCTGCGACTGGCTGCGCAGGATCACCTGATTGACCAAAGGCGCCACATCGGTCCCCACCACCTGTTCCAGGATGCGGTTGAAGACGGAGGGCCGGACCGTGTCGCTCTTCACCAGCTTGATGTCGAGCGTCTGGAGAAAGATCCGCAGGTTCGACAGTTTCTCGAGGGTCGGGCCATCATGCACGCGGTAGATGAGCGGCGTGCGCTTTTCCTCCAGCGTCTCCGCCGCCGCCACATTGGCGAGGATCATGAACTCCTCGATGAGCCGGTGGGCGTCGAGCCGCGCGGGCACCACCACGCGATCCACCGTGCCGTCCGGCTTCAGGACCAGCTTGCGCTCCGGCAGGTCCAGGTCCAAAGGCTGGCGGGCGTCGCGGGCCTTCTTCACACAGGCATAGGCCGCATAAAGCGGCTTTAGGATCGGCTCCACCAGCGGCGCGGTCAGGTCGTCCACCTGACCATCGACCGCCGCCTGTGCCTGGGCATAAGCGAGCTTGGCCGCCGAGCGCATGAGGATGCGGTGGAAGGTATGGCGCTTCTTTCGCCCATCGGCGCCGATGACCATCCGCACGGCGAGGGCCGGGCGGTCTTCCCTGGGGCGCAGCGAGCACAGATCGTTGGAAATGCGCTCCGGCAGCATGGGAACCACACGGTCAGGGAAATAGACCGAGTTACCGCGCAGCAACGCTTCCCGGTCCAGCGCCGAACCGGGGCGCACATACGCCGCGACGTCCGCGATCGCCACCGTCAAGATGAAGCCGTCAGGATTTGCGGGGTCTGTATCGGCAACCGCATAAACGGCGTCGTCATGATCCTTGGCGTCCGGCGGATCGATGGTGACCAGAGGAAGGTCGCGCCAATCCTCCCGCCCCTTGGCGGTGGCGGGCCGGGCCTTTTCCGCCTCGGAGAGGACGGCGTCCGGGAACACATGGGGAATGCCGTGGGCGTGGATCGCCACCAGGGACACGGCCTTTTCGCTGGAAAGGGAGCCGAGCCGTTCTTTGACGCGCGCGGTGGGCAGACCAAAGACGCGCTGGCGCATCAGGTCCACGGCCACGAGATCGCCGTCCTGGGCCTCCATTTCCGCGCCGGGCGGCACCTGTAGCTCGCGGCCGAGATTCTTCTTGTCGATCGGGATGATGCGGCCGCCGCCATGGGGCGCGGCGCGGAAGATTCCCAATTGCTGTCGCCGCGCCTTCTCGATCACCTTGATGACGCGACCGACCGGATGGCCGTCCTGCGGATCACCCATGCGCAACAGGACGCGATCGGAAAGGCCGGGCGCGGGCCCCTTGGCACGGCGGGGCACATCCACCAGGATCATCGGCGCTTCGCCGTGGGCCTCGTCCCATTCGACCGGGCTTGCGATGAAGTCGCCATCTGCATTCCGGCTGGTGATGTCCGCGAGAACCACGCCCGGCAGGGCACCTGGGACATGGACCTTTCGGCCCCGGCGCGCCAGTGTCCCTTCATCGCCGAGACCGCGCATCAGAGCGCGCAATTCCGCTTTCTGGTCGGCCCGCAGCCCGAAGGCGCGCGCTATATCCCTCTTGGTGACGTCGCCGCCTCGGGACGCGACAAAGGCCAGGAGTTCGTCCCGCGTGGGAAGGCGGCCCTCCTCGAACGCCAAAGCCGGATCGGCGGCGGCGGGGCGCCCGGCGCGGCGGGGCGCAGGGCCCGAAGTCTGCGAGCGGCGGGGAGGGGAAATGCGTTTTGCCAAGATTCGATCTTCCGTTCCCCTGAAGCTAGCCGAGGCGGGCACGCGGAGCGAGTCGCATGCGGCCTCTGGAGAAATAATCAGGTTGCCTTATATTGCGCGCGCTTCGCCGTGCTTACCCTTCGGCGGCATCAGACATGAGGCTCATCCATGAGCGGCGTCTCCGACGCGAATGCTGTTTCCCCGCCGGCCTCCTTCTCCCATGGCGAGATTTTGTCCGTCGTCTTTGGCTTGATGCTCGCCATGTTCCTGGCGGCGCTGGATCAGACCATTGTGGCCACCGCCTTGCCGACCATCGGTGAGGATCTGGGCGATGTGGAACACCTGGCCTGGATCGTGACCGCCTATCTGCTCGCCTCCACCACTGTCACGCCGCTTTACGGAAAGCTCAGCGACATTCACGGGCGCGGCGTCGTGCTGCTGGTCGCCATCGCACTCTTCTCGCTCGGCTCCATCCTGTGCGCGCTTTCGCCCGACATGCTGACGCTGATCCTTGCGCGGGCGCTCCAGGGGCTTGGCGGCGGCGGTCTTATCTCGCTCGCCCAGACCATCATCGCGGACATCATCTCGCCGCGAGAGCGAGGTCGGTATCAGGCTTATTTCGCGAGCGTGTTCGCCATCGCAAGCATCGCCGGTCCCTTGGTGGGCGGCGTATTCGCCCAGCATCTTCATTGGTCGTTGATCTTCTGGATCAATGTGCCGCTGGGTCTTGCCGCCTTTCTGGTCATGCGGCGTCAATTGCCGCGCCTGCCGCGCCACGGGCGTCCCCACAAGCTGGACATGGTGGGCTGCGCCTTCATGGTCGTGTCCTCGACGGCACTGCTCCTCGCCCTGTCCTGGGGCGGGGTGCGCTTTGCGTGGATGGGGCCGGAAATTCTTGGCCTCGTGGCGCTTTCCCTGGCGACTGGCGCGCTGTTCGTCTGGCGGATGCGGACCGCCGAGGAACCGTTCCTGCCTTTGTCGCTACTGGCCCATCCGGTGGTGGGCAATTCAACCGGCTCGGTCTGCTTCGTCTATGGCACCATGATCGCGCTGACGATCATGACCCCGCTCTATTACGAACTGGCGCGGGGCTTATCGGCGAGCGAGGCGGGCTTCGCCTTGATGCCGCAGATGGCCTGCACCGTCATCGGTGCCACGCTCGGCGGTCAGGCGCTCGCGCGTCTCACTCACTACAAGCGCCCGACGCTTGCGGGCCTTGCCCTCGGCGCGGCGGCACTCTTCACGCTTTCCCGTTTGCCGGAAAATGCGCCTCTTTGGCTTGAGGTCGGCCTGTTCAGCCTCGCCGGCATCGGAATGGGGGTGCTCTTTCCGGTCTCCACCGTCACCATCCAGAATGCCGTTGCCGTCGAGCAGATGGGCACCGCCACCGGCGGCGCGAACTTCTTTCGTGCGCTGGGCGCGGCACTCATGGTTGCGGCGCTCGGCGCTGTCTTCGCAACGGCGCTTGGCGGCAATGAACTGGGCGATATTGCTCAGCTCGCTGCCCATGCGGGGGCAGGTCCGCTGCGCGATGCTTTCTCAGCGGTGTTCGCCGCCTCGGGCGTGGCCCTGGTGTTTGGCTTCGTGTTTCTCGCGCGGATGCAGGAGCTTCCGCTGCGCGCGAGCGTCCGGGAGCATGCGGACAGCGTCCCGCTGGACTGAAGGACGATTGCCAGCAGGTCCGCTTCCACGCCACGGGGCGCGGAACTCGGGCCTGCAGCCAAATTGCGTTCCGGTGCGGCGGGCGTCAGCCCGCCGCCTTGGCGCTCTTTGGTTTTTCGCTCTTGGCCTTGGTGCCGGCGGACGCGGTCTTTGGCTTCGTATCCGCTTTTCCGGTCGCCTTGGCAGCCGCTTTCGCCTTGGGCG
>JBFMAV010000064.1:0-26019 GCA_040755535.1 Pseudomonadota bacterium | reverse complement strand
GCGCGGCGGCGGGCCGCCGCGCCGTGCGCGTCAGTTCTGCGGGCGCAGCTTGCGCACCTCGTCGTCGCTCGGCAGATAGGCTTTGCCGTCGCGATAGACGCTGTCCACCATCACGCCCTTGCCGTCCTTCACCGCGGTCTTGCCCACATAGGCGCCGAGCGTGGACTGGTGGTCGATGGCCCGGAAGTCGATGGGGCCGAGCGGGGTCTGCAGCGAGAGCCCTTCGGCGGCCGCGATCATCTTGTCGGTGTCGGTGGAGCCGGCTTTGGTGATGATGGCGGCGGCCGCCTTCATGGTGACGTAGCCGACGATGGAGCCGAGGCGGGGATAGTCGTTGAACTTCGCCTGATAGGCCTTGAGAAAGGCGTCGTGCGCCGGGGTTTTGAGGTCGTACCAGGGATAGCCCGTGACGATCCAGCCTTCCGGGGTCTCGTCCTTCAGCGGGTCGAGATATTCCGGCTCGCCGGTCAGCAGGCTCACCACGACGCGGTCCTTGAACAGGCCGCGCGTATTGCCCTCGCGCACCAGCTTCACGAGGTCCGGGCCGAAGGTCACGTTGAAGATGGCGTCCGGCTTGGCGGCGGCGACCGCCTGGACCACGGCGCCCGCATCGATCTTGCCTTGCGGGGGCCATTGCTCGCTGACCCATTCCACGTCGGGCCGCTTGGCGGACAGCAATTGCTTGAACACCGCCACCGCCGACTGGCCATACTCATAATTGGGCGCGATGGTCGCCCAGCGCTTGGCGGGAAGCTTCGCCGCCTCTTCCGCCAGCATGGCCGCCTGCATGTAATTGGAGGGGCGCAGGCGGAAGGTGTATTTGTTGCCCTTCGCCCAGGTCATGGCGTCGGTCAGCGGCTCGGCGGCGAGGAACAGGATCTTCTTCTGTGCGGCATAGTCGGCTACCGCGAGGCCGATATGGGAGAAGAAGGTGCCGGTCAGCATGACCACGCCGTCGCTGGAGACAAGCTCGTTCGCGGCGGTCACCGCGTCCGCCGGCTTGCCGCCGTCATCCTTGGAGATGACCACGAACTTCTTGCCCAGCACGCCGCCGGCGGCGTTGATCTCGTCGACCGCGAGCTGCCATCCCTTGCGGTAGGGCTCGGTGAAGGCCGGCAGGCCGGAATAGGAATTGATCTCGCCAATCTTGATGTCCTGCGCCGCGGCGCGGCCGAGGCCGGCCGCGAGCAGGACCGCCGCAAGCGCAAATGAAACTGACTTCTTCATGCGATCGTCCCCTCTGGTTATTCGACGTACCGCTTCTGGGATGAGCGCCGAACCCGGCGCCAGTTTAACGCAACCCGTCCTCGCCTTTGATGTCGTCCACTTTCAATCCGCCGATCCGCGGCAGCGGCCGGCCGGAATCCGTGACCGCGATCGCGACCACGATTTCGTTGGCGCGCGGGGCATCCGGGATGCGAACCAGCATGCCGTCGAAATGGCTGCGGACATAGGCCGCGTCCTTGTGCCCCAGGGGAATGTCCAGGTCCGCGCCGAGCCCGCCCCGCCGCTTGGAGGAGGGAATGAGCGCCGCGCCCTTGCCCAGCACCTTGCGCACCGGCGTTCCCATCTTGGGATGGAGCAGGGCAGCGGCATGTTCCAGCTCGCCGTTTTCGCCCACCAGCGCCGCCTTGCCATAGCTCTGCGCCGACGTCCCGGCGATGCCGAGGGCCGCGACGGCCTTTTCCGTCAATAGGGCGCCGAGTTCCTCGCCAATGGCGATGAGGTCGGACAGATCCTCCTCATAGCGCCCCGCGAAAGGGTTCTCGATGACCGCGACCGCCGCCGCGCGCCGTGTGGGCGGCGAAACGGGGCGCCCCATTTCGGTGAAGGTCTCTTCCAGGACGGTGACGATCTTGCGGATCTTCGCGCTCATCGCAGCCCGTCCTCGCCCTTGATCTTGTCCGCCGCGAGCCCGCCGACGCGGGCATGCACGCGCGCCCCGCACGTCATGGCCAGCACGAGCACGATCTCGTCCGCCTTCGGGCCATCGGGCACGCCCACTTCCATGGCGTCGAAATGGCTGCGCACATAGGAGGCGTTGGTATGGGTGATCGGCACGTCGAGCCGCGTGCCCGGCCCGCCCACCTTCTTGGTGGAGGGCACGATGGCCTTGGCATCACCCAGGATCTCGCGCATGGCATAGCCGCCGGGCACATGCCAGAGCGCGCCGTGCTCGATCTCCCCGGCGGCGCCCACGATCGCGCCCTTGCCATAGCCGTCCACGCTCGCGGCATCGCCGCCGAGCGCCTGGAGCAGGTCGCGGGCCATGGCGACGCCGAGCGGGGTCAAATCATCCATGAAGCCGGCAATGTCTTCCACATAGCGGCCGGCGAAGGGATTCTCGATGACGGTGAGGATGGCGCCGCGCTTGCGCGGGGCCGCCGCCACGGGACCGCCCTCGTGCAAAATCTCCTCTAGGAGGATGACGCGCTTTCTGATCTTGACCTCAGGCATGGGTCCACCCTTGCTGATTGTATGGCGCGCGATGGCTCGGCGCTTCGGTGATGGCGGCGGCATGGGCCGCCGCAAAGGGAAGGGGCGCTTCCAGCACATCGAGGCCCGCTTGCACCGTCTCGCCCTGAAGATGAAGGGCGGCCCCGCATATCAGGCCCGTCCGCATCAGATGGTGGGCGCGCGAGAGCCCCCTGTCGAGAGCCGCCTCGCGCGCGGCAGGCGTGAGGCGAGGCACGTCGCGGGTCACGAGGCGCGGGCCGAGATCGCTATCAGGCTGGAGCGCCTGGGCGGGGACGCGCACGATGCCCCCATGGCCCGGCAGGTCCACCGCATTGGCGATGATGGTCGCGGCGGCGTCCGCCAGGGCGGCGGTGCGGGCGAGGATGGTGACGGCGTCCGCTATGCCGAGCGAGAAGCTGCGCCCGCGCCAGCCGCTGGTGGCGATCCCCCGCACCGGGCCGGTGCCGTCCACGCGCGCGGTGCCGATCAGGCTCGGCGTGTCGGGGCGATCCACAAGGCCGACACGGAAACTCTCACCCGCCTCCAGGTGCAGGGCGATGTCGCCGCCATTGTTCACATAGGCCCGCCGCAGGCCGGGGCGGACCATGGCCGAGAGGACTTCCTCCGCCACCGCGCCGGCCACGGCGGCCATGGGCGTGATGAAATGGTCCGCCGCGAAGGGGCGCACCGCGCCCCACATGCGCCGCGCCACCGGGTCGTGCAGCCGGCAGGCCTCGGCGCGGACCGGAGCGCGTAGTCCGACCAACTCCTCGCACAGCTCATCCAGCAGCCCGGTGAACCGCTCCACCGCCGCCCCATAGGCCGCGCGAACCGTCTCCTCGCGCCCGATCGCCTCGATCACGAGATCGATGGGGCCATCCTGAAGGTGCAGGCGGCGCCCGTCGGCCAGAAGCGCCATCTGGGGCGCGCGGCGCGGGGAGGGGGAGCGGGCAGGGACCATGGCGCGTTCTCTGCTCAGCCGTGAGACCGCTTCGCGCCCTGGGGGGCGAGCGGCCAGGGATTGTCGAGCATGGGCGCCACGGGTCGCACGCTCTCGTCGCGCGGGATGGTGCCGAGCGGTCGGACCTCGGCCATATGGCCGCCGAGCGCCTCATAGTCGGAGAGCTTGAGGGTGAATTCGATGGGTGCGACGAGTGCCGGGGTGGGCACGTAGCCGAACGCATTCTCGGGCAGGCGCGTCACATCCACCATGAAGGTGATGCCGCCGCCCGGATAGACATAGACCGGCGCGCCGCCGCTGGTGACATAGGTCAGCGCATCTTTCACCGACTTGGTGAGGCGCACCGGATTCTCGGTCACGCCCGCCCGCAGCGAACCGCCGGCGCCGGCCATGAAGAGCACCGTGCATAGCGCGGGCTCGCAATTCTCCATGACCCGCTCCGCCGAGGCGCGCAGGTCCGCCGGCAGGGGTTTTTCGACCGGAGCGAGATCATCGCCCAGTTCGTAATAGGCGCTGTGCTCGCCCGTCGTGGAGATGAAGAACAGGCGCAGGCCGGGCCGCGCCACCTTGGGATCGAACGGGCCGATGATCGACAGGGGATCGGTGATATTTGTCCCGCCCCAGCCGGTGCCGGGCTCGGCCACCTGGAAATAGCGGCCCGGCGTCGAGCGGCGGCCCTTCATCCGGATGCCGGTCTCGGGAATGTCGAGGAGCTTGCCGGCCTGATGCTCGGACAGGACGCCGGTGATGTGGTCGTCCACCACCACCACCTCGTCCGCCTTGCCCTGCCATTGCTTGGCGAACATGCCGATGGTCGCGGAACCGCATCCGACCCGCATACGCTCCTCGATGACGCCATTGACGATGGGCGGCTTGCCGGCCTGGACGATCACTGTGGCGCCGCCGTCAATCACCAGTTCAACGGCCTTGCCGTTGCAAAGATCGAGCAGCGCGTCGCAGGTGACGCGGCCCTCCTTCTTGCCACCGCCGGTGAGGTGATGGACGCCACCCAGCGAGAGCATCTGCGAACCATATTCACTGGTGGTCACATGGCCGATGGCTTCGCCCTCGGCGCGCACCGTGGCCTGTTCGGGCCCGAGATAGCGGTCCGTGTCGATTTTCACCTTCACGCCGCAATAGCTGAAGATGCCCTCGGTCACGACCGTCACCATGTCCACGCCCTCCACCTCAGAGGAGACGATGAAGGGGGCGGGCTTATAGTCGGGATAGGTGGTGCCCGCGCCGATGGCGGTCACGAAGGTTTCGGGCGCGGTGAGGATTTTGCCATCCCAGTCCGCGCCCCGGCTGAAGGGCACGACATTGCCGCCCTGGGCGAGGGTGCGATCGAGAACCACATGCGGGTCCACCCGCACCAGTTCGCCCTGATGGTTGGCATAACGGTCGCAGGCGCCGGTCATGCCGGGCTTGATGTAGCACATGACCGGGCAGGCATCGCAGCGGATCTTCTGATCCGTCGCCTTCGGGGCCGTGGCTGTGTCCTCAAGCATGAGCAAGGCTCCTGGCATGACCCGAGGCCGGTTGGGACGGCGTCTCAGTTCATATGTGTACTAATGAAAATGAATGCGGGCGGCGGTGTCAAGCACAAGGAAGCGGCATGCTGATTTAAAGGGCAGCAGGATTGACGTTTTCAGACGGGACGGACCTTTGTCGCACCTCTCTCCGTCATGCCCGGGCTCGACCCGGGCATCCACGGCCTCCGCTTGCACACGGTCTCAGCGCCCGCACCCCGGAAAATCCAGTGGATCCCCGGATCACGTCCGGGGAGGAGCCTTGCGCCTCACTTCACCAGGAAGGGCACGCGCGTCGCCGGAGGCGTGTTGCGCGAGCGTTCGGTGCGCACGATGCCGTCGATGATGGTCATGCCGATGCCGGGCAGGTCGCCCAGTTGGATGCTCTCCAGCAGGCCCGTGCCGGCCGAGTGCTGCGCTGTATCCATGATGACGAAGTCCGCCGCCCGGCCCACTTCGATGATGCCGCAATCCAGCGCCCGCATGCGCGCGGTGTTGCCGGTGGCGAGGCAGAAGGCCTGCTCGGCCGGCAGATCGCCAAGGGACGAGAGCAGAGACACCATGCGCAGAATGCCGAGGGGCTGCACGCCGGAGCCGGCCGGCGCGTCCGTGCCCAGAATCACGCGGTGCAGCTCGCCCATTTCACGGGCGACGCGCAGCGTGTAGAGGGCGGCGCGCTCATTGCCGTTGTGCACCAATTCCAGCCCGCGCTTGCAGCCCTCGCAGATGCAGCGGATCTGGCTGTCGGGCAAAGCGGTATGGCCACCATTGATATGGCCCACCACGTCCGTATCGGCTTCCAGCACCACATCCTTGTCGATGAGGCCGGAGCCGGGAATGGAGGGGCCGCCCGTGTGAATGGTGGACTGGATGCCGTATTTGCGCGCCCATCCCACCATCTTGCGGGCGGTGGGGCCGTCCTTCACGCCGCCGAGACCCACTTCGCCCAGCAAGGTCACGCCGGCGGCGGCGAGTTCCTTGAAGTCCTCCTCCACCATCTCATGCTCGATGACGGGCGCGCCTGCATGGATCTTCACGCCGCCGGGCCGGAAGGCGCTGAAGGCGCGCTGCGCGGTGATGGCCAGGGCCTTCACGCCGATGACGTCGCGCGGGCGGCCAGGATAATGCACTTCGCCCGCCGAGATCATGGTGGTGACGCCGCCATGCAGGAAACTGTCGATCCAGTTGACCTGCTGCTGGCGCGGCGTCCAGTCGCCCGCCACGGGATGCACATGGCTGTCGATGAGGCCCGGCGTGACAGCCGCGCCGTTGGCATCGACGGTCGTGGTGGCGCCTTCCGTGTCCACGTCCTTCAACCGGCCGATGGCGGTGATGCGCCCGTTCTCGGCGACGATGGTGTCGGCGTCGAGAATCGGCTTTTGCAGATCGCCGCTCAGGATCAATCCGATATTGCGGATGACGAGCTTGGTGGGGCCGGCGGGACCGCTCGGGGCGTCATGAGCCATGATCTGTTCTCCGGAAGCACCTGCCGGCGCTGCGGCCGGCTCTTATTGTTTGTAAGCATACGAACTCTAAGCCTGCCGCCCCGCTGGGGAAAAGGGGGCGGCGGAAAAAACCTCAGCGCTCCGCGAACGCCTTTTCCAGCACGAAGTCGCCCGCTTCGCCGTGATTGCCTTCCTCGAAGCCCCGGACCTCCAGCATGGCGCGCAACTGCACCATCATGTCCGGCGAGCCACACAGCATGGCCCGGTCCAAGTCCTTGTCCAGGGCGGGCAGGCCGATATCTTCGAACAGCTTTCCGCTCTCAATCAGGTCCGTGATGCGGCCCCGATTGCGGAACGGCTCGCGGGTCACGGTCGGGTAATAGATGAGCTTGGCGGCGACCTCCTCGCCGAGGAATTCGTGCGCTGGCAGGTCCTGGGTAATCATCTCGCCATAGGCAAGTTCCGCCACCTCCCGGCAGCCATGGACCAGCACCACCTTCTCGAAGCGCTCATAGGTCTCCGGGTCGCGGATGATGGAGAGGAAGGGTGCGAGCCCCGTGCCGGTGCCGAGCAGATAGAGGTTCCGCCCCGCGCGCAGATTGTCGATGACCAGCGTTCCCGTCGCCTTGCGGCCGATGATGATGGGGTCGCCCACCTGGATGTTCTGGAGGCGAGAGGTGAGTGGCCCGTCGGGCACCTTGATGGAGAAGAATTCCAGCGTGTCCTGGTAATTGGGACTGACCACCGAATAGGCGCGCAACAGCGGGCGCCCGTCCACCTGAAGGCCGATCATGGTGAACTCGCCATTGCGGAAGCGGAAGGTGGGATCGCGCGTGGTGGTGAAGCTGAACAGGCGGTCGGTCCAGTGATGAACGCTGAGGACGCGCTCTTCCATCATCTTGCTCATGGGAGCCTCGGCAGGTCGGGCGGGAATAGGTCAGGCGGCGGGGGCGGGCGAGAGCAGGGCAAGCTTGTCCGGCTTGCCGCGCCACGCATCGGCATCGGCGGGCGGCGCGCCCTTCTCCGTGATGTTGGGCCATTGGGCGGCATAGAGCGCATTAAGCGCGGTCCAGTCCACGGCTCGGGGATCGGTGTCCGAGAGGATTGCCTCGGCGGGGCATTCGGGCTCGCACACCGCGCAATCGATGCATTCGTCGGGGTGGATCACCAGCATGTTCTCCCCGGCATAGAAGCAATCCACCGGGCAGACGGAGACGCAGTCCATATATTTGCAGCGGATGCAGCCTTCGGTGACGACATAAGCCATGGAACCGCTCCGGGCAGGTGCGCTATTTTGTTTGTGTACAAATGAAAAATAGCGGGCCGAAATGAGGGCTGTCAACGGTCGGCTCGGGGCGCGTGTGCGGATAATGTGAGCAGCGTTGCCGCCGCGGCGGGCAGGCGGGTTCGCTCGAGCAAGCTCAGTGGGTTGTTGGCGCCGCCCGAAGCCGAGCGATGGTCGCCTCCACCCCTTCCCATGGCGGCGCGCCAGGCGCGAAGGTCGATCGGATATAGCGCACGAGGTCCGCCACCTGCCCGTCATTCAGGCTGTCGCGGAAGGCCGGCATGTCGCCAAGATCCACCGCCGCCGGGGCGGGGATGCCGTCCAGGATCACCCGGATGAGGTTGTCGGGTCGCGCCGCATGGACATTGGTATTGAGCGCCAATGCCGGCCGCACGCCGAACAGGGTCGGCCCGTCCTGCGCATGGCAGGCGGCGCAGGCGCCCGCATAAAGCTTGCCGCCCGGCGTATCCATCGGCCGCTGCGCCTGCTCCGCCTTCGCCTGTAGCTCCGCCGCGACCTCTGCCGGATCGGCCGGCGCGGGACCGGCGAAGGAGGCGAGATAGGTGGCCATGGCGCGGATGTCGGCATCCGGCAGATGGGCAAGTTCCTGCACCACGGGCGCCATCGGTCCTGCCGCCGTGCCGTGGAAAGGGGAAAAGCCGGTGCGCAGATAGGAATAAAGTTCCGCCTCGCTCCAGGGAATGGGCGCAGCGGAGAGCGCGGTCAGGGCCGGCGCCTCCCAGCCGTCCACCCAGCCGCCCGCAAGGTGGGATGGGCCCGTCTTCTCCGCTCCCAGAGCATTGCGCGGCGTGTGGCAGGCGCCGCAATGGCCGAGCCCTTCCACAAGGTAGCGTCCGCGATTCCATTGCGGCGACTGCGCCGCGTCCGCCTCCACCGGTCCCGTCTTCAGGAACAGCGCATTCCAGCCGGCCATGAGGGGGCGCAGGCTGAAGGGGAAGGCCATATGCGCGGGCGGCGTCGGCGCATGAACCGCCGGCTGCGTCATCAGATAGGCGTAGAGCGCCTGAAGGTCGGTGTCGCTCGCCTTGGTGAAGGCGGTGTAGGGGAAGGCGGGATAAAGGTGGCGCCCGTCGCGCGAAATTCCCTCGCGCATCGCCCGCTCGAAGGCCGCGTAAGACCAGCGGCCGAGGCCGGTTTCGGGGTCGGGCGTGAGATTGGTGGAATAGACGGTGCCGAAAGGGGTTTCCATGGCCCGCCCGCCGGCATTCTCCACCCCGCCCGGCGCGGTATGGCACACCGCGCAATCTCCCAATGCCGCCAATTGGCGCCCGCGCGCGATCATGTCCGCCGAGAAGTTGGAGGGATCGGGCGGCGTGATCGGGGCGATGCCGCAGCGCAGCGGCAGCGCGATCGCGGCCATGCCGAGCGCGCCGGCAAGGGCCGCGCCGGCCATGGCAAACCAGGATTTTGTACGCGGCGGCGCGGTCTTCTGGGGGCGCGGCGGCGGTGCTCCGGCGAGCGCGGCGCGCACCTTGTCGGGGGTGAAGGGCGGTTCGCGGAAGCGCACGCCGGTGGCGTCATAAATGGCGTTCGCGATCGCCGCCGCGCTCGGCACTGAGGCGGATTCCCCACTTCCCAGCGGCGGGTCGTCCGGGCGTGGCATCAGCACCACATTGATGACCGGCACTTCGGGGAAGGTGAGAATGGGATAGGCACCCCATTCGCGGCTCGCGACCGCGGTGTCCGTGAAGCTCACCTCTTCCTTCAGCGCGCGGCTCGTGGACTGGATGACATTGCCGTGGATCTGGTGCTCGATCCCGGCGGGATTGATCATCAGGCCGGAATCCTGACCGACCACCACGCGCTTCACGGCAACGTCGCCGGTCGTCGTGTTGACCTCCACCTCCGCCACCCACGCCGACCACGCGGCGCCATAGCCGGGGAATTTGGAGTGGACATAAAGCGCGTAGGCAAAGCCCTGGCCGCGCACCACATCGCCCTCGACCACTTGGCGCCGCGCCTGCGTGCGCGGCTCCCAGCCCGCGCGGGCGGCAACCTCCTTCACGAGGTCGGTGGCGCGGGGATCATGCAGATGGCGCAGCCGATATTCGACGGGGTCGACGCCGGCCTGTGTGGCCAGTTCGTCGATATAGCTTTCATGGGCGAAAGAGTTCGGCAGCGCGGAGACGCCGCGCAGCCATGCGGCGCGCACGATGGGCGCCATGTCATGCGCCACTACGCGGATCTGGTCATAGGCATAGGGCGGGATGGCGGTGCGGTCCCCCATCTCGAACACGGGATTGTCCGCCGGCACGCGCCCCGTGAGCAGCAGGGCGAGGGTGGTGGCCGCGTTCGAGGGATAGCGGGTGGAAAAGTCATAGGCAGCCGGCGTGCCGTCCGCCCGCATGCCGCCCCGGATCTCCATGAGCTGCGCGGCGCCCTTCGGCTCCCAGGCATGTTCCTGCTCACGTGTCAGCTGGACCCGCACGGGGCGTCCCACGGCGCGCGAGAGAATGGCGGCGTCAGCCGCCACATCGTCCGCGCAATTGCGCCCGTAACAGCCGGCGGCCTCGTGCCGGATGATCTCGATGGCCTCTTCCGGCAGGCCGATGAGCCGGGCGATGTCGGCGCGCAGCGGATAGGGATTTTGCGTGCCCGCCCAGACGGTGGCGCCGTCCACCCGCACGTCCGCCACCGCGCAGGAGGGGCCGATGGACGCATGCATCTGGTAGGGCCAGACATAGGTTCGGTCCATCTTCACCGCCGCACCGGCGCGGGCGGCGTCCACGTCGCCGCGCTCCAGCAGGGTGCGCGCGGTGCTGGGATTGGCGCGCAGCGCCTGCGCCACATCGCCGAGATCCGGCAGGGGTGGGGTGGGCTTCCAATGGACGCGAAGCACGCGCGCGGCTTCCGCCGCCTGCTCCTCCCGCTCCGCCACGATGCCGATGAAATCGCCCTGGGTCACCACGGCGAGAATGCCGGGGATTTGCGCGATGGAGGCTTCCTCGACGCGGATCAGGCTCTTGCCGATGAAGTCGCCCGCATCGACGCCCGCATAGGGCGGGCGCACCACCCGGCCATGCACCATGCCGGGCACGCGCACGTCATGCACATAGACGAACTGACCCGTGGCCTTGGCGGGAATGTCCACGCGCGCCATGCGCTGGCCGACGATGCGATGCTCTGAGGACGGCTTCAGCGGAACCTCTTGCGCGAGCAGAAGTCGATCGCGACGTCCCCTGAGCAGCGTGGCGTAGGAGACACTCTCGTTGGCGCCCGAGCGCGCATGCACGACGCCGTCCGTGACAGTGAGCGCGTCGGCCGGCCGGCCCAGAACTTCGGCAGCCAGCGCGAGAAGATGATGGCGCGCCTGGGCGGCGGCCCGCCGCAGGGGGATGGCGGAGACCTGTATGGTGTCGCTGGCGATGGTGGCGCCCTGGTTGGGGGCCGTGCCGGTATGGCCGAGCACCATGGTCACGGCCGCGAAGGGGACATCCAGTTCCTCCGCCACGATCTGCGCCAGGGCGGTGCGGATGCCCGTGCCGAGGTCCACGTGCCCATTGAAGGCCAGCACCCGCCCCTCGTCGTCGAGGTACAGGAACAGATCCAGCGCGCCGGGGTGAGGCGGCGCGCTGGGGATGAGGCCCGTCACATTCTGCGCCGGGCGCAGCACCGCCAGATGGCCCTCACGCGCCAGAAGCGCGTCGCGGTCGGGACGCGGCTCGGTGGGAAAGGGCGCGCTCATGTGGGGGCACCGCTCCGGATCGCGGCGGCGGCGCGCATCACGGCCCTCAGAATCTCAACATGGGTGCCGCAGCGGCACAGATAATGGCGCAAGGCGGTGCGCGCCTCATCCTCGGTAGGCGCGGGATTGCGGGCGAGGAAAGCAACGGTGCCCATGATCATGCCGTTGAGGCAATAGCCGCATTGCGCCGCCTGCTCGGCGATGAAGGCGGCCTGAACGGGATGGGGCGCCTCCAGGCGTCCCAGCCCCTCCAGCGTGACGATGTCGCGGCCCTGCGCGGTGGCGAGCCGCGTCACGCAGGAGCGGGCGGCGCGGCCATCCATCAACACGGTGCAGGCCCCGCACTCGCCGAGGCCGCAGCCGAATTTCGGCCCGTTCAGGGCGAGGTCGTTGCGCAGCACATAGAGGAGGGGCGTTTCGCCCGGCAAGGCGACGCTGTGGACCGTTCCGTTGACCGTCAGGGCCACCGGCGCGCACGGGCGCGGCCCGGTCACGGATGCACGTCCCCGATGGCGCCCGCCGAGGCGCGCGCGCTTGTCCTGCCGTTCATACCCGCCCCTCTGGTTGTTCTGGCGGCGCGACTGAAATCGCGGTGGGCCACGGTCATGCCGCAGCTTTCCGAAGATTGTTTCTGTACGAATGAATCGTGTCAAGGCCGCGCACCCTTGCGCCACCGCCCGGCGCAAAGCTGCGCAGAAAAATGAACCATCCGCAGATCCAGGCGTTCTGCCTCTGCATTCCCTTATGCATCGGCAGGGCCACGGCCCCTCGAAGCGGCTCGGATGGCGACCGGACCTGACCCCATTTTCCCCCTCCCGCGCGTGGCACGGCGCCCGCGTTCCGCCGCCGGCAGGCGCGGGACGCAGCGTCCCGCCGCGGCTCAACAGGCGTGAACGGCTTGACCATGGCACATTTCGCGTCCGCACCCCCGACACCCGGCACGTTCGTCGCCCCCCATGGAGACGATGGAGGGCACCGCGTTCATGCCATGCCGTTCGGCACGGACATGACAGCGGACGGCGTGCGTTTCCGCCTTTGGGCACCTTTGCATGATCGGGTCAGCCTGAAGCTCGAAGGCGCGGGGCCGCTCACCATGAGCGCCGCGCCGGACGGGTGGCACGAGATATCTGTGCCGGGCGCCGCCGCAGGCACGCGGTATCGGTTCATGTTACCGGACGGCATGGAGGTGCCCGACCCCGCCTCCCGCTTTCAGCCCGACGACGTCCATGGGCCGAGCGAGGTCATCGATCCGCGCGCCTATGCCTGGGCCTGTGCGGATTGGGCCGGGCGGCCGTGGGAGGACATGGTGCTCTATGAGCTTCATGTCGGGGCCTTTACGCCCGAAGGGACATTCCGTGCTGCGATCGAACGCCTGGACCATCTGCGGGATCTCGGCGTGACCGGGATCGAGCTGATGCCGGTCGCCGATTTTCCCGGCGCGCGGAACTGGGGATATGACGGCGTCCTGCCCTTCGCGCCCGACTCCAGCTATGGGCGGCCCGAAGACATGAAGGCCTTCGTGGATGCCGCCCATGCGCGCGGCATCAGCATGCTGCTCGATGTGGTCTATAATCATTTCGGGCCGGACGGGAATTATCTCCCGCTCTACACGCCCGTCTTCAACGCGGCCCACACGACCCCCTGGGGCGCGGCGGTGAATTTCGACGGCACGGGCGCCAGCGGAATCCGCAACTTTGTCGTGGAGAATGCCGCCTATTGGATCAGGGAGTTTCAGCTCGACGGGCTGCGTCTCGATGCCGTCCACGCCATCGCGGACGACAGCGCGACCCATATCCTGGACGACATTGCCGAGGCGGCGCGCGCGGCGGGTGAAGGACGTCCCGTCCATCTCATCCTGGAGAATGAAGAGAATGAAGCCGCGCGGCTCGACCGCGACGGGGCGGGGCGTGTGCGCCGCTTCACGGCCCAATGGGCGGACGATGTGCATCATGTGCTGCACGTGGCCGCGAGCGGGGAGAGCGCGGGCTATTACGCCGACTATGCCGGAGACACCGGCCTGCTCGCCCGCGCCTTGGCAGAGGGCTTCGCCTTCCAGGGCGAAGTGATGCCCTATCGGGGCAGCGCGCGGGGCGAACCGAGCGCCCATCTTCCTCCCAGTGCGTTCGTCTCTTTCATCCAGAACCACGACCAGGTGGGCAACCGCGCCTTCGGCGATCGCATCACCGCGTTCGCCCCGGCGTCCGCCGTGCGCGCCATCGCCGCCATCTATCTGCTCGCGCCGCAGATCCCCATGCTGTTCATGGGCGAGGAATGGGGTGCGGCGCAGCCTTTCCCCTTCTTCTGCGATTTCGGTTCCGATCTGGCGGACGCGGTTCGAACCGGCCGGCGCGCGGAATTCGCGCGGTTCCCGGAATTCCAGGACCCCACCCAGCGCGAACGTATTCCCGATCCTACAGCCCTTGAGACCTTCCAGTCCGCCACGCTCGACTGGAATGAGGCCGCAAAGGGCGAACACGCGCAGTGGCACGCATGGTATCGCCGCGTGCTCGCGCTGCGCCATGCCGAGATCATCCCGCTGATCGCGGGAATTGCCGGCCATTCGTCCCGCCATCAGGTTCTCGGCGACCGGGCGGTGCGCGTGGTTTGGCGCCTTGCGGATCATCGCGCCCTGACCCTTGTGGCGAACCTGAAGGCAGAGCCGGAGCCGCAGGCGGGCCTCCCGCAAGGGCGTCTCATTTTTCTGGAAGGCGCGCGTGAGGGGGCGGGGCTCGCCCCCTGGAGCGTGGCCTGGATTTTGACCGAGGAGATGGACTAATGGCTGGCGGATCACTCGTGGATGTGACGGACAGCCGGCCCGTTCCCCGCGCCACCTATCGCTTGCAGCTCAACCGCGACTTCGGTTTCGACCAGGCCGCCGATCTCGCGCCCTATCTCGCGCGGCTCGGGGTGAGCCATGTCTATTGTTCCCCCTACCTCATGGCTCGTCCCGGCAGCACCCATGGCTACGACATCATCAGCCACACCGCGCTTAATCCGGAACTGGGCGATGCCCGCGCTTTCCAACGCATGTGCGACGCGTTTCGCGCGGAGGGCCTCGGTCAGATCCTTGACTTCGTGCCCAACCACATGGGGGTGGGCGGCGCGGACAATCCCTGGTGGCTGGATGTGCTGGAATGGGGACAGGATTCCGAATTCGCCGGGTGGTTCGACATCGATTGGGCGCCGGACCGTCCTCATCTGAAGGGCAAGATCCTCGTGCCCTTTCTCGGCGACCAATATGGCGCGGAGTTGCGCGCGGGCGCGCTGCGGCTGAAGTTCGACACGCCGTCCGGCACCCTCGCCGTATGGGCCTACGACACCCACAAGCTGCCCATCACCCCGGTTCATTACGCCCGCGTGCTGGGCAATGCCCATCCCGAACTGGAGCGGATGGGCGACGCCTTCGCGCATCTCGCGCGCTGGCGGCCGCAGGTGCCGCGCGCCGCGCTGGAGATGAAGGCGGAGCTCGCCCGCGCGGTCGCCGAGAATGCGGACGTCGCGGACGCCCTTCAGGCCGCGCTCGCCCGGTTCGAGGGAGAGCCGGGAGACCTGCAGAGCTGGGCGCGTCTCGATGCGCTGATCCAGGAGCAGTATTGGCGCGCGGCGCATTTTCGCGTGGCTGCCGACGACATCAATTACCGTCGCTTCTTCAACATCAATGATCTGGCCGGCGTGCGGATGGAATTGCCCGCGCTGTTCGACCATGCCCATGGCCTGGTCTTCGACCTGCTCGCCCGGGGCATCCTGGACGGCATCCGGCTCGACCATGTGGACGGCCTGCTCGATCCCAAGGGCTATTGCCTGCGCCTGCGGGAGAAAGCGCCGCGCCCCTTCTATCTCCTGGTCGAAAAGATCCTCGCGCCCCATGAAAACCTGCGGGAGGACTGGGACGTGGACGGGACCACGGGCTACGAGTTCGCCAACCTCCTCACCGGCCTTCTCATCGATCCGGCCGGGGAGGTGCCGCTCAGCGAATTCTATGTGGACTTCACCGGCGCCCGCACCGATTTTTCCGATATCGTCCGCGAATGCCGCATGCGGATCATGGACCATGAAATGGCGAGCGAACTGGACGTGCTCGCCCGCGAGGCGGCGCGCGTCGCCCGGTCCAATCCCCTCACCACAGACTTCACCAAGAATGTGATTCAGGCGGCGCTGAAGGAGATCATCGCCGTCTTTCCGGTCTACCGAACCTATGTGGACGGCCGCGATCCGCCCACCGATGCCGACCGGCGCGACATCGACTGGGCGGTCGCGAAGGCGCGCCGCAACGGAGCCGATCTCGATCCGAGCGTGTTCGACTTTCTCCACGGCCTGCTGACCTGCGACCTCGCCGCCACGCCGCGCGGCGGCTTCAGCCGGGTGGAAGTGGTCGGCGTGGCCATGCGGGCCCAGCAATATAGCGGGCCGGTCATGGCGAAGGGGTTGGAGGACACCGCCCTGTACCGGTTCAATCGCATGCTGGCGCTGAACGAGGTGGGTGGACGCCCCGAGCAGTTCAGCGTGAGCCTGTCGGCCTTTCACCATGCCAATGCGCAGCGCGCGAAGCGCAGTCCCGCCGCCATGCTGGCGACCTCCACCCACGACACAAAGCGCGGGGAGGATGCGCGGGCGCGCTTGTGCGCCGTGTCCGAAGTGCCGGACGAATGGGGCCAGCAGGTGCGGATCTGGAGCCGCATGCTGCGGGCGCGGAGCGCCGGAACGGCGGAAGAGACCCCGCCTGACCGCAATGACGAATATGCCTTTTATCAGATGCTCGCCGGCGCCTGGCCGCCGGAATTCTCAGGCGCGGACCGCGACTTTTCCCGCATGGACGACTTCCGCGCGCGGGTAGAGGGCGCCATGACCAAGGCCATGCGCGAAGCGAAGGTCCACACCACCTGGGCCGCGCCGAACATGTCCTATGAGGACGCCGTCCTCGACTTCATCCGCCATGCGCTGGACGCAACCCGCACCAACCCCTTCCTGGAAGCTTTTTCGCTCTATTTGGATCGGATCGCGCCGCTCGGGGTGCATAACAGCCTCATTCAGACGGTGTTGAAGTTGACCGCGCCCGGCGTCCCGGACCTCTACCAGGGGTCGGAGTTCTGGGACTTCAGCCTGGTCGATCCCGACAATCGCCGGCCAGTGGACTATGCGGAGCGGGCGGCGGCGCTGGGAGAGGAGGGCGCGGGCGCGGAGCATCTCGCCATGCTGCTGGATCAGTGGGGGGACGGACGCATCAAGCTTCATGTTTCGCGTGCGCTGCTGGAGCTTCGGGCGCGCGATCCGCGCCTGTTCCGCTCCGGCGGCTATGAGCCGCTCACGGCGACGGGCGCGCAGGCGGATCGCATCTGCGCCTTTGCCCGCCGGTGCGAAGGGCGGACCTTGGTCACGGTCGCCGCCCTGTCGGCAACGCGCGGCGCGGGCGCCGCCCTGGAAGGGTGCCACTTGCCCGTCCCGGACGGCGCCGGCGGGCGCTGGCGCGACGTTCTGAGCGGGCGCGTGTGCGATGCCGGTGCGGATGGGATCGACCTTTCCGACCTTCTCCACCTCCTCCCCGTCGCGGTATTGATGGAGGACAGGCCGGAAACAGGCGCCTGAGCGCCCCGGCGATCCGCCGCGCCTGCGCGGTGGGCGTCCTCCTTATCGCGCGGGTTGTTTTCGCTTCTGGCTGATGGCGTCGCGATCATGGGCGGATATATATTCTTTATGAGATAATAATCATATTTATTCTGTTCGCCGTTATTGGAAAATCATGTAAGAATGAAATATACGTTTTTGTATCTTGCAATCTTAAGCTTTGCAATAAAGTGATCTTTATTGCATTTCCATCGGGATAGGTTACGAGGAAGTCGCCAGCGTCACAGGATTCACGATGAGCGATGCTCCAGGTCTCCAGAAGTCCCGGACGGGGATTGATGGCTTTGACGATTTGACGCTCGGCGGTCTGCCGAAGGGGCGGCCCAGCCTGATCTGCGGCACCGCCGGCTGCGGCAAGACGCTATTCGCCTCCACATTCCTCATCCACGGCGCGCGCGATTTCGACGAGCCCGGCGTCTTCGTGACCTTCGAAGAGCGCCCCGTCGATATCATCTCGAACGTGGCATCGCTCGGCTTCGCGCTTGATGATCTGGTGGCGGCGAAAAAGATCACCATCGAGCACATCCAGGTCGACCCCTCCGAAGTCGCCGAAATCGGCGATTATGATCTCGACGCACTGTTCCTGCGCCTGGAACTGGCCATTGACGAGATTGGTGCCCAGCGCGTGGTGCTGGACACCATCGAGAGCTTGTTTTCCGCCTTTTCCAATCCGGCCATCCTGCGCGCGGAAATCCGCCGGCTGTTTGATTGGCTCAAGGCGAAGGGCGTCACCACCGTCATCACGGGAGAGCGGGGCGACGGTCCCCTGACTCGGCAGGGTCTGGAGGAATATGTGTCGGATTGTGTGGTCCTGCTGGACCACCGCGTCCACAACCAGATTTCCACGCGCCGCCTCAGAATCGTGAAATATCGCGGCACGTCCCACGGCACCAACGAGTATCCCTTCCTCATCGACGAGGACGGGTTCAGCGTGCTTCCCGTGTCCGCCCTCGGCCTTCATCACCTGGTGCATGAGGAGCGCGTCTCGACCGGCGTGCAGGATTTGGATGCGATGTTGGAGGGACAGGGGTTCCACCGGGGAACCTCGATCCTGTTGAGCGGGGTGGCTGGCTCCGGCAAGTCCTCACTGGCGGCCAGTTTCGTGAACGCCGCCTGCGCGTCCGGCGAGCGGGCGATCTATTTTTCCTTCGAGGAATCCTCAGCGCAAATGGTGCGCAACATGCGCTCCATCGGTTTGGATTTGCAGCAGTGGCTCGACGCGGGGCTGCTGCGCCACGTGGCGAACCGCCCCACCTTCTACAGCCTGGAAATGCACCTTGCGGTGATGCTGCGGGAGATCATCCGGTTTGAGCCATCGCTGGTCGTCATCGACCCCATCTCGGCATTTGCGACGTCCGGGGAACTGACGGAAGTCCAGGCGATGCTCTTGCGGATCGTGGATCATCTGAAGGCGAAGGGGATCACCGGCATCTTCTCGCATCTGGCCCACCTTCAGGGGGCACTGGAGACGGATTCCGGTCTGTCTTCCCTCATGGATGCCTGGATCCTGCTTCTGAACCGCGAGGTGAATGGCGAATTCAACCGCGAACTCTATCTGTTGAAGGCGCGCGGCATTGCCCATTCCAACCAGGTGCGGGAATTCCTGATGGACGCGCAGGGCATCAGGCTGCTCAAGCCCTATCTCGGAGAAGGGGGCGCCCTCACCGGGTCCGCCCGCCGGGCCGAGGAGGCGCGGGTGCGGCGCGAGGAGGTTCTGCGCGGACAGGATGTGCTTCGGCGCGAGCGCGAAATCGAGGCGCGACGCCGCAAGGCTTTGGCGCAGATCGAGATTTTGAAGGCCGAGGTGGATGCGGACGGCTTCGCGCTGACCGAATTGCGGGATGCCGAACTGAGATATCAGACCCAGGCGGAAGCGGATCTTCATGCAATGATCGCAAGCCGTCGCGCCTAGGGGGCTCGACGCCAGAGAGTGGAACATGTCCAGCGACCCTCTTAAACTCGTTCTTTACGTTGCCGGCCAGACGCCGAAATCCCTGGCGGCGATTAAGAATCTCCGTCAGATCTGCGAAACGCACCTGAATGGGAAATACGCTGTCGAGGTGATCGACCTGCGCGAGCATCCCCATCTTGCGCGCGAACACAATATCGTCGCCATCCCGACCCTCGTGCGCCAGTTGCCTGTGCCGATCCGCAAGATCATCGGTGATCTTTCGGATTCGGAGAAAGTCCTGGTCCATTTGCGCATGGGCGACAGTGAATGACCTCCGACGTCAACACAGACCTGCGGCGCCGGCTGGAAGAGGCTGAAGAGACGCTGCGCGCGATCCGCGAGGGGGAGATCGACGCCCTTGTCATTCGCCGCGCGCAGAGCGACGAGGTCTTCACCCTTGAGGGCGGGGATTCCTACCGCTCCTTCATGGAAGCGATGACCCTGGGCGCGGCCGCACTCGATGCCTCGCTGAAGCTTCTCTATGCCAACAAGGCCTTGTGCGAGATCCTCGATTGCTCCTCCGAGCAGCTTCACAGCGGCGGCCTGTTCGCGGCGCTCGACGCGCAGAGCGGGCGGATCCTTGCCGCCCTCGCCGAGGCGGCGGTTGCCGGTCAGTGCACGGCCGAGATTCACGTGGTCGGAGAAGGGCGGGACCGCCATCTGCTGGCGTCCGCCGCTCCGCTCCGCCTCGGGTTGACCTCAGGTGTGGCCATAACCTTCACCGATCTCACCGAGCGGGTACGGGCCACCGCTGCTGAGGCGGCCGAGAAGGCGTCGCGCGCCGTGATCGCCTCGGCCAACGAGGCCATGGTGGTGTGCGATGGTGCGGGAACGATCACCCATGCCAATCCTGCGGCGGAAGAGATCCGCGACCAGGCCCTGGTGGGGCGCGGCTTCGAGGAGGCCTTCCCCCTCATGTTTGCCGATGGCATCGCATTCCGCAGCGCCGCCGACCTCCTGGCCCTGGCTGCGGAAGGGCAGTCGGTTCGCGGCGTCGAGGCCGCGCTCAAGGATGCCCCGAAGGTGAAGGACGTGCTGATCAGCGCCGCGCCGCTGGTGATGGGCGGGGAGTCGAGCAAGGGCGTGGTGGTCACCCTGATCGACCTGTCCGAGCGCAAGGCCGCCGAGCGCCAGCAGCAATTGCTGATGGGCGAATTGGACCATCGGGTCCGCAACACCCTCGCCCTGGTTCTCTCCATCTCCACCCTCACCGGCTACAACGCCAAGACGGTGGAGGATTTCCAACGCGCCTTCGTAGGGCGCATCGAGGCGCTGGCGGCAACCCACACCCTGTTGGCCGGGAAGGCGTGGAGCGGACTGTCCATCGAGGACGTGGTGATCGCTGAACTGGCCCCCTATGTCAGCCGTGATGCGGGACGCCTGGATATCAGCGGATTGAAGGTGACCGTGGCGCCTCAAGCCGCGGTCGCGCTCGGTCTGGTGTTCCACGAACTCGTCACCAATGCCGTGAAATACGGCGCCCTCTCGGTGCAGGAAGGTCGTATCCGGATCGAGGGCCGCCCATCGGCCGGAGGGCGGACATTGGAGATCGTGTGGACCGAGAGCGGCGGGCCGCCGGTGCTGCCGCCCACCCGCTTGGGCTTCGGCCGCACGGTGATCACCAAGAGCCTCGCTTATTCCGATGGCGGCGCGGACATCCGGTTCGAGCCGTCCGGGGTGGTGTGTAGCATCCGAGTCCCCAATGTGGAGCTCGGGACGGCGGACCCAACGCCCTAATTCCGTTCCTCACGCGGATGCGCCGACGCAGGTGTCTCCTGAATTTTGACCTTGTCCGCTCGCGTGCGGCAGGGGCTGGGTTCGCATTTTTGCGCGCGGCGCGGAACCTATTCACGATGGGGACGTTCAGCACCCGAACCGGCGTGATGCGCGGCTCCGACCACGGATGTACTGGCGGGCGGCATCGCGACCGGTGTCCGGGGGAGGGCCTGTCGGCCAGCGCGGATATCCAACATCGCGTGAGCCCTATCCCCGCGTCCCTTCTTGCGCGCCGCGTGCATCTCCACGCTCAGCCTCCGCGCGTATTAAAGTTGAAAACTGCGATCACTGAAATATATGCGGCCTATCCCGCTCAGCGATATAGATTAATTTTTCGAACTAAGTTACGGGTTCTAATGACAGAAACTTATCGGCCCCCAAAATGACCGATGCCAGCGCCCGAGTGACAGGTAACGCGCCCACTGCGCCGGTGAATTTTCTAGCAGGGGGCGGCGAAATGGGCGCCCTGTTGCGCGCGTTCGCCTGGTCCGACTCGCCGCTCGGGCCCCCGGAGCACTGGCCGCAGGCGCTGAAGACGGCGATCCGCATCATGCTGACGTCCCGCCAGCCGATCTGGATCGGTTGGGGGCCGGAGCTGATCTTCTTCTACAACGATGCCTACAAGTCGATCATCGGCGGCAAGCACCCTTGGGCGATCGCGCGGCCCACCTCGGAAGTCTGGCGGGAAATCTGGTCGGACATCGGCCCCATGCTGGCCACAGCCATGGAAGGGGTCGAAGGCACCTATGTCGAGGAGCAGCTCCTCATCATGGAGCGCAACGGCTATCCCGAGGAGACCTACTACACCTTCTCCTACAGCCCCATCCCCGATGATGACGGCAGTCCCGGAGGAATCATCTGCGCCAATACCGACGACACGCAGCGCGTGATCGGCGAGCGCCAACTGACCCTGCTGCGCGAACTGGCCGCGCGAACCGCCAATGGCCGATCCTGGCAGGACGCCTGCCGGCAAGCCGTTGCGGCGCTGTCCACCAATCTCCACGATCTGCCCTTCGCCCTGATCTACATGGCGGACCCCGCGCTCTCCACGCTGAGCCTTATGGGGGCATCGGGCATCGCACCGGGCCATGCAGCGGCTCCTCGGAGCATCGAGGTCGAGCGCACGCACTGGCCGGTCGCCCAGATCCTGAAGGCCCACGAACCCTGCATCCTCACACTCGGCGATGAGCCGACCGGCGGACAGGACTTGCCGAGCGGCGCGTGGCGCGCGCCGCCCGTGGAAATGGCGCTGCTGCCGATCCATGCTTCCGGCGAGACGGGACGGACCGGGCTTCTTGCTGTGGGGCTCAACCGCTACCGCCTGTTCGACGCGCCCTATCGCGGTTTTCTGGAACTCGCGGCGGGCCAGATCGCCGCCGCCATCGCCAATGCCGACGCCTATGAGCAGGAACGCCACCGGGCCGAGGCGCTGGCGGAGCTGGACCGGGCCAAGACCATCTTCTTCTCGAACATCAGCCACGAATTCCGCACCCCGCTGACGCTGATGCTCGGCCCGCTGGAAGATATGCTCGGCGAAGCCCAGTCCTTGCCGCAGGCACAGCAGGAACGGGCGAGCGTTGCCCATCGCAATGCCATGCGCCTGCTGAAGCTGGTGAATGCGCTGCTCGACTTTTCGCGCATCGAGGCGGGCCGCACCAAGGCCAATCTGGAGCCCACGGATCTCGCGGCCCTGACGGCGGAACTCGCCAGCAATTTCCGCTCGGCCACCGAGAAGGCCGGCCTGGATCTGAAGGTGGAGTGTCCGCCGCTGCCGGCCCCCGTCCTCGTCGACCGGGAAATGTGGGAGAAGATCGTCCTCAATCTGCTCTCCAACGCCTTCAAATTCACGTTCGAAGGCGAGATCCGGGTGAGCCTGCGCGCCCGAGACCACAGCCTCGAACTGGAGGTGCGCGATACCGGCGCCGGCATTCCCGCCGCCGAGCTTCCCCATCTGTTCGAACGCTTCCGCCGGATCGAGGGCGCGCGAGGGCGCAGCTTCGAGGGCAGCGGCATCGGACTCGCCTTAGTGCAGGAACTCGTCAATCTGCATGGCGGCACCGTCGCGGTGCAGAGCGAGGAGGGGCGCGGCACCCGCTTCACCGTGATCCTGCCGCTGCGGTTCGCCGACGCGGCCGCTCAGCTTCAGGCGCGCACCGAGGCGGCCGCCAGCAACCGCGCCCAGGTGTTCGTGGACGAGGCGCTGCGGTGGCTGCCGGACGCGGACGATGGCGTCGCCGCCTTCACCGCCGAGGCGCCCACGGATGGTCGCTCCGGGATCGCGACGCCCGCACGCATCGTCGTTGCCGACGACAATCCCGACATGCGCGACTACCTTTCCCGTCTTCTCGATGGGCATCTCTGCGAAGTGGTTTCGGACGGGGAGGCCGCTCTGGCCGCCATCCGCCGTCATCGCCCGGACCTGCTGGTCACCGACATCATGATGCCGCGCCTCGACGGGTTCGGCCTGATCCGCGCCATCCGCGAGGATGACGACTTGCGGGATCTGCCGATCGTGGTCCTGTCGGCGCGGGCCGGCGAAGAGGCGAGCGTGGAAGGCATCGCGGCCGGGGCCGACGATTATCTCGTGAAGCCGTTCTCGGCCCGCGAACTGGTGGCGCGCGTCGATGGCGTCCTGGCCACCGCGCGCGTGCGCCGGGCCATGACCCATGCGCTGCGCGAGGAAGCGTCCACGCTGGAAACCCTCAACCGGGTCGGCATTGCGCTCGCAGGCGAATTGGATCTGTCCCGTGCCGTGCAGGCGGTGACGGATGCCGCGACCCGCCTCTCGGGGGCCGCGCATGGCGCCTTCTTCTACAATGTCACGGACCTGGATGGTGAGAGCTACATGCTCTATACCCTCTCCGGCGCGCCGCGCGACGCCTTTGCGGGCTTCCCCATGCCCCGCAAGACCGAGCTGTTCGCCCCGACGTTCGACGGCGTGGGCTCGGTGCGCTGCGACGATGTCCGCACCGATCCCCGCTATGGCAGGAGCGGGCCGTTTTTCGGCATGCCCGAGGGCCATCTTCCGGTGCGCTCCTATCTCACCATGCCGGTCGTCTCCCGCTCGGGGGAGGTGCTCGGTGCCCTGTTCCTCGGGCACCCCGAGCCGGAAATCTTCACCGAACGCGCCGAGCGGCTCGTGGCGGGGATCGCGGCGCAGGCCGCCATCGCCATCGACAATGCGCGCCTGTTCCAGGCCGCGCAGCGCGAGGTGGAGGAGCGCCGGCGCACCGAAGCCGCGCTGCGCGAGAGCGAAGACCTTCTGGTTCAGCTGAACCAGACCCTCGAAGCCAAGGTGTTGGAGCGCACGGCCGAACTGGAAGATGCGGCCGAGCAATTGCGGACCCAGGCCGCCGAGCGCGAGCGCATGGAACAGGTGCTGCTTCATGCGCAGAAGATGGAGGCCGTGGGCAAGCTGACGGGCGGCGTGGCGCACGACTTCAACAATCTGCTCCAGGTGATCGGCGGCAACCTTCAATTGCTGACCAATGACGTGGCCGGCAGCGAGCGGGCGGAGCAGCGGCTGCGCAACGCGCTGGCCGGGGTGGCGCGCGGCTCCAAGCTCGCCTCCCAGCTCCTCGCCTTCGGACGGCGCCAGCCGCTGGCGCCCAAGGTGGTCAATCTGGGTCGCTTCGTGCGGGGCCTTGATGATCTCATCCGGCGCGCGCTTGGCGACGGGATCGAGATCGAGACGGTGATATCGGGCGGGCTCTGGAACAGCCTGGTGGACCCGAACCAGGTGGAGAATGCGCTCCTCAATCTCGCGATCAACGCGCGCGACGCCATGTCGGGGCATGGCAAACTGACCATCGAAGCCGGCAATGCCCTCCTCGACGATGCCTATGCCGCGCTCCATCCCGATGTGAAGGCCGGGCAATATGTGATGCTGGCGGTCACCGATACCGGCTGCGGCATGACGGCGGAGGTGATGGAGCACGTCTTCGAGCCCTTCTTCACCACCAAGCCGGAAGGGCAGGGCACGGGCCTCGGGCTCTCCATGGTCTATGGTTTCGTGAAACAGTCCGAAGGCCATATCAAGATCTACAGCGAGCCGGGGCACGGCACCACGATCCGCCTGTATCTGCCGCGCGTGATCGAGGCGGAGGACGTGGCGACCGAGGTGGATGCCGGCCCCATTTCGGGCGGCAGCGAGACCGTTCTGGTGGTGGAGGACGACGAGCAGGTGCGGGCCACGGTGGTCGATCTGCTCCAGGACCTCGGCTATGCCGTGCTCAAGGCGAAGGATGCGCAGAGCGCGCTCGCCATCATCGAGAGCGGCGTTCCGATCGACCTGCTGTTCACCGACGTCGTCATGCCGGGCGCGCTGCGCAGCCCGGAGCTTGCCCGCAAGGCGCGCGAACGCCTGCCCGACATCGCGGTGCTGTTCACCTCCGGCTACACCGACAACGCCATCGTCCACGGCGGGCGGCTCGACCAGGGCATCGAGCTTTTGAGCAAGCCCTATACCCGCGAGGCGCTGGCGCGGAAGCTGCGCCATGTGCTGCGCAACCAGAAGCAACGCGATCTCTCCATCCCGTCCAAGACCGCGCCGCGCAGCGCGCCTGTGGTCGCGGCCACCGATCCCGAGGGGGCCGAGGGGCCGGCGTTGCGCATTCTTCTTGTCGAGGATGACGAACTGGTGCGCTTCGCCACGGCCCAGATGCTCCGCGACATGGACCACAGCGTGACCGAGGCGGCGGACGGCGTGGAGGCGCTGGCGCTGCTGGAGAGCGATGAGGTGGATGTGCTGCTGGCCGATATGGGCCTGCCCGGCATGTCGGGAATTGACCTGGCGCTGGAGGTGCGTCGGCGCCGGCCGCAGGTGCGCGTGGTGTTCGCCTCGGGCCGGCGCATGCTGCCGGCGGAGCGGGGCGATCCTCTCCTGAGCGACGCCATCGAACTGCTGAAGCCCTATGATCCGCGTACCCTGGGCACGGCCTTGCTCTCCGCTATGAGGTGATCCGCCCGCAGAGGGCGAGGCGGAACGTGCTCTATCAATTAATTGGAGACGGATTCACCGATCCGGCTGATTCAGCCTGATCGAATCCGGATCTAGCGCGAGCTGGGGAAGATGGTGCCGGCTGAGGGGATCGAACCCCCGACCTTCGGTTTACAAAACCGCTGCACTACCGCTGTGCTAAGCCGGCGCGCCTGCGTCCGCGGGGAAGCAGGCGAAAGGGTCGAGGACGTGACCGGCGCGCTATGTGCCGGTGGCGATCCCCGCCCCGTGCCTTCCTCTTCCCTCACGTCGCCCGCCGCGTCAAGCCGGGGTCCCTGAACGCGAACG
>JBFMAV010000063.1:0-26174 GCA_040755535.1 Pseudomonadota bacterium | reverse complement strand
TGGGCGACGGTTATTCCACCTTCGGCGCCACCGGCGCGCTGCGGGTCAATTGGTAGGAAAAAGACAGGGCCGCGGGCGGCCCTCAGACCGCGGACTGAACCGCCGGCACCTTCCTGGGCGGCCGGCGGAAGACACGTCCGCCGGTCGGAGCACGATATGTACCACCTGTCCTGAAGATCGCCGGATATCCCGCGATTTCCAGTCGCCTTCGCCGGTTTCCCACAAGGGTCCAGGCGGGCGACGCCGCCCCATGCGCCGCGATCTCAGGCGCGGCGACGTTTGAACCATTCGCGGTGGAAAATGTCAGCGAGCGGTAGCTTCGTTCGATGAGATTATCGAGCCCTCGGTCGGGAGTGTGGGGACGGCTACGACAACGCTCTCGCCCAGACGAAGAACGGCCTCTGCAAGGGTGAACTCAAAGACCCCTCCCTCCGCCGGAGCGTCCGGGATCGACTTCGCCCGCAGCTCGTGAACGAGCGCATCCAGCAGGCGAAGGACCAGCTTCCGGCCGGCGCGGAGACCGCCATGGGGGCCATCTCCACGGGCCTCGGCGAGATCTGCATGGACACGGTGGAGGCCAAGGATGGCGCGAAGACTCATCATCGACGGAGCCGTCATCATCGTCGAGAATTGCCTGCGCCTGCTCGCGGAAGAGCAGCATAGAAGAGGCCGCCTTCTCACGCGCGCGGAGCGGTTCGAGCTGTTCATGCGCGGCGCGAAGCGCGTGCGGCGCTTGCCCGGTCCTCTCGGGCATCGGCGATCGAAAGCCATGCCGCGAGGAACGGGGATCGGCCTCGCCGACTGAATGTCTCTCCTCGTAGCCCGGAGAGGCCAGCACCGTCTCACTCTCGCCGTCGCGGATTGGCCTCGTGCGGGATTGATGCGGGTGGGTCGAGCGCCAGCAGATGGCGCACCACGGGCGGCTGGTCCCCGACGTGGAAGGCCCGTGCGGCCCTTTGGACATCCGCATCGGCGTTCGACACGCGCCGGTGCTGACGCAGATGCTCCGCCCAGGATTCCACCATGAACCATTCCACCAGAACATCGGGATCGGCCGCATCCTCGGTCACGCCCCACAAATAGGCGCCGTCCCGCCGCCGTGCGCCCGACAGGTGCCGGAGCGCCGCGAGGAAGGCCGGGCGATCGGCCCGTGCGATCCGGTATTCAATGAGGATGAGCACCGGGCCACGGTCGGTGTCCACCGGCTCGGCCAGGGCCGGCTCTGGCCAATGCAGGGAGGGCGTGAGGTCCGCCTCCCCCGAAGGCAGGCGCAGCCGATGCAGCAGCAGCGCCGCCGCCGCGAGGCCGCAGGCCGAGAGGATCAGGGCGAGCGACAGGCCCCAGGCTTGCGCCACCAGTCCCCAGGCGACGCTGCCCCCGGCCATGGCGCCATTGAATACTGTCAGATAGACGGCGAGCGCCCGTCCGCGCACCCAATTGGGCAGGATCGCCTGAGCCGTGGCATTGAGGATGGTCAGCGCCGAAATCCACGCGGCGCCGACCGCCAGCAGGATGACCAGAGCGAGCAAGCGGGGTGGGGCGAAGGCAAGGGCGATGGTCGCGCCCGCCGTCACCAAAGCCGCCAGAAGCACCAAAGCGTCGGCGCCGAAGCGCGCCCTCAGACGGGGCAGAGCGACGGCGCCGCCGATGGCGCCAAGCCCGATGGCGCCCAGCAGAAGCCCATAATAAGCCGCATCCCCCTTCAGAAGATCGCGCGCCACCAGGGGCAGCAGTGCCCAGACCGCGCTGGCGAAGGCAAAGAAGAAAACCGCCCGCACCAGCACCACATGCAGTTCGCGGCTCGACCGCGCATAGCGCAGGCCCGCCCGGAAGGCCCCGGCAAACCGCTCGTCGAGTTCGCTCTCCTGGCGCGGGGGCCGCCGCCACCAGAGCAAGGCGGCGATCACCACGAGGTAGCTCGCCACGTCCGCGCTATAGGTCACCGCCGCCCCGAGCGAGGCGAGCAGGAGCCCGCCGGCCGCCGGTCCGATCGCCCGCGCCACATTGATGCCAAGCGAGTTCAGGGCCACCGCGCTCTTCAAGTCCGCGCGCGCCACCAGTTCGGGCACGATGGATTGCCAGGTCGGCATCATCAGCGCCGCGCCGATGCCGCCGAGAAAGGTGAGGCCGATCAGGGAGGCAACGCTCATCAGTCCGGTATAGGACAAGGCCATCAGGGCCAGACTCACACACGCGAGCCCCGCCTGGATGGCGATCAGGAACCGCCGTTTATCGAGAATGTCGGACAG
Organism: Pseudomonadota bacterium; assembly: GCA_040755535.1. Classification (GTDB taxonomy): domain Bacteria; phylum Pseudomonadota; class Alphaproteobacteria; order Rhizobiales; family Xanthobacteraceae; genus Aquabacter. The sequence continues at coordinate 23,925 of JBFMAV010000063.1, read as the reverse complement.
GACGCCTGCCGGCATGGCGAGCAGGAAGACGGGCAGCAGGGAGGCCGCCTGGACGGCGGCGACCGCCGCAGGCGAGGCCGACAGGTCGGTCACCAGCCAGGCGCTCGCCACGTCGCGGATGAAGCTGCCGGTGTTACCGAGGATCGCGGCCGCCCACAGCACCGCGAACACTTTCTGGCGCAACGGCGCGAACGCGCCCCCAGGGGTGCCTCCCTTCGGATCGGCGGAGCCAGCGGCGCCGGGGTGATGGTCGCTCATGCCTGTTTCCTCTCGGCTCGCCCGCTCCGCCAACCTCACACCGCCCAGCAGGCGCAGCCCAGCGCCCCAAGGAACCCGGCCGCATCCGCCACCGGCAGAGTGGCGCCCCAGGCCCCCCAATGGGCATGGCCGTGCACCCCGCAGGCCGTGCGGCAGCCGCAGGCCGCAGCGAAGGCCGTCCGGTGCATGCCCGCGTTGGCACGCTCCTGATACCCGCCGAAGCGGCGCACGGGCGACCAGTCGGGCATGGGCGGCGGCAGGTCGGGGGCGAGGGACTTGAAGTCCCCTGCCCCATGCACCGGCTTGCCGCCGAGCAGGGTGAGGACGGACGTGATGTCCTGGATCGCCTCGCCGGGCACGCGGAAATAATCGTCCGAGAGCACGACAAGGTCGGCGAGCTGACCCTCCTTGATCTGCCCCTTCTTGCCCGGCTCGCTGGAAAACCAGGTGTTCGCTTCGGTCCACAGCCGCAAGGCGGTCTCGCGGTCCACGAGGTTTGCGGCGGGATAGAGCGACAGCCCGCCCAAGGTCTTGCCCGTCACCAGCCAGGAGAGACAGACCCAGGGATTATAGGAGGCGACGCGGGTGGCGTCGGTGCCCGCTCCGACCGGCACGCCCATGTCCAGCATGCGCCGGATCGGCGGGGTGCGCTCGGCGGCGCGATGGCCGTAGCGCTCGGCGAAATACTCGCCCTGATAGGCCATGCGGTGCTGCACGGCGATGCCGCCGCCAAGCTTGGCGATGCGCTCGATATTGCGCTCGGAAATCGTCTCCGCATGGTCGAAGAACCAATGCAGTCCGTCGAACGGGACGTCCGCATTCACCTTTTCGAACACGTCGAGCGCCCGCGAGATGGTCTCGTCATAGGTGGCGTGGAGCCGCCAGGGCCAGTGATTTTCCGCGAGCAGGCGGATTACCGGTTCAAGATCGCCCTCCATATTGGGCGGCATGTCGGGCCGGGGCTGCTGGAAATCCTCGAAATCGGCCGCGGAATAGACCAGCATCTCGCCTGCGCCATTGGCGCGGTAATAATCGTCCCCCTGCCCCGGCTTCACCTGCTTGGACCAGCCGGCAAAATCCGCCAGTTCCGCCTTGGGCTTCTGGGTGAAGAGATTATAGGCGATGCGCACGGTGAGCTGCCCCTCGCGCGCCAGGTCCTCGATGATCGCGTAGTCGTCCGGATAATTCTGGAATCCGCCTCCCGCATCGATGACCGAGGTCACGCCGAGCCGGTTCACTTCGCGCATGAAATGGCGCGTGGAATTCTTCTGGTATTCGGGCGGCAGCTTCGGCCCCTTCGCGAGGGTCGCGTAGAGGATGGTCGCGTTGGGGCTCGCCACCAAAAGTCCGGTGGGATTGCCGGCCGCGTCCCGGAAGATTTCCCCGCCCGGAGGATTGGGCGTGTCGCGCGTATAGCCCACCACCCGCAAGGCGGCGGCATTGAGCAGCGCGCGGTCGTACAAATGCAGGATGAAGACCGGCGTGTCCGGCGCGATGGCGTTGATCTCCTCCAAGGTGGGGAGGCGCTTTTCCGCGAACTGATGTTCGGTAAAGCCGCCGACCACCCGCACCCATTGGGGCGGCGGGGTGATGGCCACTTGAGCCTTGAGCATGTCCAGCGCCTGGGCGAGTGAGCGCACCCCGTCCCAGCGCAATTCCATATTGTAATTGAGGCCGCCCCGGATGATGTGCATGTGGCTGTCGATCAGCCCGGGAATGACGCGCCGTCCGCCCAGATCCACACGCTGTGTCTCATGGCCGGAGAAGCGCATAGCCTCGTGCGTGCTGCCCGCGAACAGTACGCGGCCATCCTTGATTGCGACCGCTTCCGCATCCGGGTTGGAGCGGTCAAGCGTGGCGACCTTGCCATTCTGGAGGATGAGGTCGGCGATTTCGGTCATGGCTCGGCCTTCAAGACAGAGGGACAGCGGAAAGGGCAGTCGGGAGACGACAAGACGCAAGGAAATGTCCGCGACGGGACTAGAGCATGCGCCGATCTGCCTGCATCGCAGGCTGATCGGATCACGCATTTTCTTTCAAAGAGTGAGAGGGCGATTCACCGATCAGATCGCTTCAATCTGATCGGATCGCGCTCTAGCCCTTCGGCGGCGGCTCATGCGTGCCGGTATCGACCGAGGACGCGCTGCGGGACTCCGGCAGTTCCGGCAAGGCGGCGCGCACGCGATCGGCACGGTCCGCGAGGCCAAGGGTCTGCGCCAGGCCATCGCCATTCCAGAGATGGCGCGCCACGGGCACGATCTGCTCCCCGACAAGAATGCCGAACAGCCCCACCAGCGCCACCACCGGCGGGGCGGGCGAACGCACATTGATGAGGCCGTAAACAATGCCCACCAGCAGGCCGGCGGCGAGGGAAACGAGATAGAGCTTCATGGGTCACTCCGCGACGCCGGCACCGCCACGGGCGTCGTTTCGCCGAAGGGCGCCCGCGACGAACAGGGGACGCCGGCACGGGAGGCCCGTGCCGGCGATGAATGGTTCAGCTCTTCACGAAAGCGAGGAGGTCGGCATTCAGGACATCCGCATTCACGGTCAGCATGCCGTGGGAGAAGCCGGGATAGGTCTTGAGCGTACCCTTCTCGAGCAGCTTGACGGACTTGAGCGCCGAGTCGGCGATCGGAACGATCTGGTCGTCCTCGCCGTGCAGCACCAGGGTAGGGATGGTGATGGTCTTCAGGTCTTCGGTCTGGTCCGTCTCGGAGAAGGCCTTGATGCCTTCGTAATGGGCCTTGGCGCTGCCCATCATGCCCTGGCGCCACCAGTTCTGGATCACGCCGGGATACACTTTCGCGCCGTCGCGATTGAAGCCGTAGAACGGCCCGGCCGGCACGTCCTGGAAGAACTGGGCGCGATTGTCGGCGGTCGCCTTGCGGAAATTGTCGAAAACCTCCAGCGGCAGGCCTTCGGGATTGGCGTCGGTCTTCAGCATCAGCGGGGGCACGGCGGACACCAGCACGGCCTTGGCGGCCCGGCCGGAGGGCTGGCCGAACTTGGCGACATAGCGGGCGACTTCGCCGCCGCCCGTCGAATGGCCGATATGCACGGCATTCTTCAGGTCGAGGGCTTCCACGACCGCGAACGCATCGGCCGCGTAATGGTCCATGTCGTGGCCATCCGCCACCTGGGCGGAGCGGCCATGGCCGCGGCGGTCATGGGCGACGACGCGATAGCCATTCTGGACGAAGAACAGCATCTGCGCGTCCCAGTCGTCGGACGACAGGGGCCAGCCATGATGGAACATGATGGGCTGGGCGTCCTTGGGACCCCAATCCTTGAAGAAGATGTCGACGCCGTCTTTCGTGGTCACGGTGGGCATGGGAAGGCTCCTTTGGAAGGGGACTGCAACGGTGGAAGGGACGACAGGTGAAACGGTAAAGGCTGCACGCGACGCGCGTGCGGCATCGCCATGACGAAAGCCGCCGGCAGGCACCGGCGGGCGGCGAGGTCTTGGCTCAATGGCCTTCGGACGCCCCGAACATGCTCTTGGCGTAGATGATGCCGAGGCCATAGGCGCCGCCGAACTTCTTCGCGATGCCGGTGGTGAGGTCGTACGTCTCGCCCCGCGCCCAGTCGCGCTGGAGTTCGAGCAGATATTGCAGCGCCGTCATGGGCACGGCGCCGGCCTGGACCATGCGCTCCATGGCGCGCTCATGGGCTTCGTCCGAGACGTCGCCGCAGGCATCGGCGATCACATAGACTTCGAAGCCCTGCTCGATGGCCGAGAGGGCGGGGCCGACGATGCAAACACCGGTCCAAAGGCCGGCGAGCACGACCCGCGCCTTGCCGATGCGGTTCACTTCGCGGATCACCGCGGCATCCTCCCAGGTGTTCATGGAGGTGCGATCGAGCAGAGCCTGGCCGGGGAAGGCGTCGGTGATCTCGCCATACATCGGCCCCGAGAAGCTCTTCTCGGCGACGGTGGTGAGGATGGTCGGCACCTTGAAGCCGGCGGCCGCCTGGGAGACCAGGGCGGCGTTGTTGCGCAGCGTGACGGCGTCGATGGACTTGGTCGCGAACGACATCTGCGACTGGAAGTCGATCATGATCAGCATGTGATTGTCGGGGCTGATCAGGGCCTTGCCGGGGGTGGGGCTTGCGGTGGGCATGTGTGTCCTTAAGGGCAGGAAAGGAGGATGCGGCGAAAGTGGCGCCGGGCATGCCCGGCGGTCTTGCGAGAAGGGCCACGTCTTTGCGCATTCGCACTTGGACGTAGCCATTGCCCGCCGCGCCAGGCGGGGGCGTCAGGAGTGGGCGCTGCGCCACCGATGCGGGGGCATGCCCGCGAAGCGGCGGAACACGGTGGAAAAATGCGCCTGGGTCTGAAAGCCCACGCTCAAGGCGATCTGGGCGAGCGGCTCGCGGCTGTCGCGCATTATCTGCTGCGCCCGCTCGACCCGCCGCTTGAGGAGATATTCATGCGGCCGCAGGCCGGTGCTGATGCGGAACTGCGCCGCGAAATGCATCCGGCTCAGGCCCGCCGCCGCCGCCATGTCCGATAGCCCGATGGGGGTGTCGAGGCGGTCATCGATGAACGCCATCACGCGCTTCAGGCGCCACGGCAGAAGCCCGGTTCCGGTGCGCGGCGGGCGTCGCGCGGAGGCGGGCTCCCGCTCCCCCAGCAACCGGCGGGCCGCAATGGCGAGTCGCAGCGCATCGGCATAGAGGTCGCTTGCCGCCGCATGAGCCGTGCGGGTTTCGCCCACTGCCTTGAACAAATGCAGGATGACGGGGTCGCCGGTGCCGCACGCCTCTTCGGGGGCAAGGGGCGCAGAGCGGCCCGCGAAAGCAAGTATAGTCGCACCCGAAGGGGCGAGATGTCCCGCCGGCTCCTGGACGGTCTCGCCAAGGGTGATCCCGGAGGACGAAAGCGAGAGTTGGGCAGACATGGGCGAGACCCCGTGGCTTGGCTCCAAGCCACCCCGTGCCGGATGCAGGGGGAGCGGCGATATGGCCAAGCATCAGGGTCCGCCGCGGCGCTTGCCATCCTACCTGGGGTTCAGGTCTGCGCTGTTTGGTCTAAGTGGAACATACCTATGTATGATTCATGACCGGCAGCGCGCAGGCTGTGCTGGGACATATGGGTTCGTCCTCACCTGGGCGACGTGACGGCCGGTGTCGGGCGAAGCCGAAATATCGGTTCATCCTCAAGAGCTTATCCCTTGATCGCAAGGGACTGCGCGAAAGTTGGCGACGTGATGGGACGCAACACCCCAGCGGGAATGATGACAGAGGCCCCGCATGCCGGGCTCTGACGGCATGGCAGCGAGCGAGAGCGCCCGGGCTGCGCGTCGGCGCTTGATCGGGTCGGTGGTGGTGGTGGCGGCGCTGTGCGGCGTCATCTTCGCCATCGACACGCTTCTGCCGTTCGATATGGCCATCGCGGTTCTTTATCTTGTGGTGGTAGTATTCGCCGCGAGCGTCTTCGAGCGGCTCGGCCTGCTGATCGTCGGTGCCGTCTGCGTGGGCCTCACCGGGCTGAGCTTCGTCATCATCCACGCCGATGACTACAATCTGTCATCGGTGATGCGCTGCCTGGTGAGCCTCGCAGCCATCGCGGTGACGACGCTGCTCACGCTGCGCAACCAAAGGGACACGCGTGCACTGCGCGGGCAGGCCGACCTTCTGGACCTCTCCCACGACGCGATTTTCGTTCGCGGTCCCTCGGATATCATCACATACTGGAACCGCGGGGCCGAGCGCCTGTATGGCTGGACGCGGGCCGAAGCCCTCGGCAGCCGGGCCGGCGCCCTGCTACGCTCCGAACTGCCGCCCTGCGCCGAGCCAGAACTGATGAGCAGCGGGCTCTGGGAGGGAGAACTCACGCACACGGCCAAGGACGGCCGCCGCGTGATCACCATCAGCCGCTGGTCGCGCCACCGCGATGCGCGGGGGCGGCTCGCCGGCACGCTGGAGACCGACCGCGACATCACCGACCGCAAGATGACCGAGGAAAAGCTGCACGAGGCGCGTGGCGAGCTTGCCCATGTGACACGCCTCAGCACGATGGGCGAATTGACCGCCTCGATCACGCACGAGGTCAACCAGCCGCTCGCCGCCGTCGTCACCAATGGCGAAGCCTGCCTCAGATGGCTGCGGCGGGACCAGCCGGACATCGGGGAGGCCACCACCTCGGTGGAGCGCATGATCGCCAATGCGCGGCGCGCCAGCGATGTGGTCGCCCGGCTGCGCGCCCTCGCGCGACGCGAGGAGCCCGAGCATTTGCCGCTCGACCCGCGCGAATGGGTGGACGAGTGCCTGCTTCTGCTGGAACGGGAATTGTCCAGCCACCGGATCCGCCTCGAATTGGAGCTTGCCGGTCATGGGCTGCGCGTCGCGGGTGATCGGGTGCAGCTCCAGCAGGTTCTGATCAACCTGATGATCAACGCCATCCAGGCGCTGGACGAGATGCCGGAGGACCGGCGCGTCCTACGCCTGTCGCTCACGGCGCGGCAGACTGACGACGCTTCCCCTGCGGCGCAGATGATTGTTCTTGAGGTGGAGGACAGCGGCCCCGGCGCCGCGCCCCAGGCCCTCCCGAACTTGTTCACCGCCTTTTATTCCACCAAGAAGGAGGGGATCGGCATCGGCCTGTCCATCTCCCGCTCAATTGTGGAGGCTCACGGTGGTCACATCACCGCCGCGAGCGCGCAATCCGGCGGGCTGCGCTTCACCGTGGCGCTGCCCCTGCAGAAGGAGACTGTCTCGTGATATCGCGCGCGCCGTCGCGGTCCGCCGCCCCTTCCAACGACCCGCTGGTGATCGTCGTGGACGACGACGAGGCGCTGCGCGAAGGGCTCTCCAGCCTGTTCCGGTCCATCGGCCTCCAGGTGGCGTTGTTCGCATCGGCGGGCGAATTGCTGGCCGCGAAGCTGCCGGACAGTCCGCGCTGCCTCGTCCTCGACATCCGCCTGCCGGGCGTGAGCGGGCTGGATTTCCAGGGCCAGCTCGTGCGCTCGGAAATCGCCATGCCGATCATCTTCATGACCGGCCATGGCGACATTCCCATGAGCGTACGCGCCATGAAGGCGGGGGCGGTGGATTTTCTCACCAAGCCATTCCGCGACCAGGACATGCTGGATGCGGTCTCTGCCGCCCTCCAGATGGATCGCGAGCGGCGCGAGGCGCAGGCCGCCACCGACCGACTTCACGCGCTCTATGGCAGCCTGACGGAGCGTGAAAAGCAGATCATGGCCCTGGTCACGGCCGGCCTCATGAACAAGCAGGTCGCCGGCGAAGTGGGCCTCAGCGAAATCACCGTCAAGATTCACCGGGGTAACGTCATGCGCAAGATGGAGGCCCGGTCCCTGGCGGACCTGGTGCGCATGGCTGGCGCCCTTGGCCTTGAAACGAGAAAAAAATGACGGCGGGAAACCTCCGTATGATTCAGCGCAACGCGGAATACGCCTATGGTCCGTGACAGTTCTGGCGTGGCCACACCGGCCGGCCGCTGCGTATGAGGTGTCCTGACGTGTCCCTTCCCCCGATGATCACGATCATCGACGATGACGAGTCGGTTCGCCTCGCCACCGAAAGCCTCGTCCGCTCGCTGGGATACGGCACGACCTCCTTTGCGTCTGCCGAGGCGTTCCTGGACTCGGCCGAGAGATGCCGCACGGCATGCGTCATTACCGATGTGCAGATGCCCGGCATGAGCGGGGTCGAGCTTCAGTCTCGGCTGCGGGCCGCGGGCGATGCGACGCCCGTGATCTTCATCACGGCCTTTCCCGAGGAGCGGATCCGCAAGCAGGCGGATGCGGCGGGGGCTTTCGGCTTTCTCGCCAAGCCGTTCGACGGCAATGCCATGGTGGCCTGCATCGACCGGGCACTCCAGGCAACCATCGCCCAAGGTGAGGCCTGATCCCCACCGCCTCCCTCCCGGGAGCCGGCCGTACCGAGAACGTCCCCTAATTTGAAATTCTCTCACTCTGTTGATGTTTCAGAAAGCGTGCGGTTTTCGTTCAGTGTTTGAACCGCATCTTTCCTTCTGCATTGACCACCCGCCGACATACCAGCGTATAGGCGCCCCACGCCTACGCCTGATATGCAGACATGACGGCGGATTCTAGCCTGACTTCGGTTCCGGCGACGCACACGCGGTGCGCGATCGACCGGAGAGCCGTTCAGGATAAAGGATCCCAACCATGGACATGACCGCCGCCAAGGCGCGCCAGAGCGCGCCGCTGCGTACCCCCACGGATCTCGGCGCCGAGGCCACAACCGACATCGCCGGCGCGCTGACGGTGATGCTCGCGGACATGTTCGCGCTCTACCTGAAGACCAAGAATTTTCACTGGCACATGTCGGGGCCGCATTTTCGCGACTACCACCTCCTGCTGGACGAACAGAGCGAGCAGATCTTCGACACGACCGACGCCATTGCGGAGCGGGCACGCAAGATCGGCGGCACCACGCTGCGCTCCATCGGTCACATCCAGCGCCTCCAGCGGCTCGCTGACAATGATGCGGCCTATGTGACGGCTGAGGATATGCTGGCCGAGCTCTGCGACGACAACAAGCGCCTCGTGACCTATCTGCGCGAGCTTCACAATGTCTGCGAGGAGTTCAACGACGTCGCCACCACCAGCCTGATCGAAGTGTGGATCGACGAAGCCGAGCGTCGCACCTGGTTTCTCTATGAGGCGACCCGCACCCGGTAGGCCAATGGCATGCGCCGCGCCGGCCCACGCCCCTGAGGCGAACCGCCGGGATCCCGGCGGCTCGATCCGCATGGGGCTGGCCGGCACCTCAGGCGCGGCGCATCGCCGATTCGCCTCCACAGGGGCGGCATTTCTCGCGTGCTCGGATAATCGAGACGCAACCGCGCGGATAGACCGACGGACGGCGCGCAGAGGCGGTGTCGCTGCGCGAACAGGATTGAGGCCTGACGCTTCGGCGCCAGCCGCGTTATCGTGTCAGGCTTGCGCGAAGCTTGCAGACAACTTCGCCCGCACTCGCCCGAACATTATGCGCTTATTTTAATGAACAAACATTCAAAATCACCATCTAATCATAAAGATTAATGTTTATATTTTTTTGCAAAGACTATATTTTATGTAATGAAATTACTATTCATAAATTATACATTTGATGTTCATATAATCGCTCAGACTGAACGAATAATTGAATCGAAATGACAGAATTGTAAGAAACGAAGTTGCATTTTAACCCTTTACAAAAATAAGACATTACCTAGAGTTGAGCGCGTTTCAGGGGCGAATTGCCGTGCGCGCACTCATCGGTTGCTCTGACGCGGGACAAAGGCGCCGCCGCTTTGTGGCGTCGACGGCGCTCGCGGCGTTGGCCATGAACACCTGCCTCGCGGGCGCTTTCTTGTGCCTCGCCCCCGGCAGCGTGCGGGCGGACGTTGTGGATCAGGCGCAATATGACGCCGCCCTGGCCGCCGCCGCGACGGAGAGCGCCCCCTCCGTCATCACAGTCAACCCCAGCAGTCTGCTGGTCCTGCAATCGGGAACCGCCTCCTACCCGCCGGGCATCTCGTCCGGCCTGACGGTGAATTACAGCCGGACCACGTTGGATGTCGGCGGGTCGGGCGCCTCCGATGCCATCTTGACGCTCGGGCCGCAGTCCTCCCTCACCTTCACGGGGGCGGTCACGCCCCCCGCGCCGGGGCGGCTGGCCGGCTTCGTGCGTGTGGGCTATGGCGCGCCCGGAACGCTTCAGATCAATGGCGGGACCATCGCCCTTTCGGCCATCACCGGGAGCAGCGACCCCGGCCGCTTCATCGTGGGCGGTGGCGGCGGCAGCGGCACCAGCACCGTCTCCATGACGGACGGCCTCGTCACTTTTGCCAATACCGGCACCAATTACACCGGCTTCGCCGTTGGCCGCACGCCCGGCCCCGTGGGCCTGTTCTCGCAAAGCGGCGGAACCGTCAGGGTCACCGGCACCATCGCCGCCGATATCGGCACCGAAGGGGGAACCGGCACCTATGCGCTGAGTGGCACCGCCATTTTCGTAAAAGGCGAGTCAGACCCCAAGGGCACGCATTACATCGGCTCGCGCCCCACCGCGTCGACAACCACGGCCGGGGCCGGCACCGTTCACGTGTCGGACGCCGCGCGGTACACCTTCTATTCCGACAACATGTATGTGGGTGATGCGCTCGCCACCGGCACCATCATCCAGGATGGCGCCAGCTCGCAGGTCACGCTGCAAGCCAAGGACGGCGTGCTGTTCGGCTCCAACATCAACAATCGCGGCGGCACCAATGGCGGCGGCACCGGCAGTTATCAGCTGTCCGCCGGCACGCTGACCTTTCCCGGCGGGTCGGTCACCGCCGTTTTCGGCGCTGCCGCGGGCGGCAGGGGCACCTTGGAGGTGAGCGGGGGCACGCTCAACGTGCTCGGCTCGACCGGAATGGTGTTCGCAAACGCCACGGGCGCGACGGGGACGGCGGTCCAGACCGGGGGCGAAGTAAATTCGCGGATCAGCTTCGGCACCGGCACCGGCAGCTACACCCTGTCCGGTGGCACGCTCAACACCGCGGCCGGCATTACGGGGGGCAGCGACGACACCTTCACCTTTGCCGGCGGCACATTGAATTTCCAGTCCGGGACCACGACCAGTTCCGGCTTCCTGACCACTTTGTCCGCCGACACGACCATCAAAGTCGACGGCACGTCTGCCGCCTGGAACTCTGCGCTTTCCGGCGCGGTCGACCTGACCAAGACGGGGACGGGCATTCTGAGCCTCGGCGCCGCGAACACCTCTTTCTCGGGGGACGTCCTCGTGAGCGCGGGCACGCTCGCGGTCACCAACACCTCCGCCCTGTCCCTCGCCAATTCCGTCCAGGTTCTGGAAGGCGCCACCTTCGACACATCGGGGCTTGGAACCGGGGCGCTCGCCATCGGCGTGTTCGAAGGGGCGGGCGCGCTCTCGCTCGGCACCAGTGCGCTGTCCGTCACCATTCCCACCGGCGAAACCATCGCCTATTCCGGCGCCATAAGCGCGGGCTACACCTCCGGGAGCGTCTATGGGCGCTTCACCAAGACCGGCTTGGGCACGTTCGTCATCGACGGCGCCCGCATGGCCGACACCGCCTCGGGCACCGGCGAGTTCTACGTCACGCAAGGCACGCTCGCCCAGACCAGCGGCGCCAGCGCCATTGCGTATCTGGATGTGGGAACCGGCACGACGGGGGGCGTCGCCAATGTCGGCGCGCTCAGCGTCTCGGGCGGGTCGCTGACGGTCAAGCGCACGCTCTCGGTGGGAGGCTGGGGCGGCAGCGGAAGCGCGACCCAGACCGGCGGCACCATCCTGATCCCCGACCCCGAAAGCTGCACCAGTTGCGGCGGGCTCTACATCGGCAACCAGGGCGGAACCGGCGTCTATTCGCTGTCCGGCGGCACCGTCGATTTCTCAGGCGGCGTGCTGAATCTGGGCCGCACCAACAACCGCAACGCCTCGGCCTTCACGGGGACGCTTAACGTGTCGGACGAGGGGGAACTCATCATCCGGCGCGGCAACTTGATCCTCGGCAACTGGCTGGTGGGCGCATCCGGCGGTGGATCGACCACCGTGGGCATTGGCGATGGCATCCTCAACCAGTCCGGCGGCACGATCCGCGTCGAGAACAGCGGCACCTTCTATCTCTCGGCGCGAGGGGATGGCACCTATAACCTGACCGGCGGCGTGCTGGAGATTGGCGGCAGTTCGCTCCAGACCCTCTATGCCAATGCGGGCGGCACCTCCACCTTCAGTCTGGCCGGCGGAACGGTCCGCGCCCATGGCACCGCCCTCACCACCAGCGTCGCCGCGACGCTGGCCAATGGGACCAATTCCACGATCGACACAAATGCTCTGGGCGTCACCTGGAGCGGCGCGCTCACGGGCGCGGGCCTTCTGTCCAAGGACGGCGCGGGCACGCTGACCCTTGGCAATATCGCCAGCACGGGCGATCTCATCCTTCTGAAAGGGGACGTGGCTTCCACCGGCGCCACGAACAGCGTCGCGCTGCTGGCGGTGGGCTCGGGGGAGACCCACGGGCTGATCATCGCCAGCGGCACGCAGCTCACCCTCACGGGCGTCCTCGAAACCCAGGCGGCCGCCCTGATCCAGGGCGGGTCAAGCTTGAACCTGTCGGGCGGCGGCACCTTGAAGGTCGGGTCGCAGAGCTTCGTCATCGGCTATCCGCAAAGTGGCGCGGCGAGTGCGGGCACCGTCAATATCTCGGGCGCCACGCATCTCAATCTCGATGCGGGCGCGACCGCCACCACGCTCTATCTCGGCCTCGGCGGCGGCGTCGCGGGCGTGGGCGGCACACTGGTTCAAGGCGACACCAGCCGCGTCACGCTGGGCACCCACCTCGTGATCGGGGCCGACGGGGCGCAAGCCACCTATACGCTGAACGGCTCCTCCACCCTCGCATCGAGCGCGGCCGACATCGTCATCGGCCGCAACACCACCCAGAGGACCGCCGGGACCAGCGGCACGCTGACCCTCGACGACAGCGCAAGCTTGAGCGTCACCGGCGGCCGGGTGCTGCTCGCGGTGGCGGACAACGGCGGCGCGGGGGGCGATTTCGCGGGCAACGGCACGATCGTCCAGAACGGCGCGTCGAGCGTCGCTCTGGGCGGCACCAACGTCTCGATCGGCCTCGATGCCGGAGGCACCGGCACCTATCAATTGAACGGCGGCACGCTCACCATCTCCACCACGGGCGACGGCGGCTTCATGGTGGGCGCGCGCAGCGGCGCGACCGGCGTCCTGGAGCAGACCGGCGGCACCCTCACCGCCAGCCAGTCCGTGGCCATCGGCGCCGCCGGCAGCGGTACCTATGCCATGAGCGGCGGCACGGCGAGCTTCGGCGCAGGGCTGCGCATCGGCTCCACGGCGGGCGGAACGGGCACGGTGACCCAGACCGGCGGCGTGGTCGCGGTCACCGGCGGGAGCCTTCAGTTCGGCAACGGGAGCGGCACCTACAATCTCAACGGCGGCACGCTGGCGGTGACGGGCAGCGTGCTCGGCGCGACGCCGGGAACGGATACGCTGGTCTTCGCGGGCGGGGGGCTGCGCGCGGACGGGACGGTCACCGCTGCCTCAAGCTTCGGCACGACGATCAGCACGGGCGCCACCGCCACCTTCGACAGCAATGGCCAGGCCATCACCTGGGGCAGCGTCCTGTCGGGGGGCGGGAACCTGGAAAAGGCCGGCGCCGGGACGCTGACCCTTTCTGCCGCCAACAGCTTCACCGGCACTGCGGAGGTCAGCGCGGGCACGCTGGCGCTCACCAATGCCACCGCCCTGTCCACGGCCAATGACGTGCAGGTCCAATCGGGCGCCACGTTCGACATTTCGGGCGTGCCCGCGGGGGCGCCGTTCGGCACCTACAATGTGGTGAGCATCGGCGCGCTGGCGGGCGCGGGCACGGTCAATCTTGGCCGCAACGGATTGGTGAGCGAGATCGGGACCGGCGAGACCTCCCATTTCAGCGGGACGCTGGTGGCGGATCAAAGCTCCTGGCAAAGCTCCAACCTCACCAACAGCCTGATCAAGACCGGCGCCGGCACCCTCGTCATCGACGGCATGTCGATGACGCGGGGCAATCTCTATGGGGTGAGCGGCACCCTGTCCCAGACTTCGGGCACCACCTCTCTCACCTATCTGGCGGTGGGCGAACAGCCCGGGTCCAATGCGACCCTTTCGATCACCGGCGGCCAGATTTCCATCGGCGAGGCCCTTCAGATCGGCGACTGGGGCGGAACCGGCGCGGTGGAGCAGAGCGGCGGCACGCTGTCGCTGGTCGCCACCTGCGCCAGTTCGTCCAACTGTGTCGCCATGAATATCGGCAACCAGGGCGGCACCGGCACCTACGCACTGTCCGGCGGGCAGCTCCTGATTTCCGGCGGCAGCCATTCCATCGGGCGCAATGCGGGCGCGCAGCCCGCCTCCAGCGGAACGCTGAACATCAGCGGGACCGCGCTGATGGAAATGAGCCCCAGCACCTCGTTCGGCGAAGGCTTCCTGGTGATCGGCGGTCGGGACGCGGGGACTCAGGCCAACAGCACGGGCGTCCTCAACCAGAGCGGGGGCACGCTGCGCTTCGTGGGCGCGTCGCGCCTCTATCTCGGCGGCTACGGGTCGGGAACCTACAATTTCACCGGCGGGACGCTGGAGATCGGCGGCAACAGTCTCGCGGGCCTTTATGGTGGCGGCGGCAACACCACCGGCGCCTATACCTTCAATCTCGGCGGCGGCACGATCAAGGTGATCGGCACCGCGCTCACCACCAGCGTCAACGCCACGCTCACAGCCGACACCGTTTCCACCATCGACACCAACGCCCTCAACGCCACCTGGGGCGGCACCCTGACCGGCGGCGGCGCGCTGGCCAAGACCGGCGCGGGAACGCTCACGCTGTCCCTCGCCAATTCCCATTCCGGCGGAACCACCCTGTCCGGCGGACGCCTCGTGCTGGGAAACCGGGACGCGCTCGGGAGCGGCGCCCTCACGTTCGCGCAGGATGCGAGCCTTGCCACCACCGGCGGCTTCACCCTCGCCAACGCAATGGCATTCGCCACAGGCGCAACCGGCACCCTGGACACCGGCAGCTTCACCGTCACCCTCAATGGCGCGCTCAGCGGCGCCGGCCGCCTGGAAAAAACCGGCAGCGGAACGCTCACCCTCATGAGCGCGAATACCTACGGCGGGGGCACGCGCCTGTCCGGCGGCACGCTCGCGATCGGCAATGCGAACGCGCTCGGCACGGGCAGCCTCTCGGTGCTCGCGGATGCCACGCTCTCCCTTCTCGGCGCCTTCACCCTTGGCGCTCCCCTCTCCCTTGCTTCGGCCACCACGACCACCCTCAATACCGGTGCCCATGCGGTGACACTGACCGGAGCCGTCACTGGCGCGGGCGGGCTCACCAAATCAGGCAATGGACAACTGACCCTAGCGGGGACGAGCAGCTTCAGCGGCCCGACCAGCGTGACGGCCGGCGCGCTTGCCGTAACTGGCGCCCTCACCGGCAGCAGCGTCACGGTGGGGTCCGGCGCCACACTGACGGGCACCGGGGCGATCAGCCAGGGCGTGGCGGTCCAGAACGGGGGCGTGCTCTCGGGGGCGAGCGGCGCGCAGTTCGCGCTGGGCTCGCTGGCCTTGTCCTCCGGCGCGATCATCACGACGGACCTGTCGACCCCCTCCACGACCGCTCTATTCGCTGTCGGCGGTGCTCTGACCCTGGACGGGACGCTGAACATCACGGGCACGGACCTGGAGATCGGCGTCTATCGGCTGTTCAGCTATGGCGGCACACTCACGGACAATGGTCTCACCATCGGCACGGTGCCGGCGGGCCTTGATGCGTCGGGCCTGCTGATCGCCGCCAACAACGGACGGGTGGATCTCGTCAACACCAATGGCGCGGTGCTGCAATATTGGAACGGCGATGCGACCCTCGGCCCCGGCACCGGTGAGGTTCTCGGCGGGTCCGGCACCTGGAGCGTCACCGGCGCCAACTGGACCGGAGCGTCCGGCACCTTCAATGCCCCCATGGCCCCCCAACCGGGTTTCGCGGTCTTCGAAGGCACCGCCGGCACCGTCACGGTGGACAACAGCGCCGGCGCGGTGGGCGCCACCGGGCTCCAATTCGTCACCTCCGGCTATGTGATCACCGGCGACCCTCTCGCCTTGTCGGGCACGCAACCCGTGCTGCGGGTCGGCGATTCCACGGGCGCGGGCGCCGCCGTCAGCGCCACCATTTCCGCCCCCCTCACCGGGAGCGGCGGCATCGAGAAGACCGGCCGGGGAACGCTCACCCTGTCCGGCACCAATCTCTATCAAGGCACGACCCTCATTTCCGCCGGCACGCTGGCCCTGTCGGGGAGCGGCAGCATCGTGGCGTCCAGTGGCGTGGTGGTCACCGGCACCCTGGACATTTCCGCAACCACCGGCGGCGCCACCCTGGAAACCCTGTCGGGCACGGGATCGGTCGCGCTGGGCGCGCGGAGCGTCACCCTCGCCGACGCCAGCGGCACCTTCTCGGGCGCCATCGGCGGCACCGGCGGCCTCACCGTCCAGGCAGGAACCCTGACGCTCGCGGGCGCCAGCAGCTTTTCCGGCGCGACCACCATCGCGGACGGGGCAACCCTCGCGATGTCCGGCGAGGGGCGCCTCACCGGGACGGCGCGGGTGGCGGCGGACGGCACCTGGGATGTCTCGGCCACGAGCCTTGCGCCCTCCGTCCGGTCCCTCGCCGGCGCCGGCGATGTGGTCCTGGGCGCGCAGACCCTGACCCTCACGCAAGCGGCCGACACCTTCTCGGGGTCGGTTTCCGGGACCGGCGGACTGGTGCTTCAGTCCGGCACCCAGACGCTTTCGGGCGGGAGTTCCTATTCCGGCGGCACAGATCTGTCGGGCGGGCGGCTGGTTGTCCAGCATTCCGGCGCGCTCGGCACAGGCGCGGTCACCTTCAGCACGGGGGCGACGCTCGCCCTGTCGGGCGGCCTGGCCCTGTCCAACGCGCTCCTGTTCTCTCCCGGCATGACCGGTACAGTGGAAGCGGGCAGCGGCGGCGCGGCATTGTCGGGCGGCCTCAGCGGCACCGGCACCCTCGCCAAGAGCGGCACCGGCACCCTCACCCTCTCAGGGGCGAACGCGGCTTTTGAGGGAACGGTCAGCGCGACGCAGGGCACGCTCGCGCTCGCCGGGACGGCGCCGCTGGGACCGGAGAGCCGCGTGAGCCTCGCCGCCGGCACCACCCTCGACATGACTGCGGTGACCGGGGCGGCCGGCCTGTCCCTCGGCGCCCTGTCCGGCGCGGGCACGGTGCAGACCGGCACCAGGCAATTGACGCTCGCCGGCGGCAGCTTTGCCGGCGCCATCGCGGGACAGGGCGGCCTCACCAAGACCGGGGCCGCGACCCTCACTTTGAGCGGCGCCAACAGCTATGACGGCGCAACCCGCATTGCCGGCGGCGCGCTTGTTGCGGGGGCCAATGGCGTTTTGAGCGCGGGCAGCGCGACCTCGGTCGAGACGGGGGCGATCCTCGATCTCGGCGGCTTCACCCAGACCGTCAGCGCGCTCACGCTCGCGGGCGGCACGCTGCAGAACGGCGCCCTCGCGGGCGCGATCACGGCACAGGGCGGCACCATCGCGGGCCTGGGCGGCACCACCACGCTCACGCTCGCCAGCGGCGAAACCACGCTCGCGGGAACGAGCAGCTTCAGCGGCGCCACCCAGGTTTCGGGCGGCACCTTCATCGTGGACGGCACGCTCAGCCAAAGCGCCGTGACCGTCCAGTCCGGCGGCACGCTCGCCGGCACGGGCGCCATCGCCGGTGCGGTGGCGGTGAATGCGGGCGGCGCGCTCTCCGCAGCCTCGGGCACCACCCTTTCCCTGGGCGCCCTCACGCTGGACCCAGGCGCGATCCTGAACGCGCAGCTCACCAGCGCCTCCTCGGTCCCGCTCTTTGCCGTCGGCGGCAACCTCGTGCTGGACGGGACGCTGAACATCACCAGCCCGAGCCTGGCCACCGGTGTCTCCCGCCTGTTCACCTATGGCGGCACCCTGACCGACAACGGGCTCACCTTCGGCAGCCTGCCGAGCGATGTGGTGGCGGCGGACCTTTCGGTGATCGCCAATTCGGGACGGGTGGACCTCATCAACACCACCGGCGTCATCCTCCAATTCTGGAACGGCGCGAGCGTCGCCGGCCCGGGCACCGGCCAAGTTGTTGGCGGCTCCGGCACCTGGAGCACCACCGGCGGCAACTGGACCGATGCCGCGGGCAGCTTCAATTCACCCCAGCAGCCCCAGCCGGGCTTCGCCATCTTCGAGGGCAGCGCGGGCACGGTGACACTGGACGCCACGGCCGGCGCGCTGAGCGCGACGGGACTGCAATTCATCACGTCCGGCTATGTGCTCTCCGGGGACGCCCTCGGCCTTGCGAACGCTTCGACCACCATCCGCGTCGGCGACGGCAGCCCCGCGGGCGCCGACACGCGCGCCACGATTGGCGTGGCGCTGAGCGGCGCCAACGGCATCGAGAAGACCGACCTCGGCACGCTCATCCTGTCGGGCGCCAACACCTATCTCGGCCCCACCCTCATTTCCCAGGGCACGCTGGCGCTGTCGGGCACTGGCAGCATCGCCAGTTCCAGCGGGGTCATCGCCAACGGCACCTTCGACATCTCGGCCACCCAGGCGGGCGCCACCATCGCCGCGCTTCAGGGCACGGGAATGCTCGCGCTGGGCAGCCAGAGCCTGACCCTCGCTCAGGCGGAGGGCCTGTTTTCCGGCACCATCACGGGCAGCGGCGGCCTCATCGTGGCGGGCGGCACGCAGAGCCTGTCCGGGGTGAGCAGCTTCAGCGGCGGCGTCACCCTCGCCGGCGGCGCGCTGGAGGTGGGGAATGCGGCGGCGCTGGGCAGCGGCACCCTGCGCGTGGTGCAAGATGCCGCCCTCTCCTTCCTCGCGCCCCTCTCGCTCGCCAATGCGGTGAGCCTCGGCTCGGGCGCGACCGCGCGCATCGACACGGGCGCTTCGCAAATCGGGCTGGCCGGGGCGATCAGCGGCGCGGGCGGGTTCGTCAAGGAGGGGACGGGCACGCTCACCCTGGGCGGGGTCAATTCCTTCTCCGGCGGCACCACGCTGGAGGGCGGGCGACTGGTCGCGGGCACGACGCAGGCGCTGGGCACCGGCACCCTCGCCTTCGCCGCCGACGCCACGCTGGCCTTCGGCGCCTCGGGCTCCTTCGCCAACGCCATCTCCATCGCCAGCGCGACGACCGCCACCTTCGACACGGCAGGCCAGACCGCCACGCTTTCCGGCCCCCTCTCGGGCGATGGCAGCCTCGCGAAGACCGGGACCGGCACGCTCACCCTCGCCGCGCCCAACAGCTTCGCAGGGGGAACCACCCTTTCGGGCGGCACGCTTGGGCTTGCGCTGGCCGGCGCGCTCGGCACCGGCGCGCTTCAGGTCGCAGCGGATGCCACCCTCCTGTTTGGCAGCGCCCAGACCTTCGCGACGCCCACCGGCATCGGCACGGGCGCCACCGCCACCTTCGACAATGGCGGGTTCGCCGTCACCTTTGCCGGGGCGATCTCGGGTGCCGGCGCGATGAACCTCGCAGGCGCCGGCACCAGCACCTTTTCCGCCGCCAACGCCTATAGCGGGGGCACGACGCTTTCGGGCGGAACGGTGCGCCTCCAGGATGCCGGCGCGCTCGGCACGGGCGGGATCGGGGTCGCTCAGAGCACGCGGCTCGTGATGGGCTTCTCCGGCCCCTTCTCCAACGCCCTCACCCTCGGGTCCGGCGCCAGCGCGACGGTGGACTCCTCGCTGTTCGATGTGCGCCTGACGGGCGGCCTCTCCGGCGCCGGCGGTCTCACCGTCACCGGCGGGGGGAACGTCACGCTGGCCGCCCCCTCGTCCTATTCCGGCGCGACCAGCGTCGGCAGCGGTACGCTGCGTGCGCAGGGGGCGGGCGCCTTTTCCGCCGCGTCCGCCTTCACCCTCGCCCCGGGCGCCACGCTGGACCTTGGCGGCATCGACCAGACGCTCGGCTCCCTGGCGGGCGCGGGCACCGTCCAGCTCGGCGCGGGCACGCTCACCACCGGCGCGGACAACAGCGACACCACCTTTGCCGGAACCATTTTCGGCACCGGCGGCCTCACCAAGATCGGCGCGGGCAATTTCACCCTGGCCGCCAGGAACAACCACTCCGGGGACACCAACATTTTCGGCGGCACCGTGACCGTCGCCTCGGACGGGGCGCTGGGCACGGGCTACATCACCATTGCGGGCGGCGCGCTGGCGTTTGCCGGCCCCTATGTCCTCAGCAACCGCGTGGACGTCGCCTCGGGCGGAGCCATCGAGACCTCGGACTTCCCGGTGACGCTGACCGGCGACATCGAGGGCAGCGGAAGCCTGACCAAGACCGGAACCGGAACCCTCCTGCTGAGCGGCAACAACACCTTCACCGGCGGCCTCATCGTCGAAGGCGGCACGCTGGGGGCGAGCACCCCGCAGGCCCTGGGCGCGGGGTCCCTGGCCTTCCAGGGGCCGTCCACCTTCCTTCTGCCGGAAGCGGCGCTGGGGCCGGTGACCAATCCCGTGGTGCTGGACGCGGCCGTCACGCTGACCCCTCCTGCCGGCGGCACCGCCAATCTCTCCGGCACCCTTTCCGGCGCCGGCGGGATCGCGACAGCAGGGGCGGGCACGGTGGTGCTGGGCGCCCAGAACAGCTATGCTGGCCCCACCGAGGTCGGCGCGGGCAGCACGTTGCGCACCGCAGCGCCTGGCGCGTTGCCGGCCACCACCGCCCTGACCCTCGCGCCGGGCGCGCAACTGGACCTTGCCGGCAACAGCCAGTCGGTCGGCTCGCTTGCAGGCTCGGGCAGCATCACCCTCGGCTCAGCCACCCTCGCCAGCGGCAACAACAATGCCGACAGCGTGTTCACCGGCACCCTCAGCGGCAGCGGCACCTTCAGCAAGGTGGGCAGCGGCAAGATGGTGTTCGATGGCACGGGCAATACCGGGGCGGCCACCGTGTCGGGCGGCGCGCTCATCGTCGGCGGGGAGGCGGGCTCCAGCGCCAGCTTCACCAGCCCGGTGACGGTGGCGGCCGGCGGCACCATCGGCGGGCACGGAACGGTGGGGCCGCTGACCGTGGAAGACGGCGCGGCGCTCGCGCCCGGCAATTCCATCGGCACCCTCACCACGGTGGGCGCCCTCACCATGAGTCCCACCTCCATCTTCCGGGTGGAGGTGAACGCCACCCAGAGCGACGTGGTCAACGTGATCGGCACCGCGCATCTCGCCGGCACGCTCCAGGTGGACACCAGCGCCGGCTGGACCGCCAATTATGCCTATGTGTTCCTGACCGCCACGGGCGGGGTCACGGGCACATTCTCCGATATCGTGGACGATCTCCCCCTGTCGGATGTGGAGATCGACTATGGCGCCAACAGCGTCAGCCTGACCCTGGTGGCGAGTGGGCTCAGCTTCGCCGCCCTCGCGGACACCCCCAATGGCGCGACGACAGCGGACGCGGCCCAATCGCTCGGCGCGGGAAACCCCATCTACAATGCGGTCCTGCTGCTGGACGCGCCGGCGGCGCAGGCGGCCTTCAGTGCCCTCTCGGGCGGCATCTATCCCAGCGCTGCCAGCCTGTATCTGTTGGATTCCCGCTTCATCCGCGATGCCACGCTCGCCCGCGTGCGCGCGCCCCTGCTTCCGCAGACTGCGGGCGCGCCGCGCGGCGCCGACACGTTCGCCACGGCGCCCAACGGATCCTGGGCGCAGGCGGTGGGATCCTGGGGCACGCTGGAGGGCGATGCGAACACGCCCTCCCTCAGCCGCACGCTGGCCGGTCTGTTCGCCGGCATGGACGGGCAGATCGGGGAGATGATGCGGCTCGGCTTTGCCATGGGCTACACGCAGACCAGCTTCAGCGTGAGCGCCCTGTCCTCCTCCGGCTCCAGCGACGACTATCATGTGGCGCTGTACGGCGGCGCGGGGCTCGGGGTGCTGGACGTCCGGGCGGGGGCTGCCTTCAGCTGGCACGACATGACGGTGGACCGCACCGTGGCCTTCCCCGGCTTCGTCGATCAGCTCGGCGCCGCCCCCTCGGCCCAGACCGGCCAGATCTATGGCGAAGTCGCCCTTCCCCTTGCCTTCGCGCAGGGCGCGCTGGAGCCCTTCGCCACCGCCGCCTATGTGCGTGGCACCCTCGACGGCTTCACCGAAGTCGGCGGCGCGGCGGCGCTCACGGCGCAGGCGCAGACCTCCGACGTGGTGTTCACCACCCTCGGCCTGCGCGCCGCGAGCGCCCTCTCCCTGCCCCTGCCCGCCCAAGTGCGTGGTCTGGTGGGGTGGCAGCATGCCTTCGGCGATCTGACGCCGACCACCCAATACGGCTTCGCCAGCGGCAGCCTGCCCTTCACCGTCGCGGGCGTCGGCGTGCCGGAAGACGCGGTGGTCCTGGAGGCGGGGCTCGATTTCGCCTTCACTCCCACGGCGACCCTGGGTCTCGCCTATTCCGGCCTCTGGGGGTCGAGCGTGTCGGACAATGCGTTCAAGGGCACGCTGCAAATCCAATTCTGACAGCCTCGGCGCCTCACACCCCTGCCAAACCTCGTCGCCTCGGGTCCGGTGTTTGCCTCACTCCTGGCGCGCCCCTTCGCGCGGAAATGATCTAGACTCCCGCCCCGTGGCCCGGGGGCGAAGCGAGCGTGAGCGCATGATGCGGCGGATTGGTCTGGTGTTTCTGTTCGTCTGGATGGCGATGGCCCTGCCAGGTCCCGCCCGCGCGGCCGATGCCGCCTTCACCCGTTTCATCGCCTCCCTCTGGCCGCAGGCAGAAGCGGCGGGCGTCTCGCGCGCCACCTTCGAGCGCGAGACGGCGGGGCTGGAGCCCGACTTCAAGCTGCCGGATCTCGCCTTGCCGGGCCGGGGCGTCACGGGCAGCCGGGCACAGGCGGAGTTCGTCCAGGTTCCGTCGGACTATCTGAAGGAATCCACCATCGCCCGCCTCGCCGCCGAAGGGCAGCGGCTGATGGCCAAGCATGGCGACGCGCTGGCGCAGATCGAGCGGCAGTTTGGCGTTCCCGCCCCCATCGTGCTCGCCATCTGGGGCCGGGAGACCGATTACGGGCGCTATACCAGTTCCTATGACGCCCTGCGCGTGGTGGCGACGCAGGCCTATGTGGGCCGCCGCAAGGAGCAGTATCAGGCGGAATTCATCCTCGCCCTGAAGATCCTGGACGCGGGTCTGGTCTCCCGCAAGGCGTTCCGCGCCTCCTGGGCGGGGGCCACGGGGCTCACCCAATTCCTGCCCTCGGACTATTTCGCCCATGCCGTGGACCTCGACGGCGACGGGCGGGCGGACATCTGGACCTCGGTTCCCGACGCCCTCGCCTCCGCAGCCAAGCAACTGGCCGACAAGGGATGGCAGAGCGGCCTGCGCTGGGCCTACGAGGTGCGCGCGCCCGCGCAGATGGACTGCACGCTCGGGGTGCCCGACGTGCAGAAGCCTCTGGCCGATTGGCTGCGCGGTGGCTATGCCCCGGTCGTCGCGCCCTCGCCCGCCGAACTCGGCCAACCGGCCTCGCTGCTCCAGCCGGAGGGCATCTACGGCCCCGCCTTCCTCACCACCAAGAATTACTTTGTCCTGAAGGAGTATAATTTTTCCGATCTCTATGTGCTCTTCGTCGGCCATTTGGCGGACCGGATGCAGGATCCGCGCCGCTTCGCCACGCCGTGGTCGGCCTCGACCCAATTGCGGACCAAGTCCGTGGAGGCGATGCAGGCGCGGCTGCAAAGCATGGGCCTGTATGCGGACAAGATCGACGGCAAGGCCGGCATGCGCACCCGGGCTGCCGTGGGCGCCTATCAGAAGGCAGCGGGCCTGACGGTGGATTGCTGGCCGAGTGAAGCGGTGCTGAAGGCCATGGGCGCCGGGCCGTGAGGCAATTGCAAGCGAAGCGGCGATCGGTTCGCGCAAAGGAAATGCGGCTGAACGATGAGATCGAGAGTTTCAGCGTTTCAGACAAACGAGGAAACGCTCTAGGCTCCAGACTCAATCAGGTCCACCAGGTGACGATAGCGGCGAGCGAGACGGCGGCAGCGAAGTTCACGGCGAGCTTGTC
Organism: Pseudomonadota bacterium; assembly: GCA_040755535.1. Taxonomy (GTDB): domain Bacteria; phylum Pseudomonadota; class Alphaproteobacteria; order Rhizobiales; family Xanthobacteraceae; genus Aquabacter. The sequence goes on along the minus strand of JBFMAV010000063.1, from coordinate 40 downwards.
GTAGCGGGTGGCGATGCGCCGAAAATCCTTGAGGCGACAG
>JBFMAV010000062.1:0-26601 GCA_040755535.1 Pseudomonadota bacterium | reverse complement strand
TCCTCACCGCGCCGGAGGCGCAACGCCTGCCGGGATATCTGGTGGGGGACGAACCGTACAGCCTGCACAATTTCACGCGGGACCAGCCGGTCATCGAAGGGCGCCTGCCCGCCATCGCGCCGCGTGCCTTCCTCGGCCAGGGCGAGAGCCAGTGGCGCGAGGTCGCGCTGCATCTGGACACGGTCTGGTTCCTGGCCGGCGCGCGGCGTGGCGTCCTGGTCTGGCACGGCGTCGCGCCGGTGGCGGATAGCGAGGGCCGGGACGTCACCGACCTCCTGCTCGCCTATGAGCGGCTCGGAGAGCCCCGTCCCCTCGCCCATTATGCCGAGGTGCGGCGGGTGCGCCGCGATCCCGATCTCGCCCCCCGCTTCGCCTTTTCCGAAGGACAACTCACCCCGCCGCGCGATGCGGGCGCGCAGGCGCGCCGGGATGCCGCGCGCCGGAAGCAGGCGCAGGACGACGGCGCGCTGCGGGCGGAAGCCATGGCCTTCGTGACCGAGCGGGCCATGGACGAGATGGGCCTGCCCCCGGCCTTGCGGCCCGCGCCCCCCGAGGCGGATCCCGACCCGCTGCCGCTCCCGACCCGGGACGAACTGGCCGAAGGGGATTTCGATCTCGGCGACCTTCTGGACGCGCTCGATGCCAAGGCACGCGCGGCCGAGGCCGCCCTGGAGGCCGCCCGCCAGCAGGGCCAGCCGGTGCTGGAAGCCATGACCGCCCTCCGGCAGCCCGGCGCGGGCGCCAGCGAGATGGACGGCCTGTTGCGCGCCATCTCCCATTTTTCGCGCTCTGACGTGGGCGCGGACATCGATGCCGCGCTCGGGCCGGCCGTGGCGGCGGCGGGCGGGGCGGACCCCACGCCGGAGCTTGCCGCCAAGCTCGGCCAGGTGGCGGACTGGCGCGCCCTCGCGGCGGCCGCGCGCCAGCCCGATGATGATGCGGCGGCCCTCAATGCCGCCGTCGCGCGCTTCTTCCACCTGCCCGAGGCGAGCCCGCTCGCGTCCGTGAAGGCGACGCTCGCCGACGCCTTGGCGCAGCCCACGCCCGCTCTGCCGGCGGAGATGGCGCAAGAATCCGCGCCGGCCGCCCCGCCGCGCGTGACCGACATCCTTGCGGACATTGCCGCCGAGAGCGCGGCGCCGGGCGCGGCGGCAACCGCGCGGCTTGGCGCCGCCGAGCGCGCGATCGCGGCATCCTTTCCTGGCCTCGCCCCGGCGGCGGGAGAGACCCGCATCGACGCCCTGATCGCCGCCTTCGCGACCCCTGATGCCCCGGCCGCCGGCCAACCGCCGGCGGAGCGGCTCGCGTCCGCGACATCCCAGTTGCAGACCGCCGCGCAGCAGGTGGAGCAGGCCGAAGCGCCCATGATGGACGCTCTTGCCGCCATGCGCCGAGCCGCCCCCACCGCCGCCTATCCCGAAACGCCCTTCGCGCCGCATGTGGCGAAGCGGCTCGGCGCCATCATCGTGGAGGAGGCCCGCGCGGGCCTCGATCTGCGCGGCCGGGACATGGCGGGCGCCGATTTTTCGGGCCTGGATCTGTCCGGCTGCGATCTGAGCCTGTGCTTCCTGGAGCGCGCCAATCTCGCGGGCGCGCGCCTTGCGGGCGCCAATCTGTCCCAGGCCGCGCTCACCGAAGCCCGGCTGGAGGATGCGGTGCTCACCGGCGCACGGCTCGCCGGAGCCAATCTGTCCCACGTGATCGCGCACCGGGCGATCCTGGACGGGGCGGATCTTTCGAACGCGCTCGTGATGGACGCGCGCCTGGCCGGCGCCCGCGCCCACGGCGTGCGCTTCACCGATGTTCAACTTATCGGCGGCGATCTGTCGGGCGCGGATTTTACCGCCGCCAGCTTCGACAAGGTGATGCTGCTGCGCGTCACCGCCACGGGGCTGCGGCTTGACCACGCCCGGCTCAGCGAATGCCAATGGGTGGAATGCGACCTGACGGGCGCGTGCCTGTGCGACGCCGCCCTGGACCGGTGCGCCTTCGTCACCCTGACCGCGCCCGGGCTGTCGGCACGGGGCTGCGATCTGAGGGGCGCCGCCTTCACCGGCGAGGCCAAGCTCGCGGGCGCCGATTTCGCCCATGCGCTCGCGGCAAAGGCAGGCTTTTTCGGCGCCGACCTCACGGGCGCCAGCTTCGCCCATGCGGTGTGCGACCGCGCGTTGTTTGGACAGGCCAAGCTTGAGGGCGCGGATTTCCGCTTCGCCTCCCTGCGGCGGGCGGTGCTTGATCATGCCACGCTCGGCCTCTGCACCTTCACCGGCGCGCAAATGATGGAGGCGCAATTGCACCGCGCCGACCTGAAGGGCGCCAGCCTGCGCAGGGCCTGTCTCTACAGCGCCAATCTGTCCGATGCGGCGCTGCTCGGCGCGGACTTCACCGGATGCGAACTCACCCGCTCGACCCTTGCCGTGGAGACCGGCCATGCCTGACGCCGCGACCCTGGAAGCCGCCCGCGCGGACCTTCTGAAGCATGCCCGGCTGAAGCTTGTCTATTCCGGCGGCGACTTCGCCTTCACCGACTGGACCGGGGCCGAGCTGGCGGGCGCCGTCATCCGCGCCACCTCCTTCCATGCGGCCCGCTTCGACGGCGCCCGGCTGACGGATGTGACCTTCATCGACTGCGATCTGTCGGGCGCGGTGTTCCGGGGCGGGCATCTGGAAAACGTCACCGTGATGGCCTCCAATCTCGCCGATGCGCATTTGGAGCAGGCGGCGCTCGCCGGCCTGTCGGCCACCAAATGCGCCCTGCCCCGTGCGCATCTGCAAAGCGCGGCACTCACCGAATGCGCCTTCCTGTCCTGCGACCTCTCGCAGGCGAACCTCTCCGGCGCGCGGCTCTATCGCTGCGCGCTGCTGGACTGCACCCTTGAGGGCATCGACCTCTCTCATGTCCAGGCGGCGCGGCTCGCCATCACGAAGGCGGACCTGCGCAGCGCGACGCTCCAGGGCCTGCGGTGCGAGACGGCGCTGCTCGCGGAGGCGGACCTGTCGGGCCTCGATCTGACCTCCCTGTCGCTCGCCCGCTCGAACCTCATGGGCGCCAATCTGACCGGAGCGAACCTGTCGGGCATGACCCTCGACGGCGCCTTCCTCATGGGCTGCGCGGCCGAAGGGGCGGACTTTTCCGGGATTTCCGGCCACGCGGTTCATTTCGCCGAGTCCGACCTCGTGGGCGCGAATTTCGCGGGCGCCAAGCTCGGCGCCGCCAATTTTCGCGAGGCGCGGCTTGCCGGCGCCGATTTCAGCGCGGCGGACCTGGAACGGGCGGTGATGACCGGCGCCCGCGCGCCGGAGGCCCGCTTCGTGGAGGCGAACCTCACCTACGCCCAGTTGGCGCATGCCCGCCTCGACGGCGCGGACGCCTCCCGCGCACGCTTCAAGCGCACCGATCTGCATGTGGCGCTCACCTCCGGCTTCGTCCGCGCGGGGGCCAGTGGCGATACGCTGGACACAGACCCGATCAAGGACAGGGCCGAACGCTATGTGCCCCCCGCCGGGGCGCGGTCCTGACCCCCATCCCCTTGCACGAGGCGCCACCATGTTCGTGACATCCCAAGGCCCCGACCCCGCGACGGACTCCGCCTTTCCCGACGTCTGCAAGACGCCGGCCGGTCCGATCGTGGTGCCCACGCCCTATCCCAATATCGCCCTCTCCACCATGGCCGAGCCGAGCCAGACCAAGGTCATGATCATGGGCATGCCGGCGCACAACCTCACCACGCAGATCCCGCTTTCCAATGGCGATGATGCGGGCGTGGAGATGGGAATGATCTCCGAGATGATCATGGGGCCGAAACTGCCGGCCATGGGTTCGGAAAACCTTTTCCTGGGCAGCGCCCCCGCCATCAAGATGACCTCGCCCAGCAAGCAGAACGGCATGTGCCCAAACGCCGAGGGCACGACCCTGTCGCCCTCCCAGACCATCCTGATGGCCATGCGCTGACAGAGCGCGAGCCGCTCGGACCGAAACACGCCGCCCGCCGGGGCGGCCTTCCCCTCGTCCCGCCCGGGAGTCGAACCATGACGGTGTCGCAGTCGCTGCAGATTTCCATTGCCGCCCTCTCCCTTGATGCGGCCACCTGCGAGTGGTTCGTGATGGAAGAGGCGGTGTCCAACGGCTTCCGGCTGGAGGTGATCTTCACCAGCCCGCGCGATTATTCCGGCGCGCAGATCGTCGGCCAGCATGCGGACTTCCGGTTCGAGCACAATGGCGCCGGGCGCGCGGTGGGCGGCGTCATCCTGGAATTCCGGGTGCTGAACAAGATCGACATCAACAGCTATACCTATGGCGTGGTGATCGGGCCGCGCCTCGCCTTGCTCGACCGCATCCGCCAAAGCGAGATCTTCGCGAGCGACGGGGGCCTGCCGATCCGGGCGTTGTTGGACGGCGTGCTGAGCGGGTCGCTCTCCGAGGGCGCCACGGCGGGTGCGCGCAACTTCACCCTCGACTATCGCATCCTCGACGATGTGCCCTCGGGCTTTCCGCGCAGGAACATCACCAAATACAACGAGAGCGACCTCCAGTTCTTCGCACGCAACTGCGAGCACTACGGCATTTTCTATTACATCGACTTCCAGGCGGCGGACGGGACGGTGAAGGACGTGGTGGTGGTGGGCAGCGGCAACGAGGCCTTCCAATATGCCAGTCCCCAGGGCTGGCGGTTCCGGGCCGATGCCACCACCACCGCCGTGGACGACCATGTGGTGAGTTCGATCACCGCCGTTTCGCGGCCCGCGCTCTCCCAATACAGCCTGCGCGACTATGATTATGAAACCCCCAGCAACAAGCTGCTGGTGCCCGGCACCCCGCGCGAAGGCATCGGCGCGGTGGTGGATTATGGCGACCATTACTGGACCGTGGAGGACGGGACGGCGCTCGCGCGCATTCGCGCCGAGGAGGCGGACTGGCAGACCCGCCAGTTCGAATGCGAGAGCAGCATTCCCACGCTTGGCGCGGGGCGCATCTTCGCCCTGAAGGATCACCCCATCTCCGCCTTCAACAGCGAATTCGTCATCCTGTCCGTGCGCCATGAAGCGGGCCAGCGGGGGGCGCTCGGATATCGGCTGGATACGGCGGACACGACCTATCGCAACAGCTTCACCGCCATTCCCAAGGCCCACACCTTCCGCCCCCGTCGCGTGACCCCGCGCCCCATCATGTCCGGCGTCTATACCGCCGTGGTGGAGACCGACGATCCGCAGAACAAGCGCGGCGCGCTGGACAGTTCCGGCCGCTACCGCATCGCGCTGCGCTACAATGAGGGCGCCAATCGCCACCAGCAGGGCAAGGGCAGCGGCCCGGTGCGCCAGATGCAGCCCTATGCCGGCGGCAGCGCCAACAGCGTGGTGAGCGGCCTGCACTTTCCCCTGGTCGGCGCGACCGAGGTTCTGGTGAGCTATGAGAATGGCGATCCCGACCGGCCCGTCATCCTCGGCGCCGCCTTCAACGGCGCCAATATCAACCCGGTCACCAGCCAGGCCCACACCACCAACCGCCTGCGCACCACCGGCGGCGCGCTGCTGGAAATGGAGGATGGCCACACCGATTCCGATGCCCGCTATATCCGGCTCGACGTGCCCACCACGGTCGCGGACAAGGTGCCCTCGGGCACCTATCTGCGGCTCGGCGCGCCCGCGAGCGGCGAGGACAAGGCGCGCTCGGGCGTCCTCTATTCCGGCGCGGCGGGGCCTCAGGCGACGTCCGGCCACGGCGTGCTGCTCTATTCCGAGCACGATCTGGAGCAGCACATTGTGGGTGCCAGCGTGACCAAGGTCGGCCAGGGTCAGAGCGTGGAAGTGAAAAGCGGAGACCTCACCCTGCAAGTGGATGCCGGCCAGTTCCAGGTGAGCGCCTTCGATGACGTGACCATCACGGCGGGACCGGCCGGCAGCACGAGCGGCTCGGCTGATGTGACCATTAACGCCAGCAACGACATCAACCTCAATGCCAATGGCGACGCCAACAGCTATACCTATGGCAACAAAATCGACCGGACCATCGGCAATACGCTGAACATGACCATCGGCTGGCAGCATTCCTTCAATCTCGGTGCCGTCACCACCATGCAGCTTGCCATGTATCTGAAGATCACGCTTGGCTCTTATTCGAGCGTCACGGTGGGCGCGAAATGGGATCTTGTCGTGGGCAGTTCGGGAAAGCTGTGCCTCCAACAGGACATGAAAATCGCGAGTGATGACTATAAAATCGTCGGGACCGACATGAAAGTCGCGGAAACAGACTTTAAAGCTGTCCACCTTGATCTCAAAAAGGCATGGTTCTCTTATGACGAAGTAAATTCAAAGCTCAACTCCGCTCAATTGACCGCCGAAAAAGGTGATATTTTTCAAAAAATGATTGACACAAGCTTCGAACGACTGACCAGCAAGGTTCAGTTCGTCAAAATATCAACGATAATGTAATTAAATGAAATGCGGGTTGTGAAGACTGACTGCAAAAGGGCGCAGGGTGAAAAGGCGCCGTTGCCTGCCGCGCTCGATGGTTGCGCGCCACGAGAAAAGGATCGCGCCAGGACGCGGGGGAATCGGCAATGACTCGTTCTCAGTCCGCCGCCCTCGCTGCTGCCCGCCGGCATCTGGAGCAGGGCCGCTTCGACGCGGCGGATCTGATCGTTTCAGACGTGCTCGCGGCGGCGCCGGCCCATGCGGACGCCCTCGTGCTGCGCGGCACGCTCCTCCTGTCCCGGGGTGCGCAGGCGCAGGCCTTCGCGCTGTTTTCCGATCTCGCTTTGCGCCATCCCGACCATCCCGACATCGCCGCCCATCTCGGCCTCCTCCATCGCCTGGAGGAGCGGGAGGAGGAGGCCCGCTTCTGCTTCGCGCGGGCGGTCGCGCTGGCGCCGCAGGATGCCGGCCACCGCGCGGGCTTTGCCGCGCTTCTGGTCTCGCTGGGCGACCTTGCTGGGGCGCGGGCCGAGGTGGAGGCCCTGTTCCGCCTTGGGCAGGAGCAGGGCAGCGCGGCGGTGATGGCGGAGGCCTGCTCCCTCGCCGGACGCCTCGCGGTGCTCGACAATCGGCCCAGCGAGGCCATGCGCCATCTGCGCCAGGCCCTCGCGCTGCGCCCCGACGCAGTGGAGGATCGCGCCCTGCTCTGCGACATGCTGGCCCGGCTGGAGCAGCGGGCGGAGGCGCTGGCCCTCGCCGAAGGCCTGTATCAGGAGAGCCCCACGGATCTTGGCCGGGCCCTGCTGCTCGCCCGCCGCCTCCTGGAGGCGCGCCGGCTGGAGGAGGCCGAGCGGCATCTGCGCCGGATCGTCGCCGCCTCCCCCGCCCATCCCGATGCCAACGAAATGCTGTGCGAATGCCGGTTGCTGCGGGGCGAGGGCGCGCCGGCGCTCGCGGCCTTCGCGGCCCTGCTCCAGCGCGCGCCCGAGGATGCCGGCCTGCTGCGCCGCATGGCCCGCCTCGTGCGCCTCTCCGGCGATCTGGAGCGGGCGCTCATCTTCGCGCAGGAGGCCGCGCGGCGCGCGCCGGAGGAGGCCGCCGCCCTGTCGCTGCGGGACGAACTCCTTCTGGCGCTCGGCCGGGTGTCCGAGGTCTGGCCGGACCGGGGGGCGCCGCCAGCGCCGCCCTCACGCCTCAGCCTTCCGCAGGGCGTGCCCGCCGGCATGGCCTTGCTGCTCGCCCGCCTCGCCCGGCGCTGCGTTCCGCCCGGCGGGCGCCTCCTGTGCCATGCGGAGGCGGCGCTGGTGCCGCTGCTGCGGGGCGTTTCGTGGCTCGCCGTCACCGATGCGCCGGCCGACGCGGCGAGCGTCCCGCTCCCGGCGCTGCTGCCGCTGCTCGGGGTTTCGGCGGACGATCTGGGCGCGCCCCCTTATCTTGCCGCCGAAGCCGGCCGGCACGCGGCCTGGGCGCAGGCGTTCGCGGATTTTCCCCGCCCGCTCATCGGCCTGTCCTTTGGCGATGGGAGAGACGCCCCGACCCTGGAGGCCCTCGCCGGACCGCTTCGGGCGGCCTTGGGCGGCGCCGGAACGCTCGTCTCCCTCGCCTTCGACTCCACACGCGCGGGGCTGCGCGCAAGCCCGGATATCGTGGATGCGGGCGCAGCCTTTCAGGATGCCCGCGATCTCATCGCCGCCATCGCCCATCTCGATCTCATCGTGGGGGGCGATGGCACCGCGCTGCATGTGGCGGGCGCCCTGGCGCGGCCGGGCATCGTCCTTGTCCCGCCCCTCCTCCCCTGGGCCTTCGCGCACGAGGACGGGCGTGCCCTCTGGTATCCCACCGTCCGCGTGCTGCGCGCGGCGCGTCCAGGCGCTTGGGAAGATGCCGTGGCGGCGCTTTGCGCCCGCGTGCGGGAGCTTGCTTGAAAGCACGGGCCGCGCGCGGGCGGACGGAACAGGCGGGCGTGTCACCTTCGGGGTTGAAATCGCCCCGCGAAGCGGTTTATCGCCCGTGTCGTCCGGCGCCGCGCGCCGCTCTCCCGTCCGCGCCCCGGCGCGGACCAGCACCAGGAATTCACCCATGAGCATCGTCCGCCTCGACAAGGGCGCCCGCATGAGCGAGGCCGTCATCCATGGCAACACCATCTATCTCGCCGGCCAGGTGGCGGAAGGCGCGGACGTGGCCAGCCAGACCCGCGCCGTCCTGGCCAATATCGACGCGCTGCTGGCCCGCGCCGGCTCCGGCAAGGCCAACATCCTCTCCGCCACCATCTGGCTCGCCGACATGGCGGACTTCGCCGAGATGAACAGCGTGTGGGACGCCTGGGTGGACAAGGAGAATCCCCCGGCCCGCGCCACCAGCGAAGGCAAGCTCGCCGCGCCGAAGTTCAAGGTCGAGATCATCGTCGTCGCCGCCAAGCCCTGAGCGGCAACCGGGCGGCGGTGGCGCCGCCCGGCCCTCACCTGGAGCATGCGCCGATCATGCTCTCGCCGGCCGCGACAGGCCGAGCGGGTAATCGAGGCTCGCCCGGCCCGCGCCGAACACCAGGAGCGCCAGCGCCATCGCGGCCCAGGGCAGATGGAAGTTCGCCCAGCCCTCCGGAACGGTGAGCTGGATGACGAGCGTCATCGCCAGAAGGCCGAGCGCCGCGAACCGCGTCCCGAGGCCGAGCACCAGGAAGATCGGCAGCACGATCTCCGCGATCCCCGCCGCCATCGCCATGGCGAAGGGAAAGGGATAGGGCAGTTCCGCGCCGAACAGATGCAGGCGGAACTCCTCCTCGAACAGGAAGCGCGCGCCCGCCGAGAGGGTCAAGAACCCCTCCCATTTGGTGAGCCCCGAAAAGAAGAAGGGCACCGCGAGCGCGACGCGCAGCACCGCGAGCGGCACATCGCGCGGCAGCGCACCCAGCCAGGCATCGGCTTTTTGGAGCGCGCGCAGCGGCGTGACCGGCGCGGGCGCGGGGTGAAGCGTGTGCAGGCTCATAGTAGGATCTCCTCTTCCTGTTCGGCAGCCAGGGCGCCCAGCGCCACCAGCCCCACAAGGGCGTTTCCAAAATCGAAACCCGGGGCGGCCTGGAGCCCCACCTCCCCCGCCGCGCCGAGGGGCGCGCCGGCGAACACCGCCTGCGCGAAAGCGTGGTCGTGCGCGGGCAGGAGCGTCACGCGCACCTCAAGCGCGGGGCGCGTGATGAGCACGCTTTCGCCGCGCCAGGCGATGGCGTCGTCCATGGCGACGCCTGACCCTTCTTGGTGGGCACACCAGATGGTGCCGACGGGGTGCGCGGAGACGAGGAGCGAAGCGGCCGGATGGAGGCGCAGCGGCGCGCACAGCGCGTCTTCCCGCGCCAAGGGGGCGAGGTCCGACAGCGCCAAAGGCGCGGCATCCGCCGCGTGATAGGCGCGCGTCCAGGCCGCCTCCAGCCGCGCCACATCCGGCAGATAGGCAAGGTCCCCGGCCGGGGCGAAGCCGGCGATAAAAGCGGGAAACGCATCCCCATATTCCATGATGACCGGCGAACGCGGCTTGTGGTCCTGCACGAAGGCCCGCGCCATGCCGGCGAAGAAATCCGGGCCCACCAGTCGCTCCACCACGGGGAAGCGGGCGGCGAGCGCCCGCATCAACCCCACATGGACAGTGTTGCGATAGACGGCGAAGCGCCCCGCATCACCCGCGCCGTGGGCGGTGCGCACCCCGGCGGGCGGTGGAAGCTCGGCCCGCAGCAGGGCGCGGGCAAAGGCCGCCTGGCTCTCGACGAAGGCGCTCGGCGCCTCTACCGGGACGCACGTTGCGGCGGATGGGGGGGCAAGGGTCGATGGCATGGCTCAGGCCGCCCGGCCACGTGCATTGCGCCGCGCGGCTTCCGCGGCGATCAGGGCGTCGGCCTGCCGCGCCTCGGCTTCCAGGACGTCGAACGCGGGAACGTCATTGTCCCATTCGATCAAGGTCGCCACCGGGCCGCTGCGCGCCAGCGCATGGGCATAGAGCGCCACCACATCGCCGGCGACCCGCGTCCCATGGGCATCGATGAGGAAGCGCGCCCCGGCCGCGTCCACCGCCTCGTCATAGCCCGCGAGATGGATCTCCCCCACAAGGTCCATGGGGAAGCGGTTGATATAGGTGAAGGGGTCCAGCGCGTGATTGACGCACGACACCATCACATTGTTGACGTCGAGCAGCAGCCCGCAGCCCGTGCGCGCCGCAATGGCGGCGAGAAAATCGATTTCCTCAATGGTGCTGTCCTCGAACAGGACATAGGTGGACGGATTCTCCAGCAGCAGGCGATATCCGAGCACCTGCTGGGTTTCATCCACATGGGCGCACACACGCGCCAGGGTTTCGCTCGTATAGGGCAGCGGCAAGAGGTCGTTCAGAAACCCGCTGTCATGGGTGGACCAGGCCAGATGCTCCGAGAAGCTATGGGGCCGGTAGCGGGCGATGAGGTCCGCGAGGCGCTTGAGATGCGACCGGTCCAGCGGGCGGGCCGCGCCGATGGAGAGCCCCACCCCATGCAGGGACAAGGGATAGAGCGCGGCGATCGCCTCCAGATGGCGATGCGGCGGGCCGCCCGCGCCCATGTAGTTTTCCGCATGGACCTCGAAGAAGCCGATGTCCGGGCGCTGATCGAGGATCTGGTCATAATGCTGCGCCTTGAGGCCCAGCCCGGCGCGGGCGGGAAGGCGGGGGGAGCGAAGCGTCGCAGACGTCATGGGGCGGTCCTCCGACCGGTCGGGCGGGAAAGGGAGGCCCGATCCGGGCCTCCCGAGGCGGCTCAGCCTTTGATGGGGGTGAGGGAGCCCATGTGGTTGCCCGCCTTGATCGTGGTGCAGGTGCCCTTGGGAACGGCCTTCCAGGCATTGCCCTGGTAATCCATGGTGGAGGTCCCGGCGCAGGTGGTGCCGGCACCGGCCGCGCAATCATTCTGGCCCTTGAGGGCGACGCCGTAGCACTTCTCGTTGCCCACCATCTTCTCCGCAGAGAGGGGCGCGGCGACAGCGGCGCCGGCAAGCGCGGTGGCAAGCGAACCGGCGAGGGCGAAGGCGAGGGTCGAACGGGTCATGGATGTCTCCTGATGGCGTGTGATGCGCGCCGTCATCGGCCGCACCCTCCCCGTTCGCGGCCGGCCAGCGCCGCGTTACAGGCCGAAAGGTCACGAAATCGTGAGCTTGGCCGCCGTGGCTTTGGACATTGTTTCGCCCCGCGCGTAACAGGGCGGGGGTCTCGCGCGAAGAAGGAGAGAGCGTGAGCGGCAGGGACGAGGGGGAACTGGCCGACCTGCTGCGCGCGGGCCTAGCGGGGGACGAGCGGGCCTATGCGCGGTTTCTGCACCGCGCGGCAGGGCTCGTGCGACCTTATGTGCGCCGCCGGATCACCCATGGCGGCGTGGATGCGGAGGATGTGGTGCAGGAAACGCTGCTGGCCCTTCACCTGAAACGCCACACCTGGATGGCGGACGCCCCCGTTCTGCCTTGGATGTTCGCCATTGCGCGCTTCAAGCTGATCGACGCCTTCCGCCGCCGGGGCCGGCGCATCGAGGTGGATCTGGACGAGGTGGCCGAGACCCTCGCCCAGCCGGAAGAGGAGCAGGCCAGCACCCGCGATGTCAGCCGTGCCCTCGACACCCTCGCGCCGGGGCAAAAGGCGGTTGTGAGCGCGATTTCCGTGGAGGGCCAGTCCATCGCGCAGACCGCGCAGGCCCTCGGCATGAACGAAACGGCGGTGCGGGTGGCCCTGCATCGCGGGCTCGCCGCCCTCGCGCGGCGCTTCGGACGGACCTGAGATGAAGACCGACGACCTGATCCGCGCCCTCGCCGCCGATGCGGGACACCGCACCCTGCCGCAGGGGCGCGCCTTCGCGCTCTCGGGAGGTGCGGCCGTCATTCTGGCGGCGGTGGTGTTCGCGATCAGCCTCGGGCCGCGCCCCGACGCGCTCCAGTCGCTGGAGTCGCTGCGCTATCTGTTCAAATTCGCGGTCATGATCACCCTGGCCGGAAGCGCCTTCGCCCTCTTGCGGGCGCGGGCGCGGCCCGAGGGCGGCGGGCGCGGCCTTGGGCTGTGGCTGGCGCTCGCCCCGCTTCTGCTGCTGGCCGGAATTGTGCTGGAGCTTTTCGCGGTGCCCAACACCGATTGGGCGCGGCAGATGATCGGCACCAACAGCCGGGTGTGCCTCACCTTCATTCCCCTCATCGGCATCGGCCCCCTGGCGGTGTTTCTCCTGGCGCTGCGCCATGGGGCGCCGACTCGCCTGGCACGGGCGGGGGCGCTTGCGGGGCTGCTCGCGGGCGCGCTGGCCGGCGCCTTCTATGCCGCCCATTGCCCCGACGATTCCCCGCTTTTCGTCGCTGTCTGGTATTCGCTCGCCATCGCCGGCCTGTCCGGCCTCGGCGCCCTGCTGGCGCCGCGCATCGCCCGCTGGTAGCGGGGCGACCATAAAAAAAGCCGGGCGCGAAGCCCGGCTTTAAAGGCACACATGTCAGGTTCAAGCGTGGCGGCCCCGACGCGCCTCGGGCCCGCGCCCTCCCCGCTCAGGCGAACAGGGAGTCGATGTCGTCCTGCGACACCACATTGTTGTCGGAGGACAGAGCCGGGCCGTTCAGCAGGGCATCATCGCCGTCGCGCTCGCGCTCCTTTTTCAGGACGCCCGCCATGCGATGCAGGTCGTCCTGGCCGCCCCAGATCGAGATCATGCGGGAAATGTGGTGCTCCACGAACTGCATGAGCCCCACCACCTTGCTGATGCGCTGGCCGGTGATGTCCTGGAAATTGCAGGCCTCGAAGATCTGGACCGCATTGTCGTGGATCTCATGGGCGAGGCCCTTTTGATCGTCGGGCAACTGGCGGATGAGGCGGGTCACCAGGTCGTCGATATTCTCGGCCGCCGAGAGGATCACCTCGGTCGCGGCTTCGGTATCGCTCACGACCGCGCTCAATTCATAGGTGGCGCGGTCAAGATTGGCGCCGCTGTGATGGCCCGCCTGGATCGAGGCGATTTCCGCCTTGGTGCTGGCGATGGCCTCGCGGATGGTGGACAGCCCGCTCCACAGAGCGCCTTGGGTGGCTTCTGGGTCCATGTCGGGGCTGAGGCACGTCGCTTTCGCGAGGTCGGCGCGCAGAGCGGCCAATTCCTCAAGAATCCGATCGAGCTGTGCGAGTGGAATCTGGGCCACCACGTTTGATGTTCCTATTTTCGTGTGGGTGGCGTTTTCGATGCGAAACGGACGCTGGCTGGTCGGCATCCGTGCCTCCTTATCCTCGATCAGGCGCGTTATCACGAATTCTTAGACTAAACTTCACTCCTAAGAAAAGACCCCCTCATTTCACCCCGCAAGCTTCACGCAAGCTCACACGGACAAAAAGACGATGGAGAACGGGGATAGAATCCCAAATGCGTTACTTGCTGCCTTCCGAAGGAGTGGGACATGGCGGTTGATTTATCGATGCCGGTTCTCGTGGTCGATGACTACAAGACCATGGTCCGGATCATTCGGAACCTGTTGAAGCAGATCGGGTTCGAGGATGTTGACGAGGCTTCGGACGGAACCGAAGCGCTCAGCAAGCTCAAGGAGCGTCAGTACGGCCTCGTGATTTCCGATTGGAACATGGAGCCCATGACCGGCTACGAGCTGCTGAAGCGCGTGCGTGACGATGCGGACCTCAATGCCTTGCCCTTCATCATGGTGACGGCCGAGGCGAAGTCCGAGAATGTCATTGCGGCGAAGAAGGCCGGTGTGAACAATTATATCGTGAAGCCCTTCAACGCGCAGACGCTGAAGAGCAAGATCGAGAACGTGTTCGAAGGCTGACGCCAGCCTTCGGCCGCTTTTGAAGACCGGGCGAACCCTGATCGCCGGGCGCCGGCAGCCTTTGGCTGGACGGCGCCCTTTTTATTTTCCGGCTTTCGATTCAACCCTTACGATTATCATCCGATACCGGTCAAATTGGACCGAATCTCCCGGTCAAATCAGAAGCAACTCGCGTTGAGTGGAGGGAACTTGAGTCTTAAGGATTGTTTACCGGCGGCGATGACGGGGCGGGAAATAAAAAAGTTCCCTTAAACATCGCCGTAACGTGAAGTCCTTAGTTAAGGGGGTCGTTATGTACGTAATCGTTGATCATAGAGAAGCTGTGGCCGACAGTTACGTCTCGGGTTTCATGCGGGAAGGTTTTTCCTCCCTCGGGCTGGGCGAAGGCGAATTCAAGGAATGGCTGCACGCGGCCTCCGAGAATGACCTGGAAGCGGTTGAGGGCTTCCTGCTGGGCGACTTCGATACACGCCCGACCTATCCGGAAATCATCCGCAGCCACTGCCAGGCGCCCATTATCGCGCTCAGCGATGTGAAGTGCCTGTCCCAGACGCTGGAACTGTTCACCGCCGGCATTGACGACGTGGTGCGCAAGCCGGTGCATATCCGCGAAATCGTGGCCCGCTCGGAGGCCGTCCGCCGCCGCATGGTCGGCGCGCCCAAGGCCGCCGCCGCTGAAGGCAAGCTGACCGTCTTCTTCGACGGCCGCGACCCGGAAGTGAATGGCGAGCCGCTGCCGCTGCCGCGTCGCGAACGCCACATCCTAGAATATCTCGTCAAGAACAGCCGCCGCCGGGTGACGAAGACCCAGATCTTCAACACCATCTACGGCATCTTCAATGATGACGTGGACGAAAGCGTCGTCGAAGGCCACATGAGCAAGCTGCGCAAGAAGCTGCGCCAGAAGGTTGGCCACGACGTGATCGATGCCAAGCGCTACCTCGGCTATCAATACATCGGTTAACTCCCAGCGTCGGGCGGGCCCCCGCCCGCACCCCCCCAATCCGACGCCATCTTGGGGCCTGCAAGCTTGCTTGCGGCCCCTTTTTCTTTGATGGGGCACCGCTCATGCCGCGCGCCCTTCGGCTGGCGCATCCGCGTCGCGGTCAGGCAAGAGCACGTTCCGATCGGACTGCATCGCAATCCGATCGGTAAACCGTTCTCAATCCATCATTTCGAGACGGCTTCACCGATCAGGCTCTCGGACGTGGGGAGATCTCTGCCCTGGCGTGATGGCCGCGGCCGGACGGTCGAACGCCCGCGCGCTCACTGGGCGCGGATGCGCGGCACGCCGGGCGGGCAAACCGGCGCTCGGCCCGCCCGCTCCGCCAGGGGGGTCAAAAAAAAGCGCAACTTCATAAGGTTGTATCGGGCGGCGTTAACCATATTTTAAGGTCGTTTCGCCCGTCCGGGTGTATGACACTTCCAAATCGGATGCGTAAAATCAGTCGAGATTGATCCCGAGCCTTGACGCCTGACGCTGGACGAAGGCCTCCATCCGCTTGCGGCCCTCTTCCGTGAGGTGCACCAGAACACGGCGCCGGTCCTGCGGATCGGGAATCCGGTCCAGCAGACCGGCATCCTTGAGATCCTCGATCCGCCGCAGTGCCGTGGTGGTGGGCGCACCCGAGGCAATGCACAGGCTGGTCACCGAAATGGGCCGCCCCGTCGCTTCCGCCACCGCGAGATCCAGCAGCATGTCCCATGCGGGATCGGAAAACAGGCCCGCCTGGAAGATCGCGTCGCGATCCGCCCGGGCCGCCACAAGGGCCCGCAAATAATTGGGTCGCGCCGTGGTGAGCGTGGAGCGGGCGCTGCCATTCTCCATCTCGGCCTGCGCCTCCTCGTCCGCCAGCAGGGCGAAGGCGCGTTGAACGGCATGGGCCACCTCCTCGGGAAGGAGGGGTTTTTGCAGGAAATCCACGGCCTTGAGCCGCAGCGCGCCCACCGCCCGATCAAGCGAGGCATGGCCGGTGATGACGATGGCGGCGATCGGCCGGGCGCGCTTGCGCATGGAGAGCTTCTGAAGAAGCTCGATTCCATCGATGCGCGGCATCTGGAGATCGGTGACGATCACCTGAAGCTCGTCATGCCGCTGCACCAGATCGAGCGCCTCGACCGCCGTGTCGGCCGTCCGCGACGAGATGCCGAGCGAAGACAAGCCCTCGTTCAGCTCGATGAGGATGTCCGGGTCGTCATCCACCAGAAGCACGCGGGGCGCTTCCGACGCCTCTTCGTTCATGGGTCAGGCCACTCCCTGCAACGGCTCGACCCAGGGTTCGCAGGTGCGTCCAAGCATGGTCTGCATGGCCAGCAATTCCGGAAGAGGCCGCTTTCGCGAGACGAGATACCCTTGAATGTAATCCACACGTGCACCGCGCGCCAGCGCAAGGTCGTCGAGACTTTCAACGCCCTCCGCCACGACCGTCAGCCCGAGTCGGTGCCCGAGATCGGCGATGGAGGAAAAAATGCGCCGGGCCTTGTCCCATTGCCGGGCTTGCCGCAGCAGTTCCAGATCGATCTTGATCTCGGTCACCGGAAGGCTGGAGAGCTGGAGCAAACCGTTCTGCCGCTGGGCAACGTCGTCGAGAGCCACGCCGTATCCGGCGAGGCGAAGCTGGACGATGGCGGCCAGCGCATCGGGCGACGTGTAATAGATCGCGTCCTCGGTCAGCTCGAAGATCATCTGCCGGGGTTCAAGCCCCGTGCGCCGCGCGATGCGCGAAATTGTCTCAACGGCGCCCGCCATGCGAAGCACCTCCAGGGGGAGGTTGATGCTCACCTGCGTCGTCGGGCCATGGGCGCTCCAGCGCAGGCAGGCGTCGGCCGCCTCCGAGAGCACCAGAAAGGTGAGATCCGCGAGAATCTCGACGTCCGTCGTGGCGGCGGCGATCATCTGCACCGGCGACGCCGGCCCGAAGCCGGGGAGCTCGGTGCCCAGCAGGGCCTCCGCCCCCACGAACATCAATTGGTTCGCCGTCACCAGGGGCTGATAGAGAATCGGCAGGGTGCGGCTGCGGATCGCCTCCTTCAGTGCCGGAAGCAGGCGCTCCCCCGGGTCGGGCGGACGGCAGGCGGCGGGACGGGCGGGGTCCGCCTGCGGTTTTTCCAAAAGAGCCAGCACATCTTCCGGCGCGAACGGCTTTGCGAGGGTGCCCAGCACCTGGAGCCCATGGCTGCGGGCGATGACCGCCGCCGTGCGCAGCAATTCCTCGCCGCTGCCGCTGATGAAGATGATGCGCGGCGGATGCGCGAGATGGCGCAGCCGGGACAGCATGGCGATCCCATCCACGGTGGGCAGGGCGAGATCCAGCAAGAGAATGTCGGCCGCACCCAGCACGCAATCGGAGACTTCGCGCGGATCGTCCTGCCAACTCACCGTATGTCCGGCGAACGCAAGCGCCTCCGCCAAGTCTTCAGAAAAGACCCGGTCGTCGTCCAATATGAAGACATGCGGCCCCTGTCCCGGCATCGTCGCTCCCCGTTCTAGGGAGAATAGGCGTCCGCCAAGAATTTCTGAATATCATTCAGTACCATATCGGGGTCGATAGGTTTCACGTAGAGCAAATCCACTCCGAAATCCTTCGCTTCGGAGGTATCCAAGACGTGACCAGTCATCAGGCAGTAGACGCGGGGCTGGAGATGCGCCGGCAGCCGCCGCGTGGCGGCCACCAGTTCAGCCCCGCTGAAATGGCCCACCCGCAGATCGGTGAGCAAGCAGGTGGGTGACGCTCCGGCGTGCAGCGCCTCCAGCGCATCCGGGGCGCCCACATGGACGATGGCGCGCCAGCCGCAGGCGGTGAAGAACTCCCCAAGTTCGCCGGCCAAGTCCGCTTCATCGTCGCAGATCAGGATGGAGTGATCGTCGCTCATGCGGCCTCGCGCGCGGCCGGAGGACCGGTAATGGGCAGCAGCAAAGTGAAGCACGCGCCGTTGCGCATGTTCTCGGCGACGATGTGACCATTCATGTCACGCACCACGCTGCGCGCGAGCGACAGCCCCAAGCCGGCGCCTGCCCCCGCCGGCTTGGTGGTGGAGAAGGGCTCGAACAGGTGGGCCATCACCTCTTCACTGATTCCGCCCGCCATGTCCTCGACTTCCACGAGGACTTTCTGATCAAGCACGCGCGCGCGCAGCCACACGGTGCGCGGACGCGCAAGCGCGCGCAGCTCGAAGGCATCGCGGGCATTGATCAGGAGATTGACGATCACGTGCTCCAGGAGGTCGCGATCGCCGACGATGGAGAGATCGCCCGGCACGTCCAACTGCAGCGCAAGGCGGATGCCGCAAGCGCGATACTGCTCGGCGACAAAGCCGGCGGCGAGTTCCAGCGTGGGACGCAGCGGGAAGCTCGCCGCCTTGCCGGAGGGCTGGCGCCCATAGCGGCGGACCTGGTCGATGATGCGCTTCGCCCGGTTCACCTGGAGCGTGACGCGGTCGAGCTTGGCCGCGACGGCATCGCGGGCGTCCTCCGCGCCCAGATGACGATGGGCGTTCGCGACCGCCATCCGGATCACGGCGAGGGGCTGGTTCAGTTCATGGGCAATGGCGGTGGCCATCTCGCCCAGGGTGGCGAGCTTGGCGGCCTGGATCAACTGGAGGTCGGCATCGCGCGTGCGGGTATTGTCGATCAGCACCATGAGCATCTGCGGCCGGCCTTCCCACATGACAGGGCTGAGGCTGCCTTTGAGGGAAACGACGTCCCCTCCGGATTTGGTGAACGCGATTCTTACAACCATACCCCCGTCGTCGCCGATCTGCACTTCTTCCAAAGAGGTATCGATCAGCCGCTTCCAGTCGGGGTGGCCCGGTGAGGGATGGACCATCTCGGCGGCGGCGGGATTGATGAAGCGCACCGCCCGTTCGAGAGGATCGAGCACCAGCATGGCGGTGGGGGCAGCCTGGATCACACCCAGCAGATTGCGCTCCATCTCACACACGGCGCGCCGCGCGGTTTCCACTTCAAGGAGCCGCTCGCGGTCGCGCCGGCCGCGCAGCCACATCAGGCTGACCAGCGCGGATCCGGACAGGAACAGAAGGCCGAGCGGCAGCAATGTCGTCTGCCCCGCCAGCGAGCGCTCGCGCGCGAACAGGGCATCATTATAGGCGACCGAGGCCATCAGAACGCTCTGCAGATCCCGGCCGAGCGGCGAAAGGGCCGCGGACCATGCCTTAAGGACGGGCTCCTTCGGCGCGACGCTCTGTTCGAGCGCGGGCAGCGCATCGATCATACCGTCGAGCACGGTCTCGAATCTCTGGAGCATCGGCGCCAGCGCGTCGATCTCCGGCAGCATCCGGCCATCTTCCGAGGCATGGAGCAGGGGCAGACGCGAGCGCAGGATTTCCAGACGCAGCCCGAGATCGGCCAAAGCATCGGCATCGGGCCGCACCGCCGCCCGCTTCATCGCGTCGTCCGCCTTCACATATTCAAGCTGCGCCTGATAGGCGACCCAGCCGGAGGTGGTCACGCTCTCGGAGAGAAGCGCGCGGTTATTGGTTTCCCATCCGTAAAGCAACGCTGTCACGACAAACAAGCAGAAGGTCACCGCGCACAAGGCAGCGGGCCAGATGCGCTGGTGAGCGCTTGTTCTATTGAACAAGAAAATCAAGGCTTTTGACCTGCCAGACCATGCGGGATTTATACATCGCCTGCTTGAATCTGGCATCGCGATCGATGGGATACATGATCCAGAACGGCCCCTTATCTCGTATGCGAAGGATCGTTCCATCGATCCTCGTCGAGAATAAGGCGCCGTTTTGGCTCCAATCCTCGGCGGGCAGGGTCATGACATAATCATTCAGCGCCGCCACCCGGACCTGGGACGGCGAGTGGCCGCCGAGCGTGGCGATGGCCGCGAGGGGGGGGCCGGTGAAGCGGACCACGCCCTCGCTCCAGGGGGTGGAGGTATCGATGGCCGCCTGCGGCAGCGCATCCAGATCGGCCAGCGTCAGTTCCCTTTGCGCGACGACCGTGCCGTCCTGCCCAGCCCAGCGCACGAGCACGGCTTGGGCCGCTGCCGAGGCAGGATGCCCGAGCGCAAGCAGACCGGCGATGAGGGCCATGCGCAACATGGGATTTTCAAAGATCCTCTCATGAGAGGGCTGCGCCAACGCGATTCGGACTACGAGGAATTGAACGAGGCCGAAAAACTGCCATAAGGGGGCCTGAAAATCCCAGTTCACCCCTTCCATTTTGACAATAATCTCGCACGGATAGCGCCACTTTGGATGCAATCACCACCCTTGCGGGTGTCATTCGTGTAGCCTCAAATTCTGGAATCCCTCTAAATATCGCTCGATAAGATGCTTGCAGCTTTTGCGCAGATCGGACACCTTTTGTGACGATAGGTTGCGGTTGGTCCATGGGGCGTTCGACAGAAACGGCAAAAACGAAGGACGGCTACGGCTTCGCGCCAAGATCCCGCGCCCGTGCCTTCATGGTCTGGTTCGTGCTCGCACTGGTGTGCTGCGCGCCGCCGGCGCTCGCCATTTTGAGCTACAAATTCCACGTTCGGCATGAGGAACGGGAATCCATCGATAACTCCCGTCGCCTCGCCTATGTGCTGCTGTCCCACCTCGACCGCACCGTCGAGGGCATCGACAATTTCATGATCAATTTCGGAAACTATCTCGGCGAGAGATGGAATTCCGAGGACGTGTATCGGGAATTGCGCAACGCGCCCCTGCCCGCTTCCGTGATCCAATTGTCCATGGTGGATCCCAGCGGCCGCTTCATCGCCAGCAACCTCGCCCCGCCCGGCAATCCCATCGACCTGTCGGACCGCGAGCATATCCGGGTGCATCTCGACGGCCTGTTGGGCGACAATGTCTTCATCAGCAAGCCGGTGAAAGGCCGGGTCTCCAAGCTCTGGACGATCCAGTTCTCGCGCGCGGTGCGCGACAATCAGGGCCATCTGCGCGGCATCCTGGTGGCGTCCTTTGAGATCGCCGACCTGATCGAATTCTATGGCCGGCTGCGCGGCGATCCCGATGCCCTGGTGGCGCAGGTCGGCACGGACGGCATTATTCGCGCGCGCGTGGCGGGCAAGGGCGGCAGCGATGTGGTGGGCCAGAGCCTGATGGCCTCGCCCATCTTCCAGGGCATGCGAAGCGCCCCCGAGGGGGTCTATATCAGCGCCTCGCCGCTCGATCGCATCGAGCGCATCGGCTATTTCGCGGTCTCCAAGCGATATCCCCTGATGGTCGTCGTCGCCTCCGAGCGCGCCTTCGTGCAGCGCCAGAGCGAGGAGTTCATGGTCACCACGGGCACCGTCGCGGGCGGTCTTGGGGTGGCCCTGCTGGTGCTCGGCATCGTCGTCATCCGCAACAACCGGCTGGAACAGCGCCTGCGCGCCAAGGAACTCCAGGCGGAGGCGCGCCAGCGCGAGGCGCACTTCCTGCGCGCCTTCGGCAACATGCCGGGGGTCAGCGTGGTGCATGTGAGCGGGGATGTGGCGACCCCCATCGGCGCCAGCAGTTCCGATGGATCCTCCGCCGTCGCGCGCTATGTGCGCAGCCGCCAGTTCATCTCCCAGATCACGGCCAGCGACGCCGCCTCCGTCAGCATCGAGCACTTCACCCAGGACGGGGAGGAGCACGAAATCCAGTATCTCGTGGCGCAGATCAGCAATCTCGAAACGAAAAGCCCGGGCGATGCGCCCGAGCGCGAGATGGTGGTGTTCGCCCTCGATCGCACGGCGGTGCGCACAGAGGAGAACAACCTCTACCAGATGTCCAAGATGGCGGCGCTGGGCGAACTGGTGACGGGCCTCGCCCATGAGATCAACCAGCCGTTGGGCGTGATCCGCCTCGCCGCCGCCAACGCGCTCAACGGCATCAAGCGCGGCCTGCCCTCCGAGCATGTGGAAGAGAAGCTCAACCGCATCGTCCACCAGACCGGGCGCATGAAGGCGATCATCGACCACATGCGCATTTTCGGCCGCAAGAGCGAGCTGCGCCGCGAGCCCTCCTCGGTCTATGCCGCCATCGGCGGCGCGCTCCAGGTGGTGGGCACCCAGATCCGGCTCGACGACATCACCCTGTCCTCGCCGGCGCCCTGCTGCGGCGACGTCAAGGTGCTCTGCCGCCAGGAACAATTGGAGCAGGTGCTGATCAACCTGCTGCTCAATGCCCGCGACGCGGTGCGCGCCCGCCGCCAGGCCACGCCCGGCTATCGCGGCTCCATCGACGTGTCGTGCGCCATCGAGCGGGGCGAGGGCGAGAAATGCACGGTGCGCATCCTGGTGCGCGACAATGCGGGCGGCGTGCCCGAGGCGATCATCGGCAAGGTCTTCCAGCCCTTCTTCACCACCAAGGCCGCCGGCCAGGGCACCGGCCTCGGCCTCTCGGTCTCCTTCGGGATCATCCGCGACCATGGCGGAAATCTCAGCGTGGTGAACGATGCCGACGGCGCGGTCTTCACCATCGTCCTTCCTGGCCTTCTGGCGGAAGAGAAGGCGCCGCTGGAATGCGCCACCTGAACGCCCCGGTGCCGGCCCCATGACGCGCGGCGCGCTGGTCTTTGTCGGCGCCTGCGCCGCGAGCTACGCCCTGCTGCAAGGCGGCTTGATCCTGCTCGGCGCCCCGACATCTGCCTGGACCCAGGCCGCGCTGGTTCTGGTCAGCCTGCTCGCGGCACGGGGCGCGCGGCGGCTCTGGCCTTGATCGTCCGCCGGAGCGTTTGATCGATCCATCGCACCGCGCACCTGCCCGAGAGAACGTTCCGATCTGATTGCATCACAATCAGATCGGTAAAACGTTCTCTATCCATAATTTGGAGACTGATCCAATCAGGTAGAACCAACCTGATCGGATCAGGCTCTAATTGGCTGGCGGCTCCAGCGGATCCGGCTCGGTCGAGGCGCTGGGCAGGATGGAGAGCGGCATCCCGATATTGGGCTTCGGCAGGCCGTTATTGAGCGGACGCGCGGGCGCGGGCTGGGCGAGGCTGCCGGCCGGAGGCGGCGCGGTCGGCGCCGTGGCGGCCTGAGCCGCCTGCGCCTCCTTCGGCGGCCAGACGCCGACCGCCTCGGGCGGCGCGTCGCAGAACGCCTTGGCGCGGGGAGTCCAGGAGCCGAAGCCGGAGCGCACGAGATTGCGCATCACATTGCACACATAGCGCTGCTGGGCGGGGGTGTTCTTCGGGCCGGCATTGTAGCGGGCCGCGGCCATGACCCAACTGCCATGGCGCTTGTACAATTCGCTCAGAAAGCGCGCCGCCTGTTCCACATTGGCGCGCGGGTCGAACATCTCCTCCAGCGAGCGGAACTCCGCCTTGTGCCAATAATAATTGGCCTGGAGGCAGCCGAGATCGATCAGCTCGGTGCCGGTGGCCCGGATCTCGTTGAACTTGCGGATCGCGTCGGGCAGCGACTTGCCCACGTAGCTCACCGTCTTGGTGGCCACCAGCAGGGGCTGGAGCGTGCCGTTTCCCCCGCTCTCGGTCAGCCCCACCGCATACAGGATGGGCAGGGGCACGCCGAACTTGGCCGAGGCGCGCGCGATCTCCGCTTCGCAGATGCCGAGCTTCAGATCACCCGGCGCCGCTGCGCTCCCGCTAGCCCCGATCGCGAGCAGAACGATCGCCGCCAGAAGCCGCTTCACGCTCATCATCGTCCTTTCTCGCCCCCTGCTCGCCTGCGCCCCGGCCCGTCTCGCCCCGCTCCTCGCCGCGCTCCGCGCCGAAGGTGAGCGAGGTCTGGCGCGGCAGCATTTCGAACCGCGTCCAGGCCCCGGCCTGATCGGCCGCGTCCACCACCGAGACGCGCGCCTCCTCCACGCCTTCGGCCGCCAGCATGTCGGCAAGCTTCGCGTGGTCATTGCGCAACATGCGGGCGGTCTCGGCATTGTCGGCCGAGAGGCGCACCTCAAGTCCCGCATCGCTCATGCGCATGCGCACCGTCACGGTGCCGAGATCCGAGGGATGCAACTGGATGTCCAGGAGGCGCAGCGGCCCGCCGCCGGTGCGCGGCGCATCGGGGCTCTGCCCGGGAACCGGCGCGGCCATCCGGGCGATCTCCGCTCCGATCGCGCTCGACACCTGGCGCAGGTTGGCCAGCGGCAGCCCGCCCGTAAAGCCGCCGGTCGAGGCCGTGCCGGCACTCTTCCCGCTGTCCACGGCGTCCGTGTCCGCTGGCGCGGCGTCGGCCGCGGCCGATCCCGCCTGCGCGCCCCGCCGCTCCGAGAGGCGGGCCTCCAGGCGCTCGCTCGCCTGGCGCGTGGACGCGCGCTCAAGGGCGGAGGGCTCGACGCCCTCGCTCGCCGATGCGTCGTCCCGCTCGGTGCCGCGGGCATCGTCCTGAAGCGCGGCCTCATTCGGCAGCGTGAAAACGGGCTTGGCCGGCGCGTCCGCGCGCACCGGCGCGAAATGGGTTTCCTGGGCCAGCACCGTCACCTGCAAGGGGCTGGCGTCACCGGCATCGGCGCCGGCAAGCGTATCGGCGAGCGCCTCGGCGCCGCCCTTGGCGGAGGATCCGGCCTCGTCCTGCGCCGCCGTCTCGGCTTCGGCCGTGCCGGCCGCGACCGGGGTGGGGGGAAGCACCGGAAGGGTCATCATGTCGGCGGCGTTGCGCACGACCGGCACGGGATCGCCCGTGGCGGCACCCGCATCGCGCGTCGATGCGCCATCGTCCTCCGTGGTCTCCGCCTGTGGGCCCGATGCCGGGCGCTGGCGGGTCTCGGCCTGTACTTCGCCGACGACGGCGCGGGCGATCCGCTCGCCCTTCCCGCCCGCCTTGTGGCGCGCCGCGAGGCGCTCGGCCAGGCTGGCCTCTTCCGTGTCATTTTGGGCCTGCGCTTCGCCGGCTCCCGGCTGGCGCACCGCCTCGTCCGCGCCGTCCAATGTGGCGCCCGCGAACATGGAGGCCAAGAGGTCCCGCGAGAAGGCCGGACGCCGTCCGCCTGCCCCGTCCGCCCGGCTCTCGCCCTCCGCAGCGCCCCCTTCGGCAACCGCGTCGGCCGCTCCGCGCGGCGTGGCGCTGGCGTCGGTTCCGGCCGCAAGGCCGCTCATCAGCGCCCCGAACAGGCCATCATCCTTCTGCCCCGCGCCACCCTGGCTCCCGGAGCGCCCGGAAACCCGGCCGAGGGGAGACAGGTTCTGGGATTCCATTTCGACCCCACTCATCTCGGGCCTCCCTTCAATGACGCATCCGCCTGGGCAAGGGCCGCACGGGCCTTATCGAGGACCGGAAGCATCTCATCCTTGGTGAGCGGGCCGGCGGGCTCCGGCGGGCGGGCCGGCGCCCGCGCGGCGGCGCTGCCGCCCGGCGCGGCCGGCGTGGTGGCCGGCGCCAGGGCCGCATTGTCGGTCGCGCGCTTCACATTCTCGGCCGCCGCCGAGGCGGCATCCAGCAAGGCGGCGTCGGACGGCGCCAGCAACCCGCGATCCACCGACTTCAGTTCGTTCAGCGCCTCGCCATAGGTGTCAGCAGAAGGGGCGAGTGACGCGCCCCGGTAGAGCTTCGCGCGCTCGGATTCAGCGGTGCCGCCTTCGGTCGTGGACAAGGCCCGCTCGGCCGCGAAATTGGCGGTGGAGGTGCGCCCCTGCACGACGGCGGCGCGGGCCAGGGTCAATTCCATGTCACGCCGGCTTTCCGGCTCCAGCATTTCGAGGATTTGCTCCAGACGCGCCAATTGCTGGGGATCGTTGCCAAATCCAAGGCGCGAGAGCGAGGCCGCGAACCGCTGGCGGAAATTGCCCGCATAGACCGAGTTGCGGAACCGGAACAGATACTGGCGCGAGAGGGATTCGAACTGCACGAGGTCGCCCGCCTGCGCCGCCACCAGGACCGCGCGCCGCAGCGCCGCTTCCTCCACCAGCGTTCCGGGCGCCAGCAGGCGCGCCACGCCGAGCAGCTCGGCGGATTTCGCGGGCTCCTTGCGCAGATAGAGCGCCGCCTGGGCCAGCGCCACCTGCCCGCCGAGGCTCGGCGGCAGCGCACGCGCGTCGATGTCCTTGAATTGGCGCAGCGCCTCGTCCTCACGGCCTTCGAGATAAGCGAGCGTGCCGCGCAGCAGGCGCGGATCGATGGCGGGGCCGGGCTGATGATCCATGATCCGGCGCAGCACGGCCGGGTTGCCGCCGCTGAGGAAATAGGTCACCGCCGCGCGGGCATTGTGCGGATCCTCCCAGATGGAGGGCTCGGCGGCGGCGAATTCCTGTTCGATGCGCAAGATAAGGTCACGCTGCGCATTGACGGCATTGGTGGAGCCCTGGGCCATGCTGTCCTGCACGCGCCGCAGGGCGCGGACCATATCCTGGGGCCAGAGGGGCGCGCGCCGGCTGCCGGGCGAATCCTCCACGGTCCCGAGCGGAGCCTGCGCGGCGACAGCGGCGGGCACCGCCGGAGCGGGTGCGCCAGCAGCCGGCGGAGGGGCAGGCGACGGAGGG
>JBFMAV010000061.1:0-27153 GCA_040755535.1 Pseudomonadota bacterium | reverse complement strand
CGCCCCCGCCCATTTGGGGCCGCCGCCGGGGGGGGCCCCCTCCCCCCCGGGCGGGCCGCGGCCGGGGGGCGCCGGTTTGAACCGCCCGCCCGGCCGCTCCGGCTATCCCGCCTTGCGCTTGCCGGAAACCCGGGTGGTCCAGTTCCGTTTGGTGATGACGTTCACCACCGGATCGAGGGTCCATTCGATGCCGTCGCAGCCGGGGCGCACACCCTGAAACACCATGACCGCCCCCGCCTCGATGGTGGCGTCGCCCAAAAGCGTCGCCTCAGCGGTGTCGGCGCCGGTTTCCAGATCCTTGGCCTTCGCCTCGGCGGCGGACCTTGCCTCGTCCTCGTCGCCAAACGGGACGGGCAGGCGATAGACGGCGCCGGCCGCGCCGTCGCTCTCCACCTCCACCTCCTTGCGGGTCTGTTTGCCCCGATCGTCGGTGTAGGCCACAACCTTCTTGTGGCGGCCGCGGTCGGTGAAGCGGAACCGGCAGGAATCCCGCAGGATCATGTTCGGCCGGACCACCAGCCGCCCCATGGCGGCGCCGGACGCCGACATGCCGGTGGCCCCGTCCGCGAAGACGAGGCGCCCGTCCTTCACCGTGAAGGCGGCGCCGTGCCGCTCCGCGAGGCGGCGCAGCAGGTTGATGTCGCTTTCATCTTGCTGGCCCAGCCAGTTGCCGGGAAACCTGACGCCGGACAGCCGGCCGGTGATGGCCGGTGTAAGGCCGTGGGCGGCGGCGATGTCCTTGACCACGTCGCCCAGGGTCTTGCCGTCCCAGTGCCGCTCGCGCGGCTCCTTCATTTCTTTGCGCAGGTCCGCCGATGAGCCGGAAATGACGAGCTTGTAGGGCAGGCATTGCACCTCCACGTCGTCGACGGTGAATAATCCCTTGCTCACGTGGCCCGCCTGCGCCGAGCCCAGGGCGGCGGAGATGATGGCGCCCTTCTCCGGGATCTCGAAAAACGGCTCCCCGTCCGCCAGCTCGACGGTGATCTTGTCGGCTTCTTCCCCCGCGTTGTCGGTGATCTCCAGCCGGATGAGCCGGGTCCAGAAGGCGGCGGCGACGGGCTGCCCGTTGACCGTGATCCGCGCCGAAGGGGTCATGGTTCACCACAATTTTTGAGTGCGGGTTGTCTTGGGTTCGGGGTCATCGGGAAGCGTGATGACCAGGCCTTCCGGCAGGACGGGCGGCAATTCCGAAAGGTTCGGATTGGCGGCGAGAACCATTTCCACCGTGCCGGCATGGCGGCCGTAATGGCGGCGGCATATGAGGTCGAGCATGTCCCCCTGCACCGTGCGGTAGTCTTTCGGCATTCGGGCCTCCTCAGAACAGGCGCATGGCGCCGCCGCCGATGCCGGCGTCATGCCGGCGCAGGGAAAGCGAATAGCCGAGCCGCATGGGCAGGCCCTCCACGAGATGCAGGCTGCGATCCTCGGAAATCTCCTCGAGAACGTGGCGGCCATAAATGCGCCCGCTGCGGGAGACGAACATCATCGCCTCGCCCGCATCCATGGCGCGATGCAGCCCCTCCAGCGTGTCCATGCCGCCGAATTCCACCGGAAAAAGAACACCGGAGATGGTGATCTCGTCGCTCTTGGGGCCGAGCCATTGCAGCGCCTCGGGCCGGCCCACCAGCTCCAGGCTCGCCCATGGCGCGGAATGCCGGCGCTCTATGCCCTGATAGCCGAAGCCCAGGGCGGTAAAGACGAAGCCGCCGAGGCCGAGGGTGACGGGACCGGGTCCTGCCATCAGTAGACTCCATCGGTGAAGGTGCCCCGCGCATTCCAGCCCGCCGGCGCGCGGCTGCGCCCTGCCGCCTCCGCCTGCGCCGCCAGCGTGCCCGTCCTGGCCAGCTCGCGGTTGAGCTCGCGGGCGAGGTCGAGGGCGGCCACGAGGGGGCGGGTGTCGATCTGCGGGGATGCGGTCACGGAGAGGGCGCCAGCGATTTCTTGACCCGCCTTCTCGGCATCCGCTTGGATCTGGGCATAATCCACCGTTGGCCCTCCCGCACCGGGAGGCGATGCGAAGGAAGCAGGCGGCGCTGAAAACGAGCGATATGAAGTGTCAGAGGCCCCAAGCATCCAGGCAGGCGGCACGCCCGTCTTGCTCACAAGCTCGTTCGGCACTTCGGAAAGGCGCTCAGGATGTCGATAGTCTCCAAAGGCAGGCGAGCGACCTCCCGGGTAGTCCTTGTCACCCCAGAAAAGCCCCGGCGTACTTACTGCGGCTCCGCCGCGGCGCCGCGCTTCTATTTCCGCTGCCCGCTCCTCGACATCGAGCAACCGCGTTTCAAGCGACGAAGCCAAATAGGGGGTTAGGACACGCGCCGTTTCAAGTCTGTCCCTTAGCTCCTGACGCAAGGCGAGCAAAGCATCTTCTTTTTCGCGCTGATCATCAATGGCTTGCGGCGCCCGCTCCCAATTATCGACTGTATTTATGATTCCATCAGAAACGCCACCTACCATGCTCTTTACATAATCACCACCTTTTGTCATCAATACATCAACTGATTGCCAAGCCCGATCATACTTACTGAAGTCTTTTTCTAATTGTTTCTCGAAGTCCTTCTGAACAGACCCGACATATTTACTCTTTTCTCCTACCCCATCGAGGGTTTTAATGAGATTCTCGTATTGACCGGCAAGGGTTGCAATATTGTCCTGATATTCTTTACCAAAGAGGTTCGTGATCGTCTCCGCCTTCTTGATCGGGTCCTTGATGGCGTTGATCTTTTGAAGCAGCCCGAGGGTTGTCTCCAGGGGCTTTGAAGCAAAATTCTTTTGAACCTGCTCCGGCTTCAGCCCAAGAGCCTTATACCCGTCGGCACTGTCCTTCAGAAAGTTTCTACCCAAAGCCATCGCATTCATTAACGTATTGAAGGTGCTGGAGGCGACCTCGTTGCCCACGCCAACCGACTTTTGCGCAGCGGCGAATGCAAGGGTCTGCTCGGCGGAAAACCCTGACTGACGCCCGGACTGGCCCGAGCTGCTGAGCACATCCAGCAAGTCGCTTTCACTCGAAGCGGTCTGGTCGGCAATAGCGTTGACCGCATCGCCAATCTCCTGCATGCGCGGCTGATCCGCGTCGAACATATTACCGATCTCGGCTAAGGCCTGCCCGGTGTCACCAGCGCCAATGCCCCACGCGCGAGCGGCTTTCGCCGCATATTCTGTGAATGCAGGAAGTTCACCTTTCGGCCGGCCTGCGAAACCTCCGGCCGCCATAAGACCCGCAAGCTCCTCCTTCGAGGTTCCGGTGGCGCGAGCAAGGTCCATGATGCGCTGAGCAAGCCCTGAAAGCTCCTCATCGCCCACATCGGTGGCTCGCTGCACATCCGTCATCACACGCTCGAAACCCATCGAGCTGTCGAATGCATATTTCGCGCCGGCGCCGACAGCCGCGGCTCCGAGCAGGGGGACACCGACGCCCGCCAGCACGGCCCCTCCCACTCCGGCTACCGCCAGCGCCCCCCGACCGACGCCACCACCTCCCTGGCCAGGCTTGCCAAGGGCACCACCCGGCGCAGGCTGGAAGCCTGGGCCTTGGCGGCCAGCACCCAGCCCCAGCGAATGCGGATGTCGCTTCAGCACCTCGATCTGACGTCGCAGTGCACCAGTGGTACTTTCGATCCGCGTTTGCAGATTGCGTTCGGCAGAAGCGATTTCGGAAATGGGGGTACCGGCTTCCCGCAGGGCTCGCGAGGCGCCCAGAAAAGCTGCTTTCTGCCGCTCGAATGCTGCGGATGCACTTCTAACCTCGGCCTGAGCCCGCGAATATGCTTTGCGCAGTTCTACGGTCGGCTTCTCCGCCTTTGCCATTTCGCGGCCGAGCCGCTCTACCTCCTTCTGAGCTGCGCGGAAAGTCGTTCTCGCCGCTGAGAATGACTTCTGGAAATCGCGAAACGCGGAAATCTTGCCGGCCTTGCTTTCCAAGTTCGCCAGTTCATGCGCCAACCGGCGGGCCTCTTCGGAAGCTCCGCCGAGTGCTCCTGCGCCGCTTCCGAGTCGCTGAAGCGCCTTCGTGAGATCATTGACCTCGCCCGTCGCGCCGGCGAGCTTGTCCAACTGCTTGCTCGAGGCCGCCAGCTTTCCGAGGGAAGAACCAGCCTTTGCGGCCGGCCCGGACATCTCATCCTTCAGCCGCGCGATAAGCATGGTCAGGCGTTGCGCCATCGGCTACTCCAGTGCTCGGATATCTGCCCACCAGGCGATCAGATCGGTGAATGCCATGGCGTGGATTTCTGGAAGGCTGAAGCCGTTCCGCTTCAGGATGACGGCGTAGCGACGCCAGTGTCCGGGGATTGCACGCTCCCCTGGCCGCCCCGGAAGCGGCGGGGCAAGAAACGTAGCATGGCCTCGTTGACGCGCTCGGCATCGTCGTCATCGAGATGGTCGAGCACCACATCCGGCACATCGAACATTGGGAAACGCACCGACTGACCGCCGCCGCGCCGAATTGTCGCGAGATATTCCTCGACCTCGCTCACAGTGAGCCGTCGGACGCGAATGGCGTCATACTGAACCCCCGCGTAGGTAACGGGCCATTCAAGTTGAATCGTTGCCGACCTCTTGTCTTCATTCACAAAAACCGGATTTTCGGTGGCGACCTCCTCTTCGCCGCCGGGGGAACCGCTTGGCGCGTTGGTCGGCGGTATAAAGCCAGCGAACTTCTCGAATGCCATCACCTTCTCCTAAAGGCTGTCGAACAAGCGCGACACTTCATGCTCTAGACGCTTGGGCAATACGTCCTCGATGGTTTCTTCAAATACATTGACAGTAGGCTCGCGCAGGATCTCGACGGGGATAGATGGACCCCATACCCGATGAAGCGGGAACCTGTCATCGTTAGCACGCGTGAAAATCTGTAGACCTTGGGAGCCACGTCCAATGAAAGCACCAGGATAGGCGCGGGGAACATTCCAGGCCGACGCATAAACCATTTGAAAACTACGGACGCGGCCATTCACCTCGCGCACCACCTTGCGAGTCCTCACGCCCTTTGCGTGGATCATGTCGAAATGAGAACCGATGGCGATGACCTTATATTCCAGCCGGCCCTCATAGGCGGTTTTCCTGCGGAGGGCATTGGTGATCCTAAGTGCCCGGTATTTAACACCAAGATGATTGCTCAGCGTGGTGCGCACGCGGCCATAGGCTGTGTCGCCGGCGCGATTCAAAGCGTGGGCCATCGCCTGCCGAGCGTAATACTCGCCGATGGCCCTCATGCGCGCGGCATAGCGTGCGAGATAATCTCCGCCCCGCGCGACTTCGATCTTCCACTGCAAGCTTTCCTCCATCGCGTCAAGGTTGTACCTTCACTACCCCAACGCCAGGGAGGGCTGCATGGAGTTTGTCATCGTTTGGGTCGGGTTGGCCATCGTCTGCGCGATCGTCGCGCCAACGCGCGGGCGCAGCGCAATTGGATGGTTCTGTCTGGCGTTCTTCATATCCGGGTTGCTCGCAATAATATTGTTGCTTGCCCTTCCATCGAAGAAGGCTCCAGCGGTTACAGAAGTGAAAATAGTCACCGACCGCCCAAGAGGCGGCAACGATGAAAAAACCTGCCCCCGTTGTGCGGAGACGATAAAAAGGGCAGCAAAGGTCTGTCGCTTTTGCGGATATGACTACGCTGAGAGCGCATGGGATGAAATCAAGGCATCCCCAGCGCAGTATCTCGGCACAAATTACATTGTAAACTTCGACAAATCTGTTTCAGGCATCTTCAATGGCGAAGTACGAACTTGGCACAGCATAATTGCATTCAAGGCCGAAATTGACGCTGCGGCCAGCCAAAAGTCAAATTGATGTACAAATCATGGAAACTATAATTCTCACGATAATCGTATGCATCGCATTCTACATTATTTTTCTCGTGATGCGAAAACGAAAAACAAATGGAAAGAAGAACGAAATCGCGAATGGACAAATCAACT
This sequence comes from Pseudomonadota bacterium, assembly GCA_040755535.1. Lineage (GTDB taxonomy): Bacteria > Pseudomonadota > Alphaproteobacteria > Rhizobiales > Xanthobacteraceae > Aquabacter. The sequence goes on along the minus strand of JBFMAV010000061.1, from coordinate 21,226 downwards.
TCGCAAATAATACTGCATTTCGAAAATTATCGAAGCTAGGCGGAGCCCCGCTGTCCCTAACGGTACACGCCGAGACTCTAACCTACGACCCATCAAAGTATCGTTTTGATGGGGTCGCGCGTCCGGAGTTCAACATCACCTATTTGGATAATGATGGAACTCAGTCCAATCGCGACATTTATGTGCACTGGTGGGATACCAGAAACGGAATTCATTACCTCGACTGCTGGTGTTACCTACGTGACGAGCGGAGAACCTTTCGGTCGGATAGAATAATATCCGCAAAGAATTTAGACACCAACCGAAAGATCAGAGATATCGTAGCATTCCGACTGCGATAACGTCACATCAAAGCCGAACGCCCGCCATGCAGCAGCTCGATCACCTCCCGCCGGGGGATGAGAACGGCGCGGCTCTGAACCTTGCCGAAGGTGATCGCGCTGGCGGAGGCCGTGGCGCCGGGGATCTGCGCCAGCGCGATGCGCCATTCCCCGATCCATTGGGTTTCCGCGTAGCAGTCCGCGAGGAACGGATGGGCGTTCGCCACCGCCAGCGTGTCCGGCCCCTGCTTCGCGCCGAGGCGGAGGCCGAGGTCGGGCAGCATGCGTTCGGCAAGCTTGTCGCTCAACGCGAGGTGCAGCACCTTGCTCACGGTGCGCCCCGGCGCGGCGGCCTGCCGCATCAGGTGGCGGAAGCATCCCACCGGATCATCCTGCGCCGTGCCGGCCAGGATGCCCGGCTGAAAATGGCTGATCTTCGGCAGGCCCGGCTCCATCGCCCACAGGGCCCGGGCCGCCTCGGGGCCGTAAAGGGTGTTGGCGGCGGAGAGCATGCGCGCCGCGGCGTTCACCTTGGAGACGCGGGTGCCCCACAGCTTGCCGTCCGCCAGGGATGGAAGGTCCTCGGCATCAGGGCCCATCAGATAGACGCCGGTGCGGCGCAGGGTGGGCAGCACCTCCGCCGTCACCCACTTTTTGAACCGCTTCGCCGCCGGCTTCCGGCTGGTGAGCACGAGGCTGTAGAGGCCGGACTCGTTGATGATGGTGTAGGACTGTGCGCCGCCGCGCTGCCCGGCATGACCCTCGGTATTGTCGAGGGTCATTTTTTCATCCTCGTCCAAGCGGGACGCAGCATCAGAGGGATTGCCGATCTCCAGCACCCGGCACACGTCGGCGAGCACAAACCAAGGCTCGCCGTTCCGATCGATGAGGCGCACCTCCGCGCCCTCGAACTGGAACGGGGTCAAGGCGTTCATGGCGGTCATGTTGGTCTCCATCGGCGTCCGGCCGGCCAAGCCTGAGACGCACAGGGTCGCTTTCGCGATCACCGGAGCCGATGGAGGTCTCGGTGCATCGCGCCTTCCCCCTTGGCCTCGGGGGATTCACATGTCTGAAAAGTCAGGGCTCGCCGGCGCCCGGCGTCACGGCAGCGAAGCCGGCGGCAGCGAGGGCATGCGGATCATATTTCCGGTTCATGTAGACATCGGCACCCGCTTCCTCAGCGCGTGTACCCGTGGCTGTCTCCAGAAAGGAACGCACCGAAAAGCACATGCGCTGGATCGCTTCCAGATGATCCACCGTCTTCCGGTAATCGGGCGCATCCTCCGGGATGAAGGAATGCATGCTGATCACATAGTCATGGATCAAGTGCACATGAAACAGCGCGCCGACCGGACTTTCAGCCTTCAATTGAGAAGCCCAGTCCTCGACCGCTCTCTGCCGGGAACACAGAACCTCTGACCTTTGATCGAACAGCGCCTTCGCTTCACCGCGACTGCTGAACCACTGTTCCTGCGCGCGGGTTATGGCGGCACATAAACTTGGCGCCTCCCGCGCTAACGGCGCGACGGGGCATTGTGTGCTATGCACATCCTTAGCTTGAGTCATTGGCCTGATACCTTTGGCTTGGGTCAGGCCGCGCCGGATGCTCCTACATCCGGCGCGGTCGCCTCAATTGGCGGGAGATTCGGCCGCGCCGGGACCACTCGCCCCGCCATAGGCCCTGATGAGCTGGACGAGGATTTCGGCGTTCATGCTGCGCAGGTTCGCCTTGGCCTCGGCCTTGATCTTGTCCCGCAATCCATCGGGAAGGCGGAGCATGAACTTGTCTTCCAACTGAAGCCTGCGCTCCGACATCACGCCGCCTCCGCCGTCTTGATGGCCGCATAGTCCAGAAGGTTGATCTGGCGCGGGTCGTGCAGCATGGCGGGGACCACGGGGAGCCCCAGCCGGAACCAGAGCTGCGCGGCCGCCTGGGTGCCGAACACCTGCCGGCTTTCGTTCACCAGACGTATCTTGACGCTCTCGTTCTCGGCCGGGTCCTCCTCGATGACGGGCGCCGGCTTCTGGTGCTTGCCGTGGAAGTGCTGGAACAGCACGGCGTAGCACTCGCGCTTGTAGGCGAGGACGCGCTGGCGCGTCTCCTCGTCCTTCACCCGGCTTTCGTCGATGGTGAAGAGCCAGCCGTTCACGAGATCGAGGCGCAGGCAAGTCGTTTCCTGGCAGCCTCCCGGTGAAGGCATGGTCATGGTGACCACGCCTTCCCGCAGCACGGCATCCTCCGAAACGCGGCGATGCTGCGATTTCCAGTCCAGCCCAAGCGCTTGGACGATAGGTCTCAGTGCCACGAACACCCCATCGTCGCGCTCGACGGCGAACAGCGTGTCGTTCCTGAAGTTTACGGTGACGATGTTTCCCATGTGAGCCTCCATGTAGCGATTTGACACTTCCACAATATAGCGACTCGACATAATGTCAAGTCGCTACGATAGAAAAGCTGTCGGGTCGCTACTATCGATGGCCCATGGCTCAGAAATTACCCGCTCCAAGCGACATCGCAGACAAGTTCATGCTCCGCCTCCCGGACGGGATGCGCGATCGGTTGAAAGCCGCGGCAGCGGAGAACAATCGCTCGCTCAATGCGGAGATCGTCTCCCGCCTTGAGCTGACCCTTGAGCGCATGTCGGATGTGAATGCCTTCGGCATGGACGCCTTCGCCCGACGCCTGGAGGCGAGTCTGGCGATTTCCGAAGAGGCCATGCACAAGCTGATCTATGAACTCCGCGCCGCCGGCGGCTACCTTGAAGAGAGCGAACGCGACACCTCCCTCGCTCTGGAGAAATTTGCGGAAGACGAACACCTGAGCAAAGGCTCTGCCGTTCACGCCATCCTCACCGACTGGCTGCGCGAGAAGGGCTACCTGCCGAAGTGAGGCTCACAGCAGCATCGCCGCCCGGATGGCGGAATACTGGCTCACGCCGCCGATGATGACATCGGTGTCCGTCATCTCCAGCACATGCTGCCCGTCGATCTCCAGCTTGTGGTAGTTCACCATCGCCTCGAACTGGGTCTCCACCTTGTTCCCCGGCGCCCAGGCGTCGGGGGTCGCCGCGCTCAGCATGGCGCGGATGTAGAGCGAGGCCGAATGCATGGTGGTGTCCTCGTCCACCAGGGCGGCCGTGGCCAGGAATTCCTTCTCGACGCCCGGCGCGAGGCCCACCAGCTTGAGGGTCGCCGGATCGAAGGCCGTGAACTTGAAGCTGAATTCGGGCCGCTCATAGCCCAGATGCACCGCGCGCGGGCGCACCATCCCGGCGTTGCGCACGTCCTCGGTGACGATCTTCAGGGCCGGCACGGTGATCTCGGACGCCTGGCCGACCTTGACATCGCGGTCCACCCAGAGGGCGCAGTTGCGCAGGATATAAGCGGGGGTCTCTTTCATGGGACGAATCCTTCAGCGCGAATGAGGGGGCGCGGCGGCGGGTCAGGCGGCGGCGCCGGTGAGGCTGCCGTCGGCGATCTCGGTCAGCGCCCGGTCGCGCAGCACCGCGTAGTAGGAGATGTTGCGATAGGCGGGGACGCGGATGTCCTCCATGGGCGCCGGCGGCTCGAAATCCACGGCGACATAGTAGATGCCGGCGGCCATCTGCGCGTCGGTGTTCATGTCGGAGGGCGCCCACACATTGCCGCCGAGGATGGCGCCGTTGTTCTGGAGCGTGCGCATGCCGGCCCGGCCACTCTCCAACAGGTGCTTGAGGTTCGCCAAGGAGAAGGGCCGGTCCACGAATTCGAGATAGGTCTCCTCGATGGCCTCGTTGATAAAATCCGCCGTGCGGCGCACGGGCAGGAACCGCCAGAGGCTGTCGGCGGTGGCGACCCGGTTGCCCCATGTGCGAAAGCCCGTGCCGGACCGGTTGATGATGGTGTTCACCGCCCGCTCGTTGAGATAGTTCGCCTGATCGCCGTAGGTGACCGGCCGCGTCACCCCGCCGATGCCCTTGATCGGCTTGTTGGAGACCGACCACCAGAATCCCAGCGTGCGGTCCACCATGCACTGCACGCCGGCAAAGCGCGGCGAGGCGGGCTGGGGCACATAGGCGTCTTCCTGCGTGTCCCAGACCAGCACCTTGGGGTCGATCACATAGATGCGCTGGGAATTGAGCAGGCCGCGATAGGCCACCGCCGCCTCGTCCGTGGTGTCGGGCCCGTCGACGAAGGCAACAGCCCGCACACGGGAGAGCACGGCGTCGAGCTCCGCCACCACCGGATTGGCCACATTGCCGATCACGGCGACGCCCGCCGCGAGGCTGCCGCCGGCGATGGAGACGGTCGCCTCGGTGTAGTCGCCGCCGCCCTCGGTCACGGTGATCGCGGTCACCACGCCGCCCGCGAGCACGGCCACCGCCTCGGCGCCCTCGCCGTCGCCGGTGATGGTGACGGCGGGCGGGGTCACATAGCCGGCGCCGCCCTGGGTCACGGCGATGGCGGTGACGGCCCCGCCGGTGAGCGTCGCCGTCGCGGCGGCGCCCGAACCGCCGCCGGAGATGACGACGGCCGGCGCCAGGGTGTAGCCCGCGCCGGCGCGGCGGATGATGGCGCCCGTCACCTTGCCGTCCGCGAAGACGGCTTCCGCCGTCGCGCCGGCGCCATTGCCGCCGGTGAGGGTGATGGTGGGGGTGGACTGATAGCCGACGCCCTGGTTGGCGATGGTGATGGAGGCGATGCCGTCCGCGGGCGTCGAGGCCGTGAAGCCCGGCACGATGGCGATGCGGGGCTTCAGGGCGAACTTCGGCTCGCATTTCAGTGCCGCCCACACCCCGGTCATGGCGGCCTGGTCGCCCACCAGGTTGGAGAGCGTCTCGGCGGGGGTGCCGCCCTCCTCGACGCGCACCACGAACACATAGGCGCCGTGCTGGTCGAAGATGCCGTCGATGGCGCTCTTGAGGGTGCCGGCGACGCCGAGGGAGAGGGCCTGCGCGGCGGACCCCTTGAGGAGCACGGGCTCATTGTAGGGCCAGAGGATGGGGTCCGCGTTGGGCGCCGTGCCATAGACGATGACGACGGCGGTCTGGTCGATGCGGAAGAGCGCGGGCGTTTCGCCGCTCTCGAAGACGCGAACGCCATGGTGGAAGGAGAGGTCGGCCAAGGGAGCCTCCAATAAAAAAGGCGCCCGGGTCGGGCGCCTTGCGAAGAGGTGGGTTGAGGTTTGGATCAGGCCGGCGGAATGCCGACGGGGTTAACGATGGTGCGGGAGCAGGCGTCGCGCCGGCCGCGCCCTCTTAAAGCTCAGCAGCCGCCGTGAAGAAGGCGGCCACATCGACTCCCAGCTGCGCGCCGATCGCGGTTGTGAGGGGGTGCGCCAGGTCGAAGGACTGTGCCCCGGAAATCAACATCTCGGCCGCGAACCGATCGCCGGCCGGCAAGAGCGTCACCGCCGCCTGGAGCGCGGGCGGGATCGCCCCGGATCGCACGGCGTCGAGCGCCTCGGCCTCTGTGATGTAGCCGCTCACAGCGGCCTGCTGGAAAAACTGGCGGCGCGATATCTGGGCCGGAGGAGGCGTGGGTGGCGCCTGATATGGCGCGATGACGCCGCCGGCCGCCTCCCACTCGGCTATCAGTCGCCGATGTCGGTCCCCCATGCTGTCAGGGACATAGTATTCGTCGCCGCCCAGCTTGAACATGATCGTTGTTTGTAGTTCGTCTGCCCAAAAGACGTCTCGTATTTTATCGATCATGTGCCGATCTCCGCGTCTAGCGCAGCAGTATATCCCCCATAGCACGCGCCCGCCGCCGACGACCTGACAAAGTCGGATATAGATGACCGGAACACGGTCGGCGCCAGGACGGATGCACATCCGGCGTATGTCGCGGCCGATTTGATCAAGGTGGGCTGCCGCACCATGGATGGCGAAAAATTTACGACGCCGTACAGATCCTGCGACGCCGATGTCGCCACTCCGGAGTATAGCCATTGTACAGATCTGTAATACTGCTGGCATTGCATCAAGCTAATTGCAATGTCCTCCTGCGGAAATGGATCATTTTCGGCCGTCGCGTTTCCCACGCATACGGAGGCGCGCGCGATGTTAAACGTGCCTGACTGCTGGCCCAGGCTGGCGGTCCTTGATCCATATGTAGACCCAGCGTCAAACCATAGGTTAACGGAGAGGTAGTCGTCTTGATTTGTGCCGATTACTTTGCCGGTAATGCTGGGAATGGTTATGACCAGGGAATATCGCTGCCAGGACGTGGACAGGGTGACCGTTTGAGAGCCAATACCCAAAACCGTGGCGGATGGAGAGCCGCCCGTGCCAAACGACTGAATCAGCTCCACGGCAACCGACCTGGGGGCGTCCGCAGAGCCCCAGAACGTAAACGTTATCGTCTGCCCGGAGTACGATCCTACGCCCCGAATAGCCTGCGATTTAAACACATAGTTTGACGCGCCCGCGACGCTCGTTACTACAGTTCTGCTGTAGTAGGTAGGGTTTCCTGGGACAGCGGTTTGGCCCGGCGTGAACAACTGCTGGCTATGCGTCTTAGTGCTGCCTGTGTTGTTGTTGAGCCAGCGGTCATCAGAGCCGTAACCACTGGAGGTCTGTGTGGTCCCACGCTGCCAGTGGTCGAAATTGCCATTGATCAACTTGCTCCGCACCCCTGAGAGGGTGCCGGCCCCGATATTCGCCCGCGCCTGACCCTGCTCGGCGGCGGTGAGGGAGGTGGCCGCGTCAACTCGCACCCGTTTGGCCAACGCTGTGGATACGGTCGCAGCGAAATTTGCGTCGGCGGCGAGCGCAGCCGCCAGCTCGCCCAGCGTATCCAGCGCCCCGGGGGCCGCATTGATGAGGGCAGCGATCGCTGTCTGGACAAACGCGGTGGAGGCGGCAGCCGCGGTGTTGGTGCCGGGCGCGGCCGTTGGCACGGTGGGGGCGGACCGCCACGTCTCGAGGGCCGCAATGGCGCTGGACCATCCATCTCTCAACGCCGGTGTCAGCCAGATGCGAGCCGCGGTTTCGGTGACGGTGGTTGCCGGGATCGCGCCGGCATTGATGTCGGAAATCGCGTCCTGCGCGGCCGCCACAGATTGCTGCAGGCTCGTGACCTGTGTGTTCACCTCCTGCAGGTGCGGCGCCACATTGGCCGCAATGGAGGCCAACGCCTGACTGGTGCCGATGGCGACCAGTGCGTCCCAGCTGGCGCCCTTGGCCTCAAGCTCGCGCAGGCGTTCGCCGACCGAGGCGAACACCGCATCCCACTGGACCCGCCCGAGGATCATGCCGGCCGGGGCGGCATAGTCGTTATCCGGCGACGGGATCTGCGGAGATGATGGCATCGTCGCCCTCGTTCTCGATGAGGCGGTTGAGCGCCGCCCCGGTCATAGTGTTGGTGTTGCGCGGCAGCAGCTTCAGCCCGCCGATCACCACCGGGCGGGACAGCACCACCGTGTAGGTGGCGGACGGGTCATAGGTGGGTTCTGCCATGGGGCCTCCGCCGCGCTTAGAGCGCGTACATCGCCTGATTTTGGATGAAGGGCACGTCGGTCACCTCGGTCGTCGTGGCGTCGAACCGAGCCGACGCCGATGTGGTGGCCGGGACCGTGAAGCTCGACACGAATGTGCGCTTCAGCGGGTTGATCAGGTCCACCGTGACGGTGGTTGCGGCCGGGGTATAGACCGTCGAGCCGATCATCAACTTATTGCTGCCGCTGTGCGTGACCGGGTTCCAGCTGTCCACCACCGTTTCCACCTGGATCTGGGTGGTGGAAAGGCCGAAGTCACGCTGCTTTGATTTGCTGACCATCTCGCCGCGGGGGCGGAACGTCATGCCTCGCGCCCTGCTGTCCAGAACGATGCAGGGTTGGAGATCCGTAGTGCCCGAGAAGACCGCACGGAGCTGGATCAAGGCCGGCAGGCCATTGAGATGGTCCATACCATTCCCGTCCGGCGTGAGCGGCCCCCACGCCTCGTCGGGCTTCTTGATCTCCCACGTGAGCGGCGCGCCGCCGGGCTGCCAGCCGCCGTGCAGCAGCCGGATCTCCGTCATGCCGTTCTCCAGCGTGAGCGGGGCGAACTCCACCACCGTGCGCGGGGCAAACCCGCCGGCGGCGTTGAGGCGCATGGCATAATCGAGCGTCGCATCGCCTTGCGCCCAGACGCCGTCCGAGCACACGAAGGAGCTGCCCTGCGCGAATTTGTTGCCCGTGACGGTCGCGAGCATGTGGTTGCCGGTGGTCACCGTGAACCACGCATAGCGCCGCGCGCTTTCCAGGAGCGAGGGGCGCACCCCGAACTTGACCCAGCCGGGAGCCATCTCTCCCGGAGAGAGAGTCTTGTTGACGATGACCTTGTCGAACTGCGGGGCGCCGCTTTCGGCGCATTCGCACACCATCAGGTGCACTTCGCCGGAAGTTCCGACGCGGGTGAATTTCAGATCAATGGAGGTGAGGATCATGGGCTGGGCGCACAGCCACGTCTGGCCATAGACCGCGCCCGTGACACCGATCTCCTCGGTGACATAGTCCCAATAGACGTCGCTCACCGAGCGGGTAATGACCTGCCGGATGCCGTAGAACCGGTGGCCTGCCACATCCCTGTTCGCGACGATGCTCACCACCTGGAATGTTTCGCCGTTGGCGGTGAACAACTCGCCCACGGACTGGTTGAACAGGCTCGACCATTCTGAGTTGTTCTCGCAGACGGTGATGGTCGGGCCATACTCCACGACCTGGCGGGAAATCTCCCGCCGCACCGCCTGCACGTTGGTGTGGACGGCCGACGAGATGCTCTTGCTGCCGCCGTCATCGAGCACTTCGAGGCGCAGCACCTCCGTATAGGCCGGCAGCAGGAGATTGCCCCAGCGCCGGACGGCCGCGTTGTCCGCGTCCAGCAACGCCAACTGAGCGTCGCGCTCGGCCGCCCAGGGGAATCGCACGCCCTCGCGGATCCGGGCGAGCCAGGTGGGGCTCGTGGTGTCCCAATCGTCCCGCAGCAATCCGGCATCATACCAATAGGCGCGGGCCTCGTCGGGCATGGAGAGCCGCCGGCGGATATTGCCGATGTCGCTCTTGATCTGCCGCATGACAATGGGGTTGGGGATGTCCCCGAGCCGCGCCGCGATGTTGGCGACGTCAGTCTCCAGCGTGGTGGTGCGGCGGATGGTGTTGGCGACATCGCCCTCCACCTGGGTGAGGCGGCCGTTCACCTCATAGAGACTGCGCAGGCGGCTCGCATTGTCCGGCTCGATCGCGACGATGCCGGTGGTGGCTAGCTCCACGAACGCGAGATTGCACTCGGTTGCTGCAATGGACGGGCGCAGGGGGGTCGGGCTGTTGAGGCCCATCTGCACCACGATTTCCAGGCCGCGCACCTCGGTTTTCACCAGCGCCTGCTGGACGGTTTCTCCGGTGTCCGCGTCGGTCTCCACCAGCCGGTTCTCCACCAGCGTCTCGGTCTTCCCGCGCAGCAGAAGGGCGACGTACCGCCTGTCGCCGGTGACCAGGGGCAGGTATTCCTGCAGGTTGACCGTGAGCGCCGCGTCGGCCGAGTAGACCGCGCCGCCGACGAACAGCCCGCCCGGATTGACGGACAGCTCGATCGCCGAGACCTGCGAGAGCGTGAAGCCCGCCCAATGGTGCGGATAGGCCACGGCTCCGCCGACGATCAGGTCATCCGCGTCGCGCGCATACTGGCTGATGTTCTCGAAGTCCTGGGGCTCGGAGACCTCATACAGGTGGAACTTCTGGAGCTTGGTCATGACGGGGAACGTCTCCTAGAGCCAGTTGCGCGACACGTACGCGTCGAGGGCAAAGGTGCCGTCGAGCGGCGGGGCGTCAGCGATGGACAGCGGGCGCAGGTGGCCGAAGTCCACCCGGTATTCGGTCTCGGGGGCCTTGGCGGTGCGCAGAGCCGCCAGCGCCCGGTTGAACGGTTCGCGGGTCGGGCGTTTCAGGCGCGCCCGGCCGAGCACGCCACGCCCCAGCACGAGAGCGCGCGGCGGCGTCACCGTCTCCACCTTCACCAAATAGCGGGCGAGGAACGGTGGATGGCCGATGGGGGTACGGCCGAGCACCGCCCGCCCTTGGACGAACCGCGACGGATAGACCACTGCGTCCAGCAGGATCCCGTCGACATAGGATAGGTAGCGCACACTGCCTGGCCGCGTGCCCACCATGCCGGCATCAGTCGGCCCATTCGTGATGACGGTGCGTTTGCGCGCCTCACTCCAATCGGAAAACCAGAGCCGCACGCCATCGTGCACCGCGAGCCACGGCAGGAACGCGCTCGGAGCCTCTGCTGGATCGAGCACCTGTCGGATGGGGACTGGAAGATCGTCGCTCATCGCCGCGGCAAGGGCCTGGACAAAAGGCCCGGATTTGGGGGCGAGAACAGCCTCGACGCTGCCCATCAGCCCACAACCCCCGTCACGATCTCCAACGTACCGAGCTCGGGCGCCGCATAGGGATGCCCTGCGATATCAGCGAGCGGCGCATCGAGATCGGCGCGCACCACGGAAAGCCCGTAGGCCGCGCCGGAAAGCAATGCGCACGGCACCTGCTCACCCACCCAGCGCCGGTCCTCAGCTGCCTGACGAATGCGAGTATCCGCTTCCGCTGTCACCGCCGACGCATCGGGGCCCTGGGATACCTGAAGCGAAAGTCGCACGTCATAGAACGTGCGGACGGCGGGCAGGACGGTGACGGAGGTCGCCTCCGGCCGCACGCCTGGCTTGTTCACCGCCGCCCGGGCGGTGGCGATTTCATCGCTGGTGAGGTCGCGGCCCGCCGGTCCCAGCAGGATGACGTCCGTGTCGCCCCGCCTACCGTGGATGGCGCGGCCGGCAATCCCAACATCCTTCAGGATGGGAACCGCGGTCAGCGCCTCATACTGGTACAGCGCCGCCGAGCCAGCGGAGGGCCGTCCGAACGCGAGAAGATAGCGACGCAGGAGCCGCTCGTCGCTCTCCATGACGGCCGGCGTGCCGGCTTCTTCATTCGCAGGAAAGACAACCAGCCGCTCCACGCCGAGCCGCGCCACGACATTGTCGAGGTCCTTGCGGCGCGCCAAGGGCGCAAGCACCGCTCGAACCGCATCATTGACCCGCGCGCGGTCCAGCAGCCGAACTCCGCTGTAGGCCTGTCCCGCGACGATGAAGGGGTCCGCCTGGAGGCTCTCCACATTGTAGACCGGCAGCGTCGGATCGAGCGCGCGCAGCCCTTCCCAGGCCGCGAGGAAGCGGGCGACGAAGTCCGCCTGGAGCGCCTCGAAATCCAAGCTCTCGATGGCATTGGGCGGCGGGAGGCGCGAGAGGTCGATGATCGTCACAGCTCGATCTCCAGCGTCACTTCGCGCTCGATGGTGGTGTCGCCGAGATGGCCGCGCGGCACGTAATAGCCGACAAGACCGATGGTAATGCCGCCATCTGCGCCGGCTTCGATGACCGAGACCGAACGCAGGAGAAAGCGCGGCTCGCCGAGCTGATGCCCCTCGACCAGGCGAGGCTCCAGCGCCTCCGCCACCGCCGTGAAGAAGGCGACCAGCTGCCGGTCGTTCATCGGCGCATCGACCAGCGCCGTGTCATCTGAGCCGAAATCCCGGCGCTGCACACGCGTTCCCCGCAAGGTGGTGACGATGACGGTGATCGACTGGCTGGCGTGATCCCAATCGGTGATGACCTTGCCCGTGCGGCGGTCGAAACCGACGCTGTCGGGCATCAGTTGCCAGAGCCGCCGGCGGGGGCGCCCGGGGAGCCGGGCGCAGTGACCGTAAGGCGATCATCATGGGGCGGCAGGAAGTATTTCGCCTGTGCCGGGGTGAGCGGGACGCGCTCGCCAACCTTGCGATAGGTGCCGAGAAGGAAACCCTCCCTCGCCACGAAATAGGACTTCACCTGGGCCATGATCAGAACCCCTTCACTTTCTCCGCTGTGCCGCTTTCGAGCATCACCTTGGTTTCCGCGCCCGGATCGCCGAGCCGGGTTTCGCCATCGGTGACGATGAGTTGGGACTTGGCCGTGATGCTGCCGTCCTTCACGGTGAAGACCGAGCCGCCGCTGGTGAGCGTGATCTCGCCATCCTTGATGACGATTTCCGACCTGCCGGCCTTCAGATGGATAGCGCCATCCACGACGGAGATGCGAACCTCGCCCACCTCCAGAAGGACAAACTCATCGCCGCGCTTGGACGGGCGCTGGTTGGTGTCCGAAGGGACCGAAAGGTCGATCTCCGCATCTGCAAGGTCGCCGGTGGGCGAGGAGACGCGCACCTGTTGCTGCCGTGACGGCGGAAAATGGGTCTTAGCCGCGCCCATGGCCTGCTCGCGCCAAGGGATCCAAGCCGTCTGATACGGTTTGCCACCCTGCTTCGAGAGCTCGACGCGGGCGAGGCCCTTCTCCTCGTCCACCTCCACCACAGTGCCGACGCGCGACATGTTGCGGAGACGTCGCTCGATCTCCGCCAGCCGCGAGAGGATGGCGCGGATTTGGCCATAAAGGCCGTCAGACCACGCCATCGAGACCCTCGAAGTCATGGACCTTCGGGTCCGCCGCCGGCAGGGTGGGCGGCATCTGCAGCTTGGGCGATGTCTCCTCCGCCGGAAGTGGCGGCGTGAAAAGAAGTGCCCGGGCCTCGTCCTGTGTGTGGTCCCAGGCCAGCTTCTGGCGGACCCATTCGGGCATGTCGGCATCGGCCTGGAATGCCGCGCGCATCCCCTGCCCCATCTCCCGCACCTTCGGATCGGGCGAGACGGCGAGGCGCTCGATGAGCTGCGCCCAGGCGCCGGCCGGCTCGCGGCCAAGCGACGGCTCCATGGGCGAGAGCACCTTCATCACCACCTGCTTGCCCGAGAACCGCACCCCATTTGACATGGAGGCGCCGCGCTGGGAGGCGCGGCTGTTGATCGTGTGGGCGAAGCTGCGCCAGAGCTCGCCCTCCGGCGCCTCCGTGAGCACCATGTGCACTTGCCGCTCGAGGATATCGAGGACGTATTCGACGGCGCCGTCGGCAAGGACGAGGTCCTCGCCCTCGGCCTCTTCCCCGTTATCGAGGCGCAGGCGCGTCGTGGCGGTGACGCCCAGCTCCAGCACCAGGGTCGTGACCACACCGGAGGTCACGTCCCGCGAGGATTTGCCATCGCCGCCGGACGCCGTCTCGTCGGTGTAGACGGCGATGAAGGGCGGGGTATCCTTCTTCGCCACTTCATCGATGGGCATGATGCGGCTGTCCGCCACCCGATCCCGCGCCCACGTCCGCCCCCGCAGCGCCTCGACGGTGAGGAGCCGCAACGCGAGCTGCACGAGCATGGGTCAGATCCTGTTGAGGTCGAAGCGAAGGCGGTCGAAACGGTAGGGGTCACGGACGCAGATTTCGAACGCCGGCTGGCCCGGAAGATCGAGGCCAACGACAATGTCGCCCTGCTCGAATTCGAATCCGGTGGGGACTTCTTCCGGGCGCACGGACAATGTGCCCCGCTGGCTTGGAAGGCTGGTCCGCCAGTCCTTGCCTTTCTCGCCACTGAGATCTTCAAGCTCGGTGGTGATGGTCAGGAGGGCCGTGAAAGTGAAGCCTGCCCGGTCTGGATCAGGCATCACCCCATAGTCGCCCCTCTTCTTGGGGCGGATCTCGACCTGTTGGCCGGCGTGCCGGTCCACGACCTCATTGAGGCGGGACCGGGCGGCGGAGAACGGAGACACCACGGCGGAAGCCGGATCAGCCCGGATCAGCGCCGGCCGAGCCCTTGATCAGCACCTTGGGCTTGAGGCACAGGGAGATCGGGTTGGTCTGGACTTCGAGCTTGTAGCCCTTGTTGTTGTTCGTCGCGAAGACGCGCAGGTAGCGCGGCAGGCCCACAGTGTTCACCGTGTCGTTGTAATCGGCGGGGGCGAAGCGGGTAATGAACAGACCAGATGCACCCATCGGGAAGAAGTGCAGATCATCGTCACCGATGAAATTGACCGTTCCGCCCGTGCGATAGCGCTCGAACGTGATGTCGCCGAAGGTGAACGTGCGGGGCAGCCCCTGGCGCAGAAATGCCGCCTCGACGGTGTTCTTGTAGCTGTCCACCACTTCCTTGTGCTTGAACACCTTCTTGTAGGCAGTGCGGCCGGCAAGGCAGTGAACGTGGCTGTAGGGCGTGCCGGTGAGATTGTCCTCGATCGTCTCGATGACGGTGTCACACGCATCGCGCAGAAAACCGGAAGCCGGAGTTGCATTGCTGAGGTCGAGATAGACCGTGCTCTCTTGGGTCACGCCGAATTCGGTAAAGAGATTGGTGCGAACACCGCCAGCCTTGTTGAGGATGACCCCCTTCAGCGCACCGATCCTCTGGTATTCCAGGGTTGCGTCGAAGTCGCGGAAGTGCCGCATGGAACGCTGGACGATGCGCCCCTCAAGTGTCTCGCGGGCGTCGGCAGTACCGAAGGCGCGACGGCCCTGCACCTCCTCTGCGGCAATGCCCTCTTCCCGCTGGAAATGCGGGATGGGCAGCTTGCGTACTTTCTCAACATCCTTCTCGATGGTCTCGCCGGGACCGCCGCGGGCGCTCTCGCCCACCAGCTCCAAGGCGCCGGCGCGCTCCTCGATGGCGAGGTCGGTGGTGGTGACGCCCTCCTCCTCGAAGATTCCGAGCGCGCCCACCTGGCCGGGGACGAAGGGCTCATTGTTGACCGAGGCAGTGAGGGTGGTGAACTCGAAGGCATCGCCTTCGAAGGCGTCAAGCATTTCAGGCATGGTGCCCTCCAAAGAGGCGCCCCGGCCGCACGGCGGGGCCTATGTTGAGTGGGATGATCCGGCGCGGCCGGGGTGACTTCAGCGCAGCTTAATGCCGGCGCGGTGCAGGGCGGCCTCGGCCGTGAGCTTCTCCGGTCCGGTCACGCCGTCCGGCCAGGCGATGTTGGGCGACATCAGTTCGGCGGAGCCTGTGATGGCCGCGACATCCTTGGTCTCGTCCTCCGCTGTCTTCACCGCATAGATGGACATGGCCACCGGAACCTGGGAACCATCCGTCGCATCCGGGTCCCAAGCCTTGTGCGCCCAGGCGCGGTGGGGACGCGCCAAGGTGACGGTGACACTGGCAGTGTCGCCGGGGACGAAGTCGGTGCCGCCATCCGCGATGGTGAACTTCACCGGGCCGTCGAAGGCGACGCCGGCAGTGCCCCGACCGATGACGGTGCCGTCCGGATCCTCGACCACGAAGGCACCGGCATCGGTGGCCGGCTCGACGAACACGACATGATAGGTGCCGGGCTTCACCGTGGATCCGAAGGCGGGGTGGGCGAGGGTCAAGGCGCCCTTCCCCGCGCCCAAAACGTCGGTCTTCGCCACCGTCACGTCGCCGGCGCCGACCACGCGGCCAAGCAGCGTGTTGGCCGGGAAATCCTGGTTGGGGCCAATGGTCAGGGTGTCGCGGGAGAGGTAGCCGTCGGCCTCCGTGAGGATGGCCTCGCCCGGGCGGCGCGGGCTCGTCAGAACGATGGACATGGGTTCACCTCGTGGAGGATCGGTCGAATGAAAGACGGAGGTCAGGCCCGGCCGGCAGCGCGGGTCGCCTCCAGGCGGCGGGCATAGACCTTGCTCGGGTCGAGGCCCTCGGAACGCTTCGCCTCGTCCGCCTTGGGCGTATCGGCGCCGCGGTGCTGCGGGATCTGCCGCTTGGACTGGTTGGCCGCCGCGCGGGCCTGGAGCGCGTCGGTCGCGTCTTCCAGTGAGCGGACAGAGGCCATCACCTCGATTGCGGCGGAGGCATCGAGCCCGAAGGCGGCGGCGCGGGCCTGCACCTTCTGCATCTCGCCTGCGGTCCAGGCATGTTCCTGGGCCATGGGCGGGGTCGGTGCGGCACGGGTTTCGGGCGCAGGCGGCGTCACCGCAGGCGGCGCCTCCGGCGCGACCGCGCGGCTCTGCTCGGTGGTGGCGGGCGCAGCCGGGGCAGGCGGCGAAGCAGGGGTCTCGCTCATGGTACGGTCCTCGAGGAAGATGACGGGAAAGGTGCGGGCGGAGGCGTCGCGCACGCACGCATTGGGGTCTGCGCCAACGGGGACGAGGGAGATCTCGTAGGGCTGCCAATCAATCACCCGCCAGAGCATCATGTCGTTGTCCTGGCGGAGGCGCTCGACGCGGCGGATGACGTAGCCGACGGAGACCTGCCGGATGATCCCGTCCTTGACCATCCGGAAGATCTTGTCGGCATCCGGGTTGTCCTCGGCCTTGGCGAAGCGGACGGTGGCGCGGCCTTCACCGTTGGCGATGCTGGCGGCCTCGACCACGCCGAGAATGGCGCCGAGCTCCCAGCGGTTGTGCACCGGCAGCAGCGGCGCGCCTCCCAGCAGTCGCGAGAGGTCCACGGCCTCTGCCGTGACCACCAGTTCCTCCTCGAAAGGCTCGTCGCGCACCCAGTCGTAGCGGGCGACACGGGCGCCGGTGGTCCACACCAACTCAATGGTGCGGGCGGCTTCATTGATGGAGCCGATCGCGGCGGCACGGGTCTGCATTGGCAGCCCATCGGCCGGCACGCCCTCATGCTTGCTCATCGGCGAGATCCTTCTCCTGCTGCGGCTCGCCGGGGGCTGCGCAGAACACGATGCCCGCCTTCTTCAGGGCCGGCGCATCCGCTTCCATCTCTTCCAGCCGCTCGTCGGGGTCGTATCCGCGGGCGGACACCTCTTCGCGCCAGCTTTCCAGACCGAGCGCCAGCTCCGTCTCCTTGGCCTTCGCATCCTTCTGCGGGTCTACCCAGGGGCGACGGGGTGGTGTCCACTCGGAGCGACGGCCGGCGTCGATTCCCACCATCCCCCGTCCCGCAGCGGCAGCGAGCACGCGGCGATCGGCGGGGCGGAGCATCTGCGGCACGGCCATGAGCCATTGCCACTGGTCGAGCACCTGCCAGAAATCGAGCTTGCCCTCGCGCATGGAGGAGAAGCTGGTGCGCGTCAGGTCCCCCGATGCCGAAGCATAAGGCAGTCCCGCGCCGGCCGCCGACGCCAGAAGCTGGCGCGACATGTGAGTGTCGTACCCATTCGAGGGGGTCGGGGTAACCGCTTGCACCTCCTCGTCCGCCTGCAGATAGGCGATCAGGCCGGGCGCGATCTTCTCAAGGCGGCGGCCCCGGGTGTCCCGGGCCTGCCCTTCCCTCTGGGCGAGGTTCGCGGGCCCGTGGCCGGTTCGGCGCACGAAGACCGTGAGGCAGGCCTCGATCTTCTTGCGGACGAGCTCCGCCTCCTCGTAGTCCGCAGCGTCGCGCAAGCGGAGCATGGTGGGTGCCAGCCACGGCACGCCCGTAACCTGCCCAACCCGATCGATGCGGAAGATATGGTCAACCTCGGTGGCGGGCACCCGCTCCGACAGGAAGTTGCGGCCAGAGCGCAGAATGGAGATCTCGCCGGGGTGCACCGGGAAGAGCCAATAGGCGACCCGACGCCCATAATCGTCATACTCGACGCCGGCCACGACCACATTGCCGCTCTGCAGAATCTCCGTCTTCGCGGTGTCGAGATGATCGTGTTCCAGAACCTCGCATTGGAGCGGGACCTTCATGCCCCACTCCGGCGGTCGCAGATACCAGCGCACAAAGGCGGCGCCGCCCTCGATCACCTCCCCGATGATCTGCGCCTGCTTGCCCGGCCAATCGGCGAGCCCCTCCGGGTCGCAATTGTCGGAGAAGGCGTTCCAGAGATCGCGGCGGCGCTTCTTCGCCGCCTTCGACAAGTCGGACGGCGGGCGGGGCGTGAAGCCGGCGCCGACGATGTGCGCGCAGAGCTTCGTCTTGATATTGCGCGCCCATTCATTGTTGCGGACGAGATCGCGCGAGCGGTTTCGGATGGTGGACAGCGAGCCGGAGAGCTCGCGGCTCGCCGAGCCGCCGCCCGTGTGCCAGGATGCCGTTCGGCGGTCATGGCGGGCGGCATCGAAGCCGCGCACGGCCTCGCTCACCTGCTCGAAGGCGAACTTGTCCGAAAGGCGGCGCGCGCCCCACCCGGGGGACACGGCCGAGAGGGCGCGCTCGAAGGCGTTGAGGCTTGCCATCAGCAGCGCTCGAATTGCGCATATGTGGAGGGCGTCGCGCCCTCCCCCGCCCCACAGGACAGTTGACCCCGCACATAGGCGATCGCCTTGAGGAGCTGATCCACCGAGCGATATTCCACCCGCTGGCGCTCGCCACCGAGCTCCACCTCGACCACCAGCTCGCCGGACGCGAGCGCCTGCTCCATGCGGGCGAGGTCCGCCGCCGTGTAGGAGGTGGGCAAGGTCATGAATGGTTCCAATGGTCAGAAGTCGAGGTTGAAACCGGAGAGCCAGCCGTCGCTGGCGGGCTCGTCCTGCGGAAGCGGCGCCGGGGCCGGAACAGGTTCTGCAAGTGCCGACGCCATCACCTTGTGCGGCTCCGGAGCAAACAGATCCTGCGTCAGGGTTCCATCCGGCACTTGCCGGCGCCGGGCGAGTTCTCGCCACTCATCCGGCGACATGGCCGATAGGCCGAGATGCTCGGCGAGCGCCATGTTGCCGATGCGGCAGTCGAGATAGTGGTTCTCGCCCCGCTTTGCCCACCGGCGGCCGGTGACGCGGCCACGCACCACGATGTCTTCCAGATATTCGGACGTGATCTGCTTGAAATAGATCTCGTCCAGCCAGAGCGCGAAGTGGCAATAGCCTGGCGGGTTCACGCTGAGCCCGTCTTCCGACACCCGCGCCTTACGCAGATTATCGTAGTGGTCGAGCTTCAAAGACCAGGTGCCGGTCTTCCAGAGCATAGCGCCATTCTTCACGACGCGGCCTTCGAGGTCGATGTCCACCGGCTTCGCCTGCGCCGAGATGGCGGGACGCTCCCATCCGTCCTCACCCTTCAGTGCGAACGCATTCAGCCGCTCGGAGCACCACGCATAGACTTGGTTCGCGCGGCCGCCGTCGCCGGCATCCACGCCGAAGGCATCGGCCTTACGGCGGTGACTGAAGGCGTCCTCATAGGAGCGGTCATAGATCTCCGCCAGCGATGCCCAGGCACCGCGGCGATGGTCCGTAGTGTCGCCGTTGAGGAACCCCACGTCCACCACCCAGGACCGCTTGTCCGGGCCCCACGCGACCACCTCGAAATAGATGCCTGAATGCTGCACGTCGGCCATCACCGTGAGGATCAGGCCCTGCGGCGGGATGCGCCGGCGCGGGAAATCCTCGCGCCGCTCCATCAGGCGGATATGGTCGGGCGCGTCGCCGCGGAACTTATAGGGCAGCGCCAGGATCAGGTTCGAGAAGTCCTTTCGGTCCTTCTCGCTCTTCACCTTCTTCAGGTCTTCGGCGATCGCCTCATAGGACATCATCAGCGAGATGAAGGCGTCGATGTGAAAGCCCGGTTCACGGCCGGGCATCATCGGGTGCCAGTGCCCCTCCTTCACCGCCACCACTCGTTCGGGCTCGCTGACGTGGTGGGTGCAGCTCGGGCACTCGTAAGTGCTGCGGTGCGGATGAACGAGGTCCGCGCGAAACAGGGCGATGTCGTGCACGAAATGCCGTCGGCATTCGGGGCAGCGGACGCGCCAGAACCGCTGATCGGACTGCTGGAATTCGAGGTCGATCCGGCAGTGCCCGGGCGTCTCGCCGGTCTCGTCTCCGGTGTCCACCTCGGGGGTCGAGATGGACAGGATCTTGAAAGACTTGGTGCGACGGAAGGCGGTGAACCGGCCGAAGAACAGGTTCGCTGGGTCGCCGACACCAGGGATGTCCTGCCACTTAGAGAACTCGTCCCTCACCCCCTTTTTGATAGTCTTGACCGAGAGGTCCATGACGGCGTTGGCATTGGCCAGCGAGAGATAGCCGCCCGCGAACTTCTTCTCATAGGCGGTCGACCCGGTGCCCGCGCGGGACGTGACAGGGCGGATGACCGTGCGCTTCACACGGCGCTGCCAAGCGTCGATAAGCGGCTGCAGCTTCTGGCTGTTGAGGTCCCGCAGCGTGTCGATGCCGGGGACCGCATACAGCGTGTTCGCCTGCTCGCGGTCGGCGATGAAGAGGCACCAGCCGAGGGCAAGGATCGAGGCGCCCGTCTGCTGCGCCTTTCGCACCGTAACGAAATTGCAGGGATGATCCTCCGACAAGCAGTCGGCGATCTCCTGAAGGTAGGGCGCACCAGCGGTCGACCAGAGCTCGCCGGCGGCCTCGCCATCCACCAGCACGAGGTTCTCAGACATCCACCGGGAGACCGACATGGGCTCGGGTGGCTTGATGGCACGGGACAGGGAACCGGCGACGAGACGCTGGGCGCCCGGATGGCCCGCGTTCACAGGGACAGCTCGGGCTCGGCGCCGTCGGCGTCCTGCTCGGGCGCATCGGCAGCGAGGGTCGCCAGTTCCTTGGCGATCTCATCGCGGAGCCGGGAGGCCTGGGCCTTCAGGATCACCCGCGCGCCATGGGTGCCGTCCTTGGCGACCGCGGCGGCGATGTCATCGGCAATGCGCGGCAGGCGGTCAATCACCTGCACGATGCGTTCGCCGACCTGGGACAGGGCGGCATCCACCATGTCCTTGCGGACGAGCTCGCCCTTCAGCTCCGCCAGCTCGAGGCGGCGGCGCTCGGCTTCATGCCAAGTCTTCTGGCGCAGAGCCTCGTCGTAGCTGTCGTTCTGGTTCACCGGCCCGGTCGGCGGCGTCGGCCGTGACGGCGCCTGCGCCTTTGAGGGGTCGGCATATCGGCCGCGCAGGTGGTCGTACTCGGCGACGTTCACCGCCGTGATGTGGCCTTGGCCGTTGCGCTCGACTGTAAGGCTCTGGCTCTCGGCCATCTCCCGCACGCGCTTGGAGATCGCTTGCTTCGAGACGCCATCGCGCTCCGCGATCTGGGTAACCGTCCACATGAGCAGCCGGGGCGCCCCGTCAACTGCGGATGACGCCGTCGTCAACATGGTCAACCCTGATTTACGGGGGGTCTAACTGGAGCGAGCCCGGGCGCTGCGTGCCCGCGGAGGGCGGGTGGG
>JBFMAV010000060.1:0-27632 GCA_040755535.1 Pseudomonadota bacterium | reverse complement strand
CCACCACCACGTCGTCGAGGCCCGCGAACATGATGAAGCGGTCGCCCACCTTGTTGCGCACGTCGATGAAGCGGCGGGTGTCGCCCGAGCTTTCCTTGAAGCAGACGATGGTCTCCACATCCGTCAGCATGGCGAGGATGTCGGGGGTCACGTCGTTCTTGTAGATGGGCGGGTTGTTATAGACCATGACCGGCAGGTCGGTGGCCTTGGCGACGCCCCGGAAATGGGCGGCGGTCTCGTGGGGCTTGGAGGAGTAGACCAGAGCCGGCATGACCATGATGCCGTCCACTCCGACGCGGGCGGCTTCCTTCGCGGTCTCGGCGGCGAAGGCGGTGGTGAATTCCGCGATGCCGCAGATGACCGGCACGCGCCCGGCGGCGGTCGCCTTCGCGGTTTCCATGAGCGCGGCCTTCTCGGCGGTGGTCAGGGAGCAATTCTCGCCCACCGTGCCGCAGATGATGAGGCCGGAGACGCCGTCGCGGATCAGCGCGTCCATGACTTTGGCGGTGGCGTCCAGATCGACCGACAGGTCTTCGCGAAACTGGGTGGTGACGGCCGGGAATACGCCTTCCCAGGAGACTTTGGGCGTCATGTTCTTCTACCTTCGAGGGGAGGCCGGCGGGGATCGCCCCGCCGGCGCGGGGGAGATCAGAGCGTCGCGCCGACCTTGCGCAGCTCGGTGAGGATGGGGGCCTTGGGCACCCAGATCTTGTCGTATTCGGCGATGATGTTCTTGGTCTCGGCGTCGCCGATCTTGGCTTCCTTGATGGAAATGCCGGTGCCCTTGAACTTCTCCAGCAGCACCGGCTCATTCACGACCGTCTCGGCGATCTGGGCGTCCAGCGCGGTCTTGGTGGCCTTGGTGATGAGGGCCTTGTCCTCGGCCGAGAGGCCCTGCCAGACCCGGCCCGACACCAGCGCGACGCAGGGCATGAAGATGGCGTTCATGCGCAGCATTGTCTTCGACACCTTGTCGAACCGCTGGTTCCAGGAGAAGTCGAGGTCTGCCTCCAGCCCGTCCACCTGGCCGTTGCTCATGGCTTCGAACACCTGGGGGGTGGGGATGGGCGTCGGTGCCGCGCCGAGCAGCTGGTAGAAATCCTTGTAGGCCGGCGTCGTGTTGATGCGCAGCTTCATGCCCTTGAGGTCGGAAATGCCTTCGATGGGCTTGGCCGTGAACACGACGCGCATGGTGGTGATGCCCCAGGCAAGGCCGACCGTGCCGGTCTCGCGCGGCAGCAGGTCGAACAGGCTCATGGCCACGGGGGTCTTCACGAGCTTCGCCACCTTGGCGGTGGAATCGACGATCCAGGGCGCGTTGATGGCGGCGATGGCCGGGACGCGCGAGCCGAGCTCGGCGGTCATGATGTAGCCCATGTCCAGCGCGCCGGACTGCATCTGCTGGAGCATGGCCGCCTCGTTGCCGAGCTGGCCGGAGGGGAAGACCGTGATGGACAGGCGGCCATTGGTCTCCTGCTTCAGTATCTCGCCTACCTTGAGGGCGGCCTCGTTCCAGGGATGGCCGGGCGGGGTGATGATGCCGAGGCGGAAGTCCTTGGCCTGGGCGCGGGCGATGGAGGGCGCCGCCAGCGGCAGGACCGCGCCGGCAGCGGCGGCACCCGCAAGAAAGGTACGACGGGACAGGGTCATGATCGGTTCTCCGGAAGGTTTGGTTATTTGATGAGAGCGGTGGAGAGGATCGGGAAAATCGACAGCAGAACCAGCAGCCCGCAGGCCGCGAAAAAGAAGGGCAGGGTGACGAGGAACATCTTGCCGGTCTTCGCCCCGGTGACGGCCGAGGCCACGAAGAAGCACAGGCCAACGGGGGGCGAGAGGAAGCCCAGCACCAGGTTGATCACCACCACGACGCCGAAATGGATCGGGTCGATGTGATAGACCTCGGTGGCGATGGGCAGCAGGATCGGCACCGTCATGATGAGGCCGGGCGCACCGTCGATCACCGTGCCGATCACCAGCAAGGCGACATTGACCACCAGCATGAAGGTGACCGGGTCATGGGCTGCGGTCTGCACCCAGCGCGCCACTTCCTGCGGCACCTTGGCGTAGATGAGCACCCAGGTGAACACCGCCGCCGCCGCCACCAGAAACAGCACGGCCGCCGAATAGATGCCGGCGCGCAGGAACATGGCGGGGAGCTGACGCAGATGCAGCTCCTTGAACCAGAACTTGCCCACCAGGATCGCCGCCACCGCGCCCACAGCCGCCGCCTCGGTGGCATTGGCAAGGCCGGTGAGAATGGAGCCGACGATCACCACCGGAATGAGCAGGGTGGGCGCACATTCCAGGAACACCTGCACGCGCCGGCGCAGCGACATGGCCGCGCCGCGCGGATAATTGTAGACGAAGCCCATGAGCGCAATGACCACGCAGAACAGGCCGGTCAACAGGATGCCGGGGATGATGCCCGCCACCAGCATGTCGCTCACCGGCACCTGCGCCATGACGCTGTAGACCACGAACATGATGGAGGGCGGGATGATCGGCCCCAGCATGCCCGCATAGGCTGTCAGCCCGGCCGCGAAGGTCTTGTCGTAGCCCTGTTTCTCCATCTCGGGCACGAGCACCTTGGCCATCACCGCCACCTGCGCCGTGGCCGAGCCGAGGATGGAGGAGACGAACATGTTGGCGAGCAGGTTCACATAAGCGAGCCCGCCCTTCACCTGGCCCATGAAGGACATGGACAAATCGATGATGCGCCGCGTGATGCCGCCGCCATTCATGATCTCGCCGATCAGGATGAAGAGCGGAATAGCGATGAGGCCATAGCTGTCCACCCCGCCGAACAATTGGGTCGGGAAGGTCTGGAACAGGACCGGATTGCCGGTGGCCTGGATGAAGATGATGCCGGCAAGGCAGAGGCACAGGCTGATGGGCAGGCCCACCAGCATCAGGGCGACGAAGGCTGCGGACGTGATCATCTCAGCTGACCCCTTCCGCGCTGGCGAGGCCTGCGCGCCGAGGCGCCGCCGCCAGCCCAAGATCCTCGACCAGGTTGGCAAGGCCGTGGATGACCATGGAGACGGCGAAGATCGGCATGACCAGCCCCACCAGCCAGCTCGGCCAACGCAAGGTCTGGGTCTGCTCCGTGTAGAGGAAGTTGAAGCTCTGGGCGGCATATTCGCGGGCGTCGAAGCCGGCCGCCGCAATGCCAAGCGGGTCCATCCAGAGCCAGCACATGGCCGCGAGCGCGAGGCCGAAAAACACCAGCAGCAGGGTCGCGATTACCTGGGCGGCGCGGGCGAGGGACGGCGGCAGGCGCTCCGTGAGCAGCGTCACGTTGAAGTCGAGGCGCAGCCGGGTCATCGCCGAAGCCCCAATAAAGGTGAGCCACACGACCGCATAGATAGAGGCTTCGTCAACCCAATACAGGGGGATCCCCGTGTAGCGGGTGGCAACATTCAGAAGGATGAGCGCGGTGAGCAGTAACATGAAAAAGCTCACAGCCGCCTTTTCCACCTTCAGCAGCCCTTCGGACAACGGGATGATCATGGCGAACACGGTTCCGGACTCTGGATTATGCGGACGCCTTTCCATCGGGTGTCCATTCCTTATGCGCAGCCAAAAATTAGGCTTACAATCGAACTGTAGATTTTATACATTTTCCGCGTCAATCCCCTT
The DNA here is from genome assembly GCA_040755535.1 of Pseudomonadota bacterium. Classification (GTDB taxonomy): domain Bacteria; phylum Pseudomonadota; class Alphaproteobacteria; order Rhizobiales; family Xanthobacteraceae; genus Aquabacter. The sequence continues at coordinate 23,993 of JBFMAV010000060.1, read as the reverse complement.
TCGCACGATTTTCCGATAGCTGGGTTCCCATGACCGCCCGAACCGCCCCGGCCCGCCTGAAACATCGCACCCTGTCCGGCGCGATCCTGGAGCAATTGCGCACGGCCATTCTCAACGGCACCCATGCCGCCGGCACTCAGCTGCGCCAGGATGCGCTGGCCGAGGCCTATGGGGTCAGCCGCATTCCGGTGCGCGAGGCGCTGTTCCAGCTGGAGGCGGAAGGCCTGGTGCGGATCACGCCGCAGAAGGGGGCGATCGTCTCGGAATTGTCGGTGGCGGAAATCACCGATGTCTTCGAACTGCGCGCGATCCTGGAGCCGCGCCTGCTGGAGGCCTCGTTCCCTGCGTTCGCACTTGAGGATCTGGCGCGCCTAGAGGACATTCAGGCCCGCTTCTCGGCAGCGACCGACGCGCGGGACGTTGCCTCCTTCGGCATCCTCAATGCCGAATTCCACATGGCGCTCTACCGACACGCCGACCTGCCCCGCACCCAGGGCATCGTCGCGACCCTGCTTCAGACCTCGGATCGCTACACGCGCGTCCAACTGTCCAGCGCCGCTGCCATGGCGGTGGCGGTGGCCGAGCACGCGCAACTGATCGATCTGTGCCGCGCGGGCGCGCGTGCCAAGGCGGTGGCGCTTTTGCGCGCGCATATCGAGACGGTGCACCGCGACCTGCTGCGGGTGGTGGACAAGGCCGGCTGAGCGGCTGCCTTGCCTTCGCCCCGTCCGGCGCGTAGGCAGGCGGCGAACAGCCTCGCTGTGGCGGGGCGCAGGAAGGTCCGATCCCTTGAGCCCATCGCCCAATTCCACCGTCACCCTCGGTTCGGTGCGCTTTGCGAACACGCTGCCCGTCGCGGTGATTGCCGGCCCCTGCCAGCTGGAAAGCCGCGCCCATGCCCTGGAAGTCGCCTCCGCGCTGAAGGAGATCGCGCAGAAGCAGGGATTCGGCCTCGTCTATAAGACCTCCTTCGACAAGGCGAACCGCACCAGCGCCAGCGCGCAGCGGGGTCTTGGCCTTGAAAAGTCGCTGCCCATTTTCGCGGAAATTCGCGAGAGCCTCGGCCTGCCGGTCCTCACCGATGTGCATGATGCCGCGCAATGCGCGCAGGTGGCCGAGGCGGTGGACATCCTTCAGATCCCCGCTTTCCTGTGCCGCCAGACCGACCTTCTGCTCGCCGCCGCCGCTACAGGACGTGTGGTGAATGTGAAGAAGGGGCAGTTCCTGGCCCCTTGGGACATGGAGAATGTGGTCGCCAAGATCACTGGCGCGGGCAATCCCAATGTCCTGCTGACCGACCGGGGCACCTCGTTCGGCTACAACACGCTGGTCACGGATTTTCGCGGCCTGCCCATCATGGCCCGCACCGGGGCGCCGGTGATCTTCGATGCCACCCATTCCGTGCAGCAGCCCGGCGGGCAGGGCACGTCCTCGGGCGGGCAGCGCGAATTCGTCCCCGTTCTGTCGCGCGCGGCAGTGGCGGTAGGCGTCGCCGGCCTCTTCATCGAGACCCATCCCGACCCGGACCACGCCCCTTCCGATGGCCCGAACATGGTGCCGCTGAAGCAGTTCGAGCCCATGATGCGCGACCTCGTGGCGCTGGACCGCCTCAGCAAGGCGCAGCTTGAGGGCGCGGCGTGACGCCGGTCATCCTCATTCCCGCGCGCCTCGCCGCCACGCGCCTGCCCAACAAACCGCTTCTCGACATCCACGGCACGCCCATGATCGTGGAAGTGTGGCGGCGGGCGGTGGACGCGGATCTCGCGCCCGTTCACGTGGCCTGCGATGCCCCCGCCATTGCCGAAGCGGTGCGGGCGGCGGGCGGGCAGGCGGTGATCACCCGCGCCGACCACCCGTCCGGCTCGGATCGGATCTTCGAGGCGCTCCAGGCCATCGATCCCGATGGACGTTTCGATGCCATCATCAATGTGCAGGGCGACCTGCCGACCGTCGCGGCCGATACGATCCGCGCGACTTTCGCCCCGCTCGCGGACCCTGAGGTCGCCATCGGCACGCCGGTCGCGGTGATTACGCGGGACGAGGAGCGCACCGCGTCGAGCGTGGTGAAGATGGTGGGCTCCCCGCTGGGCGGCCGGCGCTTCCGGGCGCTGTATTTCACCCGCGCCACCGCCCCCTGGGGCGAGGGTCCGCTGTATCATCATATCGGGCTTTATGCCTGGCGGCGCGCGGCGCTGGAACGGTTCGTCGCCCTCCCGCCCTCGCCGCTGGAGCAGCGCGAGAAGCTGGAGCAATTGCGGGCGCTTGAGGCCGGCATGCGCATAGATGCCATGGAAGTGGACGAGGTGCCGCTCGGCGTCGACACGCCCGAGGATCTGGAACGCGCGCGCGCGATGCTTGCGCGCTGAGCCGGCTTACGATGTCTCGCGCGCGACCACCAGCATGGCCGCCGTCAGGTCCTCAATCGCGGCGCCCACCGACTTAAAGAGCGTCACCTCCTCGGGCAACGTGCGCCCCGAGACGCGGCCCGCACACAGATCATGCAGGTCGCCCCGGAACTGATCGGCGCGCCACGCTCCCGAGGCGATCGGCTGGAGCAGGTCTCCGGCCTCCGCGAGCACGCCGCCCCGCGTGTCGCCATAGACGGCGCTCTTCGCCACCAGCGCGTCGTCGCTCTCGCGCATCTGCGGGGTAAAAGCGCCGACAAGGTCGATATGGGTGCCCGGGCGTACATGTGCGCCCAGAATGAGCGGCGCGCGCGCGGTGGTGCCGCACGCGATGATGTCCGCTTCGGCACAGGCGGCGGGAAGGTCCGCGACCGCGGTGATCACGCGCGGAGCGAGTCGCCCGGCGAGCTTGGCCGCGAACGCCTGGGCTTTTCCCGCCGACCGCCCATAGACGAGGATCCGTTCGACGGGGCGGACGGCGCAATGGGCCTCCGCCGCGTGAAAGGCCACATGGCCATTCCCCACCACGAGCAGGGTCCGGCTGTCCGCGCGCGAGAGGAAAGAGGAGGCGAGGGCGGAGGTGGCGCCGGTCCGGCGATTGGTGAGTTCGTCCCCCGGCATGATGGCTCGGGCGGCTCCTGTCACCCCGTCGAACAGCACATAGAGCGACGACACCGAGCCGAGCCCGCGCGCGGCGTTCTCTGGAAAGATGGTGACGAGCTTGGTGCCGATGGCCTCGCCTCGCCGCCAAGCGGGCATGGTAAGGAGATGCCCGGGCGCCGGCACCGTACCCACGTCATAGGACTGGCGCACCGGCATGGCCTCGCCGGGGGTGCCGAACGCATCGCGCAAAGCCGCGACGAGGCGCGGATAGTCCAGAGCGGCCTCAACCTCGGCCGCAGTGTAAAGCGTCGTCATGGAAAAGCGGGCTTTCGAAATGTGACGCGCGGCGGCGCATCAGGCGCGCCGGGCGATCTGTCCCCACGCCAGAAGCACGATCAGCGCGCCGACGATGGCGCCGATGAAGCCCGCGCTCTCGCCGGCCTGATACCAGCCGATCGCTTGGCCGAGATAGGTCGCCACCAATGCGCCGACGATGCCGAGCACGGTGGTCAGGATGAAGCCGCGCGGCTCGTTGGCGCCCGAATAGAAGAATTTGGCGACCAGCCCCACGACGAAGCCGATCAACACCGTCCAGATGATACCCATGAAAAGCCTCCCGTCCTTCACCCTAGCAGAAAACCGCGCCGGTGGCGCTGCGGTTCCCAGTGTGCCGGTGCGGCGCGATGGGCGGATGACGGACCGCATTGCGGGCGTGACGGCTTTGGGCTTGAGTGCCGGTCCTGCGCAAACACCGACAAGAGGGAGGCCCGCCGATCATGAGCAGCGACACCTTTCGGGCGATCATGGCCCGACAGAGCGACGCGGGGCAGAGCATTGCCTTGGAGATGATCCGCGAGACGGACTTGCCGGACGGCGACGTGACGATCGATGTCGCCTATTCGTCCCTGAATTATAAGGACGGCCTCGCCTTGCAGGGGCTCGGCCGCATCCTGCGCACCTTCCCCATGGTCCCGGGCATCGATCTGGCGGGTGCGGTCCGCGCCAGCGCCCATCCGGCTTTCGCCCCGGGGGATCAGGTCGTGCTCACCGGCTGGGGCGTGGGCGAGACCTGGTCGGGCGGCTTTGCCGAGCGGGTGCGGGTGAAGGGCGACTGGCTGGTGAAGCTGCCCGCCGGCCTCGGCGCGCGCGAGGCCATGGTGATCGGCACGGCGGGTTTTACCGCCATGCTGTGCGTGGATGCCTTGGAGCGCCATGGCCTTGCCTCCGGCGCGAAGGTGCTGGTCACCGGCGCGGCGGGCGGCGTGGGCAGCGTGGCGGTGCGTCTCCTGTCTCGCCTCGGCTATGAGGTCAGCGCCCTGACCGGCCGGCCGGCGGAAGCGGACTATCTGCGTGCGCTGGGCGCCGCGCACATTGTGGAGCGGTCGGCCTATGCAGCGGCCGGAAAGCCGCTCCAGAGCGAGACCTGGGCCGGCGCCGTGGACACGGTGGGGGGCATCGTGCTGGCCAATGTCCTGGCCGCCACCGCCTATGGCGGCGCCGTCGCCGCGTGCGGACTTGCGGGCGGCAGCAACCTGCCCACCACCGTCTTTCCCTTCATCCTGCGCAATGTGGCGTTGCTGGGGGTGGATTCCGTGGCCTATCCGACCGCGCGGCGCGCCGCCCAATGGGCGCGCCTCGCCGCGCTCCTGAAGCCGGAGGACTTTGCCCAGATGACGCGGGAAGTGGCCCTGGAGGATGTGATCGCCCTCGCGGACCCGATCCTGAAGGGCGAGGTCCGCGGGCGCACCCTCATCGCCCTCTGACACCTCAGGGAATGAGGACGGCGGAGCCGGTGAGCCGGCCCGCCCGCAGGTCCTCCAGCGCCTCGTTGGCCGCGTCGAGGGGATAGCGGCTGATGCGGGTGGTGATGTCCGCCTTGGCTGCGACGGTGAGGAACTCGCGCGCGTCCAGGCGGGTCAGGTTCGCCACGGACAGCACCTGCCGCTCCCCCCAGAGCCAGCGATAGGGGAAGCTGGGAATGTCGCTCATATGGATGCCGCCGCACACCACCCGTCCGCCTTTCGCCACCGCCCTGAGGGCGATCGGCACCAGTTCTCCGGCCGGCGCATAGAGGATCGCGGCATCGAGCGGCACAGGTGGCGTCTCGTCGGAGCCGCCGACCCATTCGGCGCCGAGCGCGCGGGCGAAATCCTGGGCGGCCGCGTCGCCGGGCTTGGTGAAGACAAAAACCTTCCGCCCCTGCCAGCGCGCGACTTGAAGAATGATATGGCCCGCTGCCCCGAAACCGTAGATGCCGACCGTTTTCGCGCTGCCCGTCATGACCAGGGAGCGCCAGCCGATCAACCCTGCGCACAACAGCGGCGCGACCCCCGCGTCCTCGCCCATGTCCCCCAACGGATAGACAAACCGGGCATCGGCCAGGGTGTGGGTGGCGAAACCGCCATTGCGCGTGCAGCCCGTGAACTCCGGGTCGTCACACAGATTTTCCCGGCCCGAGCGGCAATAGGCGCAGTGCTGGCAGGTTCGCCCGAGCCACCCCACCCCGACCCGCTCGCCCAGGCTCAGTCCGGTGACGCGCGCGCCCAGTCCGGAGATACGGCCGACGATCTCGTGGCCCGGAATCACCGGGAGGCGCGCCTGCGGCAGTTCCGCATCCAAAAGGTGCAGATCGGTGCGGCAGACGCCGCAGGCGGTGATGCGAATCTGGACTTCGCCGGGACCAGGCGCCGGGTCCGGCATCTCGATGGGTTCCAGCGGCCCTCCGGGGCGCCGCAGAATCATGGCGCGCATGGCACGAGACTCCCCCAGCTGCGTCAGCCGAAACGGCCGGTCACGTACCGTAAGGTGCGCTCGTCCTTGGGATTGGTGAAGAGGTCGTCGGTCGGCGCGAACTCGATCAGCTTGCCGAGGAACATGAATCCGGTGTGATCCGAGACCCGGGCCGCCTGCTGCATGTTGTGGGTGACGATGATGAGGGTGTGGTCGCCCTTCAATTCGTCCATCGTCTCCTCAATCTTGGCAGTCGAGAGCGGGTCCAGGGCGGAACAGGGCTCGTCCAGCAGGATCACCTCGGGCCGCACCGCCAGCGTGCGGGCGATGCACAGCCGCTGCTGCTGCCCTCCCGAAAGGCTGAGGCCGCTGCCGGGAAGAATATCCTTCACCTCGTCCCACAGTGCCGCGCGGCGCAGCGCCCATTCCACCCGGATCTTGAGATCCGCAGGCTTCAGATCCTCGTTCAGTCGCACCCCCAGGGCGACATTGTCGAAGATGGACATGGGAAAGGGTGTCGGCTTCTGCGCCACCATGCCGATGCGCCGACGCACGATGATGGGGTCAAGGCTCCGGGCGAGGATATTCTCGCCGTCCATGAGCACCTCTCCGGTCACGATCTGGTCGTGATAGAGCTCGTTCATGCGGTTCAATACCCGCAGCAGCGTGGACTTTCCGCACCCCGACGGCCCAATGAGCGCCGTGGTGCTGTCGCGATAGATGGGCAGGCTCACCTGGAACAGGGATTGGGTCGCGCCATAGAAATAATCGACGTCCCGGATAACGAGCTTTTCGGCGGGCGGTGGCGACGCGCCGTCCTCCCCCGCGTTCCACGGAGATTTTCCTTCGACGGTCGGACGGCCATGGGGCGTGAGGAAGGACACGGATCGGTTCCCTTCAGCAGGTGCGCCATCCTCCCTTCGTCATGCCGGAGCGTCGTTGCGCCAGATCATGTCACGGGGCCGACACAACCGTGGTCACTCCCGATGAATAAGAAAGCCGGATCAAACCCATAATGAGAATTTGATGGGCGCGGGGCCGCGACGCTGCTTTGTTTGGGATCAAATGTGAATTCCCCAAGGTCTGCCGCCATGGATGTCGCCCACAAGCCGAGGCTCGATGTACCCGCCGCTGAACGGCTGAAGGCGCTGGCGCCGGGCCTTGCGCTCGCCGCCGGCGTCACGGTGCTTGCTTATGTGCTGCGCGCGGTGACCGGCTTCACTTTGGTCAGCCCCTTGGTGCTCGGCGTGTTCATGGGCATGGCGGCGCATACGGTGGTGAAGATCCCCGCCGCCGCGAAGCCCGGCCTGAAATTCGCCGCCCGGCCCATCCTGCGCTTCGCCATCATCCTGCTCGGGCTCCAGGTCACGTTCGGACAGGTGGCGGATGTGGGCGCCGCCGGATTTGCGGCGGTGGCGGCGACGCTGCTCCTGATCTTCCTCGCCACCAAATGGATCGGCGCCCTGATGGGGGTGGAGCGCGGGCTGACGGAGCTGATCGCGGCGGGGACGGCCGTGTGCGGCGCCTCGGCCATCGTCGCCACCAATACGGTGACGCGCGGGACCGATGAGGACGTGGCCTATGCCATGGCCTGCGTGACGCTGTTCGGCTCCGTCGCCATGTTCGTTTATCCCTTGATGCTCCCGCTGCTGGGCATGAGCAGCCATGCCTATGGCCTGTGGACCGGCGCCTCCGTGCATGAGGTGGCGCAGGTGGTGGCCGCCGCCTTCCAGGGCGGGCAGGAAGCGGGCGAAGTCGGCACCATCGCCAAGCTCACGCGGGTCATGCTGCTGGCGCCGCTGGTTCTCTCCCTCGCTTTCCTGGCGCGCCGGCGGGAAGCCTCGGCGCAAGCCTCCGCCCCCGTTCCGTGGTTCGTCTTCGCCTTCATCGGCGTCATCGGCATCAACAGCCTCGGCATCCTGCCGGCCGAGACCAAGGCCATCGCCGCGCCGATCACCACCTTCCTGCTGGCGGTGGCGCTCTCCGCGATCGGGCTCGACAGCGACCTGCGCAAGCTCAAGGCCAAGGGGCTTAAGCCCCTCGCGCTCGGCGGCGTGGCGACCGTGGTGGCGTCGGTGGGTGCCTATGGGCTGGTGAGCCTCGTATGAGGCACGCCGGCCAGTCCGGCGCTGTGTTCGGCTCCGTCCTTCTAATCTCCGTGACTTGCCTGTAGAAAGAGGGCGGGCGGGCCCACCGGGCGGCGCCCACCGGGGCCGCATGCGCCTCGCGGAGAGCATCGGCAGGAACGGATGACCTTCGAGCAATTGCGCGTCTTCGTGGAAGTGGCCGCGCAGCTTCACATGACGCGGGCGGCCGAGCGGCTGAACATGACGCAGCCGGCGGTCAGCGCGTCCATCGGCGCGCTGGAGGCGAGTTGCGGCACGCACCTCTTTCATCGCGTGGGCCGGCGCATCGAACTGACCGAGGCGGGCCATCTCTTTCTCATCGAGGCCCGCGCCATTCTGGAGCGGGTGTCCCGCGCCGAGGCGGTGCTGAATGACATTTCCGGCCTGCGGCGCGGCACGCTGTCCGTCCATGCCAGCCAGACCATCGCCAATTACTGGCTTGGGCCGCGTATCGCGCGCTATCGCGCGCTCCATCCCGGCATTGCGCTCAAGGTTGAGATCGGCAACACGGCGGAAGGGGTCGCGGCCCTTATGGAAGGGAAGGCGGACCTCGCCTTTGTGGAGGGCGAAGTGAGCGAGGCGCCCCTGGTGCGGCTCGCGGTGCCCGGCGATCGGCTGGTCCTGGTGGTGGGGCGCACCCATCCCTGGGCGGGGCGGACGGACATTGGGGCGCAGGATCTTGTCGCCACGGACTGGGTGATGCGCGAGCGCGGTTCGGGTACGCGGCAGATGTTTGAGGACGGGTGCCGCGCCTATGGGGTGGACCCCCGCAGCCTGACGGTGACGCTGGAATTTCCCTCGAACGAAGCGGTCCTGAGCGCGGTGGCGGCTGGCGCGGGAGCCACCGTCATTTCGGAACTGGTGGTGGAAGCGGGGCTCGCCACCGGCGCGCTCTTCCTGGTGCCGCTGGCCTTTCCCGCGCGTGCCTTCTTCATCCTGCGCCATGCCGACCGCTACCGCTCCCGTGCCGAGGAGGCGCTCCTGGAACTGGTGCGCGAGGACCGTCGGGGCTGATCTCCTTACGGAGCGGGCTCAATCGCCTCTTCCGGCTCAGGTTGTGCCGGCTCCTGGCCCGAAAGAAGATCGGCGACCCAGTGATAGGTGGCGCTGTGGGCGAAGAAGGTGAGCGCCACGATCAGGATCGGCACACCGATGAAGGCCCCAGGCAGGCCCCAGATGAAGCTCCAGACGAACACCGCGATCAGCACCATGAAGGGTGACACGGCCAGCGCCTTGCCCGCGATGCGCGGCTCCAGATAGCTGCCGGTGAGGAACTGGATGATGTTGAGGCAGCAGAAGACCAGCGCCGCCAGTTCCCAGGAGCCCGACTGCACCACGGCGAACAGGGTCGGCAGCAGCGTCGCGACGAACGGCCCGATGAAGGGGATGTAGTTCATCGCGAAGGCGATGGCGCCCCAGGCGGTCGCGAGTTCCAGCCCCGCCATGAGCGTGAAGCCCCACACGACAATGCCGGTTGCGATGCTCATGAGCGTGCGCACCCACATATAGACCTGCAGCTTGCGGGCCGAATCCGCCGTGGCGGCGATCAGATAGGCGCCGATGTCCGCCCGCTTCAGGCGCGCCACCTGGCGGCGCAGGACGTCCACTTCCAGGAGGCCCAAGAGCACATAGACGAAGGTGATGATGAGGAAGGAGGCGAGGGTATTGAGCCGGCTTGAGATATCCTGGATCACGCGCAGCATCCAGCGCACGTCGAAATTGTCGGCGAACAGCCCCGCCATGACGAAGCCGTGGCCTTCCAGCCAGTCGGTGCTTTGCTCATAGACCGCCTGGAAGCGGACGAGATTGGCGAACACCCACTGGCCCACATGGCCAAGGCCCCAGACCACGGTGGAGAGGACCGAGCCGACCACGGCCAGGGTGACCAGAAGCGTCACCAGCACGGCGGCGAGCGGCGGCAACCGCGTCTGGAGGCGCTTCTGCACCGGCCAGACAATGGCGATGATGAACAGGGCGAAGGCGACCGGCGTGAAGACGCTCTGCGCCATGTTCAGGGCCGCGCCGAGGGCGATCATGGCGATGATGCCGGTAAAAATGCCTGTTGCCCGACCCGCCATCGACACGCCTCCACTGCCCGGCCAGCATTGGAAGGCCACATCTCACAAGTCAATGCGCCGTGCCGGCCTCCTGTGTGTCTCCATATTCACCCGGCCCTAAAATGCTTTAGGCTGAGCCGCGCCGCGTCGGGCGCCTGTTGAGATCGAGCCCCATGCCACCGCGTCCGCCCGCCGAGATCGGCGCCCCCCTCGCCGAGATCGAAACCCCCGCTCTCGTCATCGACCTCGATCTGTTCGAGCGCAACCTTGCCACCCTGGCGGAGGCGGTCGCCTCCTCCAGCGTGCGGCTGCGCCCCCATGCCAAGGCGCACAAATGCCCAGAGATCGCGCTGCGCCAGATGGCGATGGGCGCGCGCGGGGTGTGCTGCCAGAAGGTGGACGAGGCGGAGGTGTTCGCCGCCGCCGGCATTCCCGACATTCTGCTCACCAATGAGGTGGTGGACCCGCGCAAGCTGCGCCGCCTCGCGGCCCTCAGCCAGACCACCCGCATCGGCCTGTGCGTGGACGGGCGGGAACAGGTGGCGCGGCTGGCCGCGGCGCTGGAGGGGCTGTCGGCGCGGCTCGACGTGCTGGTGGAGATCGATGTCGGCCAGGGCCGGTGCGGCATGCCCGTCAGCCCGCAACTGGTCGATCTGGCGCGCGCCATTCAGGCGGTGCCCGGCCTCACCTTCGCGGGGCTCCAGGCCTATCACGGCAAGGCGCAGCATCTGCGCGACCCGCAGGCGCGCCGCGACGCCATCGGCCATGCGGTGGAGCGCGCGCGCATCGCCAAATCCATGCTGGAGGGGGCGGCCATTCCCTGCCCCGTGGTGACCGGGGCCGGCACCGGCACCTTCGCCCTCGAACTCACCTCGGGCCTTTATACCGAGCTCCAGCCCGGCTCATATGCGCTCATGGATGCGGATTATGCCCGCAACGCCTTTGACGGTCCGGTCTTCGCCCATGCGCTCACGCTCCACGCCACCGTCATCAGCACGGCGGTGCCGGGCCAGGCGGTTCTCGATGTGGGCTATAAGGGCGCGGCGGTGGACAGCGGCCCGCCGGTGCCGGTCAGTCCGGCGACAGAGGTGCTCGGCATGTCCGACGAGCATACGATCCTGCGCCAGCCGGACAGGGCGCCGCTCGCGGTCGGCGACCGGGTGATCCTGCTGCCAAGCCATGTGGACCCCACCGTCAATCTGCACGACTGGTTCGTGGGGGTGCGGGACGGGCGCGTGGAGGCGCTTTGGCCCATTTCGGCCCGAGGCGCCGGCCTGTAAGCGGCCAGTTGGGGCATAGAGGCCGCCGGGCGCCTGGGCACCCGGCGGCTCAGGAGGGGCAGATCAGGCGTCGGCGGTTTCCAGCGCCACTTCGAACGCGGCTTCGGTCTTCGCCTTCACCTCGTCCAGAGTGACGTCGGGAGCGAGTTCGATGAGGCGCAGCGGCCCGCCGCGCTTTTCGAACTCGAACACCGCGAGGTCCGTGATGACCATGTCCACCACCTTGGTTCCGGTGAGGGGCAGGGTGCAGGCCTTCAGCAGCTTGGGCGCGCCGGAACGCTCCACATGCTCCATGAGCACGATCACCTTGCGCGCGCCGGCCACGAGGTCCATGGCGCCGCCCATGCCCTTCAGCATCTTGCCGGGCACGGTCCAGTTGGCGATGTCGCCGGTCTCCGACACCTGCATGGAGCCGAGGATGGACAGGTCCATGTGCCCGCCGCGGATCATGGCGAAGGCGTCGGCGCTGGAGAAATAGGAGGTCGAATCGATCTCCGTGATGGTCTGCTTGCCGGCATTGATGAGGTCGGGGTCCTCTTCGCCCTCATAGGGGAAGGGGCCGATGCCCAGCATGCCGTTCTCGCTCTGGAAGCTCACGTTCATGCCCTCGGGCAGGGCGTTCGCGACGAGCGTCGGAATGCCGATGCCGAGATTGACGTAGAAGCCGTCCTCGATCTGGCGGGCGGCGCGCGCCGCCATCTGTTCGCGGGTCCAGGCCATGTCAGCGCGCTCCCTCGGTGGCCCCTTCGCGGGGACGGGTGATGACTTTTTCGATCCGCTTCTCGAAATGATCGCCCACCACGATGCGGTCCACATACAGGCCCGGCGTGTGGATATGGTCGGCATCGAGCGCGCCGGTGTCCACCAGCTCCTCGACCTCCGCGACCACCAGGCGGCCGGCGGTGGCCATCATGGGATTGAAGTTCCGCGCGGTCTTCCGATAGATCAGATTGCCTTCGCGGTCGCCCTTCCAGGCCTTGATGATGGAGAGGTCGGCGGTCAGGCCGGTCTCCAGCACATAGGTGTGGCCGTCGAATTCGCGGGTGGGCTTGCCTTCCGCGACCACGGTTCCGACGCCGGTCTTGGTGTAGAAGCCGCCGATGCCGGCGCCGCCGGCGCGGATGCGCTCGGCCAGCGTGCCCTGCGGGTTCAGCTCCAGTTCCAGCTTGCCGTCGAGATACAGCCGCTCGAACAGTTTGTTCTCGCCCACATAGGACGAGATCATCTTCTTCACCTGCCCGTTGGCCAGCAGGATGCCGAGGCCGAAATCGTCCACGCCGCAATTGTTCGAGATGAAGGTCAGATCCTTCACCCCGGAATTCTTGATGGCGGTGATGAGGTGCTCGGGAATGCCGCACAGGCCGAAGCCGCCGGCCATGATCACCATTCCGTCCTTCAGCACCCCGTCAAGGGCGCTTTTCGCGTCCGCCCAAACCTTCTCGCGCATCCGCGCTCCTCCCTAGTTCCGACCTCAGATCTCGTCCACCGCGCGTTGCGCGAAGGCGGCCGCGAGGCGACCGGTCTCCGCGGCATTGTCCGCAGAGGCGGTGCCGGCCTTGGCCCGCGCGGCGATGCCCTCGAAGATCATGGACCAACGGAACAGGGCGAAGGCCATGTGGAAGGGGCGTAGCCGCGCGCCGTGGCGCGCCACCCCTTCATACGCTGCCACATAGGCTTCGCGCGAGGGAATTTGCAGTGCATCAAGATCAAGTCCCGCAATGCCCCCATACTCGTCCGGCGAGGACACCCAGGCCATGGCGCTGTGGGCAAGGTCGGCCAAGGGATGGCCGAGCGTGGACAATTCCCAGTCCAGCACCGCCACCACCCGCGGCTCGGTGGGATGGAACATGAGATTGCCGATGCGATAGTCGCCATGGACGATGCCGCTGGTCTCGTCCGGCGGGATATTGTCCGGCAACCAGCGGATCAGCCGCTCGATATTGGCATCGTCCCGGGTGCGGATCTGCTCCCATTGGCGGCTCCAGCGGCTCACCTGCCGGGCGAAATAATTGCCGGGGCGGCCGTAATCCGAGAGGTCCGCCTGCGCCACATCCACATTGTGCAGGGCGGCGAGGGTGCGGGCCATGGCGAGATACATGGCGTGGCGGTCCGCAGGGGGCACGCCGGGCAAGGTGCAGTCGTGGAAGACCCGCCCCTCCACCTTGTCCATCACATAAAAGGGCGTGCCAACCACGGAGCGGTCATCGCAATAGAGCAGGGCCGGGGGCACCGGCACGTCGGTTGCGGCGAGCGCGCTGATGATGCGGTGCTCGCGGTCCACCGCATGGGCGGAGGGCAGAAGCTCGCCCGGCGGCTGCTTGCGCAGCACCAAAGCGCGGTTCTCATAGGTCACGAAGAAGGTGGGGTTGGATTGCCCACCGGAAATGGGCGTGAGGCGGGGCGTGCCCTCCAGGCCCGGCAGCGCGCCGCGCAGGAAGGCGTCGAGCCGGCCGGCATCGATCATGGGTGCCGGCCCGCTCATGCCGTCCCCACCGGCCAGCGCCAGAAGCCGGTCCCCTCTTCGGCGAGGAAGCGATAGAGCACCATCTGGTGGACTTCGTCCGCCCCGTCCACGAGCCGGGCCTGGCGCGCATAGCGGTAGATCCATTCCAGGACCGTGTCCTTGGAATAGCCGCGCGCGCCATTGATCTGGATCGCCATGTCCACCGCCTGGTGGAGCGTGTTGGCGGCCTGGATCTTGGCCATGGAGATTTCCTTGCGGGCCCGGCTGCCCTGGTCGAGGGCGAAGGCCGCCTTCATCACCAGGAGGCGGCCGATCTCGATGTTCATGGCCGTCTGGCCGAACTTCAACTGCACGCTCTCGCGGTCCGCCAGCTTCACGCCGAAGCCCTCGCGCACATCGGCATAGGCGCGGGCGATCTCCATGGAGCGCTTGGCAAGGCCCAGCCAGCGCATGCAATGGGTAAGGCGGGCCGGTCCGAGGCGGATCTGCGTCGCCTTGAGGCCGTCGCCTTCCTTCATCAGCACGTCCTCGGGCGCGATGGTCAGCCCGTCGAACTCCAGTTCACAATGCCCGCCATGCTCCTCCGGCCCCATGATGGGAATGCGCCGCACGATGCGCCAGCCCGGCTGGTCGCGGTGGAACAGGAAGGCGGTCAGCCCCTTGCGCGGATCGTCCGACGTGCGGGCCATGAGAATGAAGTGGGCCGCTTCTTCCGCGCCGGTGATGAACCATTTGCGGCCATGGATGCGATAGGAGCCGTCCGCCTGCTTCTCCGCGCGCGTCAGCATCATGGAGGGGTCGGAGCCGCTGCCGGGATGGGGCTCGGTCATGGCGAAGGCGGAGCGCACCTCGCCGCGCACCACGGGGTCGAGCCAGCGGGCCTTCTGCGCGGGCGTCGCCACCTTTTCCAGCAGCATCATGTTGCCGTCGTCGGGCGCGGCGGAATTGAAGATGACCGGCCCGAAGATGGAGCGGTTCATTTCCTCATAGCAGACCGCCATGCCCATGCGGCCGACGCCGAGCCCGCCGGTTTCCGGCGCAAGCTGGAGGCACCACAGGCCCGCCGCGCGGGCCTTGGCGCGCATCTCGCCCAAGAGGTCGGCGCGGATGTTCTCGTGCGCGTCATAGGAGGCGGGGTCGTCTTCCAACGGCAGGATCTCGCGGGCGACGAAATCCGCGATGCGGGCGCGCAGGTCCTCAAGGGCCGGGGAGATGGTGAAGTCCATGGGTGAGCCTCAGAGGGAAGAGACGAGATGCCCGCCATCCACCACCAGGCTGGTGCCGGTGACATAGGCGGAGGCGTCGGAGCACAGGAACAGGAGCGGGCCGTCCAGGTCGGCCACCTGGCCGAGACGGCGATAGGGAATGCGCTTCACGAGGGCGGCGCCCGCCTCGCTGGCGAAGAAGTCCCGGTTGAGGTCGGTTTCCACATAGCCGGGGCACAGCGCATTGGCGCGGATCTTGTGGCGCGCCCATTCCAGCGCCATGGACTTGGTCAATTGCACGAGCCCCGCCTTGGAGGCGCAATAGGCGGAGACATGCCCCGCCACCCGGTGGCCGAGGATGGAGGCCACATTGACGATGGTGCCGCCCTTGCCGTCGCGCGCCATGGCGCGGGCGGCGGCCTGACCCATGAGGAAGGCGCCCTTGAGGTTGGTGTCCATGATGCGGTCCCAGACCGCCTCTTCCTCCTCAAGCAGCGCCCTGGTGCTGGTGACGCCGGCATTGTTCACCAGGATATCGAGCCGCCCCCAGGCCTGGATCACGCTGTCGAGAGCGCCTTCCGCCGAGAGGCTGTCGGTGACGTCGAGGGTGACGGCCATGGCGGTTCCGCCATTCGCGCAGATGCGCTCGGCCAGCGCCTCGCAGTCTGGCCGCTTGCGCGCGGCCACGGCGACCTTGGCCCCCGCGGCGGCGAGCGTCTGCGCGAAATGCGCCCCGAGCCCCTGCGATGCGCCGGTGACGAGCGCGGTGCGCCCTTCGAGCGTGGCGGTGAAACTCATGCGGCCTCCCATGGCCCTTTGGAGGGCATCTTATTTTCCGAGCGAGCGCTCGCTTTATAGACGGCGCCCGTCCCGGCATGCAATAGGGGCTGGAGATGGAGACATGGAAGGCCGGGAGCGGAGCGTTGAACCAGCCGAAACCTGTCCCCCAGCGCCCCGATTCGCCGCCCGCCCGCCTCGATTTGTCCATGGAGGCGCTGGCTGCGCGGATTCTGGCGCGCCACGGCGGGACGATCCGGGTGAAGAAGGCTCATGTGGCCACCCAGCGCCTGGCGCAGATCGTGGACTGCACCCTCGCGCTCGCCAACCGCGTCGGCTTCCATTCCATGAGCCTGCGGGACCTGTCGAAAGAGACCGGTCTCAGCATGGGCGCGCTCTATGCCTATTTCGACTCCAAGGAGACGCTGCTTCTGATGGTGCTCGGCACCGTGTCGGAGGTGGTGGAGGAGGCCCTTGGCCAGCCGCCGGCCGACCTTCCCCCGCCCGCGCGCCTGCGCTGGCTGGTGGCGGGGCATGTGGCGCTCACCGAGGCCATGCTGCCCTGGTTCACCTTCGCCTATATGCAGGCGAAAAGCTTTCCGCCCGAGGCGCGGGCGCTGGCGGTGGCGAGCGAGCAGCGCACGGAAGGGCTGATCGCGCAGGTGCTGGCCGAGGGACAGGCGGCGGGCGATTTCCAGATCGCGGATGTCGAGATGACCGCGGCGCTGCTGAAGCCCATGCTCCAGGACTGGTATGTGAAGCGATCCAAATATCGCCGCCGGAAGGTGAGCCCCGCCGCCTATGCGGAGGCGCTGATGGGGTTTGTCAGCGCCGCCATCGCCGTGCGGTCAGAGCCTGATCGGCGAATCAGTCTCTGAACTCTTGATAGAGCATGCGCCTGACCTTCACGGCATTGGGGCTTGCGCGGGCGCGATGGCGCGCGCGGGCAGGATGGCGAGCAGCACCAGCACCCCGCCCAGCGCCAGGAAGGGCGCGGGCGGCAGCACCGCGAGAAGCTGCGTCATCAGCCCGGAGATGAACACGCACACCGCCACCGCCGCGCTGGACAGCCCCAGCACCCAGCCGCGCTCGGTCTCATCCACCAGGCCGGAGGCGGCGGAGAGCAGCGACACATAGCCGAACACATTGGCGATGCAGATGCCGAGCGCCAGCCCCACCTGGACCGCCGCGCTCACCGGCAGCGCGCTCACCAGCAACAGAGACCCGCAGATGGCATGGCCCAGAATGGCGATGCGGCGCTCTTCCTTCAGCCGGCGCGAGACCGGGCCATAGGCCACCGCCGAGCCCAGCATGAACCCGACACCCATGGTGACGGAGAACAGGCCGATGCCGGCGGTGGAGAAGCCGTGCTCGCGCTGCATCTCCACCAATATGAATGTGTAATAGATGAGAAATCCCAGCTGAAACAGGAAGAAGGAGGCAAGCGGCGGCACCGCCGCAGGCCGATCCTTCAGGCGCAGAAACAGCAGGAAGGGCTGGCGCCAGTCGAAATGAAACGGGCGCAGCCGCGTCTCCGCGCCGAACTTGGCCCGGGCGAGCAGCACCGCATTGAGCGCGCACAGAACCAGCGCCACGGCGAGCGGCAGGCGCAGATCGAGATGGCCGAGCAGGCCGCCAATGGCCGGCCCCGCCATGAGGCCCACCGTATTGACCACCGTCACCTGCGCCATGGCGGCGCCACGCTCCTCCGGGTCCACCGCATCCACCATGCTCGCCTGGGCGATGGGCGCGGTTCCCGACATGAGGCCGGCAAGGACCCGGCCGGCGAAGAACAGCCAGATCTGATCCACCACCAGGGACAGCCACATGAGCCCATAGGCGGCGGACAGGCCCGCCATGCAGGTCAAAAGCGTGCGCCGCCGCCCGAGCGCGTCGGACAGATCGCCCAGCAGGGCGCAGCCGAAGAAGGCGCCCACGGGAAACAGCGCGAAGGCCAGCGCCATGAGGGTGTCGCGGTTCTGCGGCGTCACCACTGCCCCAAAGCCCTGGTCGCCCTGCCCGGTGCCGTCGAACAGGCCGACGATCAGGGGATACATGAGGCCGAAGGAGAGGATGTCCAGGAACACCGCGAGAAACAGCGGCGCATGACTTCTGAAAAGGGCGATCTTCATGCACTGCGTCCAAAACGAGCGGAGACTTGTCCTTGCCCGCGCTCCGGGCGCGGGGCAAGCGGAAGCAGGTGGCGGATGGGCCGGGATTTGGATGGGTTTCCGGTGGAAGGACGCCCGGCGTTGCTTTAGATATCGGCGGTAAAGGGTTGGGAGGACTTTGCCATGGATCTCGGTCTGACCGGAAAGATTGCGCTGGTGCTCGGAGCCGGCGGCGGATTGGGCGGGGCGATCGCCCGAACCCTCGCGCGCGAAGGCGCGACGGTGGCCGTGGCCGATCTCGACGGCGCGGCGGCGGACCTTACCGCAGCGGACATCCTGGCCCATGGCGGGCGCGCGGCCGCCTTCGCCTGGAATCTCGGCGACCTGGAGGCCATCGCCCCCGTTCTCGCCCAGATAGAAGAAGAACTCGGCCCGGTGGACATTCTGGTGAACAATACCGGCGGCCCGCCCCCCACCCCGGCGGCCGGCCAGTCCACCGAATTGTGGGCCGTCCAATTCCAGTCCATGGTCCTCTCGGTGATCTCGCTCACCGACCATGTGCTGCCGGGCATGCGCAAGCGCAAATGGGGCCGGATCATCACCTCCACCTCGTCCGGCGTGGTCTCGCCCATCCCGAATCTGGGGATTTCCAACGCCCTGCGGATGTCCCTGGTGGGCTGGTCCAAGACGCTGGCGCGCGAAGTGGGCCGCGACGGCATCACCGCCAATATCGTCCTGCCCGGCCGCATCGGCACGCCGCGCATCACCTTCCTGGACGAGCAGCGCGCCAAGCGCGAGGGTCGCTCACTGGAAGAGGTGACGGCGGAAAGCCAGGCCTCCATCGCGGTCGGACGCTACGGCACGCCGCAGGAATATGCGGACATGGTGGCCTTCCTCGCCTCCACCCGCGCCTCCTATGTGACGGGATCGGTGATCCGCATCGACGGCGGTCTCATCCCCAGCATCTGACCCCGGCGCGGCGCGTGGAGCCCGCGCGCCGCTGGCCCTCCAGGATGGCCCGGGCCGTCTTTCGCGTGTCAGATCGGGTCAGGCGGTCTGGAGCGCCGTCTCGTTCGCGCGGCGCACCCGCGCGAGCCGGCTCTCGCCGCTCTCCTCGCCGAAACACGCTTCGAAATCCCCGCAGGCGGCGCAGCTCGGTGCCGTGCAGAGCACGAAACCCTCCTGCGCGCAGAGCTGGCGGTAGAAATACTTCTTCCATTTCATGTTCGCGGTATTGCCCGTCGCGAGCGAGGGGAAATGCGCCGCCAGCAGGCGGTTCAACTCGCTGCGTGCGCGCAGCCCCAGATCCTGCCACAGATGGTTTGGCCGCAGCGCGCGCCGGGCGATGATGGCGGCGAGCCATCCGGCGGCCTCGTCCCCCGGGGCTGCGAAGGACTGGAGCAGGTCCTCCAGCATCTGCGCTTCCTCGTTGGCGGGCGGACGGCCCACCGGCACGTCGAGCCGGGCGAGCATCTGTGGCGCGAAATAGCGTCCGATCACCGTTTCGAGCCCGTCCGGGGCGAGGCCCAGGTGCGCGGCGAGGGTGTCCCCTTCGCACGCGGCGTCTTCCGCGGCCGCCGCGATGGCGCAGGCGAACACGTGGGCGTCAAAGGACAGCGCATCGAAGGACAGGGCGAGCGCGTGGTCGGCCCCTCCCGCCGCGCGCGCCGCGTGTCCCGCGCCGCGCCCGCCGGAGGCGCGCAGCCCGCGCGCATGGGCGGTCATCAGATGGGAGAAGAGCCGATCCGCCCGCTGTCCCATGGCAGCCTCACGCGGCCAGGGCTGCGGCCTTGTCGGCCGTCATATGGGTCTGGCAGGCCTTGGGGCAGACCCGGGCGCAGGCGCCGCAGCCGATGCAGGCGCCGGCATTGTCCACCACCATGACCTTGCGGACGAGGTCGCCGTCGAAATCCTCGTCCTCCTCCTCGTCCACCTTGCCCAGCATGGCATTCTCCTCGCCGACGCCCCACAGGTGCATCACGTCGCGCGAGCAGACCTTGAAGCAGCGCCCGCAGCCGATGCAGGTGGCGGCATCGATGGAGACGAGATAATCCGGCATCCATTGGGAGCCGTCGCGGGTGGTGAAGGCCATGGTGCGGTCCTCCGGATGGGCTCAATCACGCAGGTTGCGATTCCAGCGCCTTGAGGCGCTTGCGGGCGTCGTCCAGGGCCTTGAAGGTGTCGTAGGTCTCCTGCGCCACCTCCAGGATGCGGGTCCAATTGGTCGGCAGATCCTCCGACAGATCGTGCAAGTTCATCTTCCAGGTGACGGATTTGGACGAGAGCTTCTTGATCTCGGCCTTGAGGGTCTCGATGTCGGACATGATGGCCTTCCTCACAGTTGGGCGACGTCGGGATAAGCGCGGATGAAGGCGACCGCGTCGTCCACCGCCTTGGTGCCGGCCTCGGCCAGCTTGGTGAGGGTTTCGAACCCGAAGCGGTGCACGTCGCGCAGATGGCGGTTCAACACCACCAGCCTGCCGGCGGTCAGCAGCACCCGGCCGAACCCCTCATGGCTCAGCTTCATCATCGGGCTGGCGATGAGCTGGGTCTCAGCCTCAATGGCGAGGCCGATGGCGGTGTAGAACATCTCGATCCGCCAGAGCACGTCGGGATCGGGATCACCCATGATGGGGATTTCCCGTCGCTGCTCCTTGGTGAGGATGAAATCCTTCAGGATCCTGGCGTCCGGCTTGCCTTCCCAGCTGCCATAGGTGTCCTGCGCCCGCATCAGGCGGACCAGGGAGACGAGGAACGGGGTCGCGAGCGCCGCTGCATCGGCATCAGGCGCGGTCAGGGTTTCGGTCATCGGGCTGTCCTCTCACTCATCGTCCACGAAGGAGGGTTTGGGGGCGAGCGCGCCGGCTTCGCCCAGGATCTTGCGCAGCCAGGGGGGCGGGGACCCGGCGAGCATGTCGCGGGTGCGCTCCAGCACAACGTCGATGGGCTGGGCCTGGGGAATCTTGATGGGATGGATGCGGGCCGAGACCACCTTGGCCGCCGAGGGGCCGCCGATGGCGAGGCAGAAGAGCAGGTGACAGCCCTTCAGGGCCTCGACCTTGGGCGTGATCTTGTCGTCGCCGTCGCTCTGGTGCTTGCCGCCCTCGTCCGAGACATTGTCGAAGGCGACCGTCTCCACGAAGCTCCAGCCCTCGATGCCGACATCATAGACGGCGAATTTCTTGGCGGAGCCGAAATGGGCGTTCAGCCCCTTCATGTCCTGGGTCGCAATGGCCACTCGAATGGCCGGGCCGGAGGCAGGCGCGGGTTGCGCGCCCTCGCTCTCAACGAGCCGCAGTCTGCGCGTGGCTGTCATGGCTGTCCTCCGGAAGTCGGTCGCGGAATGGATTGAGGGTGTGCGGTGTGGGCTCGCGACGATGGGCCTGGAAGATGTTGGCCGCTTCAAAAATGAGCGTGCGCGCGCCCGCATAGCCCACGCTGAGGCGATGCTGGCTGCCGAGCCTGTCGAAGATGGGAAAGCCCGCCCGCATCAGCGGAATGCCCAGCCGTTCGCTCGCCTGGCGCCCATGGCTATGGGTCACCAGCAGGTCGCACCCGGCCGCCCGCGCCTCCAGATCCCCGAGATCGCCCACCAGGACTTCGCGCGCCGGCACTTTGCGCAGGATGGGATTGCCGCCCGTGGTCGTGACCGCCACCGCAATCTCCGCGCCAAGCCCGGCAAAGACCGATGACAGCGCGAACAACAGGTCCGGCTCGGCGGCGATGGCGATCTTCTGGCCGCCGAAATGGAAATGCCCGTCCAGAAGCGCGTCCTGGAGCTGGCTGCGCGCACGCCTGATGCGCGGCGGCACGGGCCGACCGGAAATCCGGCTCAGCAGCGCGACGAACCGGTCGACCGAAGCCAGGTCGCACAGGCTGTCGAACAGGGTGAAGGGCACGCCCGAGCGGTCTTCGAGAAGCTGCGCCGGCGCCCGCACATGCTCAGCCAGCGCGAGGGTGTGGACCGAGCGGCCCATGGCCCGGATGTCCGGGACCAGCGTCCCGCCATAGGCGGTGGGCACCCAGCGGTCCGGCACCGTGTCATCGAGCGCGCCGGAAATGTCCGGCAGTATGATGGGATCGAGGCCGAACGCCTCCACCAGGTCGCGGATATGTTCGAGATCCGCGACCGTGTGGTGCCAGCCGGGCAGGATGTTCACCTGGGTCAGGCTGGTCATGCGCTCCGGCTGGGCCGGAACAAGCCCCGTGACGAGGGCCGACACCGCCTTGGTCCAACCTTCCTCCATCGCCCCTTCGAAGTCCGGGGTCTGGGCGAGCACCACTTCGGTCCCCTCCAGCGCCTGCGCATTGCGCCGGCGGATGGTCGCGACGTCCGACGCGAAATCCTCCCCGCGCGTCTCCACGAGCGCCGTGGTGCACACGCCGATCAGGCTCGGCTTGGTGCGGGTCTTCAGGTTGAGGATGGCTTCTTCCAGATGGTCGGCCCCGCCGAGCACGGTCGCCACTTCGTCCATGGCGGTGGTCTGGAGCGGGATCGTCTCCTTGAAGTGCCGCACCAGCAGCACCAGCGCGAAGGAGGTGCAGCCCTGGGAGCCGTGAAACAGCGGCATGGCGCCATCCACGCCCAGAAAGGCGAGCGCCGCGCCGAGCGGCTGGCTGGATTTCAGCGGATTGACCGAAGCGGCCTTGGTGAGGGGGATGACGGGGGTCATGGCGCCGGCCTCAGCATTCGGCCAGATCGTCGGCGCCTGCGCCGGCGAATTTCTTGCGATGATGGGCGAGGAAATGCGGGTTGGCCGCTTCGCTTGCGCCTGCGGGGCGAACCTCCTCGCGCTCCAAGGACTCAGGACGAAGCACTCCGTCCGCGTTCCAGGGGGCCTCCGCGCGCACCTGCGCCCAGATGGGGTTTTCGATGGCCAGGGCGATGCGCTTCACCAATTCCACCATCCCGTCATAGCCGGCATAGGGAAAGTGCCGCTCCTGGTTGATGTCGAGCCAGGGCATCTTGGCTTTCAGCGCGATGAACTGGGTGCGCCCGCCGGACAGCATGATGTCCGCCTTGTTGGCGGCCAGCATGGCGTAGAGATCGCGCGGCGCCATGGACTCGAACATGTGGTTCTCGTCCTTCAGCAGCTGCTTGATGCGCTCCTTGTCTTCCAGCGTGGACTTCTTGACCGAGGTGCCGACGATCTCGACGCCGATCTCCTGCAGCGCGGCCACCACCGACCAGGATTTAACCCCGCCGGTATTCAGCAGCACGCGCTTGCCTTCCAGGCGGGGCCGGTAGGCCTCCATCTTCGCCCAGGCGATCGCCTCCTCGCGCGCGATGAGCGCCTCGGTGCGATCGAGAAGGGACACCTCGGCGCCCTGCTGCACCAGCAGGCGGGCGGTCTGGCGCAAGGCGTCGGACGTGTCCGAAATGCCGTAGAAGGAGCCTTCGAAGAAGGGGATGCCCCAGCGCTCTTCCATCTTGCGCGCCAGATTGATGAGGGCGGTGGAGCATTCCATCATGGTGGCGCGCGCGGTATGGGCGCCGGCAATGTCCAGATAGCGGGCATCGCCGGGAATGCAGGCGCGGATGCGGATGCCGAGCGCCTCGAACAGCGGCTTCACCGCCCAGAATTCGCCCGAGAGGTTGAATTCCCCGAGGATGTTGATGTCCGTGGGGCCGGCATCGTCGGGCGTGTGGGTGCCGATCACATGGTCGAGCAGCGCCTCGCCTGCGAGCTTGTTGCCGAGATTCTTCGAGCCGACGAAGCCGGGCGCATTCACCGGCACCACGGGCAGGCCGTATTTGGCGGAGGCCGCCTTGCACACCGCCTCGATATCGTCGCCGATGAGCGCGGTGACGCAGGTGGAATAGACGAAGATGGCGGGCGGGTTGAAGGCCTGCGCGATCTCGCGCACCGCCTTGTAGAGCTTGCGCTCCCCCTGGCCCATGACGATGTCCAGCTCGGTCAGGTCGGTGGTGAAGGAGCGCCGCCAGAGGTCGGAGCCCGACGAGCCGGCGCCGCGATTGTCCCAGCTGTTGCCCTCGCAGGCCAGCGGCGCATGGATGAGGTGGGCGACGTCGGTCACCGGCTGGAGCACGATCTTCGCCCCGTCGAAGGCGCAGCCGCCCGCCGCCGCGCCGGGGGTGAGCGGCTTGGAGCAGCCCTTCTTGCGGGCCTTGGCGTCCTTGCCCTGGTTCTTCTCGCACCCGGGCTCGTTGAAGACCTCCGCGATCTTGTCCTTCAGCATGGCCGTGCGCTCCTCGCCGGAATGGGAAAGGCCC
>JBFMAV010000059.1:0-28183 GCA_040755535.1 Pseudomonadota bacterium | reverse complement strand
CCGCCGCCGTCATCCGTGTTGACGCTCGCCCAGGCGCGCCGCTCCGCCTCGGCGGGGGGCACGCCCTTGTCCTGGTAGCTTTCCTCAATATGCGCCGCCTTGCGCTTCTGCTTGTCGGTGTATTTGGACTTGTCGCCCTGGGGCATCTCATCCTCCCGGTGCGGGTGATGCCCCCTCAACCCGCCCCTTCCGCGCCGGTTCCCGGGGCCGCAGGCGCGCGGCGCCTCACAGCCCGCGCAGCGCGACTTCTGCGGCAGCCTCGATATGCTGCAGGGACGCCCGATGGGCGGCGTCCGCATCGCGCCGCTTGATCGCCGCCAGCAGGTCCTGGATCTCCGCGATGCTCTCGCGGGCGCGGGCGGGGGAGGACAGCGTCACCCGCCGCAGGGCCGTGACGCGGTCGTTCAGCGATCGCAGGATGGTGCGGATGACATTGTTGCCGGTGCCGTCGAACAGGGCGTCGTAGAACACCTGCTTGGCCGCGAGGATGCGCTCGACATCCCCGGCCTCATAGGCGCGTGCGAGACTTTGGACGGCCGCGCTCAGCGTCTCCACCTGCGCGTCGCTCGCCTTTTCGACGAACAGGCGCGCCGCCAGGGCCTCAAGCGCCGCGCGCACCTGGTAGACGCTGAGCGCGTCCGCCGCCGTCAGGCTGCGCACGGAGGGGCCTTTGTTGGGGATGATCTCGATCAGCCCCTCGCTTTCCAGTTCCCGCAGGGCCTCGCGCACCGAGGGGCGGCTGACCCCCAAAAGCGTGCACAGATCCTTTTCCACCAGCCGCTGGCCGGGCGCGAAGCGCCCGCTGGTGATGGCGGCGCGCAGGACCTTCGCCACCTGGCGGCGCACTGGCGCCGCCACGCTGGTTACGCGCATGGACTCGTCATTCAAGAGGTCTGTCATCGCAGAGCCCGTGTTCCTGCCGTTTGCTTCGTCCCGTCGATCCGCCGCGAGGGTCCGCCGCCGGGTGCCCCCTCAGCTCTGCATGCCCCAGCGGCGGATTGTGCGCTGTTCCAGCACGCGGAAGATGCAATTGTCCACCAGCAAACCGAATATGATGACCATCAACAGGCCAGCGAACACGTTGGGAATCTCCAGTTGGTTCTTATTCTGAAAGATGAACCAGCCGAGGCCGCCGCCGCTGGAACTGACGCCGAACACCAGTTCGGCCGCGATCAGCGTGCGCCAGGCAAAGGCCCAGCCGATCTTGAGTCCGGTCAGGATGCTCGGCAGCGCCCCGGGAATGAGGATCTTGCTCACATAGGCGAAGCTCGAAAGCCCGTAATTCTGGCCCACCATGCGCCAGGTGGTGCTCACCGAGCGGAATCCGGCATGGGTATTGAGCGCCACCGCCCAGAGCACGGCATGAACGAGCACGAAGATGATGCTCCCCTCCCCGAGCCCGAACCAGATCATCGCCAGGGGCAGCAGCGCGATGGAGGGCAGCGGGTTGAACATGGAGGTGAGGGTTTCCAGCAGATCCGCCCCGATCCGCGTGGTGATGGCGAAGGCGGTGGCAAGGGCCGCCACCGCAAGACCCACCACATAGCCCTGGAGCAGCAGCCAGATGGAGTGGAAGGTCGCCGCCGGCAGTTCGCCGGAGAGGGTGGATGTGACCAGCGCCGCAACCGTCTCGCCAAAGGTGGGGAACAGGAGCGGGTTGTTCAGCCACACCCCATAGGCTTGCCACGCCAGCGCCAGCGCCAGCAGAACCATGGCTTTGCGGAACACGCCGCTGTCGGCGAGCCGCTCCCACAGCCGCAGCGGCTTGTCCACGACGCCGAAGCCGGTCGGCGGATTGTCATCGATAAAGTCCGGCCGGGCCGGCGGCAGGCTCGTCACGTCAGCCATGGACGCTGCTCCGCGCAAGAGGAATGTCGTCGAACAGAAGGGATTCGATCCGCTGGGACAGAAGCCGGCCGTCCGGCCCAGGGGCGTCGATGCCGGCACACCCAAGTTCGGCCCGCACGCGCCCGGGATGGGGCGTCAGCAGCAGGATGCGGTTGCCGATGCGCACCGCCTCGGGAATGGAATGGGTGACGAACAGGAGCGTGACCTTGGTCTCCTCCCACAGCTGGAGCAGTTCCTCCTGCATCTTGCCACGCGTCAGCGCGTCGAGCGCCGCGAACGGCTCATCCATGAGCAGGATTTCCGGCTCCATGGCCATGCCGCGCGCGATCGCCACCCGCTGCTTCATGCCCCCGGACAGCATGTGGGGGTAGCTGTCCGAGAACTTGGTCAGGTTCACCTTGGCGATATAGTGGTCCGCGCGCTCCACCGCCTCCCGGCCGCGCAGGCGGCCGCTGGAGGTGAGGGCGAACAGGACGTTCTGGCGCACCGTTTTCCAGGGCAGCAGCTGATCGAATTCCTGGAACACGAGAACCCGGTCCGGTCCAGGCCGCGAGATGGTCCGCCCGGCGAGGGCGATCGCGCCCTCCACCGGCTTGATGTAGCCCCCGACCGCCTTCAACAGGGTCGATTTCCCACAGCCGGAGGGCCCGAGGATGACGTAGCGATCCGACCGTTGAACGCTGAAGCTGACACGGTAGGTGGCCGTGACGAGGCTCTGTTTCGTCCGGTATTGCAGGGTCAGCCCGTCCACGCTCAGCAGGGGCTCGCTTATCTGCACAGGCATCGCCTCGCCGCTCCTCTGGTCAGTGTCTCGCGCGTGCCGCGCGCCGGCTCCCGCCTCAGCGGCGCGCGGACGTGCGGTGGGTGCCGTGCGCGGCGCGACGGCGACCATCAATTCCCCCCCGCGACCTGGGCGGGATCGAAGAACAGATCGCCGAGCGCGGCCGGCTTGTTCTTCAACGAACCGATTTCATGCATGAAGGCTGCATACTTCATCACATTCTCGGGCTTGAAGATGTATTTTGTGGTGGGATCATTCAGGATGGCCACCAGATCATTGATTTCCCACCCCTTTCCGCCCATGGATTCCAGCAACACTTGGGCCGCGCCGGCCTTGTCCTCCATGATCATCTTTTGCGCGACCTGGAGCGCAGAGACGACAGCAGCGTAGACCTTCGGATTTTCCGTATAGAATTTTGTCGTCGTGGACATCATGGTGAAGGTGGTCGAGCCGCCCATGACGTCGTCTGAGGTCATCAGCGTGCCGATCGCCTTGTCCTGAAGCTCGCGCTGATCGAAGGGCGCGGAGGCCCAATGGGCGACGATGTTCCCGCCACCCGAAATCAGGCTGATGAGTGCCTCGGGATGGGACATGGTGACGGTGTAGGGATCGAACCGGAACACCTGGTCCTTGCCGTATTTCTTCAGCGCATACATCTGCATGATGATGGAGGGGATCGACACCTTGACGGAGGTGACGGCGATCTTCTGCGCCCCCGAAATGTCATCCAGGGCTTTCAGGTCCGCGACGCGGGCATTGAGCTGCATGGGCATGGAGCTGATGGCGCCCACCGATTTCACGCCCACATTGGTCCGCGTGCGGTCCCACAGCATGAGAAAAGCAGGCGGGCCGGCCGAGATGAAGTCGGCGGAGCCGGAGATGAGCGCGTCGTTCATCACGGCCGGGCCGCCGATCCTGGCCCAGTTCACGGAGACCTTGAGGCCGTGCTCCTGGGCGGCCTTTTCGATGAGATTGTGCTTCTGCATCATGTGCAAGGGCAGGAAGCCGAAGCCGCCGGCCCCCAGCGGGATACGGACCTCGCTCACCTCGGCGCGCGCGGCGGCCGGAGCAAGCGTGATGGCAAGCGCGGCGAACAGGGCCGTCAGTGTCCTCATGGCGTGTCTCCCTCTGTGTTCTGGTTTGTGTGGCGTCCCCCCCCGCCTTTCGGGTCGGCTTATGTCGGCGTGCAGGCCGCAATCAGGGCCGAGGCGTCGGAAAGCGCCTCGACTTGCCAGCAGGCCCCGATGGCCGCTTCCACCTGGGCGGCGGGAACGACCCGGGCCTGATCGCGGAATTTGGCCTCCAATTGCGCGTCGCTCAGCGGACGCTTGAGGTTTCCCAGGGATTCCGTGAGCGAAAGATGAAGCTCCCGCCCATCCTTCAGGCGCACCGTGACGTTCACGCCATCCTCGCTGACGGCGGAATCGCCGACCGCCTCGGCGAGCAGGCGCAGGCGTTTCAGCGCAGGATCGTTGACCGCCGCGTCGGTGAATTCCGACAGGCCCGCCTTTCCGCGGCCAAGGCCGATGGCGGCCGCGTGATAGATGGAAAACTTGCCTTCCAGCCCGGTCGCGATCTGCTGCTTGTTGCACAGGTCCTTGACCAGAGGCGCGACGCGCAATTGCACGCCCACCACATCCTCCGCCGCAAAACCATGGGCGGCGCGCAGTTGGATGCAGGCATCGATGGTGGGATGGACGACGATGCCGCAGGGAAACGGCTTGTAGGTGTTGTCGGCCAGTTCGAACTGCGTGCCCAGGCCCTCCGTGATCCGCGAGAGGTCATAGCGGGCGGAGGTCACCGCCGCGAAGCCGCGGGGCGCCTCGATGGGATGGAGCCCGGTGGTGAACCCCTTCTGGGCCAGCAAAGCCCCCATATAGCCGCTCTGCGCCGAGCGGCCGGGGTGGAAGCCCTTGGCCATGGAGCCGAACATTTCCCGAATGCCGGCCGCCTGGGTGGCGGCGAGACCGAGGGCATAGGTCATCTGCCGCGCGTCGAGCCCCAGCAGCTTGCCCACCGCCGCCGCCGCGCCGAACACCCCGACGGAGCCGGTGCTGTGCCAGCCGGCGTCATAATGCGCCGGATAGGTGGCGTTGCCGATCCGCGACACCACCTCGAAACCGAGGATGAAGGCATGCAGGAAATCGGCGCCCGACACCCGATTCACGCTGGCATAGGCGAGCAAGGCCGAGGCCACGGGCGAGGAGGCATGGATATAGTTCTTCGGCAGCGTGTCGTCATAATCGTGCACGTGCGAGGAAAGGCCGTTCAGCAGCGCGGCGAACAGCGGGTCGAACCGCTCGCGCCGCCCAATCACCGCGCTTGTCGGCGCGCCGCTGTAGGGGCCGAGGGCGGCGATGGCGATGTCCATCGCCGGATGATCGGCGCCGCCCAGGGCACAGCCGACGATGTTCAGCAAGGCGCGCTTGCCGTCGTGACGGATCTTTTGGGGAATGGCCTCGGGCCGGCTGTCCAGCACGAAATCCACGAGGGTCGCGGTCTCACCCATCTCGTCCTTGTCCTCCCATATGTCGGCCCTTGGGGCTCTGGTGCGTTCGGCGCCGAACGCCCGGTCAGGGCTCGTCGGCCAGTTGGTAGCCGGCGAGGCGCTCGCTCAATTGCGCGACCGCGGTATGGTCCGCGCCCGGCCCCAGAAGGTGGGAGGCACCGGCCCACATTTCCCGGCACAGGCTGGCGAAGGGCGCCGTGACGCCGCCCTCGCGCGCCACCTCCAGGGCGATGGACAGGTCCTTGACCATGAGCTCCATCGCAAATCCCGAATCGAAGCTGCGAGACAGGACGAACTGCTTGAACTTCTTCTGGGTGCTGTTGTTGACGCCGGTGGAGACATTGAGGATGTCCACCATGGTCTGCGGCGCGATGCCGAATTTCGCGCCGATCAGCAGGGCCTCGATGCCGATCAGGAATCCTCCGGCGGAGACCAGGTTGTTGAGCGCCTTCATGGCATGGCCCGAGCCGGTCTTTCCGGTGCGGATCACGCTGCCCATGATCCGGAGGATGGGCATGGCGGCATCGACATCCGCCGTCTCCCCTCCGGCCATGATGGTGAGGTCGCCGGTTCTGGCGCGGGCAACGCCGCCGGACACCGGGGCATCGAACATGGTGACGCCCTGCCCCGCGAGACGCTCCGCAAACGCCTGGGTCGCGGCCGGAATGCCGGAGGTCATGTCGATCACGCGCGCGCCGGCCCCGAGGCCCTGGGCAACGCCGTCCGCGCCGAACAGCACCTGTTCGACCACGGCGCTGGTCGGCAGGATGGTGATGACCACATCGCTGCGGCGGCCGAGGTCCGCCAGGCTTTGCGCGGCTTCACCGCCCACCTGGGCGAGGAAGGCTTGGGTGTGCCCGCTTCGGGCATCATGGGGGATGACCGTGTAGCCGGCCTTCACCAGACAGGCGGCCATGGGCCAGCCCATGGCGCCGATGCCGATGAAACCGATGCGAGGGAGGGGGGATTGGCTCATTTTTTCCTCCCCGCCCTCAGGCGAGCTTACCTTCTTCCTTGAGGACCTCGGCCGCCACCTTCAGGCTGTCGAGGCCCGCCGGGACGCCGCAATAGACGGCCACCTGAAGCATCACCTCGCGGATTTCCTCCACGCTCAGCCCGTTGTTCAGCGCACCGCGCACATGGAGCTTGATCTCGTTGGGGCGGTTGAGCGCCGCGAGCATGGCGAGATTGATGAAGCTGCGGGTCCTCCGATCGAGGCCCGGCCGGTTCCACAGATCGCCCCAGCACCATTCCGTGACCATCTTCTGCATGGGGGCGGTGAAGTCGTTCGCGCTCATGAGCGAACGCTCCACATGGGCGGCGCCGAGGACCTCTCGCCGCACCTGGACGCCCTTCGCGAACAATTCCGTGTCGAATTCGGGCCGTTGGGTCATCGCGCTCATCTCCGGGGATCGGCGTCTGGATTGGGAGAACAATCCTGCACGCCAATCAGATTGTCTGTCAATCTGACGCCGCCGGAATTCGTCACTGCATTGCAGTAGGTGTGATGCAGCATTATTTTGCAATGCATTATCGAGGCCGCTTCCCAAATGCCTCGTTGACCTACGATAAGATTGTATGACAATAAAGGACATCTGTCCTTTGATTGAGGCGAGACTTGTGACGCATCCTCGCGCCTCCGACGCCGCCCAGCCCTTCGACCTGTTTGCCCTGCGCTATGCCACCCACACCCCGCGCTCAGCGGCGGACAATTTCATCGGGGGCGATCCGCACGAAGCCGGGTCGGATCTTGATTATTACCTCTGGGTCGCGCGCAGCCCCGAGCGCTGCTTCGTCATCGACACCGGTTTCGGGCCGGACGCGGCCGAAAGACGCGGACGGTCCCTGCTGCGCACGCCACTGGCGGCATTGCGCCTCATCCAGGTGGAGCCGCAGGCGGTCGAGGACGTGATTCTCACTCACCTGCATTACGATCACGCCGGATCGCTCGATGCCTTCGGCCGGGCCCGCTTCCATGTGCAGGATGCCGAAAGCGCCTTCGCGACCGGCCGCTGCATGTGTCACGCCTCCATGCGCCATCCGTTCGAGGTGGAGGATGTGGTGTCCTTCGTGCGCTGCCTGTATGCGGGCCGCGTCGCGTTTCACGACGGCACGCAGATCCTCGCGCCGGGCCTCAGCGTCCATCGCATTGGCGGCCATACCGCAGGTCTGCAAGCCGTGCGCGTCTGGACCCGCCGGGGGCATGTGGTGATCGCGTCGGACGCGACGCACCTCTATGCCAATATGCGGGGTCACCGGCCCTTCCCCATCGTGCACAGCGTCGCCGACATGCTCGAAGGGCATGATCTCATCCAGCGGCTCGCGGACAGCCCGGACCATGTGATCCCCGGCCACGACCCGCTGGTGATGCGTCTTTATCCGCCTCCCACGCCCGAGCTGGCCGGCATGGTCGCCCGGCTCGACGTCCCCCCGCTCTCCCCCTGACGCCCGGAGCCGCCATGCCCCTTGAGACGGACCCCGGTGCGGGCCTGTCCCGCAGCCTCGCCAGCTTTCTCGCGCAGGCCCGCGTGGAAGATGTGCCGTCCGCAGTCCTGCACGAGGCCAAGCGGGCGCTGCTCAATGGGATCGCGACCGCCTTGGCGGGCTTCGACGACCCCGTGGTGGCGCGTTCGCTCGGCGTGCTGCGCGCCTTCGCGGGTCCGCCCCGCGCCAGCCTGATCGGCCGCTCGGAGCGCACCGACGCCCTCACCGCCGCCTTCCTCAATGCGGCGGCCGCCAATGTGCATGATTTTGACGACACTCACCCCGCCACCATCATCCACCCGACCGCCCCCGTGGCGCCCGCGCTTCTGTCCCTGTGCGAGATCGAGCCCGTGACGGGCCGCGCAGTCCTGCACGCCCTGGCGCTCGGCATGGAGGTGGAGTGCCGGATCGGCGCCGCCGTCTCGCCCGGCCATTATGCGCGTGGCTGGCACATCACCGCGACCTGCGGCGTGTTCGGCGCGGCGGCGGCGGCCGGCCGCGCCCTTCGGCTCGACGCCGCGCGCATGCTGTGGGCGCTCGGCATCGCGTCGGCCCAATCGAGCGGCCTGGTCGAGACCCTCGGCACCATGGCCAAGAGCGTGGGCGTGGGCGCGGCGGCGCGGGGCGGCCTGTTCGCCGCCCTGTCCGCGCGCGCCGGCGTGGAGGGGCCGGCGGCGCCCTTGGAGGGACAGCGCGGCTTTCTGCGCGTGATGAGTGCCGACCCGCCCATCGCTGCACACATCACGGGGGGCCTCGGGGAACGGTGGGAGATGCTGGACAACACCTACAAGCCCTATCCCTGCGGCATCGTCCTGCATGCGGTCATTGATGCCTGCCTCGCCCTGCGGGAGGCGCCGGGCTTCGCGCTGGACGGCATCCGCGCCATCACCGTGCGCGGCCACCCGCTCCTGCGCCAGCGCACCGACCGGCCGGACGTGACCTGCGGGCGGGAAGCCCAGGTGAGTGCCCAGCATTGCGTCGCCGTGGTGCTGCTGAGCGGAGCGGCGGGGCTTGCGCAGTTCAGCGACGCCGCCGTCGCCGATCCCAGCGTCCAGGACCTGCGGCGCCGCGTGCGGGTGGAGGAGGCCCCCCACATGGCGGTGGAGGCCGCCGAGGTCCAGATCCACTATGCCGACGGCCGCACCCTCGCGCGGTGCGTGTCCCAGGCCCGTGGCGGCAGCGCCCGCCCGCTTTCCGACCGCGACTTGGAGGACAAGCTGCGGGCCCTGCTGGCCTATGGCGGGGCGGACTGTGACGCTGAGGCCCTCATCGATGCCGTCTGGTCGCTGGATGAGGCTCCCGACGCCTCGGTCCTGCCGCGGCGGGCCGCGGCGCGCGCTCCGCGTGCGCCGGATGGTTCGCGGACGCGGCCTGTCGCATAGGACGGGGCATCGGCGGCAGACGCACGATGACCTCCGCCAGGTCATCGGCCCCGCCCGCCTGGCCGGGCGCGGCGCGCCCGCTCGGTTGCGGCCCCACGGCGGGGGCGCGTCAGTTGCCGTCCGCCGCCGGCACATGCACGCGCACGCCCGTCGCGCCCGGCGCGGGCAGGCGGTCCAGCAAAGCCAGCGCCGCGCGCGCGTCCCGCTCTCCGGCTTGAAATCGGCGGTCGAAGGCGGCGCGCGAGAAATCGAAGGCCTTTTCCGGTCCCGCCTCGTCGGGTCCGGCCTGATAGGACAGCAGGATAACATCGGTCCCGGGGGCCTGCGGGTCGAGGCGGGCCTCCAGTGCGCGCTCGCGCACAATCCCCGCGAGCCGAACCCGGGTTTGAGCCGCATACATGATGTCGTTGGATCGCTCTTGGCTCGCTTCCAAAGAGCGGGGCGCGGGGGCGGCGGCGGGGAACAGGTCGATGAGCACCACCAACGGCGGGGCGGCAACCGGGCGCGTCGCGGAGAGCAGGGGCTCCAGCGGCGCATTGGCCGACAGCCCCCCATCCACCAGGAGCCGACCGTCCACACGCAAAGGCGGAAAAGCGGGAATGAGGCTCCCGCTGGCGCGCACATGATCGGGCGACAGGCGTGCCCCCTCAGCGGTGTCGAACCACACTGCCTCTCCGGTCTCGATATCCGTCGTCCCGATGCAGCAGCGCATGTCGCCGGCATTGAGGCGGTCGAAATCCACAAGGTCCCGCAGTGTGCGCTCCGCGATGCTGGAATCATAAAGTCCCGGCCCGCCGCCGTCCGACCCGAGCCGCGGCAGGGGCCGGAACAGGCCGGGCACGCCTTGCATGCGCGCGGCCAAGGCGTGAGCCCAGCTTTTCGCACGCACGCCGTTGGGAAACGGCCAGGGCGGCGCGGCACCAGCCATCAGGCTTTCCTTTGTGGCGCGGGCCCAGAATTCCAACAGACGCCCGACTCTCTCCTGCGGCGGATTGCCGGCGAAGACCGCTGCGCCATAGGCGCCGATGGAGGCACCGGCCACCGCCTCGAATGCCAGCCGGCCGGCGGCACCAAGACCTTGGATGACCCCCGCCTGATAGGCGCCAAGGGCAACGCCGCCGGAGAGGACGAGGCCCGTCCGGATTTTTTCCGTGCTGTCCAAAATGGGGGCTCCTTCGCCGGATCGAGCAGATGAAAGCATCGGAGTGAACGCCGGGGAATGAACGCCCGGAGGTGCTGGAGAGTTCACCCCTTAAGCGCCGGCGTGACGCCGGCCGTGGCAGTCGTTCGCCCTGGACGTTTTGACCTTGGTCATTTCGGCCCATTGACTTTGGGGTGTGAAAATTGCGCCTTCACGCTCCGACAAGACGCCGTGCGCCAGCGGGCATCTGCACGAAAGCTGTTTCCCGCCAGCCCATTAGCGCCAGCCGACAAGCGCCCGCCAGGGAGGCGTACGCCCCCGCTTTCTCCCGCTCACCGCCCGGGCTGTTCCGCACACCAAGCCAACCGAAAGACTTCCCATGCCCCCCACCGCACAGCATTGGCCGCCCCTTTCTCCGCTGCAAACCGGCGTGCGGGGACGTTGCCCGCGCTGCGGCCAGGGACACATGTTCGATGGATTCCTGAAACTGCGCCCGTCCTGTGAGGTCTGCGGACTGGATTATTCCTTTGCCGACCCTGCCGATGGGCCGGCCTTTTTCGTCATCTGTTTCGCTTGCATCCCGAGCGTGGTGTTCGCCATCTGGCTGGAGGTGGCCTATCAGGCGCCCTATTGGGTCCATCTGGTGACGACCCTGCCGTTTCTCCTGCTCACCTGCATTCCGCCGCTGCGTCCGCTCAAGGGCTGGCTGGTGGCGAGCCAATATTATTACGCCGCCGGCGAAGGGCGCCTCAAGTAAGGCGCCGCCGAGCGTTTGAGGCGAGCCCGACGCTCATGCGTCGCCATCGCCGTCGGACGCAGCGGCGGCGCGCATCCGGGTCAGGAGGGAGGCGTCCGCGACCGGATCTGACATGCGGGCGAGCCGCGTCAGGACCGGGGAACCAGGGCGATCCTCCAGGAGACAATAGTCCGACTGCCCGGCTTCCTCGGCGGCGAGAAGGCGGAACAGGCCGAGCCGGTGCGTCTTGGCCAGACCCTCGTTAAAGCGCCGCAGGGCCTCGCTTGCATCCTCGCATACCCCGAGGCTCGCGACCGAGGAGAGGCTGTCATCCGCGAGGCGGGCCAATACGTGAAAATCCGCCATCCGGCCCTCCATCGTCGGCGCGAGCCTTGGGCATGCGCCGATCAGGGTGATCAGGTCAGGTTGTGCAGGACGGAACTGATAGGGACCGCAAAGGTTTCACCCTCGCTACCGCGGGCGCCGAGCGAAAGGCGAGAAACCATGTGCGGATTGTGCGGTGAGGTGAATCGGGACGGGGCGGTGAAGCTTGGGCAGATGGAAGCCATGGCGCGGACCATGGAGAGCCGGGGGCCGGACGGCGCCGGCCTGTATGCACAGGCCCATGTGGCGCTCGCGCATCGCCGCTTGAGCATTCTCGATCTCGACACCACCTCGGCCCAGCCCATGGTCGATCCGCACCTGGGCCTCGCCATCGCCTTCAATGGCTGCATCTATAATTTCCGTGACCTGCGGCGCGAGCTGGAGGCCAAGGGATATCGCTTCTTTTCCACGGGCGACACGGAAGTCGTGCTCAAGGCGTACCATGCCTGGGGCACGGACTGCGTCAGGCGCTTCTGGGGCATGTTCGCCCTCGCGGTATGGGATCTGCGCACGGGGCAGGTGGTGCTGGCGCGGGACCGGCTGGGCATCAAGCCGCTCTATCTCGCGGAGGTCGGGACGTCCCTGCGCTTTGCGTCCACACTGCCCGCGCTTCTGGCAGGGGGCGGCATCGACACGTCCATCGATCCCGTCGCGCTCCATCATTACATGAGCTTCCATGCCGTGGTGCCGGCGCCCCTCACGCTTCTGAAGGGCGTGCGCAAGCTGCCACCCGCCACCATTCTCACCCTCCATCCCGACGGCCGGCGCACGCAGGCGATCTATTGGTCTGTGGACGTGGACGCCGTGCCCGAGGATGCGGGGATGGGGGAGGAAGATTGGCGCGAGGCGGTGCTGGATGTGGTGCGGGCGTCGGTGGACCTGCGCCGGGTCTCCGATGTGCCCATCGGCGTCCTGCTCTCCGGCGGCCTGGACAGTTCCCTCATCGTCGCGCTGCTCGCGGAACTCGGCCAGGACGACATCCGCACCTTCTCGGTGGGTTTCGAGGCCGTGGGCGACGTGCGCGGCGACGAATTCCAATATTCCGATCTGGTGGCGAAACTGTTCGCCACCGACCACACCAAAATCCTCGTCAGCCCGCAGCGGACTCTGGACGCCCTGCCCGACGCGATCCGCGCCATGTCCGAGCCGATGATGAGCCACGACAGCGTGGGCTTCTATCTGCTCGCCCAGGAGGTCTCCCGCCATGTGAAAGTGGTGCAGAGCGGACAGGGCGCCGACGAGATCTTCGGCGGCTACCATTGGCACGCGGCCATGCTGACGTCGAACGATCCCGCCGCCGACTATGCCCGCCTGTATTTTGACCGCGACCACGGGGAAATGATCGAGACCCTTGCCCCGGAGATGCTGGGCGTAGACCATAGCCGCAGCTTCGTGGAAGAGCATTTTCAAAGCCACGGGCGCACCGCCCTCGACAAGACGCTTCAGATCGACACGCAGATCATGCTGCCGGACGACCCGGTGAAGCGCGTCGACAATATGACCATGGCCTTCGGCCTGGAGACGCGGGTTCCTTTTCTGGACCACCGCCTGGTGGAACTCGCGGCGCGCATTCCTGGAGAGCTAAAGGCCAAAGCTGGCGGCAAGCACATTCTCAAGGAAGCAGCGCGGCGCGTCCTGCCCGCCGAGGTGATCGATCGCCCGAAAGGCTATTTCCCGGTCCCGGCGCTGAAATATGTGCGCGGGCCCTATCTGGATTTTGCCCGGGAGGTTCTGAACCAGGACGCCGCGCGCGCCCGCGGCATCTTCCGGCGCGATTATGTGGACCGCCTGCTCGCCGATCCCGAGGCAAATCTCACCCCGAAGGGGCATTCCAAGCTGTGGCAGATCTGCGTGCTGGAACAGTGGCTGCAATCCCACGCCATTTGATGTCCCGCGCAACGCCGAACCCTGGCCATGGGAGATGACGCATGTGCCGCTGGATCGCCTATACGGGCGTTTCAATTCCCCTTGAGCAATATGTGACCCGCCCTTCCCATTCCCTGGTGGTGCAGAGCCAGCGGGCGCTGGAATCCACCATGGCCATGAATGGCGACGGCTTCGGCCTCGGCTGGTACGGTGAACATGCCGAGCCGGGCCTGTACCGCGAGGTGCGACCGGCCTGGTCGGACGAGAATTTGCGCAATCTGTGCCGGCACCTGCGCTCGCACCTGTTCTTCGCCCATGTGCGCGCGGCGACCGGAACGCCGGTCACGCGGCCCAATTGCCATCCCTTTTCGTTCGGCCCCTGGCTGTTCATGCACAATGGCTATTTGGGCAATTGGGCGAGCGCCCGGCGCGCCGTGGAAAGTCTCATTCCCGATGGCATCTATGCCAACCGCGCCGGCACCACGGACTCCGAGGCCATGTTCCTCGCTCTGGTCGGCCAGGGCCTCGCGCAGGCGTCCGCCGAAGCGGGGGATCCGACCCCCGCTCTCCTCCGGCTGCTCTCCCGCCTGTCGCAGATTGCCGGCACCGAGCCCTTCCTGTTCACGGCGGCCCTCTCCGACGGGCGCGATCTTTATGCCGTGCGCTATGGGCTGAATGCGCGCGCCAACTCGCTTTATTATCGCGCCTCGCGGGACGCGACGCTGATTGCATCCGAGCCGCTGGACGACGACCGCTCCACCTGGAC
Source organism: Pseudomonadota bacterium (assembly GCA_040755535.1). GTDB lineage: Bacteria > Pseudomonadota > Alphaproteobacteria > Rhizobiales > Xanthobacteraceae > Aquabacter. The sequence goes on along the minus strand of JBFMAV010000059.1, from coordinate 14,286 downwards.
GGAAGTTCCCTCCGGCAGCCTGCTTGCGGCCCGGCCAGGCCGCGGCGTGGAGATTTTTCCCCTGGGCCTGTGACGCCGAGGGGAGGGGAACGCCTATTCGAGGACGCCGGCCAAGGCGCGGGCGATGTTCTCAATCGTATAGGGCTTCTGCACCACCACGCGCCCGCGATGCTGGTCGGGGAATTTCGCCTGCTCGCCGTAGCCGGTGGCGAACAGGAAAGGCACATCGAGGTCGGACAATTCATCGGCAATTGCGAAGCTGGTGGTGCTGCCGAGATTGATGTCGAGAATGGCGATGGTCGGTCGCCCGGCCTCGATCAGATCGAGCGCCGCCTCCACGGACGCGGCGGTGGCGACTTCATCCGCGCCGAGCCGCGTGACGATGTCCTCGGCGTCCATGGCGATGATGAGGCTGTCCTCGACCAGGAGAAGGCGATGTCCGGTCAGCAGGTCCGCGGGCATCTCCTCCCGGTGGCCGGTGACCGAGCGGGGAAAGCGGAAGGATGCGGGGCCGGGGCCGCGCGGCTCGGAGACATGCCGCGCCGGGATGCGGAAATCCGCCTCGAAGCCCGCGGGCGCATAGCGGATCTGGGCCTCGCCGCCGAGATCATAGGGCACCGAGCGTTCGATGATCGTGGTGCCGAAGCCCTGGCGCGAGGGCTTGCTGACGGGCGGCCCGCCCGTTTCGCGCCAAGCGATGTCGAGGTCGCCCCGCGCGTTGCGCGACCAGGTGAGCCGCACCTGACCCGACGGCCCGGAGAGGCTGCCGTATTTGGTGGAATTGGTCACCAGCTCATGCACCACCAGTGCCATGGTGGAATAGGCCTGAGGATTGAGCATGATGGGCTCGCCCGCGCTCTGGACGCGGTCCTGCTCCTCGATGAAGGCGGCGGCCTCGGCATCGATCAGGGCCTGGAGCGGGGCCGGCCCCCAATGGTCCTCGGTGATCTGGTTATGCGCCCGCGCCAAGGCGTGGATGCGCCCGTCCACCACCTTCACGAAATCGCGCACCGCCGGCTCGCTCGGCTGGGACTGGCGGATCAGGCCGCGGATCAGACCGAGAATGTTGCGGACGCGGTGGTTGAGTTCCGCGATCAGCAATTCCTGCCGCGCGCTCGCCTGCTGGCGCTCGGCGGAGGCCTCGTCCGCGAGGCGCAGCACCACTTCGATGAGGGTGGCGCGCAGGGTCTCCGCGATGCGCAGTTCGGATGCCGAGAAGGGCAGCGAACGGCCGCGCACCAATTCCTTCCATTCCGCAAAGCTCTGGCGCGGGGAGAGGCGCGGCCCGTTGGGGCCGTATTCCACCGTCTTGTGCGGGTCTCCGCCCCAGCGCACGGAGCGGATCAGTTCGGTGCGGAACATCACCACATAGTCGCGCGGCGAGCGGGAAATGGGGATGGCCAGCAGCCCGGCGGCCTTGTCCGAGAAAGCGGCGGCCTCGGGCACGAGCGCACTGATCTTGTCGGTCGTATAGACCTTGCCGGCCGCCGTGGCATTGAGGGCGCGCACGATGCGGCGGAAATCCTCGGTGGGCGGGGTGATGCCGGAAAACGCATAATTCCCGGCAAGCCAGACGCCCACCCCGTCCGCCGGAATGGCGCGCGTGAGGATGTCAGCCAGCCAGTCGGGATCGCGCAGCAGCGTCTCGTCGGAGGCGACGGCGCCCAGCAACTGGTCGGAAATGTCGCGCGCGCGACGCTCGAACTCCACCGTCTCCTGGCGCTCGCGGCTCTCCAGGCGCATGGAGAACATCTGGCTGAACAATTCCGTCACCGAGCGCCGCTCGAAAGTGAGGCGGCGCGGCGCATAATGGTGGCAGGCGAACAGCCCCCAGAGCTTTCCGTCCACGATGATGGATACCGAAAGCGAGGCCCGCACCCCCATGTTCTTCAGATATTCGATATGGATGGGCGAAACCGAGCGCAGCAGGGACAGCGACAGGTCCAGGGGCTTTCCGGCCGCGTCCAGCGCCGGCACCACCGGCACGGGTTCGGCATTCACGTCCGCGATCGCCCGCAGCAGGTTGCGGGTATAGAGGATGCGCGCCTGGACGGGGATGTCGCTGGCGGGATAATGCAGGCCGAGGAACTGGCCGATGCCCGCCTTGCAAGCTTCCCCCACCACTTCGCCGGAGCCGTCGCCGGCGAAGCGATACACCATGACGCGGTCGAAGCCGGTCAAGGCCCGCACCTGGCGCGCGCCTTCGCGAAAGAAGGCCGTGAGGTCGGCGCACTGGTCGATGCGCGCGATCATGGAGCGCACGATGCCGGTCACATCGCCCAATTCCCCGCCGGAGCGCTCCCCCTCCAGGATGATGTGCCCGTTGGACAGATGCAGCGCGAGATCGAACCGCGCCTCCCCGCTCACCAGGGGCAGGCCGAATATGCGTTCGACGGTATCAGGCCCGCGCAGGACGGTGGTCCGGTTGCGCAGGTCATGGACGGCGGCGGGCGTGAAGATCTCGGCGAGCGGCCGGCCGATGGCATCGTCCGGCGCTACGCCGATGAAGTCAGCCAGGTTCGCCGAGGCGCGGGCCACCATCCAGTCCGAGGTCAGGGCGATCAGAAAGCCGTTGGGCTGGATCGCACCCAGGAGATGGATGGGCTCGCGATCGCAATTGGTGAGATCGACCGGCTCAGTGGCACCCAAGTTAGGCGGTCCTTTCGTTCGCGCCGCCCTCGAACAGGGCAAAGACACGGCAGGCCGCGTCGATGGCGGCGGCGCGCTGCCGGGGGGAGATCAAGACCCGTTCCAGGATGTCGAGGAGGAGACGCCAGCGCCGGGCATCCACCCCCGCAAGGAACTGGGCGGGAAAATGCGCCGGCACCACACGCGCGAGGACCGCTCCCCCCAGGCGCGCGCCTTCCAGCACATAGACGGCGCCCAGCACTTCTTCCGTGTTCGCCAGCCCGACACCGGCGCCGTCCGCGCGGGGCGCGACGCCGAGCGCGGCCAGGTCCGCCCGCAGGAGGTGGGCGCGCCGCCGCTCCGACCAGTCCGGCACGATGTCCCGCAGCGGGCTGCGATCGATCGCGCACTCAACAGGCAGAAGCCCAGCCGCCTGGGCTTTGAGGAAAAGTGTGTACTGGCTCACATCCGACAGATCATAGCGCCCATAGGCGCGATCTACCCTCTCGTGAAGGTCGGCGGTTGCCGATCTCAGCGCATGCCGGGCGGTACTGGCGTGACTCATATTCACGTCTTTCCCTCAAACGAGGAAAAACGCAAGCATTTTGCACTCACGATACTTCGAATGCCCGGATTAAATCTGAAGCTAAGCAATCAAATCCACAAAACGACGCATAAGCTTTCGCTTCGATCTAAACGAAACCTGAGCCATTCCCCCTGCCCGCGGCATCGCGACACCGCGCACTTCAGAGCAGTCCGCCTTCTAAAAACCTCAGTTGCCCTTTAAGAGGTCTCAACCGTCCGCGAACGGCCCGCGCGTTGAATCGCGCCGCAGTGTTGCAAACCCCTCGCGGCCTTCCCCAAAATCCGGGATTGAACATCAACCGCAGCATGCGGTTGCAGGAGACTTATGAACACCCATTCGACCAACCACAAAGCCCCCCGCGTGCCCCCCGTCGCCGCGCGCTCCGCGCCCGACTGGAAGCCGCACCCCTGCGGCCTGACCCGCGAAGAGCTGCGCCAGCTGATCATTGAGCAATTGGGCTGAGCTTCGGCTCCAACGCCCCGCGCTATTCTTCCTTGATATTGCTGTCGCGGATGATCTGGCTCCATCGCCGGGTTTCCTCCTCGATGAAGCGACCGAAGTCCGCGGCCGAGCCGGGATGCGCCTCGAGCCCCCGGGCCACCAGCTTGCGCTGAATCTCCGGATTTGACACCGCCTGAAGCACGCCCTTCTCCATGCGCTCGATGATCGCGGCGGGCGTCGCGGCAGGCGCCATGAAGCCGTACCAGCCCGTCGCCACCACATTGCGCAGCCCCAGCTCGCGCAACGTGGGCGCGGACGGATAGACTGCGCTGCGCTCCGCCGAGGCGCAGGCGAGGACACGCAGCGCCCCGGTCTCGATATGCGGTAGCGCCGCGCTGATGGCGGTGAGCGTGGCATCGATCCGGCCCGCCAGCAGTTCGGTATAAGCAGGCGCATCACCGCGGAACTGGACATTCAGCCCCTTCACGCCGGCATCCTTGAACAGAAGCTCGGCAGCGAGATGGGGCTGTGATCCCGCCCCCGGCGAGCCGAACGTCAGCCCGTTGGGCTGCGCCCGCCCCCAGGCCAGGAATTCGTCGAGCGTCGTATAAGGCGCCTTTGCATTGACGATCAGAAAGATGGGGGCAAAGACCGCGAGCGCGACAGGCTGAAGATCCTTGCGCGGGTCATAGCTCAGCTTTCCCGCAAGCACTTCCGCCGTGGCATAGGGCGCGGCTGCATAGAGAAACGTGTAGCCGTCGCCCTCCGCCCTGGCGACATCGGCATTGGCGATGCGCGTGCCCGCGCCGGGCTTGTTCTCCACATAGAATTTCGCCCCCATGTCCTGGTCCAGGCGGTCGGCGATGATGCGCAGCGAGATGTCGTTGGCCCCGCCCGCGCCATAGGGTGAGACGAGGCGAATGGGACGGGACGGCCATGCGTCCTTCGCGAAAGCCCGGCCGGCGGCGCCGGCCATGAGGCTCGTGGCCAATCCATACAGCAGCACGCGGCGTGTGAGCGTCATGGCGATCCTCCCGATTGTGTGTCGTGCGTTTCCTCATTCGCCGTTTCGTTGCCGGCGATCTCCAACTGCCGCCGCACCAGCCATTCGGCCACGAGCGCGGGCTTAGCCTGCCCTTCCGCCTCGACGGTGACGGTGATCCGCGTCTGAACGGTGCCCTCGCCCACCCTCTCGAACGCATCCAGCACGAAGCGCCCCCGGATCCGGTGCCCGGCGCGAACCGGCGCGAGGAAGCGGACGCGGTTCAGCCCGTAATTCACGCTCATCACCACCCCCGCCATGCGCGGAAGGTCCGCCCCCATGTCCGGGATCAGGGAGAGCAGCAGGAAACCATGGGCGATGGTCCCGCCGAATGCGGTCTGGCGTGCGCGCTCGGGGTCCACATGGATGAATTGCCGGTCACCCGTGCAGGCGGCGAACTGATCGATGCGGGGCTGATCGACCCTGATCCAGCGGGACACCCCCAGCTCCCGCCCGACATGGCCGGCATAATCGGCGGGGCTCAGCAGGATCATGGCGTCTCTCTCTCAGGCGTCCACGAACAGATCGAGGGCGAGATCCGCATCGCTCGGCCCGCTGCGATAACTGTCGAAATTGGTATGCCCGGCGGCCCGCAGCACATCTTCGTCGAGGAAGGTCTGGCCGGTGACGGCGCGCGCGTCGCGGGCCAGCAGCAGGCACGCGGCCTGCGCGACGATGGCGGGCGTGCGCGAACGTTCCATGAAGTGGGCGCCCACTTCGAACTTGACCGCCGACGTGGAAATGGTGGTGCGCGGCCACAGCGTGTTGACCGCGATGCCCTTCTCCCGGAACTCTTCGGCGAGGCCGAGGCAAAGCAGCGTCATGGCGTATTTCGTGACGGTGTAGGGAATATGCGCGCCGAGCCAGCGCGGGGCCAGATTAAGCGGCGGCGACATGCTGATCACATGAGGATTGGCGGAGCGTTCGAGCCATGGCAGCGCCGCCTTCACCACCGCGAGCACCGCGCGGGTATTGACCTGGTGCAGCAGGTCGAACCGCTTCATCTCGATGGCCTGCGCGGGCTCCAGGCGAATGGCGCCGGCATTGGCGATCACCGCATCAAGGCCCCCGAAGACGCGCTCCGTCGTCGCCATGGCGCGGGCGATGGACTCGTCGTCGCGCACGTCCAGGCGGAGGGGAAGCGCGCGTCCGCCCCGGGCCTCCACCTCCTGCGCCACCGAATGGATGGTGCCGGGAAGCTTCGGGTGCGCCGTCTCGGATTTAGCGGCGATCACGACGTTCGCTCCCTGCGCGGCGGCGGCAAGGGCGATCTCCCGGCCGATCCCACGGCTGGCGCCGGTGATGAAGATGGTTCGGCCCTTCAATGTGGAGTCCATTGCGCTCTCCCCATGACGTGACGTGGATCAGGCCGGCGTCCGGCCCGTGGGCGTGGTGTGAAAGCGCGGCGCCCGCTTTTCCAGGAACGCCGTCAATCCCTCGGCGGCCTCGGGGCGGAAGCGCGCCCGGTTGATGGCCCGCGCCTCCGCTTCCTGATGGGTCGCGAAGGCGGCCTCAGGCGCACCCGTGATCAGGCGCTTGATGCACGCCATCGCCTCCGGCGGTCCGTCGGCCAGGCGCTGCGCGCGCTCCTGCGCCCAGGCCAGGGCGGCGCCCGGCGGCACCAGCGCATTGACGACACCCGCCGCCGCCAGGCGCTCGGCGGCGACCGGCGTGCCGAGCAGGCACAGTTCCATCACGAACTGCCGGGGCAAGGCGGCCCGCAGCAGATGCGTGAGGCCGCCATCGGGACTAAGCCCCACCCGCACATGGGCGATGGAGAAGCGCGCGCCCTCAGCCGCAACAATGAGATCGCAGGCGAGAACCGCCGCCACGGCCGCCCCGGCGGCGCCCCCTTCCACCGCCGCGACGACGGGGATCGGACACTCCAGGATGGCCCGGACCATGGCATTGAGCCGGTCGGTCTTGGTGGTGGCCTCCGCAAGGGTGCCATGCGCGCTCTCGCGCAATGCCGCGACGTGCCCGCCGGAGGAGAAGAAGCCGCCCTCTCCCGTGAGGACCACCGCGCGAAGGTCGCCGCCGGCGCCCGCCTCCACAAGATGGGCCTGGACGGCTTCGTAGACGTCCGGCCCCATGGCATTTCGCGATTGCGGTCCCGACAGGGTCACGGTGAGGACCGCGCCCTCGCGCTGCGCACGCACCTGCGTGCCCGATGACTGACTGCCAGCCAATGGCGTTCCTCCCGCGCCGGATAGGGAGAGAGGCGGGCCGCGGTCGCGCCCGACACCGGCGCGGCACCCGTGGCTGCCCCTCTTCTTTTGCGCAAGCCTACACGTCAATGGCTCCATATCAACAAAAATTTGCTTATTAATTTTCATATGTTCAAATTATTTGAACGAATGACATGTTTTGGAGGATTCGAGAATGACGCAGGACACCGCTGGGGGGCCGCTGAGCGGGCTGAGGGTTCTGGATATCGCGACGATCATTGCCGGCCCCATGGCCGCGACCCTGCTTGCGGATTTCGGAGCGGAAGTGATCAAGCTGGAACTGCCGGGGGAGGGAGACGGATTGCGCGGCTTCCCGCCCTTCAAGGAGGGAAAGCCCCTTTGGTGGAAAGTCACCAATCGCGGGAAGTATTTCGGATCCCTTGACCTGCGCCGCGCGCAGGGCCGCGACCTGTTCCTGCGCCTGGTGGCCAAGAGCGACGCGGTGGTGGAGAATTTCCGCCCCGGCACGCTGGAGAAATGGGGCCTCGACATCGAAACCCTGTGGCGCGCCAACCCGCGCCTGGTGGTTCTGCGCACCAGTGCCTTCGGGCAGGACGGGCCGGACGCCACCCTGCCGGGCTTCGCGCGCATCTTCGAAGCCATCGGCGGGCTCACGGCCATATCCGGCCACGCGCACGAGGCGCCCATGCACACCGGCTATCCCATCGGCGATCCCATCGGCGGCCTGTTCGGCGCCTTCGCCGTTATGGCGGCCCTCTGGCGGGTCAAAGCCGGCGGCCAGGAGGTCGGCGAGGAAATCGACCTGTCCTTGACCGAGGCCCTGTTGCGCATCATCGAAGTTCTGGCCATCGAATATGACCAGCTCGGCCATGTCCGTACCCGCAGCGGCAACAAGAACCAGTATTCGGCGCCCTCCGACGTCTATCTGACCGCCGACAAGCTTTATGTCTCCCTGGCGGGCAGCACCGAGCGAACCTTCGCCAACAATGCGCGGGCCATCGGCCGTCCCGACCTGATCACGGATCCCCGTTTCGCCGGCAATGGAGCGCGCGTGCGCCATAGCGAAGATCTGGACCGCATCTTCGGCGCCTGGATCGCGGCCCATACCCAGGAGGAAGCCGTGGCCGCCTTCCGCGCCGCCAACGGCACCCTGGCGCCGGTCTATTCCATCGACCAGATCTTCGCCGATCCCCAGGTCATCGCGCGAAAGGCCATCGTCGAGGTGGAGGACGAGGATTTCGGCCGGGTGCGCATGCAGGGGCTGGTTCCGCGCCTGCGCAACAATCCGGGACGGATTCGCTGGGCGGCAAAGGGCTTGGCGGCCGACAACGACTACATTTACAAGACCCTGGTCGGCCTTGAGGATCGCGAGATCCAGGCGTTGAAGGACACGTGCGTCATCTGAGGGAAGGGCCGGGGAATGGTCGAGCGAAAAGGCGGTCGGGGGCGGCCGCCGGCCGAGGACATGACCGAGGCGCAGGCCGCCGCCATCGATCCCTCACTGTCCGCCACCCTGATCCGGGGAATCGAGGTTCTGCGCTGCTTCACCGCCGCCGACCCCGCGCTCAGCAACGCGGAGATCTCGCGCCGCGTGGGGCTCAACCGCCCCACCGTCTCGCGCCTGTGCAAGACCTTGATGCATATCGGCTATCTGCGGCGGGACGCGAAGGACAATTACCGCCTCGCGCCCCAGCTTCTGGCCCTCGCCTACCCCGTCCTGTCCGCCATGCCCTGGCGGCACGAGGTGCTCCAGACCATGCGCGAGCTTGCCGAATTGTGCGCCGGGAACTGCTCGCTCGGCGTCATGTCCGGGGATTCCTTCGTCCATATCCAGACCGCCGGCAGCCCCCCGCGCTGGCCCCATGTGCCCGATATCGGACAGACCGGCTCCCTCTGCCGCTCGGCCCTCGGCTGGGCCTTGCTGTCGCTCCTGGAGGACGGCGAGCTGGACACCAAGATGGCGGAGCTGGCCGCCCTGCACCCGGCGGACGTTTCAACCCATGAGGACAAGACCCGCAGCGCCGTGGAGCGGTGCCGGCGGGAGGGATTCTGCGTCTCTTATGGCGACTGGCGGCCGGACCTGTACGCGGCCGCCGCGCCCCTCGGGCGGACCGCCGACGGGTTGCATGTGGCATTGGCCTGCGCGGTTCCGAAATATCGCGCAAACGCCGATTATTTCGAGAAAGATCTCGGACCTAGGCTCGCGAGTGCCGTGCAATCGGTGCGTTATTCCGGGAACTTCTCGATGCCCTCCAGCCCCGGTGGCGCCACCTGAGACCCCGAGCGGGCGCCCAGCCGGTCGCGACCGCCCCCCCTGGCTCGGAAGCACCTCCGAGCCAGGGGGAAGTGCTCTCTACTTCACCAAAGGACAACCGCTGTCCTTCACCGGAATATAGGCTTCGGTGCCGGGAATGGTTTGGACCAATGTCAGATAGTCCCAGGGCGCCTTGGACTGGCTCGGCTTCTTCACTTCGAAGAGATACATGTCGCCGAAGACACGCCCGTTGGCGCCGATCGCGGCATTCTTCATCATCATATCGTTGACCGGCGTCGCGCGCATCTTGGCCGCCACGGTGTCGGCATCATCGGACCCGGCGTCCTTCACCGCCTGAAGATAATGGCGCACGGCCGAATAGACCCCGGCCTGGTTCATGGACGGCTTGCGCCCCACCTTCGCCTCGAAGGTCCTGGACCAAGCCCGCGTCCCCTCGTTCAGGTCCCAGTAGAACGAATTGGACATGATGAGCCCCTGCGCCACATTGAGCGTGAGGGCATGGATGTCGTTGATGTTCAACAACAGTCCGGCCAAGGTCTGGCCGCCCTGCGGAAGCCCGAACTCGGTGGCCTGCTTGATGGAATTGATGGTGTCCCCGCCGGCATTGGCGAGCGCCACCACCTTCGCCCCCGAACCCTGCGCCTGCAGCAGGAACGAGGAGAAATCCGAAGTGCCGAGCGGCGTGCGGACACTGCCCTTCACCGTGCCGCCAAGCGCCTTCACGGTCTTGCTGGCCTCGCCTTCAAGGGAATGGCCGAAGGCATAATCCGCCGTGATGAAGAACCAGGTCTTGTCGCCCTTGCCCACCAGGGCGCGCGCCGTGCCTGCGGACACGGAATGGGTATCCCAGGTCCACATGAATCCGTAAGGGCTGCAAGCCTTTCCGGTCAGATCCACCGAGCCCGGCCCGGACATGAGGAAGATGCGCTTGCGCTCCTTGGTGATGTCCTGCACCGCCAAGGCGGCGGCTGAATTCGGCACGTCCGCGATCACATCCACCTGCTCGGTGTCGATCCATTTGCGGGCAATGCTGGCGGCAACGTCCGGCTTGTTCTGGTGGTCCGCGACGATGATTTCCACCGGTACGCCATTAATGGCATTGCCGAATTCCTCGGCGGCGAGGCGCGCGGCCATGGCCGAACCCTCCCCGTTGATATCCGAGTAGAGGCCGGCGAGATCGGACAGCACGCCGATGCGGATCTTGCCGTCCGACATTTGCGCATGCGCGGGACCGGCCAATCCCGTCGCGACAGCCCCGATCAGGGTGGCGAAAACGATACCCTTCATGTGCGTCTCCCTTTGTGTCCGTTGGACTTGGTTTTGTGCACTCTTGAACGCCCCGCCGTTGCGCGCGGCAGGGTCTCCTCACCGCGCGACATAGCCGCCATCCACCGCGAGTGCCGTTCCGGTCACCCCCGATCCGGCGGGCGAGCACAGGAACAGGACGGCGCCGGCAATCTCCTCGGCGGTCACGGGGCGGCGGATCGGCTGGTTCTCCAGGAACACCTCGCGCACCACATCTTCGGGGGCGAGGCCGGTCACCCGGGCCTGGTCGGCCACCTGCATCTCGATGATGGGCGTCATCACCATGCCCGGGCAGACCGCGTTGCAGGTCACACCGCTCTCGGCCACCTCCAGCGCGATCGCCTTGGTGAGGCCCACAAGACCGTGCTTGGCGGCCACATAGGCCGCTTTGTGGGGCGCCCCCACGAGGCCGAGCGCCGAGGCGACATTGACGATGCGCCCAAATCCGCGCGCCGTCATGGAGGCGATCACGGCCTTGCTGGCATGGAAGGCCGCGGAGAGATTGACCGCAAGCACATGGTCCCATTTCTCGTCGGGAAACGCCGCCAGAGGCGCCACGTGCTGAACGCCGGCATTGTTCACGAGTATGTCCACGGGCCCCAGTTCCTGCGTGGTCCGCGCCACCAGGGCTCGCACCGCATCCGGGCGGCTGAGGTCGGCGGCATCATAGGCTATGAGGGTGCCCGCTTCAGCGGCAATGGCCGCGCGGGCCGTCTCGATCTCGGCAGGATCCCCGAAGCCGTTCAACATCACATTGCAGCCGGACCCGGCGAGCGCGCGCGCGATGGCGAGGCCGATGCCGGATGTGGAGCCGGTGACGATGGCGGTGCGTGACTGCATGAAGCGCCCTTTCTTTCGGTCTGGATCAGCGGACACCGGAGCGGTAGGGATCGACGCCGCGGGGCCGCAGGCGATCGCTTTCTTGTGAGCCCGCTGCACAAGAGCCCTTCCGGGTGGGCCTGCGCCTCGCGCCGGACGTCGCCCCCCATCAGGGCGGTTGGTTTTGGCTCTCGACAGACGGGAAGGCCCGCAGATGACGCGCGAGGTCTGCACGGACCTTGTCCGCTTCCGCGGCGCTCCACGCTCTGAAACCGGCTCCGCTGCCCATCCCCAATCGGCCCGCAGCCACGAGATCGCGCAGGAGCGACAGCGGTTGGGGGCTGCGGTCGAGATGGGGCAGCAGATAGCCGTGAACCTGGAGGGTGAGATCGGTGCCGACCAGGTCGGCATTCTCCAGAGGCCCCAGCACGGCGAGGCGTCGTCCGAAACTGGCCTTGACCACCGTGTCGATGGTCTCGGCGTCACACACGTCCTCCTGCACCAGCGCGATGGCCTCGCGCCACATGGCATGCTGGAGGCGATTGCCGATGAAGCCCGGGACATCCTTGCGGACATGGACCGGCACTTTCCCGATGTCCCGCAGCGCCGCCATCATGCCGGCAACCGCGTCATCCCCTGTATCTTGCCCCTGGACCACCTCCACGAGAGGGATGAGATGGGGCGGGTTCCACCAATGGGTGCCCATGGCGCGGGTGGGGTTCCGCAGGCCCTCCATGATGCGGGTGATGGGAATGACGGACGTATTGCTGGCGAGAAGCGCATGCGCCGGCGCCGCCGCCTCGATGGCCGCGAATGTCTCGCGCTTGAGGTCGATATCCTCGGGGACGGCTTCGATCACCAGGTCCGCCGCGCCGACGGCCTGCTCCAGGCTGGAATGCAGCGCCACACGGTCTGCGGTCGCTTCGTCCGCTTCCATCAACCGCAGGCTCTGCCGCAGACGACCCGGCAATTCGTAGTATTTCTCCGGGTCCGGCTCATAGAGCGCAACATCCCGCCCCGCCAGGGCGAAGGCGAGGGCAATGCCATGGCCCATGAGGCCGGCTCCGATGATGGCGACAGAGGGTATGGCCATGTCTCTCCCGATGTCCCCGTCTTTGCGCAGGTTCCAGACACTGCGCAGCGGGGTTATGCAAGAGATGGCAAGGGGCATGCCAATCCGCGCCAAACGCCAAAATGCTTTGAAAACAAGGCATTAAACGCAAGCAGGCGAGGTGTGGACACGGGCCGCGTCCGAACTTTCGGACGAACGTTCCCGCCCCTTCCCTCGCATGGCGGCCGCAATCCAGAATCTTTAAACTCGGATCGACAGTCTCGACGTGTCCGCCTTTTCGGACATGATAGTCCAGATTTTCGAACACAGGTGTTCCCATGGCTTCCCTCGCCGATGACAGCTTCGCCGCCGCTCGGGCTGTCCTGCTCATGGTGGAAGGCATGATCGACGGCGCCACGCTGGTGGACCGCCAGTCGCGGGTGGTGTGGTTCAGCGATGGGCAGTTGCGCCTTTTGGGAAATCCCCGGCTTGCCGATGTGGTGGGGCAGGAGATTGAGCGCGTGATCCCCCATAGCCGCATGCGCGAGGTGGTGGAAACCGGTCAGCCCCATCCCCTGGACATCATTCAGTATGGGGAGCGATCGCTGCTGGTGACGCGGCTGCCGCTGAAGGACGAGACGGGCGAGATCATCGGCGCCATCGCCTTCGCACTCAAAAACAGCATTCCCTATCTCCGCCCCATCGCCGAGAGGGTGCAGCAGCTTCAGTCGCGGCTCACCCGCATGGAGCAGGCTCTCTCCACCACGCGCACATCCAAGTTCAACGTGGAGCACATCCTCGGCGCGAGCCCGGCCATGCGCCAGGTGTCGCGCCTGCTTCGGCGGGCGGGCGAGGTGCGTTCCCCCGTCCTGCTGCTGGGCGAAACCGGCACGGGCAAGGAAATGGTTGCGCATGCCATCCACGCGGCGTCGAGCCGGGTCGGCCGGCCGTTTGTTGCCATCAATGTGGCCGCCGTGCCGGAAAACCTGATGGAGGCGGAGTTCTTCGGCGTCGCCCCCGGCGCCTTCACCGGCGCGGCCCGCCAACCCCGTCCGGGAAAGTTCCAGATTGCCCACGAGGGAACCCTGTTCCTCGACGAAATCGGCGACATGCCTCTTGGCCTCCAGGCCAAGCTGCTACGGACGCTTCAGGACGGGGAAGTGGAGCCGGTGGGCTCCAACCAGCTTGCGCGGGTCGACGTCCGGGTGATCGCGGCCACCAGCCGGCCGCTGGCCGACATGGTGCGTGCCGGCAGGTTCCGGCAGGATCTTTATTATCGCCTGAATGTGCTCCCGATCCGTCTGCCGCCGCTGCGGGAGCGGGAGGACGACATGGCGCTGCTGGCCGCCCGATTTTCCGAACAGATGGCCGCGGCCTTTGCGGCTGCTCCCCGGTCTCTGACGCCGGATGCATTGGCCCGTCTATCCGGCCATCCCTGGCCCGGAAATGTCCGCGAACTCGCCAATGTCATCGAGCGCATCTATGCCTCGACCGACGGCGAGCGCATCGAAGCGCACCACGTGGACGAGGCGCTCGGGGAGCCGGACGTGTTGGATGCGGACACTGGAGACCTGGCAGGAGCCGTGGAGCGCCTGGAGCGCCGCATGATTGCCGATGCCCTGTCGCGCGCAGGCGGTAACCGCCTGGATGCCGCGAGATCCCTCGGCCTCTCGCGCAGCACGCTTTATGCCAAGATGCAGCGATACGGCATGGGCCGGCCATAGGCGCCTCCGCGCGAACCCGCACCTCTTCGGAGGAGCGCGCTCTGTTCCTTTGAAACAGACGCGCTCACCGGACGCGGGGCGCGCCGTGTGACGCCTTATGTCAGAACTTCAGCGCGAACTGGGCGGTGAGCGCGTTCTGGGATGCGGTGGCGGCAAGCTGGCCGCTATAGGAGACGGCCAGCGACGCCGCGTCCGAGAGCGCGTAGGACAGGCCCGCCTCGACCAG
>JBFMAV010000058.1:0-28285 GCA_040755535.1 Pseudomonadota bacterium | reverse complement strand
GCCCGGAGCCGCCAATATGGCCAAGAGCCTGAACCGGCGAGAGCATGCGCCGATAAGCCTGCACCGCAGGCTGATCGGATCAGGCATTCTTTATCAAGGAGACTGATTCACCGATCAGGTCGATTCAACCTGATCGGATCAGGCTCTAGGGACCATCACCGTGGCGGGTAAATCAGCCCGTGCCCACTGAGAGAGAAGGCTTTGCCGATCCGCATGCCATGCATCGGATCGCAACGCGCGCTAGCTTCCGCCGATCAGAACGCCGGCCGCGAGCACCAGGGCGCCGCCCAGGACCACCTGGAAGACGGCACGCATGAAGGGCGTCTCCATGTAGCGGTTCTGGATCCAGGCGATGGCCCACAATTCCACGAACACCACGATGGCGGCGACCGCCGTGGCGGTCCAGAAGCTCGGGATCAGATAGGGCAGAGCATGGCCGAGGCCGCCGACCGCTGTCATAATGCCGGAGGCGAGGCCGCGCTTGATGGGCGAGCCGCGCCCGGAAATGACGCCGTCATCATGAGCGGCTTCCGTGAAGCCCATGGAAATGCCAGCGCCCACGGAAGCGGCGATGCCGACCAGAAGCGTGGTGTGGGAATTCTGCGTCGCGAAGGCGGTGGCGAAGATGGGCGCGAGGGTGGACACCGAGCCATCCATGAGCCCGGCGAGACCCGGCTGAACCCAGGTGAGCACGAACTGTCGGCGCGCCTTGTCGTCTTCTTCCTCGCGCACGCCGCCCGGCAGGTTCGCGGCCTCCAGGGCTTCGGCGGTCGCCATGTGCTGCTGCTCTGCGGCGGCGAGCGTGCCCAGCAGTTCGCGGGTGCCCGCATCAGCGGCCTTCTTCGTGGCCTCACGATAAAAATGAGCCGCCTCGTCCTCCATGCGCGCGACTTCGCCGCGAATCCGCTCGATGCCGAGATTCTTGACGAGCCAGACGGGGCGCCGCGCATAGAAGCCCGACACATGCTCGCGGCGGATCAGCGGGATATGCTCGCCGAAGCGGCGGCGGAACTCGCCGATGAGCGCCTGGCGATGACGGTTCTCTTCCGCCGACATGCCGTCCAGCATCTGGGCCGTGGCGGGAAACTCCGCGCGCACCGCTTCCGCATAGTCGGCATAGATGCGGCTGTCGTCCTCTTCCGAGGAGATGGCGAGGGCGAGGATTTCCTTCTCCGACAGATCGGAGAATTGCTGGCGCGCGCCGAAGCCCGGGATCATGATGATATGTCCTAGAATGATTCTAAACTGTAATTAGGCTTCGCCCCGCGCCATGGCAAGGGCGGGCTGGTACGGTGCTGCCGGAAAATTGTTGCACTTCAACGACAATCGGCGTCCTTGCATGCCGCAAGGGTTGCTCAACCTCTTGGGGCCTAAGGTTTGGAAGCCGCCCCAGCGGCGGCGGCGCGGTCGACACGGTGCGCGCCATGACATTGCGCCGCACCAAGCGGTGGCCGTCCGGGTTTGAACCGCCGGGCGGGAGTGCTAAGCGCGGCGCAAGACAAGGGAGAAGCGCGTTGACCCGCAAGCCTGGAGCGGCGAGCCCGGAGCGGCGGCGCCTCGATCCCAAGACCCGCGAGGACGCCATCCTGAAGGGTGCCATCGCCTTCTTCGCGGAGCATGGCTTCGATGGATCCACGCGCGATCTTGCGGCGCGCATCGGCATCACCCAGCCTCTGCTCTACCGCTATTTCCCCTCCAAGGAGGCGCTGCTCGACCGCGTGTACCAGGAGGTTTACCTCACTCCCTGGCGCTCCGACTGGAGCATGGCCCTGAAAGACCGGGCGGTCCCGCTGGAAACCCGCCTCACGCGCTTCTACCGGGACTATGCGCGGGTCGTTCTCACCTACGAGTGGATTCGCCTGTTCATGTTCGCGGGCCTCAAGGGCCTCGATTTCAATGCCCGCTACCTGTCCTTCCTGCGTGGCGCAGCGTTCGACGTCGTGGTCCGCGAGATCCGCCACGAGCATGGCTTGCCGGAAGACGAGCCCATCCGCGAGAGCGAGGTGGAACTGGTCTGGGGGCTGCATGCCGCCATCTTTTATCTCGGCGTGCGCCGTTTCATCTACGGCATGCCTCTGCCCGAGGACATGGACGCGGATATCGCCGCGCGGGTGCACGCCTTCCTGCGCGGCGCGCCCGCGGCCTATGCGGCGGGGCGCTGAACCCCCGCGCCGGCTCAGTCTATCTTTTCGTTGGGATAGACGCCCCACAACTGGTTCTGCTCGATGAAGCCGTCGAAGCCCGGCCCCATGAAGCGGCACCATTGGCCATCGCAGGTCTTCAGGCTGCCAAGCACGCCATGTTCCAGGCGCGCGGTGACGGCCGAGTCCGCATTGGGCTTTTCCCGCAGCATCACAGTGCCGGTCTTCAGCCACGGTGCGACAAGCGCGGTGCGGCGGCCGGACAGGAGCGAGTGATAGACCCAACCCTCGGCGCCTTCCGAATCGCGGATGCGCCGCCAAGTCTCGAACTCCGCCGTGATCTCTACCGGCAGGCCGCCGCGCGAGAAGATCCAGGCGACATCCTGGTCCTTATTAGGCCCGTTGCGCACATTCACCTTGTCCGCCTTCAGGGAGACGAAGCGCGGCACCGGCAGTCCGGTCCCGTCCTCGTCGGGCGCGCCGTGGGCGGGCAGCGCGAGGAGAGCCAGGGCTGTGGCAAAAAGGGCTTCGCGAAGTCCCGTCTTCCGCATGTGTCCCGTCTTCCTTCCATCCGAGCGATCGCCACCCGTCTGCGCCCCGTGCCGGGCGGCGTCAAGGGAGCGGCGACGCTCCCCATTGTGTTTCCCCGGCTGTCTGATAGACGGAACGAGAACGGTTAATAAACGGGGAATGGAAGGCCATGGCGCGTCGCAAACCGCTCGTCGTCGTCACGCGCAAGCTGCCGGAAACGGTGGAAACGCGGATGCGCGAATTGTTCGACGCACGTCTCAATGTGGACGATGTGCCCATGGACACGGCCGCGCTGGTGGAGGCGGTGAAGACCGCCGACGTCCTGGTGCCCACCGTGACCGACCGCATCGACAACGGCATCCTCTCGCAGGCGGGCGAAAACCTGCGGCTGATTGCCTCCTTCTCCAACGGCATCGACCATATCGACGTGGCGAGCGCGCTCAATCGCGGCATCACCGTCACCAATACCCCGGCGGTCCTCACCGAGGACACCGCCGACCTTACCATGGGCCTGATCCTCGCCGTTCCCCGCCGCCTCACCGAGGGCGCGCTTCTGCTCCAGACCGACCAGGAGGAATGGCAGGGCTGGTCGCCCACCTGGATGCTCGGCCGGCGCATCTGGGGCAAGCGGCTCGGGATTATCGGCATGGGGCGCATCGGCCAGGCGGTGGCACGCCGCGCCAAGGCGTTCGGCTTGCAGATCCATTATCACAACCGCCGTCCGTTGCCCCACGCCATCGAGGAATCGCTGGAGGCCACCTATTGGGAGAGCCTCGACCAGATGCTGGCGCGCATGGACATCGTGTCCGTGAACTGCCCTCACACGCCTGCGACCTATCATCTGCTGTCCGCCCGTCGCCTCAAGCTGCTGAAGCCGGAGGCCTATGTGGTGAATACGGCGCGCGGCGAAGTGATCGATGAGAATGCGCTGACCCGGATGCTGGAAGCGGGGGAACTCGGCGGCGCGGGTCTCGACGTGTTCGAGCATGAGCCGGCGGTCAATCCCAAGCTGGTGCGCCTCGCCAAGCAGGGCAAGGTCGTGCTGCTGCCCCATCTCGGCTCCGCGACCCTGGAAGGGCGCATCGACATGGGCGAGAAGGTCATCGTCAACATCAAGACCTTCATGGACGGTCACCGTCCGCCGGACCGGGTGCTGCCCTCCATGCTGTGACAATCCTTAATTGACGAATAAAATCAAAAGTTGAATCCTATTGAAGTTTATATAAGATTTGCACGAGTGATGGGGCTATTCATGCTGAGATACGCTTTCTTTATTGCATCCTTACTAGTACTCACGGGTTGCAATTTAGGTTCGCTTTTTGGGCCGTCGAAGGCCAATATCGCTCAAGCACTCAGGGTTCCAGAGTCATATATCTCTGAAGTGAGCTGCAGCACATCTCCTTCAGAACAGGGTTATAATTGTAATTTTAAAGTAACTTCTCCAACAACTGGATTTGGTATTTTGGAAAGAGGTCGCGAAGACTTTATGAACGGCCAATTTGTCAAACTCGAATCCGGTCAATGGCGTATGATCCGCTAACGGAAAGGCTTGAAATTCGCACACGCTCTGAGGCCCAATATAGCCCAGACAGCAGCGGTTAATTTCACGCCCTCATTGGCGACGGACTTCAACATTCCACCTTGTAGCTATGCTTTGAGACGGGCGCTGACACGCGCGCAGTTGCCGCCGCGCGGCGGCTTCGCTATTTAGGGCGCCACTTTCGAAGCGCCCGCGTGGAGACAGGCGCGGCAGGGGTTGAGGGCATGTGCCACAGGGCCGTCGGCGACAGGATGCGAATGCGCACCAAGCGGTGCGGGGCTCTCAAACGCGCGCGAAAATGACCGCGCGTCCGGTGCAGCACCCCACGGGCTTCCCGGCCCATTCACGATCCTGAATTCCCTATTTCAAGAAAGATGCGAGCCATGGCTCGGCTGGTCATGAAGTTCGGCGGCACCTCGGTCGCCACCATCGAACGCATTGGCAATGTCGCGCGCCATGTGAAGCGCGAGGTGGAGGCCGGCTACCAGGTAGCGGTCGTGGTCTCCGCCATGTCCGGCAAGACCAACGAACTGGTTGGCTGGGTCAATGAAGCGTCAAAGCTCTATGACCCGCGCGAATATGATGCGGTGGTCGCCTCCGGCGAGCAGGTGACCTCGGGGCTGCTTGCCGTCACGCTCCAGAACATGGGCCTTCCCGCGCGCTCCTGGCAGGGCTGGCAGATTCCCATCTCCACGGATGATGCCCATGGCTCGGCCCGCATCCTGGAGATTGACGGAACGGCGGTGACGGCGCGGCTGGAGGCCGGCGAGGTCGCGGTCATCGCGGGCTTCCAGGGCATTCATCTGCCGAGCGGGCGGATCACCACCCTCGGGCGAGGCGGCTCGGACACCAGCGCGGTCGCGGTGGCGGCTGCCATCGGCGCGGAGCGGTGCGACATCTATACGGATGTGGACGGCGTATACACCACCGATCCGCGCATGGTGCCCAAGGCGCGGCGGCTGAAGCAGGTGGCGTTCGAGGAAATGCTCGAAATGGCGTCGCTGGGCGCCAAGGTGCTCCAGGTGCGCTCTGTCGAGCTTGCCATGTTGCATAAGGTGCGCACCTTCGTGCGCTCCAGCTTCGATGATCCGGACGCCCCCCATATGGGAACCGCCGAAGCGGCGGGGACCTTGATTTGCGACGAGGAGGAAGTCATGGCGAACCAGATGGAATCCGAGGTCGTGACCGGGATCGCCTTTGCCCGCGACGAGGCGCAGGTGTCGATCCGGCGCGTGGCCGACAAGCCGGGCATCGCTGCGGCCGTGTTCGGCCCGCTCTCGGACGCGCACATCAATGTGGATATGATTGTCCAGAACGTGTCGGCGGACGGCTTCACGGACATCACCTTCACCGTGCCCAGCGCCGATTTCGAGCGCGCCAAGGCGGCGCTCGAACAGGCGCGCGCGGCCATTGGCTATGAGACGCTGGAGGGCGAGGGCGACGTGGTGAAGGTGTCGGTGATCGGCATTGGCATGCGCTCCCATGCGGGCGTCGCGGCCAAGGCGTTCCAGGCGCTGGCGGCGAAGGGCATCAACATTCGCGCCATAACCACATCCGAGATCAAGATTTCCATCCTGATCGACGCCGCCTACACCGAGCTTGCGGTGCGGACTCTCCATTCGCTATACGGACTCGACAGCTAGCTTTCTCCTGGCCCGGGGGGCGCCATCCGTCGGCCGGCCCGGCCGTCGGGTCTCGGGCGAACTTTAAGGAACCGGCCGATGCGTGGCGCGCTCGGTGGTCCCCGCGTACTTCTGAGGCGTCTCCGCGAAGTGATGGCGGAGCCGGTCAGCGCGCAGGACCGCCTGGACAAGATCGTGGTGATGATCGCTGCCAATATGGTGGCGGAAGTCTGCTCGGTCTATGTGCTGCGGGTCGACCAGACGCTGGAACTCTACGCCACCGAGGGCCTTAACCGCGGCGCGGTCCACCAGACCGTGATGCGCGTCTCGGAGGGTCTCGTCGGCCATGTGGCGCGCGAGGCCGAGCCCGTCGCCATTTCCGACGCCCAGAATCACCCCGAATTCTCCTATCGGCCGGAGACGGGCGAAGAGAGCTACAATTCCTTCCTCGGCGTGCCGATCCTGCGGGGCGGAAACACGCTGGGCGTGCTCGTGGTGCAGAACCGCGCGCACCGTACCTATGCCGAGGAGGAGGTCGAGGCGCTTCAGACCACCGCCATGGTGCTGGCGGAAATGATCGCCTCGGGCGAATTGACCGCGCTCGCCAAGCCCGGCGCCGAACCGGCGGGCCGGCGCCCGGTGCATCTCTCCGGCGTGCCGCTCGCGGACGGCCTCGGCCTCGGCCACGTGGTGCTGCACGAGCCGCGCATTGTCGTCACCAATGTCATCGCCGACGACGTGCAGCGCGAGGGCCAGCGGCTCGATGGCGCCATCGGCAAGCTGCGCGCCTCCATCGACCTGCTTCTGGAGGAGGACGGCCTCTCCAAGGCCGGCGAGCACCGCGAGATTCTCGAAGCCTACCGCATGTTCGCCCATGACAGGGGCTGGATGCACAAGATGCGCGAGGCGGTGCAGACCGGGCTGACCGCCGAGGCGGCGGTGGAGCGGGTGCAGTCGGACACGCGCGCGCGCATCCTGCGCGCCTCCGACCCCTATCTGCGCGAGCGCCTGCACGATCTGGACGACCTCGCCAACCGCCTGCTGCGCGAATTGACTGGCCGGGCGCGCGCCTCCGAGCGCGAGGATCTGCCTGAGAACGCCATCATCTTCGCCCGCAACATGAGCCCCGCCGCGCTGCTGGACTATGACCGCACCCGCGTGCGCGGCCTGGTGCTGGAAGAGGGCGGCACCACCAGCCATGTGACCATCGTCGCCCGCGCTCTCGGCCTGGCGGCGGTCGGCCAGGTGGAGAACGCCACTGGCCTCGTCGAGCCCGGCGACCCGGTGATCGTGGACGGGCAGGCGGGCGAGGTGCATCTGCGCCCGCCGGGCGATGTCGAGGCGGCCTATGCGGAAAAGGTGCGCTTCCGCGCCCGCCGGCAGGCCCAATATGCCGCGCTGCGCGACCGTCCGTCCGTGACCAAGGATGGCATCGCCATCGATCTCAATCTAAATGCCGGCCTGCTGGTGGACCTGCCCCATATCGTGGAGACCGGCGCCGCCGGGATCGGGCTGTTCCGCACCGAACTGCAGTTCATGATCGCCTCCACCTTCCCGCGCATCTCGGAGCAGTTGAAGCTCTATCGCGCGGTGCTGGACGCGGCCGGTCCGCGCCCGGTGACCTTCCGCACGCTGGATATCGGCGGCGACAAGGTGCTGCCCTACATGCGCACGGTGGAGGAGGAAAACCCCGCCCTCGGCTGGCGCGCGATCCGCCTCGGCCTCGACCGGCCCGGATTGCTGCGCAGCCAGCTGCGCGCGCTGCTGCGCGCCGGGGCGGGCCGTGAAGTGCGCATCATGTTCCCCATGGTGGCGGATGCCGCCGAATTCGACCAGGCCAAGGCGATCCTGGAACGGGAACTCACCCATCTGCGCAAGCACGGCCACGGCCTGCCGGAGCGGGTCTTCGTGGGCGCCATGGTGGAAGTGCCATCGCTCCTGTTCCAACTGGATGAAATCCTCTCCCGCGTCGATTTCCTCTCGGTGGGCTCCAACGATCTGGTGCAATTCCTGTTCGCGGCCGACCGGGGCAATGTGCGGGTGGCGGATCGCTTCGATCCGCTCTGCCCGCCGGCTCTGCGGGCCTTCCGCGCCGTGGCCGAGGCGGGCGAGCGCCACGGCAAGCCCGTGACCCTGTGCGGCGAACTGGCGTCTCGGCCCCTTGAGTCGGTCGCTCTTGCGGCGCTCGGCTATCGCTCGCTGTCCCTGTCCCCCGCCGCCCTCGGTCCGGTGAAGGCGACGCTGCTCCAGCTCGATGTCGCGGCCGCGCGCAAGGTTCTCCTGCCCCTGCTGGACGATACGTCCGGGGTCAGCGATGTGCGCGGCACGCTGCGGGCCTTTGCCGATCTCTCCGGATTGCCCCTTTGAGCGACGACCTTCTTCAGTCCCGTCTTCCGCTCGCGAAACTCGATGCCCTGGTGGCCCGCCACGCGGAAGTGGAGGCCATGCTGTCCGCCGGGGCCGAGGGCGAGGAATATGTGCGCCTCGGCCGCGAATTCTCGGAGCTGTCGCCCGTGGTGGACGAAGTGCGCGCGCTGCGCACCGCCGCCCGTGACCTGACAGAGACAAGGGAGATGTTGGCGGACCCGGCCACCGATGCGGAGATGCGCGCGCTCGCCGAGAGCGAGGAGGAGCGCCTCGTCGCCGAATTGGACCGTCTGGTGACGGCGGTGCGCATCGCGCTTCTGCCCAAGGACGCCATGGATGCGCGCGGCGTCATCCTGGAAGTGCGCGCGGGCACCGGCGGGGACGAGGCCGCCTTGTTCGCGGGCGACCTGTTCCGCATGTATTCCCGCTATGCGGCCGAAAAGGGCTGGTCGGTGGAAATCCTCTCGGAAAGCGAGGGGACCATGGGCGGCTACAAGGAAGTGGTGGCCGCGCTCCATGGCGCCGGGGCCTTCGCGCGGCTGAAGTTCGAATCGGGCGTGCACCGCGTCCAGCGCGTGCCGGAGACCGAAGGCTCCGGGCGCATCCACACCTCCGCCGCCACGGTCGCGGTTCTGCCGGAGGCGGAAGAGGTGGACGTCGCCATCAATGAGAGCGACCTGCGGATCGACGTCTACCGCGCCCAGGGCGCGGGCGGCCAGCATGTGAACAAGACCGAGAGCGCTGTGCGCATCACCCATATTCCCACCGGCATCGTGGTGGCGGTTCAGGACGAGCGGTCCCAGCACCGCAACAAGGCGCGCGCCATGGCCTTGCTGCGCTCGCGCATGCTGGACGAGGAACGCCAGCGCGCCGAGCAGAGCCGCGCCGCCGACCGCCGTGGGCAGGTGGGCTCGGGCGACCGCTCCGAGCGCATCCGCACTTACAATTTTCCGCAAGGCCGGGTGACCGACCACCGCATCAACCTCACCCTCTACAAGCTGGAGGAAGTGATCGCGGGGACCGCGCTCGACGAGATCATCGACGCGCTTATCACCGAGCATCAGGCCGCCTTGATGGCGCAGGCCGAGGGCTGAGCGGTGAGCGGCCCGCGCATGCCGGGCGCGCCCCTTGCCGGCCTGCCGCGCGCCGCCCTGCGCCGCGCGCTCGCCGACCGGCTGCGCGCGGCGGGCATGGCGGGAGCCGACCTCGATGCCCGCCTGCTGAGCGCACACGCCCTCGGCCTCGAACCGGGACGGCTTCCCGGGGAAGAGCTGGTCACGCCGCAGGAGGCGGCGCGGGCGGAGGCGCTGCTGCACCGCCGCCTGTCCGGAGAGCCGGTCGCCCGCATCCTCGGCGAGAAGGAATTCTGGAGCCTGCCCTTCGCGCTCTCGCCGGAAACCCTGGTGCCTCGCCCAGACACCGAGACTCTTGTGGAGGCGGTGCTCGACCACCTGACCGATCGGGCGGCACCGCTCCGCATCCTCGATCTCGGCACCGGCACGGGCGCCATCCTGGCGGCGCTGCTGGTGGAATATCCGGCGGCCGAGGGCGTCGGGGTGGACCGCAGCGCCCCCGCCGCCCAGACCGCGCGCGACAATCTCGCCCGGCTGGGTCTTGCCCCGCGCGCCCGGATCGTGGTGGGCGATTGGGGCGCTGCGCTGCGCGGCCCCTTCGATCTCGTGGTGTCCAATCCGCCCTATATCCCCAGCCTGGACATTGCCGGCCTTGAGGTTGAGGTGCGCGCCCATGATCCGCATGGGGCGCTGGACGGGGGCGCGGACGGCCTGCGGGCCTATGCGGCCATCGCCGCGGCCCTGCCGGACCTGCTGGCGCCGGGCGGGCTTTGCGTGCTGGAATTGGGAGCGGGCCAGGAGGCGGGCGTCGCGGCGCTCCTGCGCGCCGCCGGGCTCGCGGTGCCGCACCCGGCGCGGCCCGACCTCTCGGGCATCGCGCGGGCTCTGTCGGCATGGCGCGCATGATGGCCACGGTGCGGCACCGTCACGAAAAAATCGCTTGGAAGGGGGCGGCGAACTGGCTAGTGTCCTGGTCCAGGAGTCGAGCCGAAGCGTCGGCCCCGGAGGGACACGCCCGAGAGGCGAGGCCCAGGAGGCTGAAGCGCGCTCCCGAAATCTGACATCGGATGTTTCGGGCGTGGAAAAGGTGAGGCGGCGGCGCGCCGGAATGGTGCTGCTCTCTCCGTAACGGTGCGAATGCATGTCCGATCTTTCAGCCGGACCCCACGGGGCGGTGCGAAGATGGTTTGGCTGGCCGCGCGGTTGCGCGGAACGGGGCTCATGATCGAACGGATCCTTTGTTTTCGTGGGATTTCAGCGAGGGGCCGGGGGCATTGCTTCCGGTCGCGGTGAGGGTCATCGGCGCAAGTGTCGCGCGGCCTGGGTGCGGCGGCGCGGGCGATGACGAAACGGCGGCCATTGCGCCGAGCAGTAGAGAATGATCCAGATGAGAAATGGTCAGCAGAAGCGCATGCGCGGGCGGAATAATAACAACAACAATAATAATAACCGCCGCGGCTCCAACCCCCTGACGCGGGTCTATGAATCCAACGGCCCCGATGTGAAAGTGCGCGGAACGGCCCATCACATCGCCGAGAAGTATCAGCAGCTTGCGCGGGACGCCCATTCCTCGGGGGATTATGTGGCGGCCGAGAATTACTACCAGCACGCCGAGCATTATCTGCGCCTCATCGCCTCGCTTCAGGCCCAGTTCGCGCCCCAAACGGTGGGCCGCGAGGGCGAGGAGATGGACGAGGGCGAGGACGACGACGTGTCCGGTCTGGATGCGCCGCAGCCCTACATGCGCGAGTCGTTCCAGCCGCGCGAGCCGCGCCAGAATCGCGAGGATCGGGGCAACCGGGACGACCGGGGTCCGCGCGAGGATCGCGGCAACCGGGATGAGCGCGCCGCGCGCGACGATCGTGCGCCGCGTGATGACCGTGGCCCGCGCGAGGATCGGGGACCTCGCGAGGATCGTGCCCCGCGCGACGATCGTCAGATGCGCGATGATCGCGGCCCGCGCGACAACCGCCAGGGCGGCTACCAGCGTCGCAATCGCGAGGACGAGGGCGGCGAGGGCTTTCAGCCGCGCGAGTTCCGCAACCGTCGTGAGGACGAGCAGGGTGGATATGCGCCCCGTCCCCCGCGCCCCCCGCGCGAAGAGCGCGCGCCCCGCGAAGAGCGCGCGCCCCGCGAGGAGCGTCCGGTGCGCGAGGAGCGGGTGAGCCGCGAAATCGACGACCAGCCGCTCGGCCTGCCGTCCTTCATCACCGGCGCCCTGCCGCGTCCCGAACCCCGCGAGAGCGCAGTGGCGGTTGAAGCGCCGTTGCCCGTCGCGGTCAGCGTGGACTCCGCAGTCCCTGGTCCTGAAGACGCGGTCGAGGAGACCCCGGCCGCCGGCACCCGCCGCCGCCGCACCCGCTACCGCACCCGCGCCGACCGCGCAGAGGGCGCGGAGACGGAGGGCGCCGCCGAGCCTCAATCGACGCCGGTGGAATGAGCCGGACGCGGACCGACATGGAAAACCCCGCTTCGGCGGGGTTTTTTATTGCGCCGGTGGGCGCTCGGGCGGCACATTCGCCGCGTCAGAAATAGCCTTCCCAGAACTTGTTGAGCCGCTCCGCCTCCTCGCGCAGCAAGGCGAGGAAAGCGGCCGCCGGCGGCGAAATGACATGGCGGGACGGCTCGATCAGCACCAGATTGACCGGCGCCACCGGGTCCACCATGGGCTGAACCGACAGCGGCAGAAGATCCATGTCCGCCGCCAGCATGATGGCGGGGACCACGGTGCGCCAATCGGAGGCGGCGACGAAGTCCAGCGTCCCCATCATGGAATCCATCTCCAGCATGCGCGCGATCTGCACGCCGTTGGAGGCGATATAGGCCTCGATCCAGGTGCGCCGGGTGTTGGCGATGGAGGGCAGGACCAGCTTCACCGGGCCGAGGTCCGCCATGCGCACCGGCTTCAGGTGGCTGTGCGGGTCGGCGCGGCTCACCAGCGTCTCGTGGGTGGTCAGGAAATGCTGCATCTTCAGTCCCGGCCGCCCCGGAATGGCCGGCACGATGGCGAAGTCCAGCTCGCCCATGAGCACGCTGGTGGTGAGGATCGGGCTGAAGGCCTCCACCACGCGGATGGAGACATTGGGATAGGTCTCGATGAAGCGCCGCATGGCGGGCGCCAGGGTGACGCGCGTCATGGTGGGCATCAGCCCCACCGCGATGTCGCCCGAGACGCCATGCCCGAACATCATCATCGATTGGTTGGTCGCCTCGTTCAGGCGCAGCATCTCCACGCAGCGGCTGTAATAGGCGTCCCCCGCCGGCGTCGGCGTCACCCGTCCCTTGTCGCGGGAAAACAGCCGCACGCCGAACCGTTCCTCCAGCTTGCGGATATGCTGGGACACGCCCGACTGGGTGCCGTGCTCGCGCTGGGCGGCGGCGGTGAAGGACCGTTCCTCATAAGCCGCGACGAACAGGCGGACTTCCCTCAAGGATTCAGCCACGGACGGTCCATCCCCCTTGCATGACCCGCTGTGCGGGATCAACAGCCAACAAGCGCCGGTTCGTGTCAGGGTGCCATTGACCCGCCGCTCGCAAAAGATCCCGTGTGGAAGGTGTGGGCTTGCTCATGGGGCGCCGGGGCCTGTCCGCTGCGGCAGACTATGGATGACCCCCGCCGCAAGCGTCAGGGCGCCGCCGAACAGGCAGGTCAGAGGCCATCCCCCGCTGACATAGGCCCAGGCGCCCAGCGCCGACCCCACCGCCCCGCCGGAATAGAAGATGAAGAAGAACAGCCCGTTCAACCGGCTGCGTGCATCACTGCCCAGCGCGAACACGGCCCGCTGGCTGATCACCAGCGAAGCGGCGACGCCGCAATCGATGAGGATGCCCGCCACGACCAGCAGCCCGAGATGGAGCTCGCGGCCCCCATCGCCTGGCCAGGCCAGGACGAAGCACGCGGCCGCGGCGCCGAGCGCCACACGCGCGCCGAGTTGCGCCCAGCCGCGATCCGCCGCTCGCCCCACAAGCGGCGCCGCCGCCGCGCCCGTGACGCCGATGAGGGCGAACAGCGCGACGCCGGTCTGCGACAGCCCATAGGCCGGCCCCATGAGCAGCAGAGGCACGGCGGTCCAGAACAAGGTGAAGGCGCCGAACAGGCAGAATTGAACGCTGGCGCGGCGCCGCAGAACCGGATTGGCCTTCAGCAGATGGCGCATGGACGCGATGAGCTGGCGGTAGCGCACGCCCTCGGTCGGGCGTCGCTCCGGTGCGAAACGCCACAGGCACAGCGCCACACCGGCCACCAGCGCCGACGACAGAAGGAAGATGGCGCGCCAGCCGAAGGCGTCCGCGATCAGACTGGAGACGGGGCGCGCCAGCATCATGCCCAGCAGGATGCCGGAGGCGATGTTGCCCACCGCCCGCCCGCGCGCCTCGGGCACGGCGAGATGGGAGGCGAAGGGCACGATCACCTGCGCGACGCAGGCGCTTAAGCCGCACAGGAAGGCGGCGGAGAGGAAGACGAGAGGCGTGCGCGCGAGGCCCGCGCAGGCCGTGGCGGCGGCCACCACCGCGAAGGCCGTGATGATCAGGGTGCGATTCTCGAACCGGTCGCCGAGTGGTACGACCAGCAGCATGCCGAGCCCGTAGCCCACCTGGGTCACGGTCATGGCGAGCCCCGCCGCGGCCGGCGGAATGCCGAGGTCGAGGCTGATGGGGGCCAGCAGCGGCTGGGCATAATAGAGATTGGCCACCGCCACCCCGCCCGCCAGGGCCAGCAGCGGCATGAGCCAGGGCGTGGCCGTCGCGCGGTTCACGGCAGAAGGCCGAGGCTCGTGCCGAGCACCTTGAAGCCCGCCAGCAGGATCAGCAGATAGACGATGCGGAACAGGCGCGCGCGGTCGATGCGGTCGTGCAGCCTTTTGCCGGCATAGGCGCCGAGCGGGATGGCGGGCAACAGCGCCGCCGAATAGAGCATGAGGCTTGGCCGCGCGAGGATGAGCCCCGCCATCAACGGCAGGCGCGTCGCATTGGCCAGGGTGAAGATCGCGGACATGGTGCCGGCATAGACCGTCTTCGAGAGGCTGCGGCGGGTCAGATAGACCGCGACGGGGGGTTGCCCCACATTGGCGAGAAAGGTGGTGAGGCCGCCAACGCCGCCCCACAGAAAGGCGCGCCACCCGCTCACCCCGATGGGTGGCGCGGGCGCCGGCGGAAAGAAGATCTGCCTAAGAGCGAAGGCGAGCAGCGCCGCGCCGATCAGCGCCCCGCTTGTCTCGCGCGGCAGGTCGCTGAAGGCATAGGCACCGAGCACCATGCCAAAGATGAGACCGGTGGCGATCCAGCTCACGTCGGGCAGGGACCAGGTGCGCGGGGGAAACACGTGCAAGGTGAAAAGGTCCATGACCAGGAGCAGGGGCGCGAGCACCACCGCCGCATCCACCGGGTCCATGACCAGCGAGAGGATGGGAATGCCGACAACGGCGAGCCCGCCGCCGAAGGCGCCCTTGGAAAACGCGATGACAAACACCGCCAAGAGGCCCGCACCCACAATGTCCGGCGCGAGTGCGCTCATGGCCTGCCGAATCCCGGCCCGCCCCGCGCGGTCCGCCTCGGTCCAACCATAGGACAGGGCGCGGCATGGCGAAATGCCGAGGCCGCAGGACGCTTCAGTTCCGCGTCGCGACGAAAGGCAAAGCCCCTGGCGCGCCCGGTCATGCCCAGGCCCGCCGCCGCGCGGTTCGGCGCTCGGGTCGCATCACGCGGCTGCGGCGATGCCGCGCAGCGCCTCGTCCACGGGCAGGGGCGCATTGGGGCTGTCGAGAAATTCGACGGTGGTGAAGACCAGGTCTTCCGTGCCGCGATTCTCCAGGTCATGGGTCATGAATGCGCCCGCGGGGAAGCTCAGATGCTGGGTCTCGCCCGGCTGATAAGTGACGTCCACGATCCGGCCGTCGCCATAATGGGACCGGGCGGAGCCCCCGGAGAGACAGGTCCAGAAGTAATCCAGGACATGGGTGTGGAAATCGAGCCGGGCGCCGGGCGCGAGCGTGAGCGTCCACACCCGCACCCGCGCCGTCTCGGAGACGAGGCGCGTTCCCACATTTCCCGTACCCGCCTGCGCGGCGAAGCGGGCCTGGAGCGCGGGCGGCCAGTCGGCCGGAGGCGCAGGCCAGGATGTGATTACATGCTTGGTCATGACGGCTCCTCCCGTGTCAGGCTGCGATGCCCTTGTTGACGGCGGTTTCGGACATGATGGCGTCCGGCTGGCAATGATGGTCGGCCGCCGCGCGTTCCTCCGCGCTTGGCCGATCCGACTGGAGATAGGCCCCGAGGTGGCGCGCCCGGCGCACCACCGCCGCGCCATAGGGACCGCGTTCCGCCGCGAAGGCCGCCAGCGCGGTCTCGATATCGTCGCCGGTGCGCAGATGACGGGCCAGGGCATCGGCATCGCCCGCCGCCTTGGTCACGCCCATGCCCACATGCGGCCGCGCCACGAAGGCGGCATCGCCGATCAGCACCGTGCGCCGGCCGAGCAGCATGCGCGGGGAGGCCAGATCCTGGATCACCTGGATGAAGGGATGGGCGGTGCGTTCCACCACTTCGGCAAACTGGGGCGAGAGCACCGCGCGCGCCGCCTCACGCAGAGCCGCGATTACATCGGGCCGGATTCGGTTGGGCGGGATCGACAGGGCGTGCCGCACTCCCTCAGTGTCCGTGAGCAGGTCCGGCAACACGCTGTCGGCCGGTGCCGGGCGATACCAGACGAAATTGAACCGCCGCTGCCCGCGTTCCAGCGCCTCATCCGGCCCGGCGACGGGATAGCCCAGCATCTGCTCGCCGGGCGGCAGGCTGAAGGCGAAATAATCCGCGAGATCCGCGCGCGTCGTTTCGGAAAGGTCAGCCTCGGGCACCAGGCCGCGCCAAGCGATATAGCCCACGTAAGCGGGCTGCACATCCGGGGCCATTTGCTGGCGCACCGAGGAGGCGATTCCGTCCGCCGCCACCAGCAAATCGCCCTCAGCGACGCTCCCGTCCTGAAAATGCGCGCGCACCGCCGCGCCCGTCTCCTCGACCCGCACCAGCATGCGGCCGTGATGGTAACGCTCCGCCGGCCAGGCCGCGCGCAGCACGGCATAGAGATGGCCCCAGGAGGTGACGACCTGCGGCAGGTCGAGCGATCCCATCAGCGCCCCATCGCGACCGAACACCCGCCGCCCGGGCACGAACACGCCAACCTTGGCGGCGGCACCGTCCACGCCGCAGCGGTTCAGTATGTCCAGCAATTCGGCATGGGTGACGATGCCGGCCCCACGGCCGGAGAGTTCCGAGCCGATGCGCTCGAACACATGGACGTCCCACCCGTCGCGCGACAGGCTGAGGGCGGTGAACAGGCCGGCCATGGAGCCGCCGATGACAAGCGCGCGGCGCGTCGGCGCCGGTCTGTCGTCCGACATCTTCCGTCTCCCTCGGTGCGGGGCGCCTCTTTGCGGGCGATCCTTGATCGCGCCTAGATTTGCTGGCGTCGGGGTCGGCGTCAAGAATTATTTATCAGGCGATCAATATCGCTGCGCTCGCGGTTTTTGCTGAGGCGCCCGCACGAGGAACCGATCTCAGGAAACAATGCCGGGCCGGGGAGGGGCGG
This sequence comes from Pseudomonadota bacterium, assembly GCA_040755535.1. Taxonomy (GTDB): domain Bacteria; phylum Pseudomonadota; class Alphaproteobacteria; order Rhizobiales; family Xanthobacteraceae; genus Aquabacter. The sequence goes on along the minus strand of JBFMAV010000058.1, from coordinate 11,426 downwards.
GCTGGCGCCCACGCGACGAACCGCGCCTCAATCTTCAGATGTCCAAACGAAAACGGCGCCCCCAGGGCGCCGCTCCATCTCAACAGGGGCTGGATCTGCTGGACTAGCTCAGGCCTTGCCGCTCTTGCGCCGCAGGCGCACGACGACGTCCACGCGGGCCACTTCGAAGCCTTCCGGCGGCTCGGGCAAGCGATCCACCATCACGTCCTGCTCGGGGATATCGACCAACTCGTTATGGCCTTCCACATAGAAGTGGTAATGGTCCGAGGCATTGGTGTCGAAATAGGTCTTGGAGCCGTCCACGGCCACTTCGCGCAGCAGGCTCACTTCAGTGAACTGGTGCAGCGTGTTGTAGACGGTCGCCAGCGACACCGGGAACCGGGCGCGAATGGCTTCCTCGTGGAGCATTTCGGCGGTGACATGGCGGTCACCCTTGGCGAACAGCAGCCAGCCGAGGGCGAGGCGCTGGCGGGTCGGGCGCAGGCCCACTTCGCGCAGCATCTCGCGCACGTCGTGGAACGGGCATCCGGTGCGCCGCGAGGTCGAGACGTCCCGCAATTGGGCAACGGGCAGAACAGCATCAGGCCCCGCCTGGAGGGAGCGAAGCGAGAACCCGTCGGTCACTCCAGGCCGGCTGCGAAGGGTGTCTGTCATGGTCAGGTCTGCATTCTCGAAGGTCATCGGCGCCGCCGCGCCACCCATAGCTGGCATAAGGTATAGCGCGAAGGCCGCCACATTGCCACTGTTATAGATTGTAGTTAGGCCAATGTAATTCAATGCGGCCAATGCCTTAAATGTGAGCGGACGTCGCTCCGCGATACCGGTATCCCGCCCTGCGCCCCTTAAGATGTTGAGACCATGATCCCTCTTCGCTTTCCTGCTGTCGCGTGCCTTGGTGTGGCGCTGGGTGCCGGCGCCGCGCTGGCGGCCGCGTGGTTCTTCCAATTGGTGGTGGGGCTGACGCCCTGCCCGCTGTGCCTCGACCAGCGTATTCCCTATTATGTGGCCGCCCCGCTTGGCCTTCTGCTGGCCCTCGGCGCGCCGCGCCTCGGCCCGCGCGGCGTTCGGGCCGGCTTGTGGCTGCTGGCCGCGCTCATGCTGGGGAACATGGGTCTCGCCCTGTATCACGCGGGCATCGAGTGGCGCTTCTGGCAGGGACCGACCGCCTGCAGCGGCAGCGCGCCCGTGGCGGTCAGCGACATTATGTCCGCCCTCAAGACCGCCCATGTGCCGCGCTGCGACGAAGCGGCCTGGCGCCTGTTCGGCCTCTCCATGGCGGGATGGAATGCGGTGATTGCGGCCGGTCTGGCGGTCGTGGCCATTGTGGGCGCGCGGAGCACGCGGGAGGTGCGCGCTTCAAGCCAGCGCGCTTAAATCGCGACGCAGCGGCCTTCATCCCTACGGATCGAGCTCGGTGTCCCAGTAGAGATAGTCGAGCCAGCTCTGGTGCAGGTAATTGGGCGGGAACTGGCGGCCGTTCTGGTGCAGGTCATGAACGGTCGGGGCGAAGGGCATCTGTGCCGGCCACATATCGGCATCGCCGGGCATGGCGCTGCCCTTGCGCAGATTGCAGGGCGAACAAGCCGCCACCACGTTTTCCCACGTTGTCTGCCCGCCGCGGCATCGGGGAATGAGGTGGTCGAAGGTCAAGTCCTCGCGCGAGCCGCAATATTGGCAGGTGAAGCGGTCGCGCAGGAAAACATTGAAACGGGTAAATGCCGGATGCCGAGCCGGCTTGACGAAGGTGCGCAGTGAAACGACGCTGGGAAGCCGGATCTCGAAACCGGGACTTCGCACGGCCTTGTCGTAATATTCGACAATGTTCACCCGGTCGAGGAACACGGCCTTGATGGCGTCCTGCCACGACCAGACAGACAGAGGGTAGTAGCTCAACGGACGATAATCCGCGTTGAGCACGAGAGCCGGCCAAGAACCTGGGGTTACGGCTGCCGTCAAGGGTCGGAACTCCTCACCCTCCGCACCGAATCGGCCGCAGGCCCCTCGGCGCGCCGCGATACTCTATATGGACCATGTCAATCTTGTGAAGCATCTTGAGCATCAGGAATAAGCCGGCTCAAGGCTTTGGCGCCAATGCGTCCGCCAGGACGGACCCGGCGATGGAGAGGCCGCGCGCGTCAATGCCGTGCCCGAGCCCGGGACACAGGTGCCACTCGGCGGGAATGCCGGCGGCGGCAAGCCCATAGGCCGAGGCGAACAGGGCTTCGGGCGGAACCAAGCTGTCTTCTGTCCCATGGATCAGGCACACGGGGCACGGCTTCGCGCTCCCCTGTGCGGGAGGATGGGCCAGAAGCCCGGAAAACCCGATCACAGCGGCGGGCGGGGTCGAGCGCCGCGACATCACGCCCAGCGCCATCATGGTGCCCTGGCTGAATCCCGCGAGCGCAAGCCGGTCGGGCGCGACACCCCAGCGGGTGCATTCGGCGTCCAGGAAACGGTCCAGCATCGGCAGGGCGCCCTCGACACCCAGCGCCAGCCGGCGCAGGTCCAGGTCGTCGAGCGCGAACCACTGGCGACCGACCGGCGCCTGTCCGCACGGGTCCGGCGCATGGGGCGCCACGAACGCGGTATCCGGAAGAATGTCGCTCCAGACATGCGCGAGGTCCATCAGGTCCCGTCCGTCGGCGCCATAGCCGTGCAGCAGGACAAGAAGTGAGCGCGCCACGCCGGATCGGGGCGGCAGGCGCGGGCCGTCGAGTTGGTTCGGCGCGCTCATCCGGTGGGTGCTCCCGTGCGCCGACGGCGGGCGCCATAGAAGGCCCACAGCAGATGGGCGGCAACGCCACGCAGCGGGCGCCAATCCTCGGCGATGGCCGCAAGGCCCTGGGCGCTGGCCCGGGCGGGAAGCGCGAAGGCGTCGCCGGCCGCCACCTGGAGCGCCAGGTCGCCGGGCGGAAAGGCATCGGCCCGTCCCTGGCAGAACAGCAGGTAGATGTCGGCGGTCCAGGTGCCGATGCCGGGCAGGCGCGTCAGATAGGCCGCCGCTGCATCCGCATCCATGGTCCCCACGGCTGCAAGATCAACGATCCCCTCGTCCAGAGACTTGGCAATGGCGGTGAGCGTGCGGATTTTGGCGGCCGACAGTCCGGCGGCCCGCAGGGTCTCTGCATCAGCACGCAACAGAGCTTCGGGCGCCAGCGTGCCGCCGAGCGTCGCCGTGACCCGGGCCTCGATGGCGCGCGCCGCCGACACGGACAATTGCTGGGCGATGACCACTGCAGCGAGGCCGGCAAATCCCGGCGGGCGCTGGCGCAGGGCGGGGCGCCCGGCTTCGGCCACGAGGGGCAGAAGACGCTCGTCCGCCATGAGGAGGCGGTCCAGCGCGCCGTCGAACACGGCTTGGTCCGTAAGGCGAGGCTCCGATAGGTCCAGAATGGCAGCATCTCCCGCCTCAGGTACGGTGCAGGCACCGCGAGGCATGATAAAATCCATCCAATTGTGGTCGATAATCCCGACAGCGTCACCCGAGGAAGCGCGGAGCCATGTCCTTCGTCTGCCGTTTTGCCCCGAGCCCCAACGGGCCGCTTCATCTCGGCCATGCCTTCTCCGCCCTGGTGAACCATCGCGCCGCCGAAGTGTCCGGCGGGCGTTTCCTGGTGCGCATCGAGGACGTGGACACCGAACGCGCCCGGCCGGAGTTCGAGGCCGGGATCCTGACGGATCTCGACTGGCTCGGCTGCCCCCCGAGTGAGCCGCCCATCCGGCAGTCCGACCGCCTGGCCGATTATGCCGCAGCTCTCGCGCGGCTGGAGGCCGAGGGCCTTGTCTATCCGGCCTTCGAAAGCCGCGCCGAGATTTCCCGCGCCGCGATCCACCGCGAACTGGCGGGATCCTGGCCGCGCGATCCGGATGGCGTCCCTCTCTATCCGTTCCGCCGGCAGGAAATCCCGGATGAGGAGCGCCAGCGCCGGCGGGACTCCGGCGCGCCCTATGTCCTGCGCCTCGACATGGCGCGGGCGGTGGGACGGGTCGGCACCATTTACTGGCAGGAGGCCCAGGGCAATCCTCTCGGCCGCCCGGTCTCCGTGACGGCGGATCCCTTGGCGTGGGGCGATGTGGTGGTGGCCCGCAAGGACGCCCCCGCGAGCTATCATCTCGCTTGCGTGCTCGACGATGCGGCGCAGGGTGTGACCCATGTGATACGGGGACGCGACCTGTTCCAGGCCACGTCCATTCACCGCCTGCTCCAGGAACTCCTCGGCATGCCGGCGCCGGTCTATCACCACCACCGTCTGATCCTGGACATCGACGGCAAGAAGCTCGCCAAGAGCAGTGGCGCGCGCAGCCTCGCCACGTTCCGCAGCACGGGCGCGACACCTGACGATATCCGCCGGCTCATCAATCTGCCGCCGCGCAGCGCCCGCGCGGAGCCGGAGCCGCAGGACGCCGAGGGATCGCCCGCCGCCTGAGCGGGCTGCGCCCTCAGCCCACGTCCAGCACGAACAGCCAGAAGGCGATGGTCAGGAAGCCGAGCGCGGTGGAGAGCGACACAGCGCTGGAGCTGGTCGTCACGCCCACCCCATAACGCTGCGCCAGCAGATAGGCGTTGATGCCGCAGGGCATGGCCGCGAACAACACCGCCACGCCCGCCCAGACCGGCGGCATGGGCAGCAGCATGGCAAGCAGAAGCACCAGCGCCGGATGGACCAGAAGCTTGAGGCCGGCGATGGATAGGCTGGCCTTGAAGTCCCCGGACAGGCCGTAGCGATTGAGCGCGAGGCCCAGCGAGACCAGCGCGCAGGGCGAGGCGGAGGCCGCGAGAAGATCGAGGATCTGGTCGGGAACCCCGGTCACCTGCACGTCGAAGACCCGCCCCAGCGCGCCGGCATAGATGCCGATCAGAATCGGATTGAGGGCCAGCGCGCGCACCAGCCGCTTGAGGGTCTTCAGCGAGAAACCCGCATTCCCCTCCACCAGAAGCGTCGCCGCCACCAGCATGACGGGCAGGTGGATGGCGATGAGCAGGAACAGGGGTACCGCCCCTTCCTCCCCATAGGCGTTGAGGATCAGCGGAACGCCGAGGAAGACCGTGTTAGACTGGCCGGCCGAGAAACCGTGGATCACAGCCTCGGTATGGCCGCGCTTGAACGGTCCACGGGCCAGCGCCATGGCAATGGCAAACACCGCGAAGGCGCCGGCAAAATAGGCGATCCAATAGCCCCACGGCTGAGCGTCCGGCATGCGCGACTCGCTCAGGGTCTTGAAGATCAGGATCGGAACCGCGAGGCCGAACACATATTCCGCCAGGCCGTCCGACGCCTTGTCCGAGATAAGCCCCACCTTCGCGGAGAGAAAGCCGATCGCCACCAGCCCGAAGACCGGCATGATGATGTAGGCGATGTCGACGAAAATGGCGCCCATGGGTCCGCTCAGGCCGCGGCGTCGACGGGCCGGCTGGCGCCCCAGCCTCCGCTCAGCCGTGCCTCGCGCACACAGACCAGCGTGGAAATGCGGGCTTCAAGGCGCTGAGCGAGCGCGTCGGGGGCGTCGAAATGAACGGTAATCCTCACGGCGCCGGCCTCTCCCGGGCACTCGGCATCCACGCGGGCGGGCAGGACATTGTGGATCACGAACGGCTCCAGCACCCGCAACAGGGCATTGGTCTCGGGCTCGGTCTCGATCACGAGACGGCGGGGCGCTGCGCCGGACGGCGCGACAAAGGGGACAGACATGGGGCAGTTCCAGTGGGAGCGATAAGCGTGCGTCAGCGGGCCCGGCCGAGAAGCTCGACCGGGCGGCGAATTCGCAGCCCGCACCCCGTGGAGGGGCGCTTATTTCCCATGGAACGGAACATGGTTTCACGTTAGGCGCGGCCTTGCGCCCCGTCAACGCCGCGCGGGAGCATGGATGATCACGCAGCCTTGCATGGCCGCGTCTGGCGGCGCGACGCCCCATTGGTTAGACTTGCTCATGGTTTCACAAGGCCCTCGCCCCTTGCCTATGACGCTGTCCCGCGCCACTGCGTCCGCCGGCCCCGCCGAAGCGCGGGCGAAGCGCGGCTCGACCCTGGCCGTTCGTTTGCTGGTGGCGGCGGGCTCCGCCCTGTTCCTGATGCTGCTCGCGGCGGCGGGGATGCTATGGGTGAAGAACGGCACCTCGGTCTTTTTCGAGACGCTGTCGGCGGGCCTTGCGGCCTGTTTCTGATTTCACCTGGAGCTGTGTCCCGACCTCCCACCCTTCGCTCCCGCCACTGGCCGCCGGCCCGGAGGGCGGCGCACGAGGAAATGTCGCATGTCCGCCCGTACCAGGATCATCGCCCTGTTTGCCGCCTTCGCCTGCGGCGCTCTCATTCTGGTGGTGGCCGCGACCGCGCTTCTTCCCTCCGCCAAGAGCCCATCGGTCAGCGGCACGGCCAACGTTGGCGGGCCGTTCTCGCTGGTCGATCAGAATGGCGCGCCGGTCACCGAGGCGGCGCTGAAGGGCAAGCCGACGCTTATCTTCTTCGGCTTCACCCATTGCCCCGACATCTGTCCGACCGCGCTGTTCGAAATGTCGGAAATCTTCCAGGCGCTGGGGCCAGACGCGGGGAAGGTGCAAGCCTTCTTCGTTTCGGTGGACCCCGAGCGCGACACGCCGGAGGCGCTGAAAGCCTATCTCTCGTCCTTCAGCCCGCAATTGCGGGCGCTGACCGGGACGCCCGAGCAGATCGACGCCATCAAGCGCGCCTATCGGGTCTATTCGCGCAAGGTGCCTCTGAGCGGGGGGGACTACACCATGGACCACACGGCCGTGGTGTATCTCATGGACAAGAACGGCACCTTCCTCGCGCCGTTCAACGCCAAGCGGCCGCCGGCTGAGGCAGCGGCGGATTTGAAGCGGCTTCTGTGACCTGTTGCGTCGCCGGCCGCTGGGCGAGGCCGTGCTCGGTCTTGTCCCAGCGATAGGGGTCGCGCACGAGATCGATCAGCGCCCGCCAAACCGCGACGCTTTGAAGGATCCAGTAAAGCGGCAGCGTCAGGAGAATCCAGGCCTCTCCCAGGCGCTTCCGCCGCCTCAGGCCGACCAGGCTGACGAGAAGGGTGGCCGCATAGCCGATCAGCAGATTGGCATAGGACAAGGCCAGCGCCAGTGCTTCCGCCGCTGAAGGCCCGTCCCGTCCGCCTTGCGCGAAGTGCCAGATCACATTGACGAGGCTGATGGGGTGGATGGCCATGGCGGCGAACGGACCGACCGTCAGCAGCAGAGCGGCGAAGGCCCGGGCCGGCCCGATCTGGCGCACCAGGGCGGCTGGATTTCGGCCATGAACCAAGATGGTCTGTGCCCACCCCTTCATCCAGCGCGTGCGCTGGCGCAGCCAGGCGCCGATCCGAACGGGCGCCTCTTCCAGCGTATCGGCGGCGATGACGTCCACCTCCCAGCCGGCGCGGATGAGGCGCAGGCCGAGGTCGGCGTCCTCGGTGACATTGTAAGCGTCCCAAGCCCCCGCCTGTTCCAGCGCCGCGCGCCGGAAATGGTTGGACGTCCCGCCAAGCAGGATCGGCAACCGCATGGCTGCCAGCGCGGGCACCAGCACGTCGAATTGGGCGCAATACTCCACCGCGAAATGCCGCGAGACCCAACTGTCCAGCGGATTGTCCACCACCAACCTGGCCTGGACGCAGGCGAGCCGGGCACCGCCGCGTCGGAAAGCCTCCAGCGCGGCGCGCAACTGACCGGGCTCGGGCCGATCCTCAGCATCGAAAATGGCGACGAAGCGGCCTCGTGCGAACGGCAATGCGGCATTCAAAGCCTTCGGCTTGGTGCGCGGACCGGATGCGGGCGCAACCAGCACTTCGAAAGACGGCGACAAAGCCTGTGCGGCCAGCGCGCGCTGCGTATCGACGTCATCCGGCTCCACCACCAGCTTGATGTCGAGCTTTTCCGGTGGATAGTCGAGCTCCCGCAGCGCGGATACCAGTCGAGGGACCACCGCAGCCTCGCGGTAGAGCGGCACGAGCACGCTGTAGACCGGCAGGTCGCGGTCGGCGATCCGAGCCGGCATCTGCGCGGCTTCCGGCACGAGGCAGCCGGCCAGCCGCAATCCCATGACGCACAGAAACAGGAGCGAGAGGGTGACGACGGCGCATAGCCCGAGTTCCGCCGGGGCCACGACGCCGAGGGCGAGCAAAGCGGTGGCGGCGAAGGCCAGCACCGCCCCGAGTGTGCGGCCACGCGGGATGTTGGCCGCGCTCAGATGCGGCATGGCGTGGCGCAGTTGCTCAGACGCCTGCCAGGCCAGTGCCTGCCGGGCCCACGCTGCAATCGCCCCGCGCAAGCGCTCGGGGGCCGCCAGCGAGAGGTCGGCACGCGGCTCCAAGGCTAGATCATTTGCCAGCTTGCGAATGGATTTTCCGCGCGGGGCGAGGATGAAGCCGAGCCCCTGCGCGCTCCGCTGCGGGACGACACCCGCGCGCAAGGCTGTGGCGGCCCTTTGCGAAGAGATGTGCAGACGGGCCCCGGCGACATGGCGGCCCGGCAGCAGGGCAAGCGGGAGGCCGAGATGATCGGCATGGGCCCGGGCCAATTCGTCGGCGGTGACCAACCCGGCCTGGAGGAGAACTTCGTCGCCGCCCACGCCCACCTGCCGGGCACGGCGCAGGGCCCAATGCAACACGTCCGGGTGAAAACGGGATCGAAGCGCAGCGAGTTCTGCCGGGAGGTCATCCGCAGCAGACATTGCCGCGCCATTCTTGCCCGGCAGGGGCTTCGGCAGTGGGGGCGCCTTGCGGCGCGCATCGCCCTCGCCCAACATGCGGCCCCTCAGTGCCCCTTCCAGACAGGTTTAAACCCTACGATGAAACCTCCCATCCGGTCACGCGCTACTTGGCGGTGCGGGGCGCTTTGTTTGCTGCTTTTGGTCGCAGGTGTGGCGCCGGCCATGTCGCAGGTTCCCGGCCCCCCCTTGCCCGCAGGCGTGCCGAATTTCTGGAACGTGGAGCGCCGGCTGGAGCGGCCGGACGCTGCGCAATTGCCGACCTCCATCCGCTTCCTCACGACGGATGATTATCCCCCCTTCAATTTCGTCACCGGCGACGGTGCCCTGATGGGGTTCAACGTGGACCTTGCGCGCGCCATCTGCGCGGAACTGTCGGCGACCTGCACAATCCAGGCCGTGCCCTTTGTGGATGTTCTTCCCGGTCTTGAGGAAAACAAGGGAGACGCGGCCATTGCAGGCCTCGCCGCAACGCCGGCCGCGCGCCAGAAAGCGGATTTTTCGGAACGCTATCTCGGAACGCCCGCGCGGTTCGCAGCACGGCGCACCAGCGCCGGTGGCGACATCACGCCCGCCAAAGTGGCGGGAAAGAGCGTGGCGGTGGTCGCCGGAACGGCCCACGAGGCCTATCTGCGCGATTTCTTCAAGGAGGCGGCGATTCGACCCTATCCCGACGCGGCCGCCGCGCGGGAGGCCGTACGCAAGGGCGAGGCGGAACTGCTGTTCGGCGATGGGATCGGCTTGTCGCTGTGGCTCAACGGAACATCATCGGCCAATTGCTGCGGTTTCGTGGGCGGACCTTTCACCGAAAGCCGCTTCTTCGGCGACGGACTGGCGGTCGCGGTGAAGGCGGGCAATGCGCCGCTGCGCCGGGCCATCGACTATGCCCTGCAGCGGATCTGGGAAAAGGGCGTCTACGCCGACCTCTATCTGCGCTGGTTTCCCATCAGCTTCTATTAGCGTCCGCACGCGCGGGGCGGGAGAGGAGGCGCGTTGACCCCTCCCGGGCCGCTCCCGCGTTGACGCCGGAAGCGCGCCTTGACTAAGGTCGCGGCCCGCTTCCGGAGCTTTGATCCATGACCGCCTCGCCCGCTGATGCCGCGCCCGCCGACCTTGCCCGCGAATTGCGCGCCGTCGCGGAGACCGCCACGGCCTGGCCGTTCGAGGAGGCCCGCAAGATCGTCGCGCGGCTGAAGCGGCGGCCCAAGGACGAAGTGCTGTTCGAATCCGGCTATGGTCCCTCGGGCCTGCCCCATATCGGCACCTTCGGTGAGGTGGCGCGCACCACCATGGTCCGCCACGCCTTCCGCATCCTGACCGACGACACGATCAAGACCCGCCTGCTGTGCTTCTCGGACGACATGGACGGGATGCGCAAGATTCCGGACAATGTCCCTGACCGGGCGGCGCTGGAGCCCTATCTCCAGATGCCGCTGACCTCGGTGCCAAACCCGTTCGGCGGCGGCTATGCCAGCTTCGGCGACCACAACAACGCCATGCTGCGCCGCTTCCTCGACACCTTCGGGTTCGACTATGAATTCGCCAGCGCCACCGACTATTACAAGTCCGGCAAGCTCGACGCCGTGCTCCTGCGCGCGGCGGAAAAGTACGACGCCATCATGGAGGTGATGCTGCCGACCCTCGGCGAGGAGCGGCAGGCCACGTACAGCCCCTTCCTGCCCATCTCCCCGGTCAGCGGGCGGGTGCTCTATGTGCCTCTGAAGACCGTGGATGCGAAGGCCGGAACCATCACCTTCACCGACGAGGACGGCGAGGACAAGACGCTCCCCGTCACCGGCGGCGCCGTGAAGCTGCAATGGAAGCCGGATTTCGGCGCCCGCTGGGCGGCGCTCGGGGTCGATTTCGAAATGTTCGGCAAGGACCACCAGTCCAACGCGCCCGTCTATGACAAGATCTGCGAAGTGCTCGGCGCCGAGCCGCCCGAGCATTATGTCTACGAACTCTTCCTCGATGCGAACGGGCAGAAGATTTCCAAGTCCAAGGGCAACGGCCTGACCATCGACGAATGGCTGACTTATGCCAGCACCGAGAGCCTGGCGCTCTACATGTTCCAGTCGCCGCGCTCGGCCAAGAAGCTGCATTTCGACGTCATCCCGAAGGCGGTGGACGAGTATTTCAGCTTCCTCGCGCGCTATGCGACGCAGGATTGGAAGGCGCGCCTCGCCAATCCCGTCTGGCACATCCATGCCGGCAACCCGCCGCAGGTGGAGATGCCGGTTTCCTACACCATGCTGCTCAATCTCGCGTCCGCCTCGAACGCCGAGGACGAGGACGTTCTGTGGGGCTTTCTGCGGCGCCATGTGCCCGGCGTGTCCGCCCAGACCCATCCCAAGCTTGCCGAGCTGGTCACCTATGCGGTGCGCTACTTCAAGGCGTTCGTGGAGCCCAACAAGCGGTTCCGCGCACCGGACGAGGTGGAGCGGGCGGCGTTGGAAAGCCTCCATGCCGCCCTTGGCGCGTTGCCGGAAACTGCGTCTGCGGACGAGATCCAGAACGTCCTTTATGACGTCGCTCGCCCGATCCCGCGCTATCAGGACCTGAAGGCCAAGGGCGCGACGCCCGAGAAGCCGGGCATTTCGGTCGAATGGTTCAACACCATCTATCAGGTGCTGCTGGGCGAACAGAAAGGCCCGCGTTTCGGCTCCTTCGTGGAGATCTACGGGATCCCGGAAACCCGCGCCCTCATCCGCGAAAA
>JBFMAV010000057.1:0-28414 GCA_040755535.1 Pseudomonadota bacterium | reverse complement strand
CGTCTGCGGAGTCCGGCGGAGGCGGTGCCGGCTCCGGGGCCGGGGCCATGACCCGCACGCGGAACATGGTGGCATACATGGCCGGCACCACCAGCAGGGTGAGAACGGTGGCGACCACGAGGCCGCCCATGATTGTGATGGCCATGGGTCCCCAGAAGGTGCTTTCCGCCAGTGGGATCATGCCCAGCACGGCGGCCAGTGCCGTAAGCACCACGGGGCGCGTGCGCCGCAGGGTCGCGTCCACGATGGCCTCGGCCGGGGCATGGCCGGCCGCGATGTCGCGGTCGATCTGGTCAACCAGGATGACCGTGTTGCGCATGATCATGCCGGCAAGCGCGATGAGGCCGAGCAGAGCCACGAAGCCGAACGGCTTGTCCGCGATCAGCAGGGCCGCCGTCGCGCCGATGAGGCCGAGGGGCGCAGTCAGCAGCACAAGGGCGAGCCGCGAGAAGCTCTGGAGCTGGATCATCAGCAGCGTGAGCATGACGATGATCATGACCGGGAAGACCGCCGCGAGCGACGCGTTCGCCTTGGCGCTTTCCTCCACCGAGCCGCCGATCTCGATGCGATAGTCCGGCGGCAGGCTCGCCTTCAGGGCGGCAAGCTGCGGCAGGATGCGGGCGGTCACGTCGGGCGGCTGAATTCCGTCCTTCACGTCACCGCGCACGGTGAGCACCAGATCGCGGTCGCGCCGCCAGAAGATGGGTTCTTCCGCGCCATAGGCGATGCGGGCCACCTGGGAGAGCGGCACGGGCACGCCCTTCAGCGTCGCCACCGTGAGGCTCGGCAGGTGCTCCAGGTTGACCCGCTCCTCGGGCACGGCACGCGCCACCACATCGATCAGCAGATTGCCTTCCCGATGCTGGGTGACCGTGTAGCCCGACAGCAGGGTCTGAAGCGTCTCCGCCACATCGCTCGGCGTAAGGCCGATGGCGCGGGCGCGGTCCTGGTCCACCTGCAAGGTGATGGACTTGACCTGCTCGCCCCAATTCAGGTGCGGATCGATGACGCTGGGATCGCGCGCCATCACCTGACGCACCTTCTCGGCAATGTCCCGCACCTTCGCCGGGTCCGGTCCGACCACGCGGAACTGCACCGGGAAGCCGACCGGCGGGCCGAACACGAAGCGGTCGACGCGCGCCCGTGCTTCGGAGAGCGCGCCCTCCGCCAGCGCCGCGTCGAGGCGCGCCTTCACCCGCTCGCGGGCCTCCACATCCTTCGTGACGATGACGATCTGCGCGAAGTTCGGATTGGGCAGCACCGGGTTGAGGCCGAGCCAGAAGCGCGGCGCGCCCTGGCCGATATAGGAGGTGGAGGACAGGATGTCCGGGTCGCTCTCGCCGATCAGCGCCTCGGCCTTGCGGGCGGTCGCCTGCGTCGCGGTGATGGAGGTGCCCTCGGGCAGCCGCATCTCCAGGAACAACTCGGTGCGGGTGGAGGTTGGGAAGAATTGCTGCTGGACGAAGCCGAAGCCCGCGAGCGAGAGGCCGAACAGGCTGAAGGTCACCGCGAGCACCAGGAAACGGTGGCGCAGGCACGCACCCAGCACCCGGCGGAAGGCGCGATAGAGCCGTCCGTCATAGGCTTCGTGCCCGCCATGGCCGCCCGTCTTCTTGAAGTCCGGCAGCAGCACCGTGCCGAGATAGGGCGTGAAGATCACCGCTACGAACCAGGAGGCGATGAGCGCGATGCCCACCACCCAGAAAATGCCGCCGGCATATTCGCCGGAGGAGGATTTGGCGAAGCCCACCGGCAGAAAGCCGGCGGCGGTGACCAACGTGCCGGTGAGCATGGGAAAGGCGGTGGAGGTCCAGGCGAAGCTTGCCGCCTTCACGCGGTCCCAGCCTTCCTCCATCTTCACCACCATCATCTCGATGGCGATGATGGCGTCGTCCACCAGCAAGCCGAGGGCGATGATCAGCGCGCCGAGCGTGATGCGGTGCAGGTCCATGCCGTCCGCGAACATGACGAGGAAGACGATCGCCAGCACCAGCGGGACCGACAGGGCGACCACGATCCCGGTCCGAAAGCCGAGCGACAGGAAGCTCACCACCAGCACGATCACCAGGGCTTCCGCGAAGGTCTTCAGGAATTCGCCCACGGACTCGCCGACGATGTGGGGCTGGTCCGCGACCTGCGTCACGTCGATGCCCACCGGCAGTTCAGAGATGGCCGCGTCCATGGCGGTCTTCAGGTGCCCGCCCAGCGTGATGATGTTGGCGCCCGAGGACATGGACACGCCGATGCCGATGGCATCGCGCCCATGCTGGCGCACAATGTAGGAGGGGGGATCCTCATAGCCGCGCCGCACGGTGGCGACATCGCCGAGGCGGAACACCGCGTCCCCCGCCTTCACGGGCACCGCCGCGATGGCATCGACGCCGGTGACGGCGCCGGTGAGGCGCAGATTGATGCGGTCCGCTTTGGTATCGACCGCGCCGCCCGCCACCACCGCATTCTGGCGGGCGAGGCTCTGGAAAATCTGCTGGGGCGTGATGCCGAGCGTCGCCAGGCGGGCGTGGCTGAACTCGATATAGATGCGCTCGGGCCGCTCGCCGATCAGGTCCACCTTTTCCACATCCTCCACCCGCAGCAGCTTCTGGCGCATGGCTTCGGCCTGCCGCTTCAATTCGGCGGGGGCGACCTTGTCGCCGGACAGGATGTAGAGGGCAGAATAGACGTCGCCATATTCGTCGTCGAAGAAGGGGCCGAGCACGCCATTGGGCAGATCGCTCTGCACGTCGCCCACCTTCTTGCGCACCTGATACCAGAGGTCGGGTACCTGTTTGGCGGGCGTATTGTCCCGCAGCACCACCTGGATGATGGACACACCGGGGCGCGAATAGCTTTCCAGCTTGTCCAGATGCGGCAGGGATTGCAGCTTCTTCTCGATGGGGTCGGCCACCTGTTGCTGCATCTCGTCGGCCGTGGCGCCGGGCCAGGCCGCGCTGACCACCATCACCTTGATGGTGAAGGAGGGATCCTCGGCGCGCCCGAGATTGAAGTAGGAATAGATCCCCGATGCCGAGAGCAGGAGAATGGCGAACAGGGTCAGCACCTTATGGCGGATGGCCCATTCGGACAGGTTGAAGCTCCCCATGTGAGCCTCCTCAGCGCGCGGCGGCCACGGTGCGCACGGCGCGCCCGGGCTCAAGGGTCTGCGCGCCCATGGCGACCACCTTGTCGCCAGCAGCCACGCCGCTGGAGATGAGGGCCTCGTCCGAGGTGTAGCCAGCGATCTGCACCGGCCGTGCCTCAAGCGCGTTCGTCCCCGCTTCCACCACAAAGACGCGCGGCCCGGCGCCCCGGTCGAACACGGCGGACAGGGGGAGGCGGGCCACATCCACGGTCCCCGGCGCACGCAAGGTGACGGTGGCGGTCATGCCCAATGCGACCCGCTCGTCCGGATCATCCAGGGTGAAGCGGGCCGTGTAGGTGCGGCTGGTGGCATCCGCCTGGGGTGACAATTCCCGCAGATGGGCGCGGTAGACGCGGCCGGGATCGGCCCAGAGCGTTACCGTCGCGGTGCCGGCGCGGGCGGCGGCCAGCGCGGTTTCGGGCAGCGCGACAGCGGCCTCCTTGCCTTCGAGCAAAGCGATGCGCACCACGGTCTGGCCCGAGGTCACCACCTGGCCGGGCTCGACCGAGGTGGAGATCACCACGCCATCGACACCGGCGGCGAGGTCGGCATAGGCGCGCTGATTGCGCGAAAGGTCCAGCGAGCGCTTTGCCCGTTCCAGCCGACCCACCGCCTCCTCCTTGGCGACGCTCTTGCGGTCGAGATCGGCGTTGGAGGCGAAGCCGCGCTGGGTCAACGTGCGGTAGCGAGAGTCTTCCGCCGTGGTCTGGTTGAAATTGGCGGTGGCGGCGGCGAATTCCGCTTCCGCGCTTTCCAGTTGCAGCGCGAGATCCTTGGGGTCGAGCTTGGCGACGGGCTGGCCGGCGGCGACGCGGTCGCCCACTTCAACGAGGCGCTGGCTGACCTTGCCGCCCACCTGGAAGGACAGGTCGATCTCCCTTCGGGCGCGAATGACACCGACAAAGGTGGTGTCCGCTTCCAGCGGCTGGAGCTTCGCTTCCACCACTTGGACCGGACGGGGTGGGGGGCCGGCCTGTTCGGCCGGCGCGGGATTGCCGCAGCCGGAGAGCAAGCCCGCGAGCAATCCAGCCAGCGGAAGCGCGGCGTAACGGGGCAGGGGGCCAAGCGCGGACATGAGCACTCCTGAGGACTGATCGATCACGATTGATAATTTTCGATTTTGTTCACGCATTACGCATGACTCGCCCCGCCGGATGTGGCCGGAGCACTCAGCTTGAGGACCCGCGCCCCGTCACAGGGGCGTGCGTTCCACCTCGATGCTGCGCAGCAGATAGGAAATGACGCGGTGCTGCTGGGCCTCAAGATCCTGGTCGATGTCTTCGGCGATCAGGATCGGATGGCAGAATTTCGCCAGGGCATCCATGAAGACGGCGGCCGTGGGTGCCGCATCATGCGGAACGAAGACCTTCTCCGCGATGCCTTCCTCGATCAGTCCTTGCACGGTCGCTTCCATCCGAGTCACATGGGCCTGGATGGCGTCCCAATTTTCCTCGATGGCGACCAGCACCATGTCGTGCACGCGCCGTTCGCTGAGAAAATTGTCGCGGTGATAGACGAACACGCATTGGAAGACGTCATGGATGCGCACGCGCGCCGGGGTCTTGCGGGCGACGATGGCGCGGATTTCATCTTCCACCTCCGCCAAAGCCCGGGCGCAGATGGCATTCACGATCGCCACCTTGGACGGGAAGAAGCGGTAGATGTTCGCCGGCGACATGCCGAGTTCCGCTGCGATGTCCGCCACGGCGGTCTTCGCGAAGCCCATGCGCCGGAACATTTCCTCGGCGACGCGCGTGATGCGCTCGCGGGTTTCGTCGGCGGTTTCCTTGGCGCGGGACAGCGGGGGCACACGGTTATTCCTGTTGACTGACGATTTTTATAAATCATCAGAAACACAATGCAAGCGGTAAATTCCTGCGACGCCCGCACGGCCGGCCCATGGCTTAGGCACGCGATGCATTCCGTTCGGGCAAGGGACGGTTTCGTTGGACGACAAACAAACCCCTTTCTCAATTGGTCCTGCTCTTGCAAGCTGGTTGCCCGGTCCCGCGCGGCGCAGCCGTCCGGGACGCCCCGCCGGGTCACCGGCGCCTGGAAGGAGCCCGTGATGAAGAAGCTTCTGATTGCCGCCAGCCTCGCCGTGATGGCGGCCGCCCTGCCGGCAAAGGCCGATGTGCTGGAGAATGTGAAGAAGAAGGGCGTGCTCGTGGTCGGCGTGAAGGCCGATTACAAACCCTTTGGCTTCCGCGACCCCTCGGGCGCCATTGTCGGGATCGAGCCCGATCTCGCCGCCGACGTCGCCAAGCGCCTGGGCGTGAAGCTGGAACTGGTGCCGGTGGTCTCGTCCAACCGGATCGAGTTCCTTCAGCAGGGCAAGATCGACCTGATGATCGCCACCATGTCCGACAAGCCCGAGCGGCGCAAAGTGACGCTGGCCATTGACCCGCAATATTACTCGGACTCCGTCAATATCCTGCTTTCCAAGAAGGCGAAGGTGGGCAGCTGGGAAGACCTGAAGGGGAAGGTGCTCTGCGGCACGTCGGGCGCCTGGTACAACAAGGAGGTCTCCGCCAAATACGGCGCCGAGGTGAAGGCGTTTGACGGCTCGGAGAAGCCGCTCTTCGCGCTCAAGGGCGGCGAGTGCATCGGCTATCTGTACGACCAGACCTTCATCCAGGGAAAGCTTCTGGATTCCGAATGGACGGCCGATTACGCCATGCCGCTTCCCGGCGTCATGGAAGCGCCCTGGATCCTTGCGGTGGCGCCGGGCGAGGAGGCCTTCGCCAAGTTCATGACCGACACCACCCTGGACTGGATGAAGACCGGCTTCATCGTTCAGGAGGAGAAGAAGTGGGGCATCGAGCCCACGGACTACTCCAAGCGCATGCACGAGAAGTATAAGGGAAGCTGACGGGCCACGGCGCGGCGGGCCTCCCGCCGCGCGCTCGTCGCGACGCATTCCATGGACGTGATCTCCCAGTGGTTTCTCGACCTCTACGAGACGACCGGAATCAATCTCACCATCGTCTATGATGCCTATGACCGGCAGCGGTTCCTGTCCGGTCTCGGCATGACGGTGTACCTGTCCCTCGTCTGCATCCTGATCTCCATCGCCATCGGCATCGTGGGGGCCTGGGCACAGGGATCGCCGCTGCGCGTCGTGCGCGGCCTCGTCAACGGCTTCGTGGTGCTCTTCCGCAACACGCCGCCTTTGGTGCAGATCTTCTTCTTCTATTTCGGGCTCGGGCAGATCCTGCCGCGCATCGAGGATGCGGACGGGATGCGCGTTCCGCTGCTGACCAATGTGCAGTGGGCCATCGTCTCGCTGTCTCTGTTCGCGGGGGCCTTCAATGTGGAGATCTTCCGCTCCGGCATCGAGGCCGTGCCGCGCACCACCACGGAAGCGGCCGAGGCGCTCGGCTATACGCGTTTCGGCATCTACCGCCACATCCTGCTGCCGCTTGCTCTGCGCATCTGCCTGCCCTCTCTGAACAATAATCTCGTCAACCTGCTGAAGACGACGACGCTCGCCTATGCCATTGCCGTGCCGGAAACACTCTATGTCTCCAAGCAGATCTGGACCGACAGCCAGAATGTACCGGTCATGATGATCGTGCTGTTGTGCGTCTACACGACGCTGGTGGGCATCCTCGTCTTCATCATGCACCGCTGGGAAAAGGCGCTCGCCATTCCCGGCTACGGCCAGGGGGCGGCGCGATGAGCCGGACCCACGCGATCCCGCAGGTGGAGGGGCGGCCGATGGCGGTCCTGCTGCCCCATAAGCCGCCGGCGCCATCACGCTGGCGGGTGCCGCGCCTGCGCTTCGTACACCTGGTCGGGTTCGTCGGGCTGAGCCTGGTGGTGGGCGGCGGAGCCTTCGCCCAGGCCAATGGGGCGCGTCTCTCCGCGCTGGAGGTGATCTGGAAATGGTCGCCGCTGCTCTTGTCCGGGTTCGGCTTCAACATCCTCATGTCGGTGCTTGCCATGGCGCTCGGCACGGCGGCAGGGATTCTGCTGGGTCTGGCGCAGATCGGCGAGAACCGGACCTTGAGATCGCTGGCCTGGGGCGCCACCCAATTCTTCCGCAATGCGCCGTGGCTGGTGCTGCTGTTCTTCGCCATGTTCATGATCCCGTTCCAGTTCCGCCTGTTCGGCTACACCGTGCCGTTCCCGGACTGGGTGAAGGCGGTCATCGGCTTTTCCCTGCCGGTGATGGCCAACATGTCTGAGATCGTGCGCGGCGCGGTCGCCTCGCTGCCGAGCGGGCAGTGGGAGGCGGCGGAATCGCTTGCCTTTTCCCGGCGCCAGACCTTGTGGATGATCATCCTGCCCCAATGCGTGAAGCGCATGCTGCCGCCCTGGATGAATCTCTATTCCCTCATCACCATGGCCACCGTTCAGGCCTCCATCGTGGGGGTCAGCGAGATGCTCACCCTGACGGCGCAGGTGCATGCGGCGGAGGGCGGACGGCCGGACCTGCTGGCGCCGCTCTATGGCTTCGCCATGCTGTGCTTCTTTGTCTACTGCTACCCCATTGAGCGCTTCACCCTTTATCTGGAACGCCGGTTCCAGCTGAACCAGTGACGGAGACCTCCATCGTGCCACCCGCTTCCCCGCCCGGCGACAATGGCTGGACACCCGACCAGCCCTTGGTGCGCCTCGTGGACGTGCGCAAATCCTTCGGCCAGCTCGAAGTGCTGAAGGGCGTGTCCATGGATGTGGCGAAGGGCGAGGCGGTCTGCATCATCGGGCCGTCGGGCTCGGGCAAATCGACCCTCATTCGCTGCATCAACGCGCTGGTGCCCATCGATGCCGGCACCATCCGCGTGGAGGGGCAGGAGGTAAACGATCCCGACCTCGACAAGCTGGCCCTGCGCCGCAAGGTCGGCATGGTGTTCCAGCAATACAACCTCTTTCCCCACCGCACGGCGCTCCAGAACGTGATGATGGCGCCGGTCCATGTGCTGAAGCAGGACAAGGGGGAGGTGGAAGCCCGCGCCCGCGCGCTCATGGCCAAGGTGCGCCTCTCGGGGAAAGAGAATGCCTATCCCGGCGAATTGTCCGGCGGGCAGCAGCAGCGCGTCGCCATCGCCCGGGCGCTGGCCATGCGCCCGGATGTCATGCTGTTCGATGAAGTGACGGCGGCGCTCGACCCCGAGACGGTGAAGGAGGTGCTCCTCACCATCCGCGAACTGGCGGAAGAGGGCATGACCTGCATTTTGGTGACCCATGAAATGGGATTTGCCCGCGAAGTGGCGGACCACATCTATTTCACGGATGCGGGGCTGATCGTTGAGCACGGCCCGCCTGCGACGTTCTTTTCAGATCCCCGCGATCCTCGGACCCGTGCCTTCCTTGGTCAAATTCTGTAGATGATAATAATTCTTCTGGAATAATGATGAATGAAAATTCAGAAAAAAATTTATCTTTGTGATCTCTGTCATTTGTAGTGTTATTATTATTTTTTCGATCCTCTGATTCATGTGTAAAGTGGATAGTCTTATTTAAGAGAATGGGGTTCGTCCTAAAATGTAACATATTTGTAATGGTCGTATTGGCTGACGTGGATGCGTCTGAACATTGCTGGGGTGGCCGGTCTGGCCAGCGCGTGGTATGGACGTAGTCGAGCATTGCCCGTGTTGCGGCGGGCGGAACGGCTATGTTTGGCGGGGGCGGGCATGTCGCGGGGCGGAATTCGGGCCGGAAACGGTCGTGGCAGTGTGTATGGCGCGTCTCATGCGCGGTTGCGCGTCTCGACGGCGCTCACATCCACCCTGGCGGGCCTTGCCGCCTTGGCAGTGGCGCCCATGGCCGCACAGGGCCAGACCATCATCAATCTCTACGGCTTCGGGGGCGCCGCCGGCTCTTATGAGCATGATACCTTCGGCGCGGCCACGGGCGGCAATGGCGGGACCGGCGGCGGAGGGGGCAATTTCAGCGGTTCGGTCACCCAGTCCACCGCCATCCTTTCCTTCGGGGGCAACGGGGGCACCGGCGGCGAAGGCGATTCCACCTGCTGCAACGGCACCGGTGGCAATGGTGGCAGCGGCGGCAATGGCGGCACCCTTTCTGTTACAGCGATGGGCCAGTTCCAGGCGCCGTCCGGCCTGATGCCCGCGGCCAGCGCCGTTGCCGTGGTCGCCAATGGCGGCAGCGGCGGCAATGGCGGCTATGGCGACGGTGGCGTCTCCGATTCCTGGGGCGGAACGGGTGGCACCGGTGGGGCCGGCGGCTCGGCGGCCGTGTTCGTCCTCGGCAACAGCGTGATCACGGGGGCCGCCACGGGCGGGACGGCAATCTCGGTGACCGCCAATGGCGGCGCCGGCGGTTCGGGCGGCGATGCCAGTTCGGTCGCTACTGCGGACGGCGCCCGTGGCGGGGCCGGCGGCATGGGCGGCACGGCCTCCGTCTACATCGCCACGGGGGCCCAGATTTCCGCTACCGGCACGTCCGCCAATGCGCTGTTCGTGTCCGCCAATGGCGGGGCGGGCGGGCCGGGCGCGGGAGCGTCGGATTCTTTCAATGAGAATGGCGGCAATGGCGGGGTCGGGGGAAGCGCCATTCAAACCGGCCGGGCCGCCTCGGTGGTGATTTCGAACGGCTCCACCCTCTCGACCAATGGCTATGCCGGCGCGGCGGTCGTCGTTCAGAGTCTGGGCGGTGCCGGTGCCCAGGGCGGGAGCGTCGGCGGCTTTTTCTCCGGCTCCGGCGGGTCCGGCAGCGCCGGCGGGTCGTCCGGCTATGCCTATCTCTCGAATGCGGGCACCGTCACCACCTCCGGCAGCGGCTCGGTGGGCATCGTGGTGCAATCGGTGGCGGGTGGCGGCGGCAACGGCGGCGCGTCAAACTCCGTCTTCGGCTCCATGGGCGGCAATGGTGCATCCAGCGGCGATGCCGGCCAGGCCCGGGCAATCAATGTCGGCGCGGTCGGCACGAGCGGCAGCTATTCGCACGGCATGCTGGTCCAGTCGGTCGGCGGCGGCGGCGGCAGCCTGATCCTGGGCGGCGGCGCCTCGGTCTCCATCGGTGGAACCGCGACGCAATCGGGAACCGGCATCGGCGCCTCGGCCATCGCCACGAATACCGGTTCCATTGTCACATCGGGGGCCTTCTCTGACGGCATTCTGGTCCAATCCATCGGCGGCGGCGGCGGCAGCGGCGGCGGCGCGGCGGGCTGGGCCTCGCTGGGCGGGCGGGGCGCCGGCGGCGGCAATGCGGATGCGGCCCGTCTCCAGAATTACGGGGCCGTCTCGACCGGCGGCTATGCCGCCATCGGCCTCTCGGCCCAGTCCATCGGCGGCGGCGGCGGGCGCGGGGGCGGTGCCAGCAGC
This sequence comes from Pseudomonadota bacterium, assembly GCA_040755535.1. GTDB lineage: Bacteria > Pseudomonadota > Alphaproteobacteria > Rhizobiales > Xanthobacteraceae > Aquabacter. Next base: position 17,983 of record JBFMAV010000057.1, on the reverse strand, counting down.
ATCGGCCTCGGCGTGAGCATGGCGATCGGCGGGGCGGCCGGCATCGGCGGCGCCGGCGGCAGCGTCTATGTGCGGAACGCGGCAGCCAACCCGGCCACCATCAATGTTACCACGACCGGAGACCACGCCACCGCGATCCTGGCCCAGTCCATCGGCGGCGGCGGCGGCGCGGGCGGCAGCGCCCAGTCCACGGCTATCGGCTTCGCGGCGCTCGGTCTCGGTGGGTCGGGCGGCGTGGGCGGCAATGCGGGCGGCGTGACGGTGATCAACGACTCGGGGATCCAGACCTCGGGTGATCGCGCGAACGGCATTCTGGCCCAATCCATCGGCGGCGGCGGCGGCGTCGGCGGCAGCGCCAAGAGCACGGCGGTCGGTATTTATTTCGCGGCGGCGGTGGCGTTGGGCGCAAATGGCGGCGGCGGCGGGATCGGCGCCACGGCCAGCGTGACCAACAACGCCTCCATCGTGACCACCGGCATGGATTCGTTCGGCATCGTGGCCCAGTCCATCGGCGGCGGTGGCGGCCATGGCGGATCGTCGGCCGCTAAGAGCGTCGCTGTGGGCCTTGAGGCGCCAGCGGTCGGCGTCTCCGTCAGCATCGGCGGCTCGGGCGGCAGCGGTGATATCAGCGGCACCGCCAGCGTGGTGAATGCCGGCACCATTTCGACAACGGGCATGGGCGCCGGCGGTATTCTCGCTCAGTCCATCGGCGGCGGCGGCGGCGCGGGCGGCGATTCCAGCGCCCTGTCCGTCGCCGGGTCTCCGGAAGGCGCGCTCAATCTGAATGTCGCGCTGGGCGGCTCGGGGGGTAGCGGCGCGGATGCTTCGAGCGTCATCGTCGACAACAGCGGGTCGATCACGACATCCGGTGACTTTGCGGATGCTGTCCAGGCCCAGGCCATCGGCGGCGGCGGCGGAAACGGTGGGGTGGGCACCACGGGCGGCGCCGCGCTCACCATGCCCGGGGAAACCAGCATTTCGCTGTCGCTCGGCGGCGGCGGGTCCGGTGGCTCGGCGGGCAATGCCTTCAGCACCTATGTCGCCAATGGCGTCACGCTGACGTCGCAGGTCAGAGTGACGAACAGCGGCAGCATCGCCACCGCGGGCGCCAGTGCGCGCGGCATCTTCGCCCAGTCGGTGGGCGGCGGCGGCGGCAGCGCGGGCGGCGGCACCGCCAATGCCAATGGCGGTACGGTGGCCGCCACCTTCTCCATCGGCGGCACCGGCGGCGGGGGGGGCGCAGGCGGCGACGTCTGGGTGACGAATTCCGGCAGCATTGTCACAACCGGCGACGACGCGGACGGTGTGCTCGCTCAGTCCGTGGGCGGCGGCGGTGGCGTGGGCGGCAGCGCCAGCAGCACCACCAAGACCGGTTCCGCGAGCTTCTCGGGCATGATTCCGGGCAGTTCCGGTTCGAGCTTCGCCCTGTCGGCGAGCCTTGGTGGATCGGGCGGCGGCGGCGGGGTCGGCGGCTCGGTCAACGTGGTCTCCGGGACAAGCGCGCAGGCGGCCAGCATCGTCACCACGGGCGATCATTCCAGCGCGATCTTTGCGCAGTCTGTGGGCGGCGGCGGCGGCAAGGGCGGCACGGCCGCCGGTGCGGAGAGCGGCGGCAAGGTCGGCCTCACCCTGACCCTCGGCGGTACCGGCGGCGGCGGCGGCGCCGGTGGCGCGGTCACCGTCAACACGTTGGGCACCATCGCCACATCCGGCACCGACTCCATCGCCATCTTTGCCCAATCGGTGGGCGGGGGCGGCGGGCGCGCCGGCAATACCAACAGCACCACCACCTCGAAGATCGCGCTTGGCGGCGCCATCGGCCTCGCGGGCGGGGCGGGCGGCAATGGCGGCACGGTCACGGTGTCGACCATGGGCAGCATCACCACCCAGGGCGCGCTGTCGGATGCCATCCTGGCCCAGTCCATCGGTGGGGGCGGCGGCACGGGAAGCTCGGCGGGCGCGGACGCTCACGCCTCGGGGCAACAAAGCGTATCGCTCTCCGCCTCGCTCGGCGGCTCGGGCGGTGTGGGCGGAATTGGCAACACCGTGACGGTGACGAATGCCGCCGTCATTTCCACCAGCGGCGCGCATGCCAATGCCATCCTCGCCCAGTCGGTGGGCGGCGGCGGCGGCAAGGGTGGCAACGTCTCGGCCAAGGGCGCCGGCGGTTCCTACAATATCAGCGCCTCGCTCGGCGGCTCGGGCGGCAGCGCCTCCATCGGCGGCTATGTGAGCGTCACCAATTCCGGTGCCCTCTCCGTGTCCGGTGACCAGGCCATCGGCATTCTGGCGCAGTCGGTGGGCGGCGGCGGCGGCGTGGCCGGGAACTCGGCCAATACAGCGAATGGCGGCAAGGTCGGGGTCAGCTTCGGCCTCTCCGGCTCTGGCGGCTCGGGCGGCAATGGCGGCTCGGTGCTGGTCCAGAATTCCGGCGCCATCCTGACGTCTGGTGCCGGCGGTACGGCCATCCTCGCCCAATCCATCGGTGGCGGTGGCGGCACATCGGGCACGGCTTCGGACGCCGCCTCTGCCAAGATCGGTGTCGGCGCGACCTTGTCCGGCGAAGGCGGCGGGGGCGGGCAGGGCGGCCAAGTGACGGTTCAGATCAGCCAGCCCGCGAGCGGCCCCATTTCCATCGTCACCCAGGGCAGCCATGCGGACGCCATCCTCGCCCAGTCGGTGGGCGGCGGCGGCGGCAGTGCTTCCGCCGCCTCCAGCACGGCGGCTGGGGCCGGCAACCAGGGCGCGGGCGTTGCTCTCAGCATGGGCGGCGCCGGCGGCGGCGGCGGAACCGGCGGCGGGGTGTACGTGACCAACGGCGCCCAGGTGGGCCAGGGCGCAACCCTTTATACGACCGGCATCATGTCCAGCGGGATCGTCGCCCAGTCCATCGGCGGCGGCGGCGGACGGGGTGGCGCCTCTTCCAGTTCCACGGCCGGCCAGGGCATCGCCGACGTGTCCGCTACTTTGGGCGGCAGCGGCGGATATGGGGGGGGCGGCACCAATGTCCAGGTGACCAGCGGGGGGGACATCAAGACCCTCGGCAATCATTCGTCCGGTATCATCGCGCAATCCATCGGCGGGGGCGGCGGCAATGCCAGCACGGCCAGCACGGCGGCGAAGGATTCCAAGGCGGATGCCAATGTGAGCGCGACGCTCGGCGGTTCCGGTGGCGTGGGCGGCCAGGGCGGCCAAGTGAGGGTGCTGGCCCTGGGGACCATCGTTACGGAAGGCGCCTCGGCGGTCGGCATCCTCGCCCAGTCGGTGGGCGGCGGCGGCGGCGCTGCGGCGGCGAGCCAGGAAAGCGCCACGGGCGGCAAGGTGGCTGTGACGTTGGGGCTCGGTGGGGAAGGCGGCAACGGCACCGAGGGCGGTAATGTCGAGGTGCAGGCGCGCGGCAGCATCGGCACCTCGGGCGCCCATGCCACTGGTATTCTCGCCCAGTCCATCGGCGGCGGCGGCGGAAACGGCGGCAGTTCCAACAATGCCGCAACCAGTAAGATCGCGGTCGGCGGTTCAATGGGCGGCCACGGCGGGTCGGCCGGGAATGGCAATACAGTTTCGGTGCAACTCGGCGGGACCACCAACGCGGTCATCTCCACCTCGGGCGTGGGCGCGGACGCCGTGCTCGCCCAGTCCATCGGCGGCGGCGGCGGCAACGCCTCCAGCGGCAGCGGGAAGGCGGATGGCGCGGGCGGGCAGGGTGGATCGCTCGACGTGACCCTGGGCGGCACCGGCGGGGCCGGCGGTCAGGGCGGCGAAGTCACTGTCCAGAACCAGGGCCAGCCCGCGGCCATTCAAACCTCGGGCGATCACGCCAATGGCCTCGTGGCGCAGTCCATCGGCGGGGGCGGCGGACGCGGCGGCGCGGCTTCGTCCACAACCGGCGGCTCGGCCGTTGTGGCGCTGAGCGCGTCACTGGGCGGCGAAGGCGGGCAGGGCGCGCGCGGCGGGAACATCCGGATCCAGAACAGCGGGTCCATCAAGACGATCGGCGCCCATGCCGTCGGCATCATCGCCCAGTCCATCGGCGGCAGCGGCGGCAATGCCGTTCTGGCCAGCGGACGGGCCGCCGACACCAAGGCGGACGCCAATATCGCGGCCTCTTTGGGCGGCAGCGGCGGCTCGGGCGGGGTCGGCGGCCAAGTCGAGGTCCTGCACACCGGGGTCATCACCACCGAGGGGAATTTCGGCATCGGCATCCTCGCCCAGGCGCTGGGCGGCGGCGGCGGCCACGCCGGGGCAACCCACGACAGCGGCGACGGCGGAAAGGTGACGCTGACCTTCGGACTCGGCGGCACCGGCGGCACGGGTTCCTATGGCGGCCAGGTCCAGGTCGGCCTCGGCGGATCCATCTATACGTCGGGCCATAGCGCCACGGCGGTCCTTGCCCAGGCGATCGGCGGGGGCGGCGGCAATGCGGGCGCGACCAACAATGCGGTCACCGGGACCATCGCGCTTGGCACGGACCTCGGCGGCTCGGGCGGGCAAGGCGGCCAGGGTGGTCAGGTCAATGTCGCGCTTAACCAGCAGCAGAACGTCAAGATCGTGACCACCGGCGCACTGTCGGACGGCGTGCTGGCCCAGTCCATCGGCGGCGGCGGCGGCAATGGCGGCGCGGGCAACGGCAAGGCCGATGGGGCGAGCGGCGCCGACGTCGCGCTGAACCTCTCCCTCGGTGGGACGGGTGGATCGGGCGGCAGCGGCGGAACGGTCCAGGTGTCTGACCAGGCCAACCAGAACGGGCTCATTTCAACGAGCGGCCACGAATCGGCCGGCTTGGTCGCCCAGTCCATCGGTGGGGGCGGCGGCAAGGGCGGGGCGACCGCTTCGGCCTCGGCGGGATCGTCGAAGGTGACCGTCTCCGGCTCGCTCGGCGGAACGGGCGGAAACGGCGCGCGCGGCGGCACCATCTATGTCGCGGTGTCCAATGCCATCGTCACACGGGGAGACGGAGCGGATGGCATCCTTGCGCAGTCCGTGGGCGGGGGCGGCGGCAATGCGGCCTTCGTCAACAGCATCGGCAAGGACGACAAGAGCGATGTCGCGCTTGCCCTCTCGCTCGGCGGCAACGGCGGAGCGGGCGGCACGGGCGGCACGGTCAATGTGAGCCAGGCCGGCACCACCCTTAATACCTATGGCGAAGCCTCCATCGGTATCGTGGCCCAGTCCATCGGCGGCGGCGGCGGACGGGCCTCCGCGGCGTCCACCAGCGCCAATGGCGGAACGGTCAACGGGTCGCTCTCCATTGGCGGCACCGGCGGCCAGGGGAACTGGGCGGAACAGGTGACCGTCAATGTGAACGGCTCCATCATCACCGCCGGAGCGAATGCGGACGGCGTTCTGGCGCAGTCCATCGGCGGGGGCGGCGGCAACATGCTCGCGACCTCCTCCAGCGCCAAGGGCATCGCCTCCCTCGGCGTGAGCATCGGCGGCAGCGGCGGCTTGGGAAGTGACGGCGGCGGCGTCTCCGTATCGGTCGGCCCCCAGGCGCTGATCTCGACCACCGGGCGCAACGCCCACGGCATTCTCGCCCAGTCCATCGGCGGCGGCGGCGGCAAGGTCGGGACCACTTCGGCGAGCGCCCTTGCCGGCCTGTCCTTCGGTGGCGCCCAGGGCGGCAGCGGCGGCCAGGGCAATGCAGTGAATGTCCAGGTGTCCGGCGTGGTCCAGACCTCCGGGGCGGGCGCGAACGCCCTCTTCCTGCAATCCATCGGCGGCGGCGGCGGCCTTGCCGGCGACATGGCGAGCACCGTTTTCGACGTCTCGGTCGACAGCGTCGGCACCGGCGGGGGCGACGGCAATGGCGGCAACATCTCCGCGACCGTCAACGGTTCCGGCACCGTGGCCACCAGCGGCAATCGCGCGGCCGCCATCAACGCCCAGTCCATCGGCGGCGGCGGCGGGACCATCCAGACGGCGGGCGTGAGCGGCGTGGGGACAGCGGGCGGCCAAGGCAATGGTGGGCTGATCGTTCTGAACGTGTCGGGTGCCGTCTCGGCCACGGGGCTCGATGCGCCCGGCATCTTCGCGGCCAGCCTCGGCAGCGGCAGCGCGGGCACCATCACGGTCAATGTGAATGCCGGCGGATCGGTGATCGGCGGAACCGGAGCCTCGGGCGCCGGCATCGTCATGGTGGGAGGCGACAACAACCAGGTGAATATCGCCGCCAGCGGCCTTGTCACCAGCATCGGTCAGAACGCGATCCTGGCGGGGGACGCTTCCGACCAGGTGGTCAATGCGGGCACGGTCACCGGGAGTGTCGATCTGGGCGCGGGCTTCAACGGCTTCTCCAACCTCGCCGGCGGCCTGTTCAACACCGGCAGCTTGGTGGCGCTGAATGGCGGTCCGCTCAGCAATGCTGGCACGCTCTCGCCCTTCGGCGCGGGCAAGATCGGTGTGACGGCTGTCACGGGCGCACTGAGCACGTTTGCGACCTCGGTGATCGCGATCGATGTCGATCCGGTGCGGGCGAAGACCGATCTCATCACCATCAGCGGCGCGGCCAACGTCACCGGGAGCGTGTTCGTCAATCCGCTCTCCATGGCACCGAACGTGACGCTCACCTACCTGACGTCGCCGACCCTGACCTCGACGGCGGTGTATACCGACAATTCCATCATCTATTCCTGGCTGGAGAGCCTCCAATCCAACGATGGAACGTCGAGCCTCAGCGTCACGCCCCAGGCGAACTTCACGCCGGCGGGCCTGTCCCTCTCGGCCAACCAGCAATCCATTGCCGGCCATCTCCAGGCGGCATGGAATGCGGGCGGGAGCGCCTCGACCAATCAGGTGTTCTCGTCCCTGATCGGGTCTTCCACCAATGCGGCGGATTATCAGAATACGCTGACCGACCTCTCACCCGAGCTTCTCGGCTCCACCGCCTCCACCCGGACGTCGGAAAGCCGCGCGGTGCTCAACCGCACCATGAGCTGCCCGGTGTTCGCGGAAGGCACCATGCTGGTGGTGGAAGACCAGTGCGCCTGGGCCCGCATGATCTTCGGGCGGACCACCCAGACGTCCACCTCCGAAAACCAGGGTTTCACCACCGACACCCTCACCGCCCAGACCGGTGTGCAGGTTCAGGTTGCGCCCAATTGGTTCACCGCCTTCTCGGTGGCCTACCAGGAAGCCTGGACCACGGGCGCTGGCAACAGCAGTTGGACCTCGGCCTCGGGCTTCGACGTCAGCGCGGCCCTGAAATACCAGAACGGACCCTGGCTGTTCGCGCTGGCGGCGGATTTCGGCTGGATGAATGCGGACAGCACCCGCACCATCGCGAGCATGGGCACCTCGCCCTCGTCCTCCTCGGACACCTACAATCTCACGGGCCGGTTCCGCGTCGCCTATGACATGCCGTTCAAGGACTTCTACCTGCGGCCCTATGTGGATTTCGACGTGTCCTACGTGAACGCGCCGAGCTATGTGGAAGCGGGCTTCAGCGGTGCGGAACTCTATATCTATGGTTCGGACCAGACGACCTTCATCGTCTCGCCGGCCCTGGAGTGGGGCACCCGCTATGTCATGGCGAGCGGCACGGTGCTGCGCCCCTATGTGACGGCGGGCATGTCGTTCAGCACCAATGACAGCTGGACCACCACCGCCGCATTCCTCGGAGCGCCGACCGGCACCGGCACGTTCGACACCGTCACCTACATGCCGAGCACGCTGGCGAACTTCGATGTGGGCTTCCAGGCCCTCCTGCCCAACCGCTGGGAGTTCAAGCTCGACTATGGGCTCAGCCTGGGCGACAACTACACCTCCCAGGCCGGCATGGCGCGATTTGCGGTCCACTTCTGATGAGTGCTTTGGAAACGGTAGAGCCTGCGGCGGAGCAACCGGCACAGGCGGCCCAGACGACAGACATCACCTGCTCGCGCGGATTTTCCAGCTGGCTTGCCCAGCACCAGGTCAGTCTCGCCTTCTCGTCCTACCAGTCGGGCCAGCTGTTCCTGATTGGCCGCTTGCCGAACGGCGCGCTGTCGTTCCACCAGCGCGATTTCGAGCGCGCCATGGGGCTTTGGTACGAGCCGGGTCGCCTGCTCCTCGCCTCCATGGTGCAGGTGTGGCGCCTGGAGAATGTGCTTGCCCCGCACGAGCGCGCGAACGAACATTTCGATCAGTTGTTCATGCCCCGCACCGCGCGCATCACCGGCGATGTCGATGCCCACGAGATCGCGGTGGAGGCGAACGGGCGGGTGGTGTTCGTGAACACCAAGTTCTCCTGCCTCGCCACCTTCAGCCTTTCCCATAGCTTCAAGCCGCTCTGGAAGCCCAAATTCGTTAGCCGTCTCGCGGCGGAGGACCGGTGCCATCTCAACGGCCTCGGTCTGGAGGACGGAAAGGTGCGCTATGTCACCGCCGTCGCGCGGACCGACGTGGTGGATGGCTGGCGCGAGAACAAGGCCCACGGCGGCGTCCTGATCCGGGTGGATGACGACGCCGTCCTGGCGGATGGCTTATCCATGCCGCATTCGCCCCGCGTCCATAACGGCGCGGTCTGGGTGCTGGATTCCGGGCGGGGCTATCTGGTGAAGGTTGATCCGAAGACCGGCGCAAAGGAAGACGTCGCCTTCTGCCCCGGATTCATGCGCGGCCTCGCCTTTCATAACGGGCACGCCATCGTCACCCTGTCCATGCCGCGCTACCTGAACTTCAAGGGGCTTCCCATTGACGACGAGATCGCCCGGCGCGGCGGACAGCCCTGGTGCGGCGTGCAGATCATCAATCTTCAGAGCGGCGACGTGGTGGAATGGATCCGCCTCGAAGGCTCGATCCGCGAACTGTTCGACGTGACCGTGATGCCCGGCGTCGCCTGCCCCATGGCGGCCCCGCTCCAGGGCCCGGACTTGGCCAATCTCCTGTCAATCGAGACGCCAGATCGTTCGCTGGACGAACCCGGCTGGCCGGTGGCCACGGGATGAGCCTGTCGGGCGCTTCCCTGGCGGGCGGCTGCCTGTGCGGTGCCGCGCGCTACGAGGTTTCCGCCGTCCCTCTCGTCTCGTGCCATTGCCATTGCAGCCTGTGCCGCCGCGCCAGCGGCGCGCCGTTCGTCACATGGACGACCGTTCCGGTGGGCTCCTTTCGCTGGACGCGGGGGGCACCGGAGGCGTACCGCTCCTCGCCCTGGGCGACGCGCTTCTTCTGCGGCGCATGCGGCTCCGCCCTCCTGTTCCAGGTGGACGCGCAGGCTGAGTCCGCCGATGGGACCTTGGATGTGGCGTCCGCGACGCTGGATGATCCGGGTGCCATCGTGCCAACCGCCCACATCTGGGTCACTGCACGCCTGCCCTGGCCGGACTTGCCACAGGATGGCCTCGCCCGCTTCGACCAAGACCTCCCACCGGGCTGGCGCGGCCCGGCCTGACCGAAGATTGACCGCGCGGGCCGTTGGCCTTCTCTCGTGCCGTGCGCCTCAGGCACGCGCGAGCCGACGCTCCGGTTCGTCCTCGTCGAACGATCCCTCGAACACCGTGATCAGGGCGCGGCGGATGGCCGACTGGCGCGCCGCGCTGGTGATTTTTGCCCCCATCAGGTCCGTGACATAGAACACGTCCACCGCCCGCTCGCCGAAGGTGGCAACGTGCGCCGAGGCGATGTTGAGGTTCAGCCGGGACAAGGTGGTTGTGAGCTCGAACAGCAGGCCCGGGCGGTCGAGGCCCGACACTTCGACCACCGTGTGCCGGTTCGACCAGGAATTGTTCACCGTGACCTCGGGCTCCACGGAGAAGGTCCGGCGGCCCTTCGGGGTCTTGCGGGCGATCACTTCCGGCAGGCGCACTTCGCCCACCAGCGCCCGCTCGATGGCATCGCACACGCGCTGCGCCCGGCGCATCTCGTCCTCGTCGCGATCGAACGCCCGGCGCAGCGCGATGGTGTCCAGCGCGAGGCCGTCCGTGGTGGTTGAGATCTGCGCATCCACGATGTTCGCGCCGGTGGCCGCGCAGGCGCCGGCGATCACCGCCAGCAGCTTGGGATGGTCGGGGGCGAGCACGGTGAGTTCGGTGATGCCGCGTGTACCTTCCAGGTCCGCGCGGGTGGACAGCGCCTGCCCCTTCGCCTCGGCCTCGGCGATGAAGCGCGCGTGGCGAACCTTGGTGTCGAGATCGACGCGCAGCCAATAGGGCGGGTAATGGCGTGCGGCATAGGCGGAAAAGGCGTCGTCGGTCCAATCCGAAAGCGCGCGGCGCAACTGCGTCTGCGCCACCTCGACCCGCTTGCCCCGGTCCACTTCCGAGAAGCCGCCGGTAAGGACCGGCTCGGTCTCGTAATAGAGGGTTTTCAGAAGCTGGGACTTCCAGCCGTTCCACACGCCGGGGCCAACCGCGCGGATATCGGCGGTGGTGAGGATCAACAGCAGCTTCATGCGGTCGAGATTCTGCGCCACGGCGGCGAAGTTCTCGATCGTCTTGCGGTCCGACAGGTCGCGGGACTGGGCAACCGTGGACATGACGAGGTGCTGCTCCACCAGCCACGACACCGTCTCGGTTTCCGCGGGCGAGAGGCCGAGCCGCGGGCACAGCCGTCGCGCGATCCGCGCCCCGGCGATGGAATGGTCTTCGGGCCGCCCCTTGGCGATGTCGTGCAGCAGCAGCGCCACATAGAGCAAATGCCGCTGCTTGATGGTTGCCATGAGATCGTTGGCAAGACCGTTCTCGGGACTGGTCTTTTGCTCGATTTCCCAGAGGATCCCGATGCAGCGCAGCAGATGCTCGTCCACCGTATAATGGTGGTACATGTTGAACTGCATCATCGCGACGATGCGGCCAAACTCGGGAATGAAGCGGCCGAGCACGCCCACCTCATTCATGCGCCGCAGCACCGGCTCGGGATCATTCTTTGAGCACAGAACATCCATGAACAGCCGGTTGGCTTCCGGGTCCTCGCGCAGCTCCGCATTGATCAGCGAGAGCGAGCGGGCCGCAAGGCGCATTGCGTCCGGATGAAAGGCCAGGTTGCGCTTGTCCGCGATCTGGAACATGCGGATGAGATTGACCGGGGCGCGGGCAAAGACCTGATCGTCGGCCACATTGAGCCGGTCATGGTCGATGACGAAGTCCGGGCTCTCCTTCAGCTTGGTGCGGGCGGAGCCCTTGCGCAGGCGGTCCATGACCCCCTTCAGCCGCGCCACCGGCTTGTCGTGGCGCGCTTCCAGCGCGGCGGACAGGATGGCGGTGAGGTCCCCCACCTCCTTCGCCACGAGGAAATAGTGCTTCATGAAGCGTTCCACGTCGCGCTGGCCGGGATGCTCCGTGTAGCCGAGCCGCTCCGCCATCTCGCGCTGCACGTCGAACGACAGGCGCTCCTCCGGTCGCCCGGTCAGGAAATGCAGATGGCAGCGCACGGACCACAGGAAGTCCTCGCACCGCGTGAAGAGGCGGGCTTCTTCCCGGGTGAAGACGCCTTTCGCCACCAGTTCCCCGGTGGAGCGCACCCGATAGACGTATTTCGCGATCCAGAAGAGGGTGTGGAGGTCGCGCAGGCCGCCTTTGCCGTCCTTCACATTGGGCTCGACGAGGTAGCGCGACTGGCCGGCCTTGCGCAGTCGTTCTTCCCGCTCGGCCATCTTGGCCGCGACGAACTCGGCGGCCGAGCCTTCGACAACCTCCGAATCGAACCGCTGTTCCAGATCGTCGAACAGGTCGCGTTCGCCCACCAGGAACCGGGCTTCCAGGATGGAGGTGCGAATGGTGATGTCGGCGCGGGCCTGGCGCAGGCATTCCTCCACCGAGCGCGTGGCATGGCCCACTTTCAGGCCGATATCCCACAGCATGTAGAGAATGGCCTCGGCGACGCTCTCGCCCCAGGCGGTCTGCTTGTAGGGCAGCAGGAACAGGATATCGGTGTCGGAGCCCGGCGCGAGCATGCCGCGCCCATATCCCCCGACGGCGGCGATCGCCATGCGCTCGGCGCGCGAGGGCTTGTCCACCGGGTAGAGGATCGTGGTCGCCACTTCGTGCGCGGAGGCGATGATCGCGTCCTGGAACGCGGAAAGGCGTTGGGAGCAGCAGCGCCCGCAGCCTTCCTCCAGGAGCAGCCGCTCGGCCTCGGTGCGCGCATCGGCCAGCGCCTGCTTGAGATGGGAGACGACGGCCCGCTTCAGTTCCGCCTCGCGCCCCGCATTCTCCCGCGCGATCTTCATGACATCCGTGCGCAGACGCGTGCCCAGGAAGGGTTCGGAGATGGTGCGGGGGAGGCGCGGCATGCGATCTGGTGCTCGTCGTGGTCGCCGGGTCGGCCCGGTCATGGTCTCGGCCGGCCATAGCCGGATCATCCCGTTTATCCCAATCGCGGGGCGCCGTCACGGCGCGGTGCGGCGAGGCCCGTCCGTGGCCGCCGGGTCACGGGCCTGTGGGTTCCGCAACCTCCGGGGCGATGCCCACGCTCCTGCCGTTAACCGCTCCTTAAATGGCCGCATTCGAAGGTCTTTCACGTCTGCTCGAAGAGACGACGGGCGGAAGATCGCATGGCGTGGCGCGGACGAGGAGACGAGGAACGGCGCGAACCCCGTCTCGGCAGGCCCGACGAGACCGGGGGTGAGAGCCCGTTCGACATTCGCCTTGATGCCCGCGACCGCGCGGGAGGGGCGGAGCCGAAGGAGACCACGCGCCGGCGTGCCCGGTCCGTCTCGGCGGAGCCGGATGACGGCGATGACACCCCGGGGCGCGGCGGACGGGGTGCCGGGTCCGGCAAGGCCGCGCCCGAGATCGAGGGCCGCACGAAACCGGAGGCCGGGAAGATTGCGCAGGCGAAAGCAGCGACCGAACGGGCCGAACGCTCCGCTCACGGGCGGACCAAGCGTGAGGCCGGCGCGCGCGAGAGCGCGCCGCGCCGTCGTCGCAAGCGGCGCTCGCTGCTGGGCTTCCTGATCAAATGGACGCTCGTCCTGTGCGTCTGGTTGGTGCTCGGCGTCGCCGGAATCGTCGCCTATGAGGCGGCGAAGCTGCCGCCCATGCAGACCCTCATGGTGCCCAAGCGCCCGCCCACCATCATGATCCAGGCGGCGGACGGAAAGCCGCTCGCGACGCGCGGCGACATGGGCGGAGCGGCGGTTCCGCTCAAGCAATTGCCCACCTATCTGCCCAATGCCTTCATCGCCATCGAGGACCGGCGCTTCTACGAGCATTGGGGCCTTGACCCGGTCGGCCTCGGCCGAGCGGTTGTGGCCAATCTTATCTCCCGCCGTGTGCGGCAGGGCGGCTCGACGCTGACCCAGCAATTGGCGAAGAACCTGTTCCTGACCCAGGAGCGCACCTTCTCCCGCAAGATCCAGGAAGTGATCCTGGCGCTCTGGCTGGAGCAGAAATTCACCAAGGCGGAGATCCTCGACCTCTATATGAACCGGGTTTATTTCGGTTCCGGCGCCTATGGCGTCGAAGCCGCCGCCCAGCGGTATTTCGGCAAGTCCGCGCGCAATGTGACACTGTCCGAGGCGGCCATGCTGGCGGGCATCGTGAACGCGCCCTCGCGCCTCGCCCCCACTCGTAATCTGAAGGCCGCGCAAGACCGCGCCGCATTGGTGCTCGCGTCCATGCGCGAGCAAGGGCTGATCACGCCGGACATGCAGGCCATGGCGCTGTCGCGCCCCGCCACGGTCGCCCCGCCCTCCGCGCCCGGCTCCATCGGCTATGTGGCGGACTGGGTGGTGGACCAACTGGATTCCTATGTGGGTGAACTCTCCGGCGACGTCACCGTGCGGACCACCATTGACGCCAACATGCAGGCGCAGGGGCAGGCCGCCCTGTCCGAAACGCTCGCCAAGTCGGGGGCGAAGTTCGGCGTGGGGCAGGGCGCCTTGGTCTCGCTGGACACGGACGGTGCCGTGAAGGCGCTGATCGGCGGGCGCTCCTATGAGGAGAGCCAATATAACCGCGCCGTCACGGCGCGCCGCCAGCCCGGCTCGGCCTTCAAGCCCTTCATCTATCTCACCGCTCTGGAGCGCGGGCTCACGCCCGATACCGTGCGCGAGGACGCGCCCATCCAGCTCAAGGGCTGGCGGCCGGAGAATTCCACCCATGATTATCGCGGGCCGGTGACGCTTCAGCAGGCGCTGGCGCTCTCGCTCAACACCGTCTCGGTGCGCCTGGTGCTGGAGGTCGGGCCGAAGGCGGTGGTCGCCACGGCTCACCGGCTCGGCATCGCCTCGCAACTCGAGCCTAACGCCTCCATCGCGCTCGGCACGTCGGAAGTGTCGGTGCTGGAACTGGCCTCCGCTTATGTGCCCTTCGCCAATGGCGGCATTGGCGTCATTCCCTATGTGATCGACTCCGTGAAGGGTGCGGATGGGCGCGTGCTGTATGCCCGCGCGGCTTCCGGGCCGGGGCGCGTCATGGCGCCGGAATATGCGGGCATGATGAACCGGATGCTGGAGGAGACGCTCATCACCGGCACCGGCCGCCGGGCGGATCTGCCCGGCTGGGAGGCGGCGGGCAAGACCGGCACGTCGCAGGATTATCGCGATGCCTGGTTCGTGGGCTATACGGCGCGCCTCGTGACCGCGGTGTGGCTGGGCAATGACGATTCCTCGCCCGCCAAGAAGGCGTCCGGCGCCAATCTGCCGGTGGAGATCTGGAGCCGCTACATGAAGGGCGCCTTGCAGGGCGTCCCCGTGGCCGACCTGCCAGGCGGCGCGCGTTCGCCCGGCTTCGGCATCGGCCTGCCTCTTCCGCCCGGCGCGCTGCCGGACGAGGCACCCCCTGCCGTTGTGGGCACGCTGCCGCCCGCGCAGGCGCCGCGCCAGCAGGAGCCGATGACGCTGGACCGCTGGTTCGTGGACACGTTCCTGGGCGGCCGGCGCTGAGCGCGCGCCGTCTCCGTCAATTCTTGGAGGCTGATTCACCGATCAGGTTGGTTCAACCAGATCGGATCAGCCTCCAATGCCTCATTTCTGCACGAAGGGGCAGCCGCCGGCCTCCAGCGGGCGGATCACCTCGCTCGCCTTCAGGCGGGTGGTGATTTTGTAATAGTCCCACGGCCCCTTGGATTCGGCGGGGGTCTTCACGGTGGCGAGGAACAGGTCGTTCATCAGCCGCCCATCCGCCCGAACCCGCGCGCCCTCGGCGAAAAAATCGTCCACCGGAAGCTCGCGGATCTTCGCCGCCACCGCCTTGCCCTCGTCGGTCCCCGCCGCCTTCACGGCGCGCAGATAAGCGAGGGTGGAGGAATACATGCCGGCCTGGACCTGGGAGGGCATGCGCCCGCCATTGCGCTCCGCGAAGCGTTTGGCGAAGGCGCGTGTCGCGTCCGTGCGATCCCAATAGAAGGTGGTGACGAAGTTCAGTCCCTGGGCGGCGGACAGGCCCAGCGCGTGGATGGTCTGGATATAGATGACGGTTCCCGCGAGCGACTGCCCGCTCTGGGCAAGGCCGAATTCGGACGCCTGCTTGATGGCGTTCGCCGTGTCGTCGCCGGTGTTCAGCAGCGCGATGTTCTTCGCCCGCGAGGCCTGCGCCTGGAGCAGGAAGGAGGAGAAGTCCGCCGTTCCCACCGGGTGCTTCACCGCGCCGAGCACCTTGCCCCCCGCCGCTTCGATGACCGGGGTCAGCTGCGCTTCCATGGACTTGGCGAAGGCGGTGTCGGACGCGATGTAGAACCAGGTTCCGCTCGGCCCTCCGGTGAGGGCAAGGCCAAGGCCCCGGGCGAAGGAATAGGTGTCATAGACCCACAGAAAGCCGGTGGGCGAGCAGTCCGCGCCATAGAGCCGGTCGGTGCCCCCGCCCACATGCAGGATGACCTTGCCCTTCTCCCGTCCGATATTCTGGACCGCGAGCGCGATGGTGGAGGACGTCAGGTCGGAAATGACATCCACCCCCTTGGCGTCGAACCATTCGCGCGCCGTGTTGACGGCGACGTCCGGCAGGTTGCGGTGGTCCGCGACGATGACCTCGATGGGCTTTCCAAGCACCGAGCCGCCGAAATCCTCTACCGCCATGCGCGCGGCAATGGCGGAGCCAGGCCCGGAATAGCCTGAAAGCGGGCCGGTCTGGTCGTTCAGCACGCCGATGCGCACCACATCGTCCGACACTTGGGCCGCCGCGCCTCCGGCAGCGAGAAGCATGGCGGCGAGCGCCAGCGTGCCCGCGCCCTGGCGCAGGCGGTCATGGAATCCTGGCATGGTTTTCCTCCCTCTCGTGGGCGGTCTTTTGCCGCCGCATGTGTGGTCTCCGACGCCGGCTCTTGCCTGCGTCCGGTTTCAGAAAGACCTGTCTGTGAATGCGCACGGCCAGTGGCGATGCCCGGGGCGCAGCCGGGGGACACCCGTGCTGCCTCCCGCAGGCCCGGCCGTCTCGCTCAGGCGACGAACAGGTCGCGCTCCAGCGGCGTGCCGGGAACGACTGCGTATTTCTCGAAATCGGTCACGCCCTGGGCTTCCAGCACCTCCTGATCGATGAAGAAGTTGCCGGTGCAGGTGCGCGCGTCGCGGGTGAGGATGGTGTAGGCCGCGTCGGCCATGATGTCGGTCTTGCGGCATCCGGCCTGGGGCACGCCCATGGCCTTGGTGGCGGCGGTCTCGATCATGGTGGAGGGCCAGAGCGCGTTCACCGCGATGCCCTCGTCCGCGAACTCCCGTGCCATGCCGAGCACGCACATGCTCATGCCGTATTTCGACATGGTGTAGGCGCAATGGTCCGCGAACCAGTCGGGCTCGAGGGTCAAGGGCGGCGAGAGCACGAGCACGTGCGGATTTTCGGCGCGCGCCAGATAGGGATGACAGGCCTGGGTGGTGGCGAAGGTGCCGCGCACATTGACCTGGTGCATGAGGTCGAACCGCTTCATGGGCGTGTCCGGCGTGCGGGCCAGGAACAGGGCGCTGGCATTGTTGACCAGGATATCGACGCCGCCGAAGGCATCGGCCGCCCGCGCGACCGCTGCGGCGATGTCTGTCTCGTCGCGCACATCCATCCCGATGGCCAGCGCCCGCCCGCCGGCGGCTTCCACTTCCGCAGCGACGGAATGGATTGTGCCGGCCAGCTTGGGATGGGGGTCGGAGGTCTTGGAGGCGATCGCCACATTGGCCCCGTCCGCAGCGGCACGCAGCGCGATGGCGCGGCCGATGCCCCGCGAGGCTCCGGTGATGAACAACGTCTTTCCCGTCAGCGATGCCATCAGACTTGTCCCTGGCTTTGGGTGCGCACCTGTTCGCGCAGCACGAATTTCTGGATCTTTCCCGAGGCGGTCTGGGGAAACTGGTCCACGATGCGCCACAGGCGCGGGACCTTGAACGAGGCGAGATGGGTGCGGCAGAAGCGCGACAAGTCTTCGGGATCCAGCGCGCTCCCGGGGCGCGGCTGCACGAAGGCGGCCACCTGCTCCCCCCATTCCGCATCGGGAACACCGACCACGGCGGCGCTCGCCACAAGGGGATGGGTGAAGAGCACGTCCTCGATCTCGCGGGGATAGATGTTCTCTCCGCCCCGGATGATCATGTCCTTGAGGCGCCCCTCGATGCGGCAATAGCCATGGGAATCCATGCTGCCGAGGTCGCCGGTGTGCAGCCATCCCTGCGCATCGAGCGCCTGGGCCGTCGCTCCGGGATTCTCGAAATAGCCGGCCATCACCCCGGGAGCGCGCGCGCAGATCTCGCCGGTCTCGCCAAGGCCCAGCGTGTCTCCCGTGGCTGGGTCAACGACCTTGATCTCGGTCTGCGGCAGCGGCGCGCCCACGGTCTCGATCCAATCGGGGTGGGGATCGTCGGGCACGGTGTGCGTCAGGTAGGGGGAGGCTTCCGTCTGCCCGAAGCCGATGGCGACCTTCACCCCGAACCGCTCACCGGCCCGCCGCACCAGTTCCGGCGGCACCGGCGCCCCGCCCAGGGCGGCGAGCCGCCAGGCGGAAACATCTCGCGTTTGCGCATCGGGATGATCCAGCATCCGGATCAGCATGGTGGGGACCGAGAGCATGAGCGTGCCGCGCTCCGCCTCGAACAGGGCCAGCATAAGGGCGGGATCGAAGACCGGCGGCACCACATGCCGGCCGCCGGTCT
>JBFMAV010000056.1:0-29118 GCA_040755535.1 Pseudomonadota bacterium | reverse complement strand
ATTCACCAGCCCGATCCCGGCTTCGGCCCTGATCGGCCGCTACGGCCTTGCCGCCTATCATCGCCCCGAAGACGCGGTGCGTACCGAAAACCAGGCCAAGGCCCAGTGCTCCAATCCCTACATCATCACCGCCGGCCCCAATGGCGGCGTGCTGATGTATCTCGCCGACGACACCAAGCTCACGGAAGTCATCTCCAAGCAGGTGCCGGGCATGCCGGTCTTCATCGGCCCGCCCGAGGACCCGGCCGGCGGCGAGCGCGACCGCCAGGTGGTGAGCTTCAACGGCAATGTGCTGGCGCTGAAATGGGTGGACCCGGAAGTGGCGCGGCGCTACGGCACCATGGTCTATGTGCGCTGCCCGGGCTGAACCCGGCTGGCACCCTGCGGACACGGCAATCGAGAGAGGGCGCGCCGCCGCCCTCTTGATGAGCGCCGCTCAATTGGCGACGCGCCTTATCCCTCCTGCGGGATCTTGCCCAGGCTGACACCGTTCAGCGCCGCCACCACGTCGGAAATCTGCGGCACGTTCCACGCGCCCCGTCCGAGGCCCTCGGCGGCGGCATAGATGTTCTTCACGCTCGCGCCGACGCAATTCGCCGCCCCCGTCGCGGTGGCGAGATTGTTCACGTAGCGCATGTCCTTATGGGCATTGGACAGGGTGAAGCGATGGGCGTTCTCGTCCCGCTCCAGCACATATTTCATATAGGTCTGGTAGAAGCCGCAATCCATGCGCGAACCCCGGATGACGCTGTCGAAGGTCGCGGGCGTGACCCCCACCTTGGCGGCCAGCGCCAGCGCCTCGGCATAGATGGCGCCATAGCCCAGCGACAGGAAATTGTTGAGCAGCTTCATGGTGTGGCCCGCACCGGGCGCGCCCACATGGATGGTGCGTGCGGCAAACGCGGCGATGGCGGGCGCAACGCGCGCGAAGGCGTCCGGCTCGGCTCCCACCATGGCGGACAATGTCCCCTCCGCCGCATTGGCCGGCGTGCCGCCGAGCGGGGCGTCGCACATCTGGATGCCGCGCGGCGCGAGTTCGGCATGCAGCGCCATGGTCAAGGTGGGCTCCGAGGTGGAGCAATCCACGATATGAAGCCCCCGCTCCGCCCCTTCGGCGAGGCCACGCACCAGCGGCTCCACCTGGGCGGCGCCGGTGACGCACAGGAAGACGATGTCGCATTGGCCCGCCAGCGCCTGGGGGCTCGCCGCCTCCGCCGCGCCGCGCCCGACCAGATCCTCCACGGGCGCGCGGTTGCGGTGCCCGAGCACGGTGAGGGCAAAGCCCTTGTCCAGGATGTTGCGGGCCATGCCATGGCCCATGAGGCCGACGCCGATAAAGCCGATGCGCGTGCGTTCCATGCTTCCGTCATCTCCCTTATGTCCTTCGCTCCCCACGCGCCGGACGAAGCACGAGGACCAGCGGAGCGCCTTTTGCGGCGCGGATTAAATCGTTTAGCATGCGCCTTGCGCCCCTGCGAGCCGGAACGGCCGGGCGCGCGACCGCCAAGTTTGCCAGCGGGTGCGCGCGTCCGATACAAGACGGGGGGCACGGGAGGGGCGATGGGCGAGGAGCGCAATGCGGGCGGGGCAAGGGTGACGCTTCAGCGCCTCGCGCTGGAACTCGGCCTGTCCACCGCCACGGTCTCCCTGGCGCTGCGTGACAGCCCCGTGGTGGCGGAAGAGACGCGCATACGGGTGCAGGGCATCGCGCGGGCGCGCGGCTATGTGGCCAATCGCGGCGCCGCCTCGCTGCGCACCGCGCGCACCAACATCATCGGGGTGGGGCTGCACGACATCATCAACCCCTCCTTCACCGAACTTCTCGCCGCCTTGGAGGAGGCCCTCTCCTCGGCGGGCAAGACCATTCTGCTCGGCGTCGGCCAGGAGGATGTGGCGCGCCAGACGCGCATTCTCGGCACGCTGGCGGAATATCGCCCCGATGCCTTCATCGTCTCCCCCGCCGCCGGAACCGGCGTCGACGATCTGCGCGCCCTCGCGACGTCGGGCATCGCCGTGGTGCAGGTGACGCGCGAGGTGGAGGGTTCAGGCTTCGACTTCGCCGGCTCGGATGACGTGACCGGCGTGTCGCGCGCCGTGTCCCATCTGGTGGAACTCGGCCATCGCCGCATCGCCATGATTGGTGGGTTCGATGCCGCCTCCACGGGCCGCCGGCGCCTCGCGGGGTATCAGGCGGGTCTGGCGGCTCACGGATTGTCCTATGACCCGGCGCTCTGGGCTGCGGGGCGCGGCACGCGCGAGCACGGCCGGCTGGCCGTGGAAGGTCTGCTGCGGCACGATGATCCCCCCACCGCCGCCGTGTGCTTCAACGACCTGTGCGCCTTCGGGGCGCTCATGGGCATCCAGGCCGCAGGCTTGGAGGCGGGAGCGGATTTCTCCATCGTCGGTTATGACGATATCGGCGAGGCGGCGCTCTGGCACCCAGCCTTGACCACCGTGTGCACGCGCATTCCCGAGTACGGCATCCTGGCCGCCGAACTCGCCCTGGCCCGCATCGCCGACCCGCATCTCCCCGTGGAGCGCGCCGTGCTGGAGCCCTATCTCGTGGTGCGCGCCTCCACCGGGCCGATGAGGTCCTTGAAAAAGTCGGCGCGGCCCAAAGCGTGAGCGTGATCCCGGTCAGCGACCCGGCCGATCCGCGCATCGCGGGCTTTCTGGATGTGCGCGAGCGCGATCTCGTGGGGCGCCAGGGCCTTTTCATGGCCGAGGGCGAGGTGGTGCTGCGCCTCGCAGCCGCCCGCTCGGATCACAAGATCCGCGCCGTGCTCCTGTCCGAGGGGCGCGCGCGGCGCCTGGATGATCTCGTCGCGCGGCTCGATGCACCGGTCTATGTGGCCGCGCAAGGCGTCATGGATGCCATTGCCGGCTTCCACATCCATCGCGGCATTCTCGCCTTGGTGGAGCCCCCGCCGCCGCCCGCGCCCGATGCGCTGCTGGCGGGCCTGCCGGCGCGCGCCCGCGTGGTCGGGCTGTGCGGGATCGCAAACCACGACAATATGGGCGGCATCTTCCGCAATGCCGCCGCCTTCGGCGCCGACGCGGTGTTGCTGGACGGCGCCTGCTGCGACCCGCTCTATCGCAAGGCCATCCGCGTGTCGGTGGGCGCGAGCCTCATCGTGCCTTTCGCCCGTGTGGCGGACGAGCGCGAGATGGTGCGGCTGCTGGAAGCGACAGGGTTCGAGGTGGTGGCGCTCAGCCCGTCCGGCGCCACCGCCCTGTCCGCCTATGCGCCCGCCCCGCGCACGGCGGCCCTGTTCGGCACCGAGGGGCCCGGCCTGCCGGCGGATCTGCTCGCCGCCACCCGCACCCTCTCGATTCCCATGGCGGGCGGCTTCGACAGCCTCAATGTGGCGACGACGAGCGGCATCGTGCTGCATCATCTCACGCGGGCCTGATCAGCGCCCCGCCTTCAGCTTGGCATAGCGCTTGATGACGCGCTCGCGCTTGAGGCGCGAGAGGCGCCGGAGCCAGAAGATGCCGTCCAGCTGGTCGATCTCATGCTGGTGGCAGACCGCCCGGAATCCCTCGGCCTCCTCCTCCAGCACATGGCCCTCCAGGTCCTGATAGGTGATGCGCACCCGCGCCGCGCGCTCCACCTCCTCGGTGGCGCCAGGCATGGAGACGCTGCCCTCGGTGTGGCGGATGCGTTCGGGAGAGGCGGAGAGGATCACGGGATTGACGTAGATCGCCACCGCGCCGGGCTCCAGTTCCAGCACATAGAGCCGCAGCGGCACGCCCACATGGCAGGCGGTGATGCCGACGCCGGGCGCCGCGCGCAGGGTGGCCAGCAGGTCGGCGGCAAGCGCGGCAAGGTCCGCGTCGAAGGCCGTCACGGGGGCGGTCGCCCGCTCCAGGCGGGCGTCGGGAAAGGAAACGATGGGACGGAGCGCCATGGCTAGACCGAAAGATAGCGGGCGCGCACCTGCGGGTCGGCGGCGAGTTGCGCGGGCGTGCCGGAGAAGACCACCCGGCCCTTTTCCAGCACCGCCATCTGGTCGGCAAGGGTCGCCAGGATGTCCACATGCTTGTCGATGATGAGGAGCGAAAGACCCTCCGCCCGCAGGGTCCGCACCGCCTGCCAGATGTCGGCGCGCACCAGGGGCGCGAGGCCCTCGGTGGCCTCGTCCAGGATGACGAGGCGCGGATTGGTCATGAGGGCGCGGCCGATGGCCAGCATCTGCTGCTCGCCGCCCGACAGGCGATTGCCATAATGGCGGCGGCGCTCGGCGAGGCGCGGAAACAGCGCGAACACCCGCTCCAGCGTCCAGGGTGCAAGAGCGGCCCGCGCGGGGCCGGCGGTGGCGATGAGGTTTTCCTCCACGGTGAGGGTCGGGAAGATCTGCCGCCCCTCCGGCACGAGGCCGATTCCGGCGCGCGCCACGCGGTGGGCGGGCGCGCCCGCCATCTCGACCCCGCCGAAGCGAATGGACCCTTGCGCCGCCGGCAGCAGCCCCATGGCGGCCCGCACCGTCGTCGTCTTGCCCATGCCGTTGCGCCCGAGCAGCGCCAGCACGCCCCCTTCCGGAACCGCGAGATCGACGCCGAACAGGACCGGTGTTCCCCCGTAGCCCGCGCGCAGGCCGGTAATGTCCAGAAGCGCGCTCACGGGGTGCCTCCCGGCTCGTCGCCGAGATAGGCGGCGCGCACCGCCGGGTCGGCCCGCACCTGCGCCGGCGCGCCGGAGGCGATGATGCGGCCCGCCACCAGAACGCTCACCCGGTCGGCAAGGCGGAACACCGCGTCCATGTCGTGCTCCACCAGCAGGATGCCGCACGCGGTCTTGAGGCCCGCGATGAGGTCCACCATGGCGCGGCCCTCCTCCGGCCCGGTGCCGGCCATGGGCTCGTCCAGCAGCAGGACGCGCGGCTCGGCGGCGAGCGCCATGGCGAGTTCCAGCGCCCGCTTCTCGCCATGGCTCAAGGCGGCGGCGGGATGATCGCCCCGTCCCTCCAGGCCAACGCGCGCGAGCAGCGCCTGCGCCCGCTCCGCCCGCGCGCGCTCGGCGCGCGGCGCCGGCCAGAGGCGGAAGGAGGGGCCGCCCGCGCCCTGGAGCGCGAGAACCACATTCTCGCGCACGCTGAAGGCGGGGATGGTGGAGGTGATCTGGAACGAGCGGGCGAGCCCCGCGCGGGCGCGGCGATGCACCGGGGCGAGGGTGAGGTCCGTGTCCGCGAGATGGATCGTGCCCGCATCGGCGCGCACCTCGCCCGCGATCAGCGAGATGAGCGTGGTCTTGCCCGCGCCATTGGGGCCGATCAAAGCATGGATCTCGCCCGCCGCCACGGTGAGGTCCACGCCGTCGGTCACCGCCAGCGCCCCATAGGATTTGCGCAGGCCGCGCACCTGGAGAAGCGCGCTCATGCCCGCCGCCCCTTCAGCCCGCCCAGCAAGACGAGGAGCACCAGAAGCGGGCCGAACACGATCCGCCAATGCTCGGTGAGATGGGCAAGGCCCTCCTCCAGCAGCATCACGCCCAGCGCGCCGAGCACAGCGCCGCCAAGCCGGCCCGCCACGCCGCCCCCCGCCCCCAGCGCGGACGCGGCCATGGCGCCGGCCACCACCATCACGATCAATTCCCCGGAGCGGTGCCAGGACAGGAAGGCGGGCGAGACGAATTCGGTGAGATTGGCGAGCAGGGCGCCCGACAGTCCCGCGAACGCGCCGGCAAGGCCATAGGCCACGAGCCGGTAAAGATAGGGATCGATGCCGAGCGCACGCACCCGCCGCTCATTCTCCTTCGCCGCCCGCAGCACCCGTCCGAAGGGCGAGGCGAGGATGAGCGCGCAAAGGCCGGTGGCCAGGATCAGCAGACCGAGCGTCACATAATGAAAGGTGAGCGGGCTTTTCAGCCAGCGCTGCCCCGCCACGGTGGAGCGCGCGGCCAGCGAGAGGCCGTCGTCCCCGCCATAGGCGGACAGGCTCTGCGCCACGAAGAAGGCCATCTGGCCGAAGGCCAGGGTGATCATGATGAAATAGACGCCCCGCGTCTTGAGGCTGACGGCGCCCGTCACCAGCGCGAACAGGCCGGCGGCGGCCATGGCGGCGGGAAAGGCGATGAGCGCATCGCGCGTCCCCTCCTCCATGAGGATGCCCACCCCATAGGCGCCGATGCCCATGAGGGCCGCGTGCCCGAAGGAAACGAGCCCGGCGCCGCCCAGGACGAAGTCGAGACTCACCGCCGCGAGGGCGAAGATCATGGCCCGCG
Source organism: Pseudomonadota bacterium (assembly GCA_040755535.1). GTDB lineage: Bacteria > Pseudomonadota > Alphaproteobacteria > Rhizobiales > Xanthobacteraceae > Aquabacter. The sequence continues at coordinate 22,895 of JBFMAV010000056.1, read as the reverse complement.
TGACGATGGAGAGGACATAGGTGTCCGCCCCGAGCGGCACCACAGCCAGCGCGGCGAACAAAGCGAGGAGCAGGACCAGCGCTCTCATGCCGGCGCCGGGAACAGGCCGCGCGGGCGGAAGAACAGCACGCCGGCCATGAGCAGATAGACGCTCATGGAGGCAAGCGCCGGCCCCACCTGCGTCGCGTCGGAGGGGGGCAGGATGAGCTTGAGGATGTCCGTCAGGAAGGAGCGGCCCAGCGTGTCGATGAGCCCCACCAGCAGCGCCGCCACGAACGCCCCCCGGATGGAGCCGATGCCGCCGATGACGATGACCACGAACGCGAGGATGAGCAGCCCGTCGCCCATGCCCGGCTCCACCGAGAGGATCGGCCCCGCCATGGCCCCGGCAAAGGCGGCGAGCATGGCGCCGAAGGCGAACACCTTGGCGAACAGGGCGCCGATATCGACGCCGAGCGCCGAGACCATGGGCGCGTTGCTCGCCCCGGCGCGCAGCAGCATGCCGGAGCGGGTGCGCGTCACCAGCAGATAGAGCCCGCCCGCCACAAGCAGCCCGGCGCCCAGCAAAGCCAGCCGGTAGACCGGGTAATTCAGCCCGTCCATGAGACGGATGGAGCCGAACAGGGCTTGCGGCATGGGGATGGCCAGGGGCGCGGCGCCCCAGACCATCTTCACCCCCTCATTCACGAACAGGATGATGCCGAAGGTGGCGAGCACCTGTTCCAGGTGATCGCGCCCATAGAGCGGGCGGATCACGAGACGCTCCAGCACCAGGCCCAGCACCAGCGCCGCTGCGAGCGCCAGCGGCAGGCCGAGCCAGAAACTCCCGGTCAGCGCCGTGGCGGTCACCATGAGATAGGCGCCCAGCATATATTGGACGCCATGGGCGAGGTTGATGACGTCCATCACCCCGAACACCAGGGTCAGCCCCGCCGCCACCAGGAACAGCAGCACGCCGAGCTGAAGGCCGTTCAGGACCTGGACGAGAAGGAGCGTGGTGGACATGGAGGCCGGTGCTCAGCCTCTCACTTCATCTCGCACTTGGCGGCATAGACGTCGCCGTAATTGGAGAAGACCTTCTCGTCCACCATGGTCTCCACCTTGCCGTCGGGCCGCTTGCCCACCTTCACGAGGTAAAAGTCCTGAATGGGGAACTGGTTGGTGTTGAATTTGAAATTGCCGCGCACCGAGGAAAAGTCCGCCTTCTTGAGCGCCGCGCGCACCGCCTCCTTGTCGGAGAGCTTGCCGCCCGTCGCCTTGATGGCGCTGTCGATCAGCTTGGCCGCGTCATAGCCCTGCGCCGCATAAAGGGCGGGGATATAGCCATATTCCTTCTCGAACGCCGCGACGAAGGCCTTGTTGGCGGGCACGTCGAGATCGGGCGCCCAGGGCGCGCCGGAATAGAAGCCGAGCGCGGCGTCGCCCGTGGCGGGCAGCGTGGTCTCGTCCACGGTGAAGGCCGAGAGGAAGGGAATGGTGTCCGCCAGCCCCGCCTGCCGGTATTGCTTCACGAGGTTCACGCCCATGCCGCCCGGCATGAAGGTGAAGAAGGCGTCCGGCTTGGCGGCCGCGGTCTTGGCGAGTTCGGCGGAGAAATCCAGCTGGCCGAGCTGGGTGTACATCTCCTCCACCACCTCGCCCTTGTAATTGCGCTTGAACCCGGCGATGGCGTCCTTGCCCGCCTGATAGTTCGGCGCCATCAGCACCACCTTCTTGAAACCCTTCTGCTGGGCATATTGGCCGAGCACTTCGTGATTCTGGTCGTTCTGATAGGAGGCCGAGAAGAAGAAGGGCGAGCAGCCCGCCCCGGCAATGGTGGAGGGGCCCGCATTGCCGGAGATCAGGAAGGTCTCGTTGCCCGTCACCGGCTTCACCACCGCGCCCATGACGTTGGAGAAGACCACGCCCGCCACGAAGTCCACCTTGTCGCGGTCCAGCAGGCCCTTGACCTTCTGCACGGCGACATCGGGCTTCAATTCGTCATCCACCACGATGACCTCGGTCTCCTGGCCGCCGAGCTTGCCGCCCATTTCCTTCACCGCCAGCAGGAAGCCGTCGCGCATGTGCTGGCCGAGCACCGCCGAGGGGCCGGACAGGGTCGAGACGAGTCCGACCTTCACCGGATCGGCCATGGCAGCGCCGAAGGGCAGCATGACGCCCATGGGAAGCATCACGCCCAAAGCGGCCGCGAATCCCGCGCGGCGCACATTCCGTCCCGACACCATGGCTGAAGGTCCCCGTCTTGCTTTTGATCCCCCACCGTCGCATTGACGCGCGCGGGCCACAAGGCCAGCCGCGCGTCCGACGCATGGAGGAGCGGCACCCGCCCCAATTGCGTGCGCCCGCCTCGTTCCTGTATTAAAGGCGTCCACGGGCGCGAACCATAGGGCCGAGCGGCGCGGTGCCCACAAATCGGTCATCGCTCGCAGCGCCGTGATGCCGCCGACCCAAACCCTGACCTGAAGATCCTGTGCGCCCATGACCCTCGACGAGATCATCGCACGACCCGGCTCCGACCCCGCCTCTACGCGCGTGGTGGTGGCCATGTCGGGCGGCGTGGATTCCTCGGTGGTGGCGGGCCTGTTGAAGCGCGGCGGCTATGACGTGATCGGCGTCACGCTCCAGCTTTACGACCATGGCGAGGCGGCCCACCGCAAGGGCGCCTGCTGCGCCGGGCAGGACATTTACGACGCCCGCATGGTGGCCGAGACGCTGGGCATTCCCCATTACGTGCTCGATTATGAAAGCCGTTTCCGCGAAGAGGTGATCGAGCGCTTCGCGGACAGCTATGCCTCGGGCGTGACCCCCATTCCCTGCGTGGACTGCAACCGCACGGTCAAGTTCCGCGACCTGCTGGCCACCGCCGAGGATCTCGGCGCCCAGGTGCTGGCCACCGGCCATTATGTGTCGAGCCGCGCTTTGCCGGACGGCGGGCGCGCTTTGTATCGGGCGGCGGAGACGGCGCGCGACCAGAGCTACTTCCTCTATGCCACCACGCGGGCGCAGCTCGACATGCTGCGCTTCCCGCTCGGCCATATGCGCAAGGCCGAGGTGCGCGCGCTCGCCGCCGAGCTGGGCCTGCCGGTGGCGGACAAGCCGGACAGCCAGGACATCTGCTTCGTCCCGGGCGGCGATTATGCCCGCATCGTCGAGCGGCTCCGCCCCGAGGCGGGCGAGCCCGGCGATATCGTGCATCTGGACGGGCGCGTGCTAGGCCGCCACCGGGGCGTGATGCATTACACCATCGGCCAGAGGAAGGGCCTCGGCATTTCCACGCCCGAGCCCCTGTTCGTCATTTCCATCGATGCCGCGCGCCGGGAGGTGCGGGTCGGCCCGCGCGAGGCGCTGGCGGTGCGCGAGATCGAGGTGGACGACATCAACTGGCTCGGGGCCGATGCCTTCGAGGCGGCGTGCGCCGCGCAGACCGACCTGTTCGTGAAAGTGCGCTCCACCCGCGCGCCGGTTCCGGCAACGCTCGCGCTGGATGGCGCGGGCCTGCCTGTCGTGCGGCTGGCCGGCGGCGAGGAGGGCGTCGCGCCCGGCCAGGCCTGTGTCTTCTACGACGCGGAGGGTGAGGGCGCGCGGCTTCTGGGCGGCGGCACCATCCGGCGCGCACGCGCCATGGCCGCGCCGGTGCCGGCGCGGGTCGCGTGACACCGCAAAAGATTTGAGGGGGCGGCGCACACGCACGGCAGACAGCCGGCGGCGCGCGCCGACAGGATCAGGGGCGAGGGCTGGGAATCATGGCGGTCCAATACGATCTCGAAGGCCAGAAGCGCGCCTATGCCAAATGGGCGCCCATCTATGATTCGGTCTATGTGAAGCTGCTGGCCGATGCGCAGCGCCGCGCGGCCAAGGCGGCCGCCGCCTGCGGACCGGACATTCTGGAAGTGGGCGTCGGGACCGGGCTGGTCCTGCCCTATTACCCCAAGAGCTGCCGCGTCACCGGCATCGATCTGTCCTTCGACATGCTGGGCAAGGCGGTGGAGAAGAAGGTGGAGCGCCACCTGACCCAGGTGTCCGGGCTCGCGGCCATGGACGCCTGCAAGCTCGGCTTCAGCGACGAGAGCTTCCATGCGGTGACGGTCCCCTTCGTCATCACGCTGGTCCCCGACCCGGAAGGCGCGCTGGACGAAATGCGCCGGGTGCTGAAGCCGGGCGGAGAGATCATCATCGCCTCCAAGCTCGGCGCCAATGAAGGCCCGGTCATGCAGTTCGAGCAGGCCCTGGCGCCGCTGGTGAAGAAGATCGGCTGGAGCATCGCCTTCAAGTCCTCGCGCCTCTCCGACTGGGCGGCGCGACACCCGGACATGGAGATGGGCGAGATCATCCCGGTGTTTCCCGTCGGCTTCTTCAAGCTCGCGCGCATCCGCAAGCGGGCGCGCTGAAAGCGCGACGGGGAAAGGGCGCGCGCTTTCTTGACACCCGGCACCGCGCGCCCCTATATGCGCGTCTCTCGCGCGGGCGAAGCGCGCGTCGGCCGGTCTTTACCGGACGCCTCTCGCCCGGCCATGGCAGCGTAGCTCAGTTGGTGAGAGCGCCGGATTCATAACCCGGAGGTCGGCGGTTCAAGTCCGCCCGCTGCTACCATTGCCTTTTCGTGACATCCCATCCCCCATCTGAGGCGCGGAACAGGCGCACGCATCGCGAACGCGCCCTTGCGCCTGCGCGCGGCGCAACAAAAAACCCGGCCGCTCCGCAGGGGCGGAACGGCCGGGCGATTTTGAGACGGATTGAGAGGCCTCAGGCGACGCAGGAGAGGAACCCGTCCTCCAGCGCCTTCACATCCAGCTTGCGGCCGATGAAGACGATGCGGCTCTGCCGTTTCTCGTCGTCCCGCCAGGGGCGCTGGTGGTCGCCGTCCAGGATCATGTGCACGCCCTGGAAAACGAAGCGCTCGGGATCGTCCTTGAAGGCCAGGATACCCTTGGACCGCAGGATGTTCGGGCCTTCCGTCGCGACGAGATTCTGCACCCAGGGAAAAAACTTGTCCGGGTCCATGGGCTTGTCGCTGGCGAAGGAGACGGACTGCATGTCCGGGTCATGGACATGCTTCAGGCCGCCATGACCGTGGTCATGGTGGTGATCATGTCCATGGTCGTGGGCGTGATCATGCCCACAGCCGCAATCGGGGCCGTGCTCGTGGTCATGATGATGGTGGTGCTCGTCTTCCTCCAGGAAGGCGGGCTCGATGGCGAGGATGCGGTCCAGATCGAAGGCGCCCTGGTTCAGCACCTTTTCCACGTCGATCTGCGACTTCTGGGTGCGGTAGAGCTTGGCATAAGGGTTGATGCCCCGGATGCGCGCTTCCACCTCGCCCAATTCCTCCGGGGAGACGAGGTCCAGCTTGTTGAGCAGGATCACGTCGGCGAAGGCGATCTGGTTCTTTGCCTCGGGCGCGTCCTTCAGGCGGTCGCTCAGCCACTTGGCATCGGCCACGGTGACCACCGCATCGAGCTTGGTGCGCGCGCCCATCTCCTCGTCCACGAAGAAGGTCTGGGCCACGGGCGCGGGGTCCGCGAGGCCCGTGGTCTCCACGATGATGCCGTCGAAGCCGCCCTTGCGGCGCATCAGCCCGTCGATGATGCGGATGAGGTCGCCGCGCACCGTGCAGCAGACGCAGCCATTGTTCATCTCGAACACTTCCTCGTCGGCGCCCACCACGAGGTCGTTGTCGATGCCGATCTCGCCGAACTCGTTGACGATGACGGCGTATTTCTTGCCGTGCGGCTCGGAGAGGATGCGGTTGAGCAGCGTCGTCTTGCCGGCGCCGAGATAGCCGGTCAGCACGGTGACGGGGATCTTCTGGGTCTCAGTCATGAAACGCTCCGCAGGGCCGAACGGCCGAATTCGTCTTTCCGAAACCGGGAGAGCCGGGACAGGCCCGGCCCTTCCTTTCGCGCAGATCAGCTCGTGAGCGCGCTCGACAGCTCCCGCACATTGCTCTGCATCATGTCGATGTAGGTAGGCGCAGGGCCTTTGTCATCGGACAGGGCGTCGGAATAGAGCGTTCCGCCGACTTTCGCGCCGCTTTCCTTGGCGATCCGGTCCACCAGCTTGGGATTGGTGACATTCTCCAGGAACACCGCCGGCACCTTCTGCGCCTTGATCTGGCGGATGATGCGGCCGACATCCTTGGCGGAGGCCTCGGTCTCGGTGGAGACGCCCTCGGGCGCCAGCAGCTTCACGCCATAGGCGTCGCCGAAATAGCCGAAGGCGTCATGGCTCGTGATGATGACGCGGCGGTCGGCCGGAATGGAGGCGATGGCGGCCTTCACCTGGCCCTCCAGGGCGTCCAGCTTGGCGAGATAGGCGGCGGCGTTGGCGTCATACACATCCTTGCCGGCCGGGTCGGCGGCAATGAGTGCGTTGCGGATATTGGTCACATAGACCTTGGCATTGGCGATGGACTGCCAGGCATGGGGATCGATGGGGCCGTGGTCATGGGCGTGGCCCTTCCCCTTGCCCTTGTGATCGTGGTCATCGTCTTCCTGCGGCTCGCTGGCGGTGCGCTCGCGCGGCGTGATGCCCTGGGTCGCCACGATCACCTTGGCCTTGGAGCCGGACGCCTTGATGAGGCGGTCCATCCAGCCCTCGAAGCCGAGGCCGTTCACGAACACCAGCTTGGCGCCGGCGATCTTCTTCGCGTCCGCCGGGGTCGGCTGATAGACGTGGCTGTCGCCATTGGGGCCGACAATGGTGGTGAGGGCGATGCGGTCGCCGCCCACATTCTTCACGAAATCCCCGAGGATGGAGAAGCTCGCCACCACCGGCAGCTTCTCGGCCGGCGCGGGCGCCGGGGCGGCGGTCTGGGCGAGCGCCGGGGCGGCCGCGAGCGTCAGCGCGGCGGCGAGGAACAGGCGACGGTGCAGCATGAGCGAACCTCTTTCAGGTCAGGCTTCGAGATGGCGGCGCGGCCAGCGTCGCGTGAGAATTCCACCCGCGGGGCCGAACAGGACGGAGACCAGATAGGCGCCGCCCGCCACCAGGATGATGGCCGGGCCGGAGGGCGCGCCGAGATGGTAGGAAACCAGCAGCCCCACCACGCCGGAGACGAAAGCGATGGCGGTGGCGCAGACCACCAGCGGCGTCAGGTCCCGCACCCAGAAGCGGGCGGTGGCCGCCGGCAGCATCATGAGCCCCACCGACAGCAAAGTGCCGAGAGCGTGGAAGCCGCCCACCAGATTCAGCACCACGAGGGCCAGAAACGCGATGTGACCCGGCGCGCCCGCGCGGCTCACGGAGGACAGGAAGGCCGGGTCCACGCATTCCAGCACCAGGGGCCGCCAAATGAGAGCGAGAGTCAGCAGCGTGAGCGTGGCGATGCCCGCCACCAGGAAAAGGGTGGGATCATCGAGCCCCAAGACGGTGCCGAACAGCACGTGCAGCAGGTCCACATTGGACCCCTTCACGGAGAGGATCATCACGCCGAGCGCCAGTGAGATGAGATAGAAGGCGGCCAGCGAGGCGTCTTCCTTCAGCTCGGTCGCGCGCGCCACGACGCCCGCGCCCACCGCCACCAGCAATCCGGCGGCCAGCCCGCCGAAGGTCATGGCGAACAGATCGAGACCTGAGAGCAGGAAGCCGATGGCGGCGCCCGGCAGGATGGCATGGGCCATGGCATCGCCGGTCAGGCTCATGCGGCGCAGCATCAGGAAGGCGCCCACCGGCCCGGCGCCCAGCGCCAGCGCGAACACGCCAACCAGCGCGCGCTGCATGAATTCGAACTCGATGAAGGGCGCGATGAGGAGGTCGGTAGCGGACATGTCGGTTCCATCCGGGACAGGCTGCCCGGCGCGCAGGATCAGGCGGCGCAGGCGGGTGCGTCGTCGTGCCAGGCCTCGCCCATGCGCCTGGCCTTCAGGAGGTTTTCCGGCGCCAGGGCATCGGCCGTTGCCCCCCAGGCGACCGGCGCACGGGCGAGCAGAAGGGTCTGCGGGAAATGCGCGCGGACCAGATCGAAATCGTGCAGCACCGCAAGAATGGTGCGCCGCTCGCCATGCCAGCGCCGCACCAGATCCAGCAGATCCGAGATGGTCTTGGCGTCGAGCGCGTTGAACGGCTCGTCCAGCAGGATCAACCGCGCATCCTGAAGCAGCAGGCGGGCGAACAGCGTGCGCTGCATCTGCCCGCCCGACAGCGTGCCGATGGGCCGGCTCTCGAACCCTTCGAGCCCAACAGCCGCGAGCGCGGCGCGCACCTTTTCCTTGTCCTTGCGGCCGATGCCGCCGAACAGGCCGGTGGCGCGCCACAGGCCCATGCAGACCATGTCGTACACGCTGATGGGAAAGGAGCGATCCACCTGCGCGCCCTGAGGCAGATAAGCCATGTCCCGGGGGTCGAGGCCCGCACGCTCGATGGCGCCGCCCAGCGGGCGCAACTGGCCCATGATGCCGCGCAGCAGCGTGGACTTGCCGGCGCCATTGGGTCCGCAGATGGCGAGCAGCGCCCCCTCGGGCACCTCGCCGGTCAAATGATGGACGGCCGGGTGGCGTTCATAGCCGAGCGTCAGGTCGCGGAACCGCAAGGCGGCGGGCGCGGGTGCGGCGGGCGCGCTCATGCGGTCACCGCGAGGACGGCGACCCACAGCACGCCGATGCACAGGGCGACAATGCCGAGCCGCACCGCGAGGGACGCGCGCAGGAAAGAATAGCCGGGATCGAACGGCGCGCGCACGGCGCGCGCCCCCGCCGCAGCATGCGCCGCGTGGCGCGAGGCAGAGGGGGCCGAATGAATGCGCTTGTAAGGGATCTGCCCTTCCGGCGACCGCGCGCCGGTGGCGCTTTCGGCATGGGGGAGAGAAGGAGACAGCTCGCTCATGGCGCCAGTTGATACACAGTATCATTGGCCCTGTCCAGCTTCGATATGGCTCTCAGCCGGGGCCGCGCCCTGCGAAGGGGCTCGACATGGGCCGGGGGCTGCGCTTCAAAGGGCGCGCATTTGGAGACGTTCGATGAGCCTTCCGAGCCCCCTGCCCCTGATCGCCCGCGCGCCGGTCATTCCCGTGGTTGTGATCGAGCGCGTGGCGGATGCGGTGCCCCTCGCCCGCGCGCTGGTGGAGGGCGGACTGCCCTTGATCGAAGTGACGCTGCGCACGCCGGTCGCGCTGGAAGCCATCCGCGCCATCGCGGCCGAGGTGGAAGGCGCCATTCTCGGCGCCGGTACGGTGACCGAGACCGCCCATGTGGAAGCCGCGCTGGAAGCCGGCTCCGCCTATCTGGTGAGCCCCGGCACCACCCCCGCCTTCGCGCAGGCCCTGGCCCAGGCGCCGGTGCCGGTTCTGCCCGGCTGCGCCAGCGTGAGCGAGGCCATGGCCCTTACCGCGCTGAGCTTTGAGGTGCTGAAATTCTTCCCGGCGGAAGCGGCGGGCGGCGTGCCATTCCTGAAATCCATTGCCGGCCCGCTGCCGGGCATTCGCTTCTGCCCCACGGGCGGCATCGGCCCGGCCAATGTGGAGAGCTATCTCGCCCTGCCGAACGTCGTGGCGGTGGGCGGCTCCTGGGTGGTGCCGACGGATGCGATCCGCGCCGGCGACTTCGCCAAGGTCCGCGACCTCGCCAAGGCGGCGTCCGGCCTGAAGCGGGCGGCGACGTTCGGCTGATCACCGACGTCGGACGGACGACCGCGCGGCGTGCGCGCGGTCAGTGGGCGCTCAACCCCTCGTGCGCCGCGCGGGGGATCAGCGCGCCGCGATGCATGATGACGGTGCCGGCGAGGCGGTGGCCGGCCAGCGCCGCGTCCACCGGGCTCGCGCCCGTGAGGCGGGCCGCGAGATAGCCGGCATTGAAGCTGTCGCCCGCCCCGGTCGTGTCCACGGGCAGCACCTCGCGCTCCACCGGCACTTCGATCACCTGCCCGTCCGCATAGATCAGCGCGCCGGCCGGCCCGTTCTTCACCACCACTTCACGCACCCCATAGGTGGTGATGCGCTCGATGGTGGCCATGGGCGAGGCATCGCCCCACAGCGCCACTTCGTCCTCGAAGGTCGGGAGGGCGATGGTGGAGCGTTTCATCGCTTCCGCAAAAATGGTGCGGGCGCGCCCGAGATCGCCGCCCCAGCCGCGCGGGCGGAAATTGCCGTCGAACACCCGCGCCGCACCCTTGGTCCCCGCCAGTTCCAGGGTCGCGAGGAAGCGCCCGAGGCCGGTATTGGAATAGAGCGACAGGGTGATGCCGGAGAAATAGAGCGCGCGGGCGGTGACCAGCGCCTCCGCCACCTCCTGCCAGCCTTCCAGCTCGAACAAGGCGCGCGCCGGGGCGGTGTCGCGCCAATAGTGAAAGGTGCGTTCGCCGCGTTCGTCCGTGGTGATGAGATAGAGGCCCGGCATGCGGCCCTTCACCTGGAGAATGGTCTTGGCGCCGACTCCCTCCAGGCCCGCGAGCGCGAGAAGCTGGCCGGAGAAGAGATCATCCCCCAGCGCGGTGGCATAAGACGTATCGATGCCGGCGCGCGCGAGATAGACCGCCGTGTTGAAGGTGTCACCGCCGAAGCCCAGGCCGAAGCGCCCGTCCGCTCCGCGCGCCAGTTCCACCATCACCTCGCCCACGCACACAACACTCGCCATCTGTCTGTCACCCTCTGCGTGCCTGAGGCGCGGAACGCCCGGGCGCGGTCGATCGCGCGGCGCGCACCATCGTCCAGAGCGGCCCCCGGCGCAAGGCAGGGGTGCGGCGCGCGGCGGAACAGCCTCGCACCACCCTCGTTCTCTAAGGAGGAAAGAGAGGCAGATCCGATGCGCGATGCACCGCACCCTTTGCGCGGGGGCCTGGACAGGTCATCCGCCGACAAGCGCGCCGAAACGGCCCGCGAACCGGGCGCGCGACCGCTCTTCCTCGGCCATCTGACGCCCTCTCAGGACAGGCCAGTGCGCAGCGATCCCTTCCTGCGCCCGCCCCGATTCGAGGAGTGAAGGCCTCAGGCAGCCTTAGAGCCTGATCCGATCAGGTTGAATCAACCTGATCGGTGAATCAGTCTCTAAATATTGATAGAGAACGTTTTACCGATCTGATTGCGATGCAATCAGATCGGAATCTGCTCTCGCACGCGCCAGGAAGTCACCCATTCGGTCCAGGGCCTTGCGGATGTTCTCGGCTGAATTGGCATAAGAGAGGCGCAGATAGCCCTCACCATAGACCCCGAAATCCGGCCCGCCGATCACCGCCACGCCGGCCTCTTCCAGCAGAGCGGATGCGAGCTTCTTCGCCGAGGGCCAGCCGGTCCCCGAGACGTTGGGGAAGGCATAGAAGGCCCCCTTGGGCGTCGCGCAGGACACGCCGGGCAGCGCGTTCAGACCCTCCACCACCAGAGCGCGGCGCCGGTCGAACTCCGCCACCATCGCCGTCACCGCCTCCTGCGGGCCGTCCAGGGCCGCGATGCCGGCATATTGGGTCGCCGCGTTCACGCAGGACCAAGCATTCACCGAGAGCTTGCGCACTGCCTCGTACAGGCCCTTCGGCCAGATGGAATAGCCGAGCCGCCAGCCGGTCATGGCATAGGTCTTGGACCAGCCATTGAGCAGGATGAGGCGGTCGCGGATCTCGGGATAGGCGAGCAGCGTCTGGTGCTTTTCGCCGTCGAAGACGAAGTGATCATAGATCTCGTCCGACATCAGCGCGACATGGGGATGGGCGGCGAGGCCCGCCACCAGCTTGTCGATCTCCGCCTTCGGGGTCACGCCGCCGGTGGGGTTGGCGGGGGAATTGATGATGAGCAGGCGCGTGCGCGGGGTGATGAGCGCCAGCGTCTCCTCCGCCGAGAAGGCAAAGCCGTTCTCCTCGCGGATCGGCACGGGAATGGCGGTCGCGCCCGTATGTTCGATCATGGAGCGGTAGATGGGAAAGCCGGGATCGGGATAGAGGATTTCCGCGCCGGGCTCCCCGAATAGCCGGATCGCGGCATACATGGTCACCTTGCCGCCGGGCACGATCATCACAAGGTTCGGGTCCACCTCCACGCCATAGCGGCGGTTGAGATCGCGGGCGACCGCCTCGCGCAAAGGCAGGATGCCGACCGAGGGGGTATAGCCGTGCGCTCCGTCCTTCAGCGCCTTGATGGCCGCCTCGACGATATGCTCCGGCGTGCGGAAGTCCGGCTGGCCGATGCCCAGATTGATGATGTCCCGCCCCTCGGCCGCGAGCGCCGTGGCGCGCGCCAGAACCGCGAAGGCGTTCTCCTCGCCGATCCGGTCGAAGGCATCGACTGTGGTGAGCATGGCGTTTTCCTCCGCTCGGCCCTTGGCCTTTGATCTTGTACGCGCCCCGCACATAGCATCCCGGCTCAGGAACGAGAACCGGGGCGGGGGCGAGCCTAGGCGCGGAAATAATCGGGCCGGTCGCGGCGCATCCCGTCGGCGGAAGCCAGCGAGCGGGAGAGGTGATCGCGCACGGCGGCCTGGGCCTGCTGCGCATCCCCCGCCGTGATGCCGGCGACGATGGCCTCATGGTCGCGGATGATCTGCGGCGCCTTGCCAGCGAGCGGCAGGTTCAGCCGGCGCAGCCGGTCGATATGGCCAGAGGAGCGGCGCACCAGCGCCCAAACCTCGCCCGCCTCGACGAGGTCGCACAAGGTGCCGTGAAAAGCGCGGTCCTGCGCATCAAACGCTTCCAGATCGTTCGCCGCCAGCAGCGCGGTCTGACGGGCGATCACCTGTTCGAGCGCCGTCACCGCCGAAGCGCGATCGGGACGCTCGCACAAGAGGCGGACGGCCTCCTGCTCGATCGCCCGGCGCAGGAACTGGGTGCGGCGGGCCTGGGCGAGATCGATGGGGGAAACGCGCGTCGCGTGCTGGGGAAATACCTCGACCAGACCCTCTTCCTCCAGCCGCATCAGCGCATCGCGGATCGGAGTGGAAGAGACGCCGAACAGCTCCTGGAGCGCGGCGCGCGGCAGGGTCGTTCCCGGCGGCAGGCGCAGGGCGACGATCTGCTCCCGCAAATAATCCAACACCTGCGGCGCCGCCTGGCGCGAGCGGTCGCGGGCGGGGCGCGGCAGGAGGTGCGGATTGAAGACCTCGTTCATGGGCGATTCCCATAGCACGGTTCCGGGTTGACCCACTAATGCATTAGTGTTTTTCTGAACAAAGACCCGCCTCAGACGGGCACGACCGGCGTCCGCCGGCAAAGACAAGTCCTAGGGAGGACGTTCGATGTCATTGAAGTTTCTCGGTGCGGCCCTGATGGGGGTCGCGCTCAGCACCGGCGCGTTTGCGGCCGGTTACCCCGACCGGCCCGTCACCGTCGTGGTGCCCTTCCCTGCCGGCGGCGCGTCCGACAGCACAGCCCGGCTCCTCACGCCCAAAATGTCCGAAGTGCTCGGCCAGCCGGTGGTGGTGGACAACAAGCCGGGCGCCAATGGCGGCACCGGCGCGACCCATGTCGCAAAGGCCGCGCCCGACGGATACACGCTGCTGGTGGGCTCCATCGGCGTGTTCTCCATCAACCCGGCGCTCTACCCCAATCTGTCCTACTCCCCCCAGAAGGACATGGATCTGCTGAGCCAGATTGTACGCACCCCCAATGTGCTGGTCGCCTCCCCCAATTTCCCGGCCAATACGGTCCAGGAGCTGGTGGACTATATGAAGAAGAACCCCAACAAGGTGACCTTCGCCTCCTCCGGCATCGGCTCCTCGGATCACCTGACCGCCGCACTGTTCTGGCAAAAGACCGGCACGCAGGGCCTGCATGTTCCCTATAAGGGGGGCGGACCGGCCATCAACGATCTGATGGGCGGGCATGCGGATGTCTCGTTCCAGAATCTCGGCTCGGTGGCGAACCAGATCCGCAGCGGCAAGCTGAAGCTGCTGGCCGTCACCGCGGCGGATCGCACGTCCCTCTTCCCCGACACGCCGACCATGGCGCAGGCGGGCGTGCCCCTGGAGGTCTATTCCTGGCAGGCGGCCGCGGCGCCAAAGGGCCTGCCGGCCGATGTGAAGGCCAAGATCGAAACCGCCCTGATGGCGGCCATGAAGGACCCGGAGGTCATCAAGAAGTTCAACGACCTCGGCTTTGAGGTTGTCGCCTCCTCGCCGGCGGCCTTCACGGCCTTCCAGGCCAAGGAGGAAGCCATGTGGAAGAAGGTGATCCAGGACGGGAACATCACCCCGAGCCCGTAATCTCCCTCGTTTTCCCAACGACGCCCCGGCCGTCGCCGGGGCGTCAGCGTCCATGTAAGACGGGCCCGCGCCGGCGCCTTCTTGGGTCGGCGCGCGGCTCCCTGCTCTTTTCCGCACTGTTCCGTTCCGTGAGATGCGTCCTATGTCCCATTCCCGAAAGACCCCCGACACGCTGCGATCCGCGCGCTGGTTCGCCCAGGATGATTTGCGGGGCTTCGGCCACCGCTCGCGCATCATGCAGATGGGCTACGCTCCGTCGGACTTCATCGGGCGCCCGGCCATCGCCATCATCAACACCTGGTCGGACATCAATCCCTGCCATTCCCATTTCAAGCAGCGGGTCGAGGATGTGAAGCGCGGCGTGCTTCAGGCGGGCGGCTTTCCCATCGAACTTCCGGCCATCTCGCTGGCGGAGAATTTCGTCAAGCCCACCACCATGCTCTACCGCAACTTCCTCGCCATGGAGGCCGAGGAACTGATCCGCTCCCACCCGGTGGACGGCGTGGTGCTGATGGGCGGCTGCGACAAGACCACACCCGCTCTCATCATGGGCGCCGTGAGCGCCGGCGTGCCCGCGATCTTCGTTCCGGCCGGGCCGATGCTGCGCGGAAACTGGAAGGGCAAGGTGCTCGGCTCGGGCTCGGATGCCTGGAAATATTGGGACGAGCGCCGCGCCGGCAACATTTCGGACCAGGACTGGCTGGACATCGAGGGCGGCATCGCCCGCTCCTATGGTCACTGCATGACCATGGGCACCGCCTCCACCATGACCGCCATCGCGGAGGCCATCGGCTTCACCATGCCGGGCGCCTCCTCCATCCCGGCGGCGGATGCCAACCATATCCGCATGAGCGCCACGGCGGGGCGGCGGATCGTGGAGATGGTGTGGGAGGATCTCACCCCCGCGCGGCTCCTGACCCGCCAGAGCTTCCTGAACGGCATCGCGGTGGCCATGGCCATGGGCTGCTCCACCAATGCCATCATCCATGTGCTCGCCATGTCGCGCCGCGCGCAGGCGACCGTGACGCTGGATGATTTCGAGGCGGCGAGCCGCGCGGTTCCGACCCTCGCCAATGTGCGCCCCACGGGCGACACCTACCTCATGGAAGACTTCTTCTATGCCGGCGGCCTGCCCGCGCTCATGACGCGGATCACCGATCATCTGGATCTCGGCGCGCTCACCGTGTCCGGACGGACGCTGGGCGAGAACATTTCCGGCGCGTCGATCTATAATGACGATGTCATCCGCACCGCCGACAATCCCGCCACCCGCCAGAGCGCGCTGGCGGTGCTGAAGGGCAATCTCGCGCCCGAAGGCTGCGTCATCAAGTCGGGCTGCTGCGAGGAACACCTGCTGAAGCATTCCGGACCGGCCGTCGTGTTCGACGATTATCCCTCCATGAAGGCGGCCATCGACGATGAAGCGTTCGACTGGTCGCCGGACCAGGTGCTGGTACTGCGCAATGCCGGCCCGCTGGGCGGCCCGGGCATGCCCGAATGGGGCATGCTGCCACTGCCCAAGAAACTGGTGAAACAGGGCGTGCGCGACATGCTGCGGATTTCCGACGCGCGCATGAGCGGCACCTCCTATGGCGCCTGCGTGCTGCATGTCTCGCCCGAATCCTATGTCGGCGGGCCGCTGGCGCTGGTGCGCACGGGGGACGTGATCAGCATCGACGTGGACGCCCGTACCCTGAACCTCGACGTTCCGGACGAGGACCTTGCCCGCCGTCGCGCGGAATGGACGCCGCCGCCCGCGCGCTTTGAGCGCGGCTATGGTTGGATGTTCTCCCGCCACATCAAGCAGGCCCATGAGGGTTGTGACTTCGATTTCCTTGAAACCACCTTCGGCGCACCTATCGGTGAGCCGGCTATTTTCTGACCAACGGAGCGGAGCCCGTGGAGATTCCCGTCAACACCTTCAAGCGCGGCATTTATGCCGGCACCCAGCAGATCGGCCTGTGGTGCTCGGTGCCGAGCAATTTCACTGCCGAAATTCTCGCCGGCTCCGGCTTCCAGTGGCTGCTGCTGGACACCGAGCATGCGCCCAATGAGCTGCCCATCGTCTACAGCCAGCTCCAGGCCTGCATGGAGCAGCCGCAGACCCATCCGATCGTGCGCATTCCCTGGAACGACCCCGTCACCATCAAGCGCTATCTGGACGCGGGGGTTCAGACCTTCCTGATCCCCATGGTCCAGAATGCGCACGAAGCCCGCGCGGCGGTGGAGGCCACTCGCTATCCCCCCAAGGGCATTCGCGGCTTCGCGTCGGCTTCGCGCGCCTCGCGCTTCGGCCGCATCAAGGATTATTACGAGCGCGCGGAGCAGGAAATCTGCGTCCTGGTCCAGGTGGAGACCCAGGAGGCGGTGGACAATATCGAGGAGATCAGCGCGGTGGAGGGCGTGGACGGGGTGTTCATCGGCCCCGGTGACCTCTCCTCCTCCATCGGCTATCTGGGCCGGCAGGGCGAGGCCCATGTGGTCGAGCTGATCGAGGGCGCGATCCGCCGCATCACCGCAGCGGGCAACCGGGCGGGCATCCTCACGCCGGATGAGACCTTGGCGAAGCGCTATATGGCGGCGGGCACCATCTTCACGGCGGTGGGCTCCGACACGGGCCTTCTCGCCCGCGGGTCGGAAGCGCTGGCGCGCCGCTTCCTGTGAGCGACGGCTTGGGCGGGGCGCGTCGCGCGCCGCCCCTTTCGGTCTTTTGGAAAATCAGTCCAAGGCGAGGCGTGCGGCGCCGAGGATCGGGCCGGGCGCCGTGGGCGTGCCGGCCTGAACCATGACGACCACCCCGTCCTCGTTTTCCGGACGCACGAGTTTGAGCGGCAGCGTGAAGTTTGCCGGCTGGCCGGTCCAAGGACCGAGCCGGATCCAGCCGCGCACGACATTGGTATAGTTCACCGTCTTGCCGGCATTTTCGCCGCGGCCAATCGCGACTTCATGGCTGGACAGCACCGGGCACACCCAGATATCGGCGGTCAGGCCTGGGACAGGCTTCGGCAATCCCCCGACTTCGATCACCAATTGATCGTTGCGGCGCGAGAGGGAGACCGGCACGTTGAGGGAAAAATGCGGTTCCTTGGCCCGGGCCACCGCCCTCAGGACCGCCGCCTTGTCGCTGCCCTTCGCCGGCAACTGACCGTCCACGATCATTTGCGGCGTATAGATCATGCGGTCGCCGCGCTGCTCGGCATAGGCCTTCTGGCGCAGGGAATGCCCGTGCTTGGCGAGCGTGTCCTTCCAGCCCACATAGTCCCAGTAATCCACCGCCAGCGTGATGGCGATCAATTCCGGGTCCTTGGCCAATTCCCCCATCAGCGCATCGGCCGGCGGACAGGAGGCGCAGCCCTGGCTGGTATAGAGCTCGACCACGGCCTTGGGCGCCGGAGAACCGGCGGAGGTCGGCGGGGGCGATGCCCTCTCCTGCTCCGCACCCGCCGGGCCGCCGATCAGCGCCAGGAGAATCACGGGAAAGAGAGCAAGGCGACCGCGCATCGGCACGAACGATCCGAATGAAAGGATGAGGATTTGAAATAAGCGCCGGCTGCCCTGGAGGCCAGTCAATTCACAGTGAGAGCGGTGTCGCCCCTTGCGGGGAATCCGGCGCGCCCGGACGGGGCGCACCGGAAAGACGAGGCCGAGGGCGCCGGGGCGCCCGCCGGATCAGGCCGCGAGCGAGCGCAGCACGTAGGGGAGGATGCCGCCGTTGCGGAAATAGTCGAGCTCATCCAGCGTATCGATGCGGCAGATGAGGTCCACAGACTTCACGCTTCCATCCGAAAAGGCGATCTCAGCGGTCAGGATCTGGCGCGGCTTCAGGTCGCCCTCGATGCCCTTCAGGGTAACGATCTCATCGCCCTTCAGGCCGAGCGTCTGCCAGCTCTCGCCATCCTTGAAGACCAGCGGGACGATGCCCATGCCCACGAGGTTCGAGCGGTGGATGCGCTCGAAGGACTGGGCCACCACGGCGCGAACGCCCAGCAGCTTGGTGCCCTTGGCCGCCCAGTCGCGCGAGGAGCCGGTGCCGTATTCCTTGCCAGCGAACACCACCAGCGGCACACCTTCGGCCTTGTACTGCATGGCCGCGTCATAGATCGGCATCTGCGCGCCGTCCGGATAGTGGACGGTGACGCCGCCTTCGACGCCCGGCACCATCTGGTTCTTGATGCGGATATTGGCGAAGGTGCCGCGCATCATCACTTCGTGGTTGCCGCGACGAGTCCCGTACTGGTTGAAGTCCACCGGGCGGACCTGATGGTCGATCAGATACTGGCCGGCGGGCGAGGCCTGCTTGATGGAGCCGGCCGGCGAGATGTGGTCGGTGGTGATGGAATCCAGGAACAGGCCCATGATCCGCGCGTCGATGATGTCCTTCACCGGCACCGGCTCCTTCGTCATGCCGACGAAGTAAGGCGGGTTCTGCACATAGGTGGAGGCATCCTGCCAGGCATAGGTCTGGCCGGTGGGCGCCTCGATCTTCTGCCAGTGCTCGTCGCCCTTGAAGACGTCGGAGTATTTTTCCTTGAACATCTTCTTGGTGACGTTCTCGCGGATGTACTGGGCGATCTCCTTGTTGGAGGGCCAGATGTCCTTGAGATAGACCGGCTCGCCATCCTTGCCGATGCCGAGCGGCTCGGTGGTCAGGTCGATCTGGAGCGAACCGGCGAGCGCATAAGCCACCACCAGCGGGGGCGAGGCGAGATAGTTCGCCTTCACGTCGGGGTTCACGCGGCCTTCGAAGTTGCGGTTGCCGGAGATCACGGCACCGGCCACGAGGTCGTTCTTGTTGATGGCTTCAGAGATGGCCTCCGGCAGCGGTCCGGAATTGCCGATGCAGGTGGTGCAGCCGAAGCCGACCAGATTGAAGCCGACCTTGTCCAGGTCTTCCTGCAGGCCCGAGGCCTTCAGATAGCCTTCCACCACCTGCGAGCCGGGCGCGAGCGAGGTCTTCACCCACGGCTTGGACTTCAGGCCCTTCTTCACCGCCGCGCGGGCGAGAAGGCCGGCCGCGATCAGGACCGAGGGGTTGGAGGTGTTGGTGCAGGAGGTGATGGCGGCGATCACCACGTCGCCATGGCCGAGCGTGTAGTCGGTGCCGGCCACCGGCACGCGCGTCTCCACTTCGCCGGCCTTCTTGAACTCGCCTTCCAGCGCGCTGATGAAGCCGGTCTTGCTCTCGGAGAGCAGCACGCGGTCCTGCGGGCGCTTGGGTCCGGCCATGGAGGGCAGGACGGTGTCGAGATCGAGCTCGAGCGTGTCGGTGAACACCGGATCGAGCGTGTCCTTCTTGCGCCACATGCCCTGGGCCTTGGAATAGGCCTCCACCAGGGCGACGCGGCTGTCCTTGCGGCCGGTCTCGTCGAGATAGTCGATGGTCTCGCGGTCCACGGGGAAGAAGCCGCAGGTGGCGCCATATTCCGGCGCCATGTTGCCGATGGTGGCGCGGTCGGCGAGCGAGAGATGCTCCAAGCCGGGGCCGTAGAATTCCACGAACTTGCCCACCACGCCCTTCTTGCGGAGCATCTGGGTGACGGTGAGCACCAGATCGGTGGCGGTGATGCCTTCCTTCAGCTTGCCGGACAGCTTGAAGCCGATCACTTCGGGAATGAGCATGGAGATGGGCTGGCCGAGCATCGCCGCCTCGGCCTCGATGCCGCCCACGCCCCAGCCGAGCACGCCGAGGCCGTTGACCATGGTCGTGTGGCTGTCGGTGCCCACCAGCGTATCGGGATAGGCCACCGTGACCTTCTCGCCGTCAATCTCTTCCTTGCGGGTCCACACCGTCTGGGCGAGGTATTCGAGATTGACCTGATGGCAGATACCGGTGCCAGGCGGCACGACGCGGAAGTTGTCGAACGCGCTCTGGCCCCATTTCAGGAAGCGATACCGCTCCTGGTTCTGCTTGTACTCTTCCTCGACATTCTTGCGGAATGCGCTGGCGTCGCCGAAGTAATTCACGATCACCGAGTGGTCGATGACGAGATCGACCGGGACGAGCGGATTGATCTTCTCCGGATCGCCGCCGAGATTGACCATGGCGTCGCGCATGGCGGCAAGGTCCACAACGGCGGGAACGCCGGTGAAGTCCTGCATCAGCACGCGGGCCGGGCGATAGGCGATTTCCCGTTCGGACTTGCCGCGCGAGGTGAGCCAGTCGGCGATGGCGACGATGTCGTCCTTCGAGACGGAACGCCCGTCCTCGAAGCGCAGCAGGTTTTCCAGCAGCACCTTCATGGAGAAGGGCAGGCGGGAAATTCCCGGCAGACCGTTCTTTTCGGCCGCTTCAAGGCTGTAATAGACATACTCCTTGTCATCGACGGACAGGGTGGTGCGGCACTTGAAGCTGTCGAGGGAGGTCACGGCGCTTTATCTCCGGTTCGATGATCGACCGACGCCAACCGTCCGGAATGCGGTGGGAAAAGGTGTTATTCCACCTTGGACGGTGCGGTTCAGCCGCTTTATAGAGCCATTTCAAACCGCGGTCATGCGATAAGACGAACGAATGTGCAATGCACCAAACGCAGGGCCCGGTCAGGTCTGGTCGGGTCTGACCCTGAAGGGTGAAGGGTTGGCCTGCCGGCGCGGGACGCGCCTTCTGTTCGACAATCTCACATTCGCGTTACCGGCCGGCGAGGCTTTAATCGTCACCGGACCGAACGGCGTCGGCAAATCGTCCTTGCTGCGCGTGGTGGCCGGCCTGCTGACCGCGACATCCGGCCGCGCCTGGCTGGAGGGCGACCGGAGCGATCTGCGCCCCGCCGAGCGCCGTCATTATCTCGGCCATGACGACGCCCTCAAGGCTGCATTGTCGGTGCGCCAGAATCTCGGCTTCTGGCAGGGAGTGCTGGGGGGCACGGGCCTGGACGTCGAGGACGCTCTGGACGAAGTGGGACTCGGCGGGCTCGGGCGGTTGCCGGCGGCGGTGCTGTCGGCGGGCCAGAAACGGCGCCTCGCCATCGCCCGCCTGCTGGTTGCGCGCCGTCCGCTTTGGATCTTGGACGAGCCCACCACCGCTTTGGACGCGGCGGCGCAGGCGCGATTCGCCGAACTCGGCCGGGCTCATCTGGCAGCCGGCGGCCTGATTCTCGCCGCGACCCATGCCCCGCTCGATTTCGGACCCCGCGCCCGGGACCTGAGGTTGGGAGGGCGGCCATGATGCAGGCGTTCATCGCCCTGGTGCGGCGCGACATCCAGCTGGCCATGCGCGCGGGCGGCGGCGCGGGTCTTGGCGTCGTCTTCTTCCTGAGCGTGGTGACGGTGGTCCCCTTCGCCGTTGGCCCCGACCTGATCCTTCTGGCGCGCATCGGCCCTGCCATCCTGTGGATCGGCGCCATGCTGGCGAGCCTGATCGGTCTCGAACGTCTGTTTGCGGCGGACGTGGAGGACGGATCCTTGGACGCGCTCGCGGGCGCGGCCTTGCCTCTGGAATTGGTCACCGCCGCCAAGGGCCTCGCCCATTGGATCGCCACCGGCCTACCCTTGGTGATCGCGGCGCCGTTTCTTGCCTTGATGCTCAATCTCGATCTTGCGGCCATCGGCGCGCTGGTGGCGACGCTCCTTGTGGGCACGCCAGCCGTGACGGCGCTCGGCCTCATCGGCGCGGCCTTCGCCGGCGCATTCCGGCGCGGCGGGCTGCTGATCGCCGTGCTGGTCCTGCCTCTTGCGATTCCGGTGCTGATCTTCGCCGTCTCCGCCACCAATGCGGCGGTCACCGGTCCCGTGCCGTTCGGCACGCCGTTCCAGGTTCTCGCGGGCCTCGCCTTGTTCGCCTTGGTGCTCGGCCCCGTAGCCGCCGCCGCCGCCTTGCGGGCGGCGCGCGGATAGCTATTCCCCCGCCAGTCTCAGCGGCGCCCGCGCGCGCCCTTCGGCCGCCCGCAGCCGCGCCTCGGCATCCGCGATATAGGCGCGGGTGAGCGGCACCGCCTCCTGGCGGCGCGCCAGCTGGATCTGGAACACCATCATGCCCTGGTGGCGGAACGCCATCTCGGAGGCCGCAAGGTAGAAGTCCCACATGCGGCAGAACCGTTCGTCGGTAAGCCGCACCGCCTCCTCCCGCCGGGCGCGGAACCGCTCCCGCCACGCTTTCAGCGTCTCGGCATAATGCAGGCGCAGGATCTCCACGTCCGTGATCACAAGCCCCGCCTGCTCGATGACCGGGATGACCTCCGACAAGGACGGGATATAGCCGCCGGGAAAGATGTATTTCGCGATCCAGGGATTGGTGACGCCCGGCCCGTCGGAGCGGCCGATGGAGTGCAGCAGCATCACCCCGTCATCGGTGAGAAGGTCGCGCGCCTTGCGGAAGAAGGCGCGGAAATGCTGCACGCCCACATGCTCGAACATGCCAACCGAGACGATCCGGTCGAAACGCCCCTCAAGGGCCCGATAATCCTCAAGGCGGAAATCAATGCGATCGCCGAGCCCGCGCTCCTGCGCCCGCGCGGTCGCGATGCCCAGTTGCTCGGTGGACAAGGTCACGCCCGTCATGCGCGCGCCGGCCATCTCGGCGAGATAGAGACTGAGGCCACCCCAGCCGCACCCGACATCCAGGGTGTTCAGCCCCGGCCGGTCGAGGCGGAGCTTTGCCGCGATGAGCCGTTTCTTGGCCAGTTGCGCATCGTCGAGCGATTGCCCCGCCGCCTCGAAATAGGCGCAGGAATATTGCCGGTCGCCATCGAGAAACAGGGCATAGAGGCGCCCGTCGAGGTCATAATGGTGGGCGACATTGCGGCGCGCGCGCTCCGGCGGGTTGAATTGCGCGAGCCGCCGGAGCGCGAG
>JBFMAV010000055.1:0-30629 GCA_040755535.1 Pseudomonadota bacterium | reverse complement strand
AATCGCAGCCCACTGCAGATCACTCAGCCAGAATTCGCCTGCCATGACCAAACTCCTTCGGTTAGGAGTTTGAATCACGGCAGGCGATCCCATTCAACAACTTGATTGGGTTTTGAGCCTAGAGCGCCAACGGTGAATGACGCTCTGAATTATTGTAGAGAACGCTTTACCCATCTGATTGCGATGCCATCGCATCGGAAGGTTCTCTGGAGCGGACGCCCCACATGCCGAAACTGACCTGCGAGATTTCCCAATCCCTGTGGGACGCGCTGCACAGGCAGGTGGCGCACAGCGGCGAGGGCATCGACCATCTGGTCTCCCGCGCCCTGGCCGACGCGCTGCAGGTGGACCATGGCACGCTGTTCCAGGTCTCCACCGCCGGGGCGCTGGTGGAGGGGCTGTTCGGCGGGGTCGTCAGCGTGGGCATGCTGCGCGAGCACGGGGATTTCGGGCTCGGCACCTTTGACGGGCTGGACGGGGAAATGATCGCCCTGGACGGGCACTTCTTCCAGATCCGCAGCGACGGCACGATCCGGCCGGCGCGGGACGACCAGCAGGTGCCCTTCGCCGTGGTCACGCATTTCGAGTCGCGCGAGACCCGCGCGCTTGCGCCGTTCGCCTCCATGGCGGAGCTGACCGCCCAGCTGGACCGCGCGCGCGGCACCGACAATCTGTTTTTCGCAGTGCGCCTGTCCGGCCGCTTCTCGCGCCTCCACGACCGCGTCGCGAGCCTTGCGGGGGCGCATGAGACCCTGGTGGAGGCCACCGCCCATCAGGCGGAATTTCACGCGCAGGATGTGGACGCGACCATGGTGGGCTTCTGGACGCCCGCTTATGTGCGCGGCATCGGCATTCCCGGCTGGCACCTGCATGTGATCAGCGCGGATCGCGCGCGGGGCGGGCATGTGCTGGATTGCGCGGGGGAGGGGATCACCCTCGATCTCGAACCGCTCGACGATTTCCGCCTCGCTATGCCTGAGACCGCCGATTTCCTCGCCGCCGATCTCACCGGCGACACGGAGCGCGCGCTCGACATGGCCGAGCGCGGCAAGGGCCGCTGAGCGCCTGCGCCGGCGCTCGCAATCACCTCAGTCTCGGCACCTCAGTCCCAGGATTTGCGCTTGCCCTTGGCGGGGCCGGTCGCATTGTCCTTGCGGGGCTTGGGTTTTCCGTTGCCCTTGGAGACCGGCTTCGCGCCGCGCTCCTTGCCGAAGGCGCCCTTCACCTTGGGGCGCGCGGGCGGCCCGAAGTCGCTGGCATCCGAGCCGTCGGACACCCGCCGCTCGGCGGGCGGCCGGTCGGTGCGCACCGGATCATAGGAGGGCTTGCGCGGCCGGGCCGGGCGGCGCGGACCGGCGTCGCCCGTCATCGGCTCGATGGGCACGTCGCCGCCCTGGGAGGCGCGGGCGCGGGCCAGGAACTCGTCCGCGAGGTCCTCCGCCACTTCGAACACGGTCTCGCTGTCGAAGATGCGGATCGAGCCCACATCCTGCTTGGTCACGTCGCCGCGCCGGCAGATGAGCGGCAGCAGCCATTTGGGATCGGCATTCTTGCGCCGGCCCACCGGCATGCGGAACCACACCGTATTGCCCGAGCCGCCGGCGGCGCCCGCCCGGCTGTCGCGCGCCCGGGCGGCGGGACGCGGCTCGGCGCTCCGCTCGCGCTGGCGCGCGGCGCGGCCCTCGCCGGGATCGAATACCTCTTCCGGCGCCGGCAGGCGGTCGCGATAGAGTCGCACGAGAGCCGCAGCTACCTGTTCGGGGGTCCTCTGGGTGAGCAGGGCCTGGGCCAGTTCCAGGTCCTCCTCGCCGGGTTCCTCCATCACTAGGGGATCGGCGAGCATGCGCTCCTGGTCCAGCCGGCGGATCTCCTCGGCGGAAGGCGGCCCGCTCCAGGCCACGTCCACGCCCGCGTCGGAGAGCAGGAATTCCGCCTTGCGCCGGCGCGAGGGCGGCACCAACAGAATGCTCGACCCCTTGCGGCCGGCGCGGCCGGTGCGGCCCGAGCGATGCTGGAGGCCCTCGGCGTCGCGCGGCAGTTCGGCATGGATGACGAGGCCGAGGCTCGGCAGATCGATGCCGCGCGCCGCGACATCGGTGGCGACGCAGACCCGCGCGCGCCCATCACGCAGCGCCTGGAGCGCCTGGTTGCGCTCATTCTGCCCCATCTCACCCGACAGGCCGACGGCGGTAAATCCGCGCTCCTGCAAGGTGGAGAGCAGGTGGCGGACGTTTTCGCGGGTATTGCAGAAGACGATCGCGGTGGGCGACTCGTAGAAGCGCAGCAGGTTCACCACCGCGTGCTCGGTCTCCTTGGGCGTGATGCGCACCGCGCGATATTCGATGTCCGCATGCCCGCCCTCATGCCCCGCCACCTCGATGCGCAGCGCGTCGCGCTGATAGCGCTTGGCGAGCGTGATGATGGGCTTGGGAAGGGTGGCCGAGAAGAGCAGGGTGCGCTTCTCTTGCGGGGCGGCGGAGAGGATGAATTCCAGATCCTCGCGGAAGCCGAGATCGAGCATCTCGTCCGCCTCGTCCAGCACCGCGACCTGCAGGGCGGACAGATCCAGCCCGCCGCGCTCCAGATGATCGCGCAGGCGGCCGGGCGTGCCCACCACGATATGGATGCCGTCTTCCAGCATGCGGCGCTCGCGGCGCGGGTCCATGCCGCCGACGCAGGCGATGATGCGCGCGCGGGTGTGCTCGTAGAGCCAGCCCAGTTCGCGCTGCACCTGAAGCGCCAGTTCGCGGGTGGGGGCGATGATGAGGCCCTGCGGCGCGCCCGGCGTGCCGAGGAATTCCGCTTCCCCGAGCAGCGTCTCGGCCATGGCGAGGCCGAAGGCCACCGTCTTTCCGGAACCGGTCTGGGCGGAAACCAGCAAATCGCGGCCGGAGGCTTCGGGGGCGAGCACATGGGCCTGGACCGGCGTCGGCTCGCTATAGTCGCGCGCGGCCAGTGCCCGCGCCATGGACGGGGAGGGAGGAGAGAAGGACACGGAGGCCTGCCTGCTTTCGATGCCGCGCATCCGGAAGGCGGTCCAATGGATGGACGGCCGGACACGCGCGGGCACGAGGAACGGATCGCGGCTCTTCTACCCGAGAGACGCCCGCCGCGCCATCATTTCCCGTGCGGCGCGCCTCCTGCATGAAAAAGGGAGGCACGTGGGGCCTCCCGGACCGGCTCAGAACGTGACGACGGAGCGGATCGACTTGCCCTCGTGCATCAGATCGAAAGCGGTGTTGATCTCATCGAGCGGCATCACATGGGTGATGAGGTCGTCGATATTGATCTTCCCCTCCATGTACCAGTCCACAATCTTGGGAACATCGGTGCGCCCGCGCGCGCCGCCGAAGGCCGAGCCGCGCCAGTTGCGCCCCGTGACGAGCTGGAAGGGGCGGGTGGAAATCTCCGCGCCCGAGGGGGCGACGCCGATGATGATGGAGGTGCCCCAGCCGCGATGGCAGGCTTCCAGCGCCTGGCGCATGACCGCGACATTGCCGGTGCAGTCGAAGGTGAAATCCGCGCCGCCATCCGTCAGGTCCTGAATGGCGGAAATGACCTTGTCGGCGCCGATCTCAGAGGGATTGATGAAGTCGGTCATGCCGAATTTCTTCGCCATCTCGGCCTTGGCGGGATTGATGTCGATGCCGATGATCTTGTCCGCGCCCACCATGCGGGCGCCCTGGATCACGTTCAGCCCGATGCCGCCGAGGCCGAACACCGCGACATTCGCGCCCGGCCACACCTTGCCCGTATAGATCACCGCGCCGATGCCGGTCGTCACGCCGCAGCCGATGTAACAGATCTTGTCGAAGGGGGCGTCCTCGCGCACCTTCGCCACCGCAATCTCGGGCAGGACCGTGAAGTTCGAGAAGGTGGAGCAGCCCATATAGTGAAACACCTCGCCGCCGTCGCAGGAGAAGCGGCTGGTGCGGTCCGGCATCAGGCCCTGCCCCTGGGTGGCGCGGATGGAGGTGCAGAGGTTGGACCGCTGGGACAGGCAGGTTTTGCACTGGCGGCATTCGGGCGTGTAGAGCGGGATGACGTGGTCGCCCACCTTCACCGAAGTCACGCCCGCGCCCACTTCGCGCACGATGCCCGCGCCCTCATGGCCGAGAATGGCAGGGAACTTGCCCTCCGAATCGAGCCCGTCCAGCGTGTAGGCGTCGGTGTGGCAGACGCCGGTCGCCATCACTTCCACCAGCACCTCGCCGGCTTTGGGGCCACCCACCTCGATGGTCTCAATGGTCAGCGGCTTCTTGGCTTCCCAGGCGACAGCGGCACGGGACTTCATGGCGGGGCATCCTTCGGAACTGGGCCGGGCAGGCCGGATGATCGGGCGGCACTCTCGCGGTGCCGGGCGCGAAGGTCAATCGCTCGCGGCCTCCTGCAGACCTTGCCAAGAGTTCACATCGCCGCCGGAATCGCGCTGTTAAGCTGCCTCTCCCCCACGGGGGGCTGGAGGAACCGCTCGCGGGCACCTTGGGTTGCTGAAGGTGCCGCAGGGTCATTCCCCAGGCGAAACCGAAACCGAACGGGAGGCCGCCATGGCCGGAACCGAAGTCTCCACCTCTCCCTCGCTCCTCTCGCGCCGGGATGCCCTGGTGCTCGCGGGCGCAGCCGCGGCCGGGGCCGCGCTGTTCACGCCCCATGTCGCCCGTGCCGCCGCGCCGTTCGAGATTCCTCCGCTGCCTTATGCCGAGGATGCCCTCGCGCCGACCATTTCGCCGCGCACCGTGGGCCTGCATTACGGAGTCCATTCCAAGGGCTATTACACCAAGGTCAACCAATTCGCCGCCGGCAAGCCCTATGCCGACATGTCGCTCTCCGAGATCGTCGTGGCCGCGAAGAAGGGCGGCGACACGGCCATGTTCAACCAGTCCGCCCAGGCCTGGAACCACGATATCTATTGGGCCTCCTTCAAAGGCGGCGCGCAGAAGCCGGACGCCAGCTTCGCCAAGGCGGTGGACCAGCAGTTCGGCGGCCTGGACGGCCTCGTGAAGAAGATGGTGGAGACCGGCGACACCGTGTTCGGCACCGGCTGGGTCTGGCTTGTGAAGGACGGCGATGGCCTCGCCGTCATCGGCATGAAGGACGGGATGAATCCGCTCGCCGACGGCAAGACGACGCTGGTGGGCGTCGATGTGTGGGAGCACGCTTATTATCTCGACTATGAGTACAAGCGGGCCGCTCATGTGGACGCGGTGCTGAAGAACCTCGTCAATTGGCAGGTGGTCAGCGACCGCTTCGGCTGACGCTGAGAGGGCCGACGCCAGTGGCGCCGGCCCTGCCGTCCGGTAGGGGTCAGTGCCCCACATCCTCCAGCTTCATGCCCTTTGTCTCGATGCCGAACCGCCAGGTCACCCAGGCGCCGAGGACCGAGGCGGCAGCGAGGCCGTACAGCAGGACCTGTGTGCCGATATCGGCCAGGAGGATCGGGAAGAAGAAAGCGGTGAGGACGGCTCCGATCTTGGCCGTTGCCGCCGCGAAGCCTGCACCCAGGCCCCGGACGTGAGTGGGGAAGACTTCGCCTGCGATGAGGTACGTCTGCGAGTTCGGACCAAGGTTGGTCATGAAGTTGAACAGCATGAAACCGACATAGATCAGGAAGATCTGCATCCCGCCGCTATAGTCGACGGAGAAGGCGGCCACCAACAGGCCCACCGCGCAGCCGATGAAGCCGAGCATCTGGAGCGGGATGCGACCGACCCGGTCCGACAGCAGGACCGCGGCGACCATTCCCGCAAGCAGCAGAAGATCAATGAAGCCCGCGCCCTTTGCGGCCAACATGTCATTGGCAATGATGTCCGTAATGTCGTGGTTGTGGATCACCTTCACCTCGCCCAGGGCAGCGGCGAGGATGGTCGGGGTGAAGATCCCGATTCCATAGGTGGACAGGTCCTGAAGGAACCAGGGGACCGAGGCGAGGATCGTGGCGCGCCGATGCTTAGGCGAAAAGAGCGAGCGAAGGGTTCGCTCCTTCTTATGGTGATGGTGCCCGATCTTGACCTTGAGCTTGATCTGCTTCGGATAATCCGGGCGGCGCTTCAGCAGCTTGCGGATCTGCTCCTCAGCCTCTGGCAGGCGCCCGACGGCGGCGAGCCAATGGCTGCTCTCGGTCACGAAGAAGCGGCCAACCAGGACGAGGATCCCGGGAATGATCGCGCTCGCATACATCAGGCGCCAGGAAGCGATTTCGGGCGACAGTGAGAGGATGAGATAGCCGATCGCCGTGCCGGTGAGTGCCCCGACGGCCTGGAAGGCGAAGGCAGCGAGAACGAGCCGTCCGCGTGCCGTGGACGGAATGCTCTCTGAAATCACCAGATGGGCGGTGGGATAGTCGCAGCCGAGCGCAAGTCCGACACCGAACAGGAACACCACGATCCACGTGAAGGACGTCGCCACGGACAGAAGCACAAGGAAGAAGATGAAAATGACCATCTCGGCGATGAACATGAGCTTTCGGCCGAAATAATCCGACAGCCCGCCGAGGGTGAGGGCACCCACCAAAATGCCAAACAGGCTCGCGGCGCCGACCAGGCCGTGCTCGAACGAGCCCATGCCGAATTCTTCGGACATGAGGGGCATGGCGACGCCCGTCATGAACACGACCAGTCCTTCGAAGAATTTGCCAGCTGCGGCAAGACCCCAGATGCGCCATTGCATGGCCGTCATGGGGACCGTGGAGACCGGAGTGCCGTCGCTCCACATCGGGGTTTCGTCGATATAGTCCTGAACGGAGCGCGCCTCGACGTTCTCCGAGACGAGATTGGTCATGTCGTTCATGGATTTCCCCGCAGAACCCTTGCGGTGTGACATGCGCCTTCCTCATGAATGCCTTGTGACAGGATACCGTCGAAGCGGAGCCGGCTGCGTTCATCATCTACACAAATTCTTCGGCCGCTATCGTCAATGGCGCGCCCCCGACAATTTGAAGCAGTCGCGATCCGCGCTATGAGATGAGCCGACTTTTTGTGGAGGCGGGGATGCTGTCATCTATAAAGGACCGCAATGGCGGCCATGTGCGCCGGGTCGCAAGCCTGTCGCTCGCTGCGATGACGCTGGCGGGCTGCGGAACGCCGGGTCCCACCTGGGGCACCGGCAAGGTGGTGGAAACCGACCCGTGGGGCGGCTACGAAGCGGTGGTGTCCATTCCGGCGCCGGATGCTCCCCCCCGCGTCTTCGAATGCAAGGGGCCGTGGGCGCCCAACACCACCGACGTCAACATCATGGCTGACTTTGGCCAGAGCAATGTGGCGCACGACGATGTCCCCCAGCCGAATGGATCCACGGCGCCCGGTTCCATTCTGCTCCCCAATGAGCCAAAGCTCCGGGTCGACATGGCCTGGGGCGATGCCATCGGTTACACGGCGCCGCTGCGCGCCTCCTTCACAGAGGAAACGCGCTGGAGCGTCGCCGGGGTCACCGTGGGCACATCCATCGCCGACGTTGAGAAGGCCAATGGCCGGCCCTTCCGGCTCGTGGGCTTCGGCGGCAATAATGGCGGCGTGGTCGTGGATTGGCGCGGCGGGCAGCTCGGCAACCTGCCCGGACCCTGCCGGCTCGGGGTCCAGTTCGCCATTTCCGCGCTCGCGCCGGACAGCGCGCAGGCCAAGGCCATGGGCCCGAAAGTGTTCAATTCCACCGATGCGGCTATTCGCGCCCTGAACCCTTCGGTTGGGCTTTTCTGGGTTAACTACAAGTGGTAGGGGCGTTTCATTAAATTGCTGAAAGGTCGTGAAAAAGCTGCAAAGCCGCCACAATTCGAACCGTGAATGCGGGCCTCTTCTGGAGGTAGATCATGACCTTTTCTCGTAAGACTTTTCTCGCCTTTGCTCTGGGCGTGGGCGTGACACTGGGCGGCAATGCCCTGATGGGCGGCGCCTTCGCGGCGCAGCCTTATATGGACGCCGCGCTGGAGCAGCTCCGTGCCGCCCGCGCCAGCCTCCAGCAGGCCGAGCCCAATAAGGGCGGCCATCGCGAGGCCGCCATCGGCCTCATCGACCAGGCCATCGAGCAGGTGAAGGCCGGCATCGCCTTCGCGCGCTGACGCTGACGTGCGGCGGCACGCCGGCGGCCCGTCCGTCCGAATGGCCGCTGTCGCACGAGCGACGCAGCTCATGCTTAAACGATGCCGTGCGCACACCTGAGAGATAATGGGAGTCCTGTCATGGTTTTCCGCTCTTTTGCTCACTTTTCGGCCGTTCTCGCTCTGGGCGCGGTCCTCGCGCTCGGCGCGCAGGCCCTGATCAGCCCCTCCATCGCCGCCCAGCCCTTCATGGAAACCGCCCTGGAGCAGCTTCGCGGCGCCCGTGCCAGCCTGGATCAGGCGGCGTCGGACAAAGCCGGTCACCGCGTCGCGGCCATCGGCCTCGTGGACCAGGCCATCGAGCAGGTTCGCGCCGGCATCGCGGCGGCCCGCTGATCCCTTCAAACCGGGGGCGGAGGGGGCAATTTAGGCTTTCCTCCGCCCCATTTCGCGGGCATCAGTCCCGTATGGACTGGATCTCCTTCTGGGATGGCGCGCACGCCATATATGTGAGCGAGCGCCACAAGCAGCTGCATTACGCGCGCATCGCCGCCGATCTGGCGCGCCATGTGCCCCATCCCGCCGCGCGGGTTCTGGATTATGGATGCGGCGAGGCGCTGAGCGCGCCCGCCCTCGCCACGGCCTGCGGGCATCTCACGATCTGTGACGCGGCGCCCGGCGTGCGGGAAAAGCTGCGCACCCGCTTTGCTGCGCAGGATCGCGTGTCGGTCGCCTCCCCCGAGGAGGTGGCGGCGCTGCCGGATGGCAGCTTCGACCTCATCGTCGCCAATTCTCTCCTGCAATATCTCGACCGGGCGGTCCTGCTCGATTTGCTCGCCCTGTGGCGGCGCCTTCTCGCACGGGACGGCACCTTGCTCATCGCTGACGTCATTCCCCCCGATGTGGGGGCGGCGCAGGATGCGATGGCCCTTCTCTCCTTCGCTGCGCGCGGGGGATTTCTCGGCGCGGCGGTGGTGGGGCTTGCCCGCACGGCGCTCTCGCCCTACCGCAAGCTGCGCGCGGAACTCGGCCTGTCCATGTATCGCGAGGCGGAGTTTCTTACCCTGCTGGGGGACGCCGGCTACAGCGCCGCGCGCACCCGGCCCAATGTGGGCCATAACCAGAATCGCATGGCCTTCCTCGCCCGCCCGGCCTGACCGCTCAGCGCCGCACCCTCTGCTCGGCGAAGGCCCAGAGCCGGTAGGAATTGAAGGTCCAGCACAGGACCAGCGCGCTCGTGAGCAATTGGGACACGAGATAGAAGATGCCGAGCCGGTGGGTGAACAGGTCCATCAGCACGCCGTTCAGGGCAAAAGCGACGCCCGCCACAACGAAATAGCGCGGCAGCGCCCCGGCATGGGAGCGGGTGGAGCGGAAGGTGAAGCGGCTGTTCAGCGTATAGGTGACGAGCGTCCCCACCACGAAGCCGATCATGGACGCGGAGACCGGGCCGAGCAGGTCGAGTTCCACCAGCGTCCCCAGCACCAGGAAATGGGCGACCGCCGCCGTCAGGCCCACGGCGATGAAGGTCGCAAGCTGCATCACCAGGGGACGATGGCGCGCGAACAGCCGGTGGATCTCGGTCATGAAACGCTATGTCCTTTAAAAGCGGGCCGCGCGGGGTGCAGATCCGGCGCGCGCTCGGCGCCGAGCGGCGGTCTTCCGTCGCGCGCAATTATGGTCTAAGGAAGCCAAATAGCGCGCCGGGCGAAGATCATTCAACGCGCGGTGCCGCACCTGCCGTCAGCCGACGGGATCCAATCCACAGGGGCGCGTGACCCGCGGCCCTTTTTTTGCGCCTGCCGAGCGCCTGC
Source organism: Pseudomonadota bacterium (assembly GCA_040755535.1). Lineage (GTDB taxonomy): Bacteria > Pseudomonadota > Alphaproteobacteria > Rhizobiales > Xanthobacteraceae > Aquabacter. The sequence goes on along the minus strand of JBFMAV010000055.1, from coordinate 20,786 downwards.
GAGACATGCCGAAACGCACTGACCTCGAAACCATCCTGATCATCGGCGCCGGCCCCATCGTCATCGGGCAGGCCTGCGAATTCGACTATTCCGGCACACAGGCCGTGAAGGCGCTGAAGGAAGAGGGATACCGGGTCGTCCTGGTGAACTCCAATCCGGCGACCATCATGACCGACCCGGACATGGCGGACGCGACCTATATCGAGCCGATCACGTCGGAAATCGTCGCCAAGATCATCGAGAAGGAACGCGGAGACCGCTCCAAGGGCTTCGCGCTGCTGCCCACCATGGGCGGGCAGACCGCGCTCAATTGCGCGCTGTCGCTGAAGAAGAGCGGCATTCTCGACCAGTTCGACGTGGAGATGATCGGCGCCACCGCCGAAGCCATCGACAAGGCCGAGGATCGCGAGCTGTTCCGCGAGGCCATGACCAAGATCGGCCTCTCCACGCCCCGCTCCCGGCAGATCAAGACCCTCGCCCAGGCGCTCGACGCGCTCGACATGGTGGGCCTGCCCGCCATCATCCGCCCGTCCTTCACCATGGGTGGCACGGGCGGCGGCATCGCCTTCAACAAGGCCGAGTTCATCGAGATCGTGGAGCGCGGCATCGACGCCTCGCCCACCAACGAGGTGCTGATCGAGGAAAGCGTCCTCGGCTGGAAGGAGTATGAGATGGAGGTGGTCCGCGACAAGGCGGACAACTGTATCATCATCTGCTCCATCGAGAATCTCGATCCGATGGGCGTGCATACCGGCGATTCCATCACCGTCGCGCCGGCCCTCACGCTGACGGACAAAGAATATCAGATCATGCGCGACGCCTCGTTGGCGGTGCTGCGCGAGATCGGCGTGGAGACCGGCGGCTCCAACGTGCAGTTCGCGATCAACCCGGAAGACGGGCGCATGATCGTGATCGAGATGAATCCGCGCGTGTCGCGCTCGTCCGCGCTCGCCTCCAAGGCCACCGGCTTCCCCATCGCCAAGGTCGCGGCGCGCCTTGCGGTCGGCTACACGCTGGACGAGATCGAGAACGACATTACGGGCGGGGCGACCCCGGCCTCGTTCGAGCCGACCATCGATTATGTGGTCACGAAGATCCCGCGCTTCGCCTTCGAGAAATTCCCCGGCGCCGACCCGACGCTCACCACCTCCATGAAGTCGGTGGGCGAGGCCATGGCCATCGGCCGCACCTTCCAGGAGAGCCTCCAGAAGGCGCTGCGCTCGCTGGAGACGGGCCTGTCGGGCCTCGACGACGTGGAAATTGGCGGCCTCGGCTCGGGCGACGACAAGAATGCCATCCGCGCCGCGCTCGGCACGCCGACGCCCGAGCGCCTGCTCTATGTGGCGCAGGCCATGCGCCTCGGCATGAGCGATGGCGAGATCCACACCGCCTGCAAGATCGATCCCTGGTTCCTCGCCCAGATCCGCGGCATCGTGGACACCGAGGAAAAGGTGAAGCGCTTCGGCCTGCCGCAGACGCCCGGCGCGTTCCGGGGCCTGAAGGCCATGGGCTTCTCGGACGGCCGCCTCGCCACCCTGGCGCGGCTGGAAGAGGGCGAGGTGCGCGCGCGCCGTCAGGCCCTGGGCGTGCGCCCGGCCTATAAGCGCATCGACACCTGCGCCGCCGAGTTCGCCTCACCCACCGCCTATATGTATTCGACCTATGAGACCCCCTTCGCCGGCACGCTTGCCGACGAGGCGCGGCCCTCGGACGCGAAGAAGGCGATCATCCTCGGTGGCGGCCCCAACCGCATCGGCCAGGGCATTGAGTTCGACTACTGCTGTTGCCACGCGGCGTTCGCCCTGAAAGAGGCGGGCATCGAGGCCATCATGGTCAACTGCAATCCCGAGACCGTCTCCACCGACTATGACACCTCGGACCGGCTCTATTTCGAGCCCCTGACCGCCGAGGACGTGCTGGAGCTGATCGACCGCGAGCGCACCGCAGGCACGCTGCACGGCGTGATCGTGCAGTTCGGCGGCCAGACCCCGCTGAAGCTCGCCCGCGCGCTGGAAGACGCCGATGTGCCGATCCTCGGCACCTCGCCGGATGCCATCGACCTTGCCGAGGACCGCGATCGCTTCAAGCGCCTTCTGAACGAGCTGAAGCTGCGCCAGCCGGACAACGGCATCGCCTATTCGGTGGAGCAGGCCCGCATGGTGGCGGGCGACCTTGGCTATCCCATGGTTGTGCGCCCCTCTTATGTGCTGGGCGGGCGCGCCATGCAGATCATCCGCGACGAGCGCCAGCTCGGCGACTATCTGCTGGACACGCTTCCCGGCCTGGTGCCCCAGGAGGTCAAGGCCCGTTATCCCAACGACAAGACGGGCCAGATCAACACTGTCCTCGGCAAGAACCCGCTGCTGTTCGACCGCTATCTGTCGGACGCCATCGAGGTGGACGTGGACGCGCTGTGCGACGGCAAGAATGTCCACGTTGCCGGGATCATGGAACATATCGAGGAGGCGGGCATCCATTCGGGTGACAGCGCCTGCTCGCTGCCGCCCCATTCGCTCTCGCCGGATATGATCGCGCGCCTCGAAAAGGAAACCACGGCGCTCGCCCTGGCCCTTGGCGTGGTCGGCCTCATGAACGTGCAGTTCGCGCTCAAGGACGACGACATCTACATTCTGGAGGTCAATCCGCGCGCCTCCCGCACGGTGCCTTTCGTCGCGAAGGTGGTGGGCCTGCCCATCGCCAAGATCGCCGCCCGCGTCATGGCGGGCGAGACGCTCGACGCCTTCACGCTGAAGGGGCACGGTGTGGACCATATCGCGGTGAAGGAGGCGGTGTTCCCCTTTGCCCGGTTCCCTGGCGTGGACACTGTGCTCGGCCCGGAAATGCGCTCCACCGGCGAGGTGATGGGTCTCGACACCGATTATGGCGTCGCCTTCGCCAAAAGCCAGATTGGCGGCGGGACCAAGGTGCCCAAGAGCGGCACCGTGTTCGTCTCCGTGAAGGAGAGCGATAAGGCCCGTATCCTGCCGAGCGTGAAGCTCCTGCAGGAACTCGGCTTCAAGGTGATCGCCACCTCCGGCACCCAGCGCTTCCTGGAAGAGAACGGCGTCGTCGCGGGCAAGATCAACAAGGTGCTGGAAGGCCGTCCCCATATCGTGGACGCCATCAAGAATGGCGAGGTCCAACTGGTGTTCAACACCACTGAGGGGTCTCAGGCCCTTCTGGACAGCCGCTCGCTCCGGCGCGCGGCCCTCTTGCACAAAGTGCCGTATTACACCACGCTGTCCGGAGCCGTCGCAGCGGCGCAGGGGATCAAGGCCTATGTGGGCGGCGATCTCCAGGTGCGCGCGCTGCAGAGCTATTTCGGCGCCGGCGGATCCACGGAGGCGAACTGAGCGTTCGTCTCCCGCGATGCGCGGGGTGTGAAGGCGTGGGCACAGGTCCTGAAAGCCGGTTCGGCGGCGGGGCCTGCGGCATGCTATTGCTAACCTTTCGCGCGGCGATTGCGAGACGGTGATCGTCCCGCGCTAAAGGTTGTTGTTTTGAGTCGGCTGTTCTTCGCTTGGCGGCGAAGGGGAGCCGGGGTTTCAGGAGGTCTCAAAACGGACCCATGGACAAGATTCCCATGACGGGGAGCGGCTACACCGCCCTCGAAAATGAACTGCGCCATCGTCAACAGGTGGAGCGTCCCCGGATCATCACTGCAATTTCCGAAGCGCGCGCCCATGGCGACCTGTCCGAAAATGCGGAATATCACGCGGCGAAGGAGCTTCAGTCCCTGAATGAGGGGCGGATTGCCGAGCTTGAGGACAAGCTGTCCCGGGCCGAGGTGATCGATGTGTCCAAGCTGTCCGGCGACGTCGTGAAATTCGGCGCGACCGTGACCTTGGTGGACGAGGACACCGAGGAAGAGAAGGTCTGGCAGATCGTCGGCGACAATGAAGCCGACGCCAAGGCCGGCCGGATCTCCATCTCCTCGCCCGTGGCGCGGGCCTTGATCGGCAAGCAGAAGGGCGCCTCCGTGGAGGTGATGACCCCCAAGGGCGCCCGCTCGTTCGAAATTGTCCAGGTCCGCTGGGTCTGATCGCCGTTTCCCCGCCCCGGCGCTGCGCGCCGGGGAGCGCGGCAGGCCGGCGCTGGCCTCAAGATCCGGCTCTTCGGTCAAGGCGCGCGGCGGTCGCCCCGCGCCCCGGAATGCAGGTGCTGACCCGTGCAGAGCCGTTTTCCGAAAGCCCGCATTGATGGTCTGTGCGACGGCGTCTTCGCCTTCGCCATGACCCTTCTGGTGCTTGACGTGCGCGTCGCGAGCGGGCTCGGGATCGCCTCGGCGGACGAACTGACGGCCCATCTCACCTCCATCTGGCGCTCCCTCATCGCCTATGCGATCAGCTTCTTCGTGCTGGGCGCGCTGTGGCGCGCGGCCATCGAGCAGCGCCAGGTCACCGAGACCGTCAGCGGCGGCGTGACCTCGCTCTGGATGGTGTTCCTGTTCTTCGTCACCATGGTTCCCTTTTCCTCGAACCTGGTGAGCGCCTATGGCGAACTGTCGCCGGCCGTCATCGTCTATTCGGCCAATATGCTCGCGCTCGGCGCCTTGGTGAGCGTGCTGCGCTATTTCGAGGTGGTGCCGGAGGCGCGCTCGCTGCGCCAGGCGCTCGGCGGGCATCTTGCCTTGTTCATGGCGTCCACGGTGCTTGCCATGGCGGTGTCCGCGATCGATCCCCGCCACGCCATGTTCGCCTATTTCATCAATTTCGCGAAGCGCATCCCCGGCTGGCCGAAAGTGATCGGGGGACGCTGACGGCCTCGCGCTTGTCTGATGCGGGGAAGGGGAAACGCGGGTGCTTGAAAATCCGGCGCCAAATGCAATGGTCCAGGCATGACCGTCTTGCCCACTTCCATCGACGCCACCGCCGCCTTGCTTGCGGACGCCGGCTATGTCGCGGACCGCGCGCTCGCGACCGTGGTTCATCTCTCCCTGCGCATGGGGCGTCCCGTTCTGCTGGAAGGCGAGGCCGGGGTTGGCAAGACCGAGGTCGCGCGTACCCTTTCCGCCGCGCTCGGGCGGCGGCTCATTCGCCTGCAATGCTATGAAGGGCTCGATCTCGCCTCCGCCGCCTATGAATGGAACTACGCGGCGCAAATGATCGCCATCCGCCTCGCCGAGGCGACGGGGGAAACGCGCCGCGATGCCATCGCCGCCGATTTGTTCTCGGAGCGCTATCTGCTGCGCCGCCCTTTGCTGGAGGCGTTGACGCCGGACCCGGCCGGGCCGCCCGTTCTGCTGGTGGACGAACTGGACCGCACGGACGAGGCCTTCGAAGCCTTCCTGCTGGAAGTGCTCTCCGAATTCCAGATCACCATTCCCGAACTCGGCGTGGTGCGCGCCCCCGCGCCGCCCATCGTGGTGCTGACCTCAAACCGCACCCGGGAAATCCATGACGCGCTGAAGCGCCGCTGCCTCTATCACTGGGTGGATTATCCCGACGCGGCGCGTGAGCTTGCCATCCTGCGCGCGCGCCGCCCCGGCGTACCGGAGCGTCTCTCCGCGCAGGTGGTGGCTTTCGTCCAGGCCTTGCGCCGCGAGGATCTGTTCAAGGCGCCCGGTGTCGCCGAGACGCTGGACTGGGCCTCGGCCCTGGTGGAGCTGGACGCGGTGGCGCTCGACCCGGCGCTGGTCGCGGATACGCTCGGCGTTCTGCTGAAATACCAGGACGACATCGCCCGCACCGACGCGCCCAAGGTGGAGGCGCTCCTCGCCGAGACGCGCAAGGCGCTGAGCGAGGCGTAGAGCCCGCCTCAGTGGAAGGCGAAATAGCCCACCACCGCGGCCCCCGCGATCACGGGGATCGGATTGATCCGGCTCATCACCAGGATGGCGAAGACGGCAATGAGGATGGCCGCGCTGGTCCAGCCCGTGACCGCGCCGCGCCCGATGGAGATGGCGCCCGCCAGCAGCAGGCCGATGGAGACCGGGGCAAGGCCGCGCTGAATGGAGGCGCGCCAGGGCCAATGATCGAGCCGGTTCCAGAGCCGGCCGACCCAGAGCGTGAACAGGCCCGTGGGCAGGAAGAAGGCGAGCACCACCACCAGCGCCCCGAGCGGCCCCGCCACCCATTGGCCGATCCCCGCGATCATCATCATATTGGGGCCGGGCGCCATCTGGCCGATGCTGTAGAGGTGGATCAGCTGGGGGAAGGTCATCCAGTGATAGGTGTCCACCACCAGCGTCTTCATCTCGGGAAAGGCCGCCATGCCGCCGCCCACGGTCAGGAGCGACAGATAGGCGAAGACCGCGATCAGGCCGGGAAGCTGGCTCATGGGCGGGCCTCCGGCAGGCGGCCGGGCCGGTACCAGTAAATGGCGAGCGCCCCCACCACCAGCAGCACCAGCAGGACGGACTGGTGCAGCAGATCGACGCCGATCACGGTCAGCACCACGAACACCGCGTCGGACCAGCGGGTGAGGCTCTTGCGGCCGAGCTGGAACGTGACCGCGAGCACCATGCCGACCGCCGCCGCCGAGGCGCCGTGCAGCGCCGCGCCGACGCCCACATTGCTGCCTTGAGAGGCGGCATAGGCATAAGCGGCGGCCACCATCATCACCCCGCCGGGCAGGCAGATGCCGGCGAGCGACACGGCGGCGCCGGCCGTTCCGCGCAGCCGGTCGCCCACCAGGATCGCCATGTTGGAGGCATTGAGCCCCGGCAGGGTCTGGCATATGGAGAGAAGCTCGACGAAGGTCTCGTCGGCGATCCATTTGCGCTGGCCCACCAGTCCCGTGCGCAGATAGGCGACGACGCCCCCGCCGAAGCTGGTGGCGCCGATGATGAGGAAGCCCACGAACAGATCCATGAGGCTGACCGAAGGGGGCGCCTTTGGCGCGGCGGCCTCGCTCATGGCTATTCGTGGCTCTGGGGCGGGTTGCCCTTCAGGCGATAGACCGCGCCGGTCTTGGTGGTGCCGAGGCACACCCAGTCCTGCGCCTCCTCCTGCAGGGCGCAGAAGAAGGTTTCGCTGCGCTCCACCGCCTTGGCATGAAGGTCGGAGCGGTGGAGGAAGCGCGCCTGATAGGAGAATTCCCCCACCAATTGATGGTGATCGCCCCGCGTGCGCCAGACCGAGACATTGCAGGGCGCCACCATGCCCTTCCCGAAATCGAGCATGCCCAATTGCTGCAGCACCTCCTCCACGGCCGTGCGATGCACCAGCTGCACATGCTTGCGGGTGCCGCCGAGCACAGGGCCGAGCGGGGGAAAGACCCGAATCAGGGTCGCGGCGGCGGTGGGATCGGCGACCCCGCGCGGGCGAAAGGGGAACTCCACATTGTGCGAATACAGCGAGCGGATGCCGCCCAGCCGGTCCTTGAGCGGGAGCGCCTCCTCCTTGAACTTGATGCGGTAGGTGCCGGCGATCTGGGGACGAACGTCCAGCGCCGCGGCAAGGTCAAAATCGGCGTGGCGGAATTTGAAGACGATTTCCGGATCGCCGACCGGGAAGCCGTCTTCATATGTGATCCGCCGGCGCAGGATGAAATTGTTGTTGTAGAGGCGGAAGTCCTGGGTATCGACGAACAGGACCTCGCGGATCTGCGGGCGCACGCCGCGAGCCGTCTGCGGCTCGAAATCCACCCCGGTCCTCTTCGCAACCCGCGCGACGATCTTGGCGAAATCGAAGAAGCTCTGGACCGAGGTGAAGCGCAGGCCAGAGAGGATGATCTTCGCTTCCAGATAGCGCACCTCGTCATAAGGATGGCCGTCGGCATAAAGCGGCGCGCCATTCTCGGCGTTCGCCGCCACACTGTCTTTGCCGCGCATGAGACCCCCTTGTCATTCTGTATCCCGGATGACCGCCGGGTTGCGGGATTGCGACAAGAGCAGCATATCCCGGCGCGCCCGCAAAGGGGGAGGGGCGGCCGACCCGAAGGTATTGTCACCAAATTGAAGCATTTCGAGCGTCGGCAAAGCCATTCGCTCGGCGGCGCGGGGCGCGATATACCCAAGAATGGGTTTCGGGAGGGAGCGGAGGCACGGATGGGCGAGGCGCGTCTGGCTGACAATGTTGCCTATTTTGCCCGCGCCCTGCGCGCGGCGGGCCTGCGCCTCGGCCCCGGTGACGTGCTCGACGCGCTGAGCGCGCTGGAGATGGTCGGCATCAGCGTGCGCGAGGATGTCTATTGGACGCTGCACGCGCTGTTCGTGCGGCGCCAGGAGGACCACGAGGTTTTCGACCAGGCGTTCCATCTGTTCTGGCGTCGCCGCGCCGCAACGGAAAAACTGCTGGCGCTGCTCTCGCCGCCCGCGCCGGGACGCCCCGCGCCCGAGCGCAGGACGCTGCGCCGGGTGGAAGAGGCGCTGTTTTCGGGCATCGGCACGCGCAAAGAGGCGCCCGCGCCCGAGATCGAGGTGGAGGCCCGCCTCTCCGCCTCCTCCGACGACGTGCTGCGCACCCGCGACTTCGCCCAGATGAGCGCCGCGGAAATGGGTGCCGCGCGCCGGCGCATCGCCGCCTTGCGCTTGGCGGACGATGAGACCCCGACGCGCCGCTTCCGCCCCGCCGCGCGCGGCGCGCGCTTCGATCTGCGGGCCAGCGCCCGGGCCGCCTTGGCGAGCGGCGGGGAGATGCTTGCGCCCCGCTTCAAGGCGCCGCGCCGCCGCCCGCCGCCTCTGGTGGCGCTGGTCGATATTTCCGGCTCCATGGCGGACTATTCGCGCCCCATTCTCCATTTCCTGCATGCGCTGTCGCGCACCCGCCGGGTCCATGTCTTCCTGTTCGGCACGCGGCTCAGCAACGTGACGCGCGCGCTGCGCCGACGCGATCCCGATGCCGCCTTGGCGGCGGTGGCGGGCGCAGCGCAGGACTGGGCCGGCGGCACCCGCATCGGCGCTTCGCTGCATGCCTTCAACAAGGTCTGGTCGCGCCGCGTGCTCGGGCAGGGTCCGGTGGTGCTGCTGATCACGGACGGGCTGGAGCGCGACCCCGACGCAACCCTTGAAGCGGAGATCGCGCGGCTACATCGCTCCTGCCGGAGGCTCATCTGGCTGAACCCGCTCCTGCGCTTTTCCGGCTTCGAACCGAAGGCCCGAGGCATTCGCGCCTTGCTGCCCCATGTCGACGAGTTCCGCCCCGTGCACGACCTTGCGAGCCTGGAGGCGCTGGTGGACGCGCTGTCCCGTCCGTCCCCTGCTCTGGGTTTGCGTCAGAATTGAAAGAAAAAGAAAGAATAAGTCCAATTCGGATGCGAAATTCCGAATTGAGTTTGCCGCCGTCTGCAACGTCCCGTGATTTGAAGGTTTATATTTGGATTGGTAAGACATTTGGGTTCGTCGGGGATTGTGATCTTGTTTTTGCGCATGCGGTCGTTTCAGGTGGCAGCCGTCCTTGGGCTGGGGTTTCTGCTCCCTGGAGCATCGCAAGCCTCTGCACAATCCATCTCCGCCTGGGAGACACCCGAATATTTCAGGTCCCGCGGACTGGCCCAGATCAATGCCGCTGGTGCCTATGCGCTCGGCTTCACCGGCGCCGGCGTGAAGGTGGGTGTAGCGGATTCCGGCCTTTGGACCACGCATCCCGAATTCGCAGGGCGCGTGCTGCCGGGTTTTGATTTCTCCTACACCGCTCATCCCGTGATCATTCCGGAACCGGTGGGTGACGGCGACGATTTCAATCTGGGCGACATCCCCGAGGGGCCGCCGCCAGAGGGCGGGCCTCTGCTGCCCGGGATGAACGTCGATCCCGTGGGCCATGGAACCCACGTTACCGGAATCATCGCAGCAGCGCGCGACGGCGTGGAGATGCACGGCGTGGCATTTGCCGCGTCCATCGTGCCCGTTTATGTCGGGACCCTGGAAACGGACCGCCGCGTGAGCGACGCTTGGCCCTTCCTGATCAGCCAGGGCGTGTCCATCATCAATGCCAGTTACCGGATTGCCTGTGTCGGCGCCGGGCCCGGGGGCGGATGCGATCCCACATTGGTCACGCGCGAGGGGCTGGAGCGCAACCTTCCCTTGACCGTCCAGCGCAGTCTGGAACTGGCGGCAGCGAACATCCTCATGGTGGTCGCCGCCGGCAATGAGCGCATGGCCAATCCCGATATTCTCCCCGGCCTTCCCATCGTGGTCCCGGAAGTGCGGGACAATTGGCTCTCGGTGGTCTCCGTCGACGCCAACAATGTCATTTCCTCCTTCAGCAATCGCTGCGGCTTTTCGAAGGACTGGTGTTTGGCTGCCAATGGCGACGATATCTATTCCACCTGGAAGGTCGATGCGGCGCATCCCACCGGCTACAAGGTGGAAGCTGGCACTTCCATGGCGGCGCCGACCGTCTCCGGCGTGGCTGCGCTGGTGAAGGAAGCCTTTCCCTGGTTCACCGCCCACGATCTCCAGCAGACCCTGCTCACCACCGCCACCGATCTCGGCGCGCCCGGCGTGGACGAGGTCTATGGCTGGGGCCTTGTGAATGCGGCGAAGGCGGTGCGCGGCTATGGGATGTTCACCAACATGGTGACCCTGAACACGCAGGGCTACACTTCGACGTTCTCCAACGACATTTCCGGTGCGGGCGGCTTCGTGAAGACCGGCGCGGGCACCCTCATCCTCACCGGGAATAACAGCTATAGCGGCGGCACCACCCTGGCGCAGGGCATGCTGGTGCTCGGCGGTTCCACGGCGGCGGGCACCGGCAGGATCGCCCTGGGCGATGGCACGACTTTAGGCCTCGTCAACGGCATCACGGTCGCCAATCCGCTCCTGGTTTCAGGCAATGTCACCCTCGACTTGCCCACCGGGGCCGCGACGGCTTCCGGTCCGCTCACCGGCACGGGCGCCATCGCCTTCACCGGCGACGGGCTCATCAGCCTGACAGGCGACAATTCCGCCTTCACCGGCGTCTCGGCGGTGGATGCAACGGTGGTGGTCAACGGTGCGCTGGGCGGCAGCGTCACCGTGCTCGGTGGCGGTTCGCTGGAAGGATCGGGCACGGTCGGCGCCACGTCCGTCGGCGCAGGCGGGGCCATCGCGCCCGGCTCGGGCGTCGGCACGCTGACCGTCAACGGCGCGCTGACCCTCGCCCCCGGCGCCACCTATGAGGCGGACCTGCGTCCGAGCGCCGGCTCGGATCTCCTTCTCGTCAATGGAACCGCGACCCTCGGCGGCGCCACAGTGTCCGGCACGCTGCAGCCCGGCACATATACGCCGGGCGCGCGCTACACCATCCTGGCCGCCACGGAGGGGGTGAGTGGCACCTTCGGCCAAGTGATCGAGAGCCTCCCGTTCCTCGATCTGCTCCTCTCCTATGACGCGAATTCCGTGAGCCTGGACATCATTCGCAATGGCGTCCCGTTCCAGAGCGCGGCGGCGTCCGCCAACCAGTTCGCCGCCGCCGGCGCCCTGGACGCGCTGCCCGACGGCAATGTGCTGGGCGACGCGGTCATGTCGCAGGCGAGCGTGTCCGGCGCGCAGCAGGCCTTCAATGCCGTGTCGGGCGAACTCTATCCCTCGACCCTCTCCGCGCTCCAGGGCGAAAGCCTGATCCTGAGGCGCGCGGTTCTCGATCGCGCCCGCGTACCCCTCCCGCAGGTCGCGGCGCCCGCGCTCGGCTATGCCGCTTCCGGCGCGCAGGGTGATGAGGTGATCGTGCCCGGGACCCCCAACGCCTTCTGGGCGCAAGCCTATGGCGCGTGGTCGCAGATCGACGGAACCTCCAATGCCGCCACCCTCTCCGGCGACGTCGCCGGCATTCTCGTCGGCTATGATCGGACGTTCACCGGGGCCGGCGCGGACTGGCGGCTCGGTTTCGCCATGGGCTATTCGTCGTCCAGCTATCAGGTGGACGCGCGCGCCTCCTCCATCTCCAGCGATGCGGCGCAGATTGCGCTCTATGGCGGCGCGAGCTTCGGCGCGCTCGGCCTTCGGTTCGGCGGGGCCTATAGCTGGGCTGATCTCAGCGGCAACCGCTCCGTGGTCTTTCCCGGCTTCTCCGATGCGCTCAATTCGGACGCGAGCGGTTCGACCGGGCAGATCTTCGGCGAGGTCGGCTACGCGACCCGCTGGAGCGGCGTCGATCTCGAACCCTTCGCCGGCCTTGCTTATGTGAATACAAGCCTTGGCGGGTTTACCGAAGTGGGCGGTCCCGCCGCCCTCAGCATGTCCAATGCGAGCGCCGGGGTGACCTATTCCACCCTCGGCCTGCGCCTCAGCGTTCCGTTGGCGCTCGGCTCCATGGAGACCCGCGTGCGCGGCACGCTCGGCTGGCAACACGCCTTCGGCGAGACCACGCCGCAGGCAACCATGGCCTTTGGCGCGGGCACGCCGTCCTTCACCGTATCGGGGGTTCCCATCGCGACCGATTCCGCGCTGGTGGAGGCGGGGCTCGACATCGCCTTCACCCCCGCCGCGAGCCTGTCCGTCTTCTATGCGGGGCAACTGGCGCAGAGCGAGACCAGCAACATGGTCAAGGGCAGCTTCACGCTGAAATTCTGAACGCGGGCGCGGCCCTATTCCGGCGGATAGGCGTGAACGCCGCCGCAGAAGTCCGTGACCGTGCCGTCGCCGAGATAATCGGGTGTCAGCGGCACCTTGCCGTGGCCGCCGGGAATGTCCAGCACATAGGTCGGCAGGCACAGGCCCGACAGACGCCCGCGCAGCGCCCGCATCAGCGCCTGCCCTTCGGCGATGGAGAGGCGGAAATGCCCGGTGCCCGGCGCAAGGTCGGGATGGTGCAGATAATAGGGTTTGACCCGCACCTCCACGAGCGCACGGAACAAGGCCGCGAGCGTCTGTGCGTCATCGTTCACCCCGCGCAGCAGGACCGATTGCGAGAGGACGGGAATGCCCGCCTCCACCAGCCGGGCAATGGCCGCGCGGGCGTCTAAGCCGAGTTCGTCGGCGTGGTTCACATGAAGGACCACATAGGACGCGATTCCCTCGCGCCGCAGCGCGCGCGCCAGATCCTCGCTCACCCGGTCCGGCGCGGCGACGGGAATGCGGGTATGGACGCGCACGATCCGCACATGGGAGAGTGCGGCGAGCTTCTCCACCACCTCCGCCAGCCGGCGGGGCGCCACCATGAAGGGATCGCCGCCGGTGAGAATGACCTCCCACACCTCGGGATGGTCCGCCACATAAGCAAGCGCGCGCTCCAGCGCCGCGCCCGACAAGGTGGCCTCCGCGCCCGGGCCGACCATTTCGCGGCGGAAGCAGAACCGGCAATAGACGGCGCAGACGCCCACCAGCTTCAGCAGCACCCGGTCGGGATAGCGATGCACGATGCCGGGCACCGGCGAATGGGCGTCGTCGCCGATGGGGTCGTCGCTCTCCTGCGGCGTGCGCACCAGTTCGGCCGCATCGGGAATGAACTGGCGTGCCAGCGCGTCGCCGGGCTGCATGCGCGCCGCGAGCGTCGGCGTCACGGCCACCGCATAGCGCGCGCCCACCGCCTCGGCCTCGGCGCGCTGGTCCGCCCGCAGCAGTCCGGCTGCGATCAAATCGTCGGCGGTGCGCAAAGTGGCGGTGCGCGGGGGTGACATGCGGCCTGTCCGGGAGAAAGATGGGGGCGGGGTGCGGCGCGGCGCCCGGGGCGCCCTATATAGGCAAAGACGCGCCAAGACCCAAATGCGGGCGCGAGCGGGAGACACGCATGATCACCACCGAGGAGGACGTGCTGGACGCCGCCCTGCGCTGGCGCCGCGAAGGCCGCGCGGTCGCGATCGCCACCGTGCTGGAAACCTGGGGCTCGGCCCCGCGCCCGGTGGGCAGCCATCTGGTGATCGACGCGGACGGCAATTTCCTCGGCTCGGTGTCCGGCGGGTGCGTGGAGGGCGAGGTGGTCAGCGAGGCGGCGGACGTGATCGCCTCCGGTCGCCCGCGCGTGTTGGAATTCGGTGTGGCGGACGAGACCGCCTGGCGGGTGGGCCTCTCCTGTGGCGGCGCCATTCGCGTCTATGTGGAACCGGTGGCCTGAGCCATGCGTGAGGATCTGCTCGAACAGCTCATGACGGAGCGCAAGGCGCGCCGGCCCGCCATTCTCGTGACCGAACTGGAGACCGGGGCGCAGCGTCTCGTCATGCCGTCCCTCGTGGCGCAGGACCCGCTCGCAGACGTCCTGAGCGAGGCATTTCGCACCGGAAAGAGCGGCATGGCGGGGGAAGGGCGCGTCTTCCTCACCGTCGAAGTGCCGCCGCCCCGCCTAATGGTGATCGGTGCCGTGCATATCTCCCAGGCGCTTGCGCCCATGGCGCGCCTCGCCGGTTATGACATGAGCGTGATCGACCCGCGCACAGCCTTCGCGACGCCGGAGCGGTTTCCCGATGTGCCGGTCATCGCCCGATGGCCGGAAGAGGCCATCGCGGAGATCGGCATAGACGCCTTCACCGCTCTCATCGCGCTGACCCACGATCCGAAGATCGATGAGCCCGCACTGATCGCGGGACTGCGCGCCGGATGCTTCTATGTGGGCGCGCTGGGGTCGCGGCGTACCCACGCCAAGCGGCTGGAGCGCCTGCATGCGGCGGGGCTTTCGGAGGCGCAGACCGCCCGCATCCAGGCGCCCATCGGCCTTGATATCGGCGCGGTCAGTCCCGGCGAGATCGCGGTGGCCATTCTCGCCCAGGTGATCGGCGCGCTGCGGCGCCGGGACCGCGATCTTATGGTGCCGGCGCCATGAAGTTCGGCCCCGTTCCCGTCGCGGAGGCGGTCGGCGCCATTGCGGCCCATGCGGTCAAGGCGCCGGGCGTCATCGTCCGCAAAGGCCAACGCATCTCGCCGGGCGACATGGCCGCTCTTGCCTGCGCCGGAATCCAGACCGTCGTGGTCGCGCGCCTCGATCCTGGCGATGTCGACGAGGACGCCGCCGCTCATCGCGTCGGGATGGCCTGCGCCGGGGAGGGCGTGAGAGCCGAGGCGGGGTCCAACGGGCGCAGCAACCTTCATGCCCTCCGGGCCGGAGTCGTGGAATTCGACGCGGCAGCCGTGGACGCCTTCAATCTGATTGACGAGAGCATGACGCTCGCGACCCTCGCGCCCCACCGCACGGTCGCTGCGGGCGATCTGGTGGCGACAGTAAAGATCATTCCCTTCGCCGTCCCGTCCTTCCTGCTGGAGACGGCGCTGCGTCGCGCATCTCCGGTGATGCGGGTCGCGCCATTCCAACGCGCTCGGATTTCTCTCATTTCGACGCTCCTTCCCGGCCTCGCGGACAAGGTCGTGGAGAAGACGGAGCGTGTCACCGCTGACCGGCTCTCCCGGCTTGAGGCCCGCATTACGGACATGGCGCGCATCCCTCATGAGGTCGGCGCCTTGAGCGGGGCCCTCACGGCCGCGGTCGCGGGCGGCGCGGAGGCGGTGATCGTGTTCGGCGCGTCTGCCATCTCCGATCGCGGCGACGTCATTCCGGTGGCGCTGGAACAGTGCGGTGGACGTGTGGAGCGCCTCGGGATGCCGGTCGATCCTGGCAACCTCATGATGCTGGGCCGTCTCGGGACGGTCCCGGTGCTCGGCGCGCCGGGCTGCGCGCGCAGCCCGAAGGAGAACGGCTTCGACCATGTCCTGGCGCGCCTTTTGGCGGATCTGCCCGTGCGATCGGTCGATGTTGCGCGCATGGGCGTGGGCGGGCTGATCGCCGAAATCGTGACCCGTCCCCAGCCGCGCGAACTGGGACCGGAGTCGCAGGCCGCACCCATCGCCGCAGTCGTGCTTGCGGCGGGGCGGGGTACCCGGATGCCGGGGGCCAACAAGCTGCTGGAGACCATCGGCGACACGGTGGTGGTTCGGCGCGTGGTGGAGGCTGCCGTGGCGGGCGGAGCCGATCCGGTCCTTGTCGTGACCGGACACGAAAGGGAGCGCGTGGCGGCCTCTCTCACCGGCCTGCCGGTGAGCGTCGTCGAGAACGCCGCTTTTGCGCAGGGGCTGTCCACGTCCGTTGCAGCGGGCATTCGCGCGGTTCCCGATACGTGCCAAGGCGCCCTGCTGATGCTGGGCGACATGCCGCTCGTGGATGGCCCTCTGGTGCAAAAGCTGATCGCCGCTTTCTCGCCCGCCGAGGGGCGGCTTGTGGTGGTCCCCCTGGCTGAGGGGCGCCGTGGAAATCCGGTCCTTTGGTCCCGGCGGTTCTTCCCCGCCCTTTCGGCCTTGGAGGGGGACATGGGCGCCCGTGCTCTGCTTGCCGCCCATCCCGAAGCGGTAATGGAGGTGGAAACCTCCGGTCCGGGCGCGACTTTGGATGTGGACACGCCGGAGGCTCTGGCCCTGGCGCGCGCCGCCTGCCGGGCGGCGGGCTGAAGCTTCATCTCGGAGAGAGGTGCGTCGCATGAATGACGCGCGGATTGTGACGAGTCGGCAGCCTTAGCGCGCTTCTAGGGTCTCGACAGGGGCCGCGCAGACCCCGGATGGGCCTTTTCGCGATCCGCGCGTTCCTTTTCGAGACCGGAGCGCACCGACAAACCCATCTGCGCGATGCTAGCGGGAACCCCGTGGGCGGGAGGCGGTGGTGCGCTGAGCCCTCGGGGGAAGAGCGTGTTCTTTCTGGAAGGCCCGATAGAAGGTGGAAAGGCTCTCGAAGCCCGAAGCGAAAGCCACCGCGGTAATCGGCATCTGCGGCTCGGTATGCAGCAGGCGAACCGCCTCCTTGATGCGCATCGCCATGAGTGTGCGCGAGAAGGACAGTCCCGTCGGTTCGAACAGCACATGGACCTGCCGAACGGAAATGGACAGTTCCGACGCCACCGTGGCAGGTGAGAGAGAGGGTCGGCCCAGGTCCCGGACCATGATCTCGCGCGCCGCTTCGAGGTACCCGGCCCGCAGGGCCAAGCGCCCCTCGAGAGAGCGCGGGCTGAGCCGTCCGCGCGCCAGGAGCGCCAGATGCGCCGCATGTGCGACGCTAGCGGTGGGCGCGATGATTTCTTCGGGGGAGCGGGTCAGGGCTGCGAACATGGCGGCGAGCGGCCGCGCATAAGGGGCGCTGTGCGGGAGGTGAGCAGGGTAGAGATCCGCCGCGCTTGCATCGAGAAGGAGATCAGCAGTGAGCGGGATTTTCACCATCCGAAACTGAAAGCCGTCGGTGCGCTCGGGCGTCCCCTGAAACGGCATATCGGAATGGCTGATGACGATCTGGCCTTCCTCGATGCGCTGATAGGGTCGGCGTCCCACATCGAGCCATCCCGGGCCGCGTATCTGCAAGCTGATACACAGGCTGTGTCCGGGCCGGTTTGCGATGTCGGTCGCGGTCCGGCTGATCCGATAGGAGGAGGCCTGCATATCGGAGACGACGGCGGTTCCGACCGGCCGCGCCCGGAATCTGCCGCGAAACGCCGCGCGCCGCTCGCTTTCCAGCTCGATGGTGACGCCGAACAGAGCCTTGGCGCGCACCTCGCACCAATGGTCAAAGCGGTCCTGGGGACGCAGATCGTCCGTGCTGAAGCTGAGCATGGGATGGCGGCCAGTGCGAACTCCGCTGACCTTACGCCATTCCCTCGGCGGGCGACAGCTTTGCCGAAAAGGCGAGCTGGCCCCCGCCGTTACGACAGCGGAGCATTCCGCTTC
The DNA here is from genome assembly GCA_040755535.1 of Pseudomonadota bacterium. Taxonomy (GTDB): domain Bacteria; phylum Pseudomonadota; class Alphaproteobacteria; order Rhizobiales; family Xanthobacteraceae; genus Aquabacter. The sequence continues at coordinate 3,295 of JBFMAV010000055.1, read as the reverse complement.
GGGCGCGTGCCTATTTGCCCTTCCAGCCGGCCTCGGCGCTGCACGCTTCCATGGCGCGGGGATTGGATTTTTCCCACTGCGTGATGGAGCGGGTCTCGTTCGAGGACATCTTGTTGTTCATGCAGGTGCAATAGGCGAGGATGACCGGCGCCTCCTGTCCCTCATCCTTGTTGTCGCTCACGCATTGCGTGATCCACTTGACGTCGTCCGAGTTTTGCTGCGCGCGGGCGGCGCCAATGCCGGCCAACGCCAACCCGGAAATGATGAAAACCGTCCTGGCAATCTTCATCTGAAAACGCTCCCTTATGGCGAAGCCATGGCCCCACAAGGCCCGGGCGGCGGCCCGAGCGCGCGCAGAATGAGGAGAGTTCGACCCGACGTCTTCCCGCTGCGCGCAGGTCGGGCGCGCAGCGCATTGATGCGGCCTGCCGTTAGCGGCGCGGGCGGCAAGCGCGCCGCTGTGTCAGTGCCCGACGTCGGAGAAGTAACCGGCCGAGCGGACGTCGGACAGAAGTCCAGGCCCGGTCGGGCTCCAGCCGAGCCTGGCACGTGTTTGCGCGCTGGACGCGGGCTGGTCGATGGCGGCGAACGGGAAAAACCAGCCGAAGTGCGTGCGCGCCTCCTCCGGTGCCAGGGACACGCAGGGAAGGCTCAGGCCCAGGGCGATCGCCTCCGCGATCTGGCGGAACGGCAGCGTCTCCTCTGCCACCGCATGGTAGGTGTCGGCGGCCGGGCCGCGCTCCACCGCCAGGCGATAGGCGCGGGCGGCATCTTTCACATGCACCGCCGGCCAGCCATTGTTGCCCGCGCCAATATGGGCCGAAACGCCTTTGGTCCGCGCCAGATCGATCAGGAGCGGCACGAAGCCGTGGTCGCCTTGGCCGTGCACGGAGGGCGGCAAGCGCATTACGCTGGTTGGGATACCTTGGGCGGACAGGGCGCTCGCCGCTGCTTCCGATGCGCGCGGATAGGTTTGCGATGGGGGCAGGGCGGGATCGCTTTCCGTAGCGACGGCGCCGCAGGCGTCGAGGGAGGCAAGGCCCGCCGTGACGATCAGAGGCTTATGCGTGCCGGCGATAGCTGCGCCTAGGGTCTCGATCGCGATCCGGTCCAAGGTGCAGGCCTGCGCAAAGCGCAAGAAATCATGCAGGAAGCCGGTATGGACGACGGCGTCGCATGCGCGCGCTCCTGCGTCGAGCGAGTCGGGTTGTTCAAGCGCGCCAAGATGCGCCTGAGCGCCCATGGACGCCAACGCAGCCGCGCGCTGTTCGGTTCGTGCAAGGCCCAGGACCTCATGGCCGTGGGCAAGAAGCTCGCGCGTGACGGCGGACCCGACAAAACCCGTCGCTCCGGTAACAAACACTCTCATGTCCCGCTCCTCTTGTGGCGAGCGAGACCATGGGCCATTTCCTATCCGATTAAATATGTGATCTTATCCAGGTATAATGACCAATAGCCCGACGGTGACCACAGTAGTTCAGACCCTCGGGGATTTCCTGAAGGACCGGCGCCAGCGCCTGGATGCGGCGGCGCTCGGCTTCGGCGGCCGGCGCCGGACACCCGGCCTGCGCCGGGAGGAAGTGGCGCAGCGGGCAAACATCAGTCCCACCTGGTATACGTGGCTGGAGCAGGGGCGCGGCGGCGCTGCTTCGGCGCGCGTTCTGAACAGCCTTTCTCAGGCGCTCCTGTTGACGGCGGCGGAGCGCGACCATTTGTTCCTGCTCGGTCTCGGCCATCCTCCAAAGCCCGACGCGACGCCGCAGGAGGGCATTTCGGCCCGGCTGCAACGGCTGCTGGATGCCTTCCCGATGATCCCGGCCACGGTTGCGACGGCTACTTGGGACATTATCGGCTGGAACCGCGCCGCCCAGCTTGTTCTCTGCGACTATGCGGCCTTGCCCCCGTCTCAGCGCAACGTCCTGCGCCGCATGTTCCTCGATCCGAGGACGCGCGCCGCGCAGAGCGATTGGGAGGCCGTCGCGCGGTTCCTGGTCGCGACGTTTCGCGCGGACACCACGCGCGTCGGCGACACCACCCGCGCGCGTCAACTCGTGGCAGAACTTTCCAGCGAGAGCGCGGAGTTCGCCCGCATGTGGAACGACAATGACGTGTCCACCACCGGCGAAGGCACCAAGACAATCCGTCACGCGAAGGTAGGGGAGATCAGCTTCGAATATTCATCCTTCGCGATAGACGGGCGTCCCGACCTCAAACTGATGGTCTATAATCCCGTGGCGGCGGCCGACCAGGCGAAGATCTCGCAGCTTGAACAGTCGACGGCCTGTTGATCGCCGAGTGAGGACGTTCGGCCCCAAAGCGCGGTCCGCTGAACGAAGACGAGCCCCTCAAGCTGGGTGGCAACGCCACACGGATTGGCTTGCGATTGATGAAGAACTGCGATTGCGGGACAAAAGGGAATGATCACTGATATTGAAGAATACTTTACGCAGGGCTGCGGACGCTGCGCGCGATTTGCGACGGCGGAGTGTTCGACGCGCCGATGGATACCTGGCTTGAATGACCTGCGTCGTATCTGCCGGCACGCGGGTCTCGTCGAGACGGTCAAGTGGGCGCATCCCTGCTTCGTGCATGCCGGTCGGAATATTGCGATCATGGGTGCCTTCCGCGGCGATTTCAGACTCAGCTTCAAGAACGCCTCCTTGTTGAAGGACCCGGACGGCGTGCTTGAAAAACAAGGGCCCAATACCCGTCATCCCGACATGATGCGTTTCATCGCCAACGCCCAGGTGGGAGAGATGGAGCCGATCATTCTCGCCTATTTGAAGGAGGCGATGAGCTATGCCGAATCTGGCATCAACCCTCCGCATGAGGAGCAGGCACTCCACCTGCCGGAGGAGTTGGTCGAGGCAATGGATGCCGACCCCGAGCTCGCAGAGGCTTTTAACGGCCTGACGCCGGGCCGGCAAAGGAGCTATGTGATCAATCTCAATTCGGCGAAGGCGGTTTCCACACGGGTTTCGCGCATCGCGGCGTTCCGCCCAAAAATCCTCGCAGGCAAGGGTGCACTCGAACGATGAGACCGTTTTTGTGCAGGCGCGACTGACGATTGGCCGACGGATAGCCACGGTTCAGACCATCGATGCGCCGACACAGAGATCTGGCGCCTTTTCTGCACAACGGCTCGTGCTTGGGCGAAACATTTCGTATTGGCGGGCCGCGTCCGATAGTGATGATCACTACGTTTTCGCTATAGCACTATGAAATCGCTCGCCGCCCCATGTTGCGCGCGAGATCGAACGAATTGCGCAGCGTGTGGCTTTGATTGTATGGGGAC
>JBFMAV010000054.1:0-31029 GCA_040755535.1 Pseudomonadota bacterium | reverse complement strand
CCCCCCGCGCGCCGGCCCGCCGCGCGCGGCGATCACCATCAAAATCAATTGCGCGATGCCCGAGACCACCGAGACCGCCGCCATGACCTGCGCGGCCTGCGGCGTCTCCACCCATCCCTCCAGCAGAAGATAGGCGATGGCGAGCAGCGCCACGGCATTGGCCAGAAGCGGCGCGAGCGCCGGCAGCAGCACGCGGTGCGCGGCATTGGCGATGCCGCCCAGCACCGCCGCCGCGCCCGCCAGCGGCAGGTAAAAAATCGCGACTCGCCCGCAGTCCACCGCCAGCGCGGCGCGCGCGCCCTCCTGCGAGAAGCCTGGCGCGAGCACCAGCATCACGATCGGCATGGCCAGCGCGCCGATGACCGCGAGCGCAAGCAGCAGCAGGCTCAGTAGCGCGAAGGCGGCATTGGCCACGGCCCGCGCCTCGCCCGCGTCCCGGGCGGCCGCGAGCTCCGGCAGCAAAGCCGCGTTGAAGGCACCATCGGCCAGAAGGCGACGCGCGAGCAGCGGGAGAGACAAGGCCGCCATCAGCGCATCGGCCAGCGGCCCGACGCCCAGCACCGCTGCCGTCCCCATGTCGCGCGCAAAGCCCAGCAGCCGTGATCCGAGCGTCGCGGCGGTCACGGTTGAGGTGCGGGCGATCACGGACCTGGGTGGGCTCATGGGGGTATGTCTGTGGGGGCTCGGCCAGGATTTGGCAAGCGGAACCGCCCTAGGGTGCACGCCGCTCCGGCAGAGTCATGGCCATCACGCCGGGCAGGATGCAGGCGAGCCCGATCCAGGCGGTCGAACTCAAATTCTCGCCCAGGAACACGACCCCGATCGCGACCCCAATGGGCACGCGCAGATAGGCCTGCGCCGTCGCTCCCACCGTGCCGAGCGTCTGGAGCAGACGAAAATAGATGGCGAAGGCGAGCGCGGTGGAAAAAACCGAGAGGCCGAGCAGGGCGAGAAGCGACGACGGACTCGGCGCCAGCGTCCAGGGATGGTCAAAAACAAGGCTCGCCGGCACCAGCATCGCCGCCCCGCAGACCAGCGAGCCGGCGGCGGGCACCAGCGGGTCGAGCCCCTTGAAGCCCTTGCCGGTGATGGCCGCCGCCCCATAGCAGACGGTCGCAAGCACCAGGGCGAGCTGCCCCCACACTTCGCGCCCGACGCCCGAGAGCGCGTCGAGGCCAATGATGAGGCACACACCGACCAGCCCCGCAGCAAGGCCGAAGAGCTTGCGCGGCGTCACGCGCTCGTGGCGCGCGACAAGGAGCGTCAGCAGGAAAGCGAAGATGGGCGTCATGGAATTCAGGATGGCGGCAAGGCTCGCCTCCACGCTGCGCTCCGCCCAGGCGATGAGCGTGAAGGGCACGGCGCTGTTGAGCACCGCCTGCACGACAAAGCGCCGCCAGGTGGCCCCATCGCGGGGCATGCGGACGCCGCGCAGCCGCAGCACCAGCAGCAAGAGCGCGCCGGCGAGCACCGTGCGCCCCGCGATCAACGTGATGGGGGGAATGGTCTCCACGCCCAAGCGGATGAAGCTGTAGGAGGCGCCCCAGAGCGTGGAGAGCGCGAGCAGGAGCGCCAGCTCCGTCGTAGTGTTGGTCTTGGCCGCCATGTGCCCTCCCGGGGATCGGGCGGGTTTAGCGGATTCGCGCGCGCTCTGTCCGTCCCGGTCGTGCCCCAGCCGGACCCTTATTGCTCAGCTTCGCCCCCGCCGCGCCATGGGGCGGCCGGACAGGGCGCGCACCAGGCTGGTCTTCACGCTCGCCACATGCTCGCGCATGAGCAGTTCCGCCCGATAGGGATCGCAGGCAAGGATGGCGTCATAGATGCGGTGGTGGTCGTCGTGCCGGCGGCGCACGTCCATATGCTCGAAGGAAATGACATTGCGGTGCGAGGAGTGCGGCACGCTGTGGCAGACCCGGATCATGTCGCCCAGCATGCGGCAGCGGGCGGCACTGTGGATCGCCTCGTGGAAGGTGGTGTTGACGGCCGTGTAAGCGAGCTTCTCCTCCTCGCCGAGGTCGCGGGCGGCGAGGATTTCATCGCCCTCGGCAAGGACACGCTCGATGGCGGCCCGCTCGGCGTCCGGCAGGCCCCGCTCGGCCGCGAAGCGCGCGGCGAGCGCCTCCATCACCGCCCGGATCTCATAGGCGTCCACGATCTCCGCCGTTGAGAAGCGGCGCACCGAATAGCCGCGATTGGGCGTGTATTCCAGCATGCCCTCGCTCGCGAGGCTCTGGAGCGCGGAGCGGATCGGCGTGCGCGAGACACCGAGCCGCTCGGACAGGCGCACTTCATGCAGCCGCGTCCCCGGCTCGAATTCGCCCGCAAGGACTGCGGTGCGAATGCGATCCACCACCGACAAGGTGCGCGTGGCGGGGCGCGCCTCCGGCGAAGCCTCGTCGGGGTCTGTCTGGCGAAGGGCGGCGTCCGTCATGGAGAGCGATTCCAACGCGAGCGGTGCTGCACCGCAATAGGTGTCATTCAATACATTCATGCCATGTCATTGGATTTGGTCAAATAGGACATTGGTGCATTGGCAAATCCTTTTTTCCTTTGCCCTTTTTGCAGCGCATCCGCCGAAAAAAGCGGCACGTCCAGCCTCAAAAACAGCCCCCATGTGTATACATTATCGCTTGACCGATAATGGATTGTATTCAAACCTTATCTGAGACGCATTCCTGCGCCGGGTGATCCGCCATGATCCGAAAAGAGGCCCGCCTCGTTCCGCACCGGACCATCCGAGGCGCCCGCGCCGCCCGGTGGCGTTCATGACGCGCCACGCCAAGACCGCCATCGAGGCGGGCAAGCCCATCATCGCCGTCAATCCGGGCGGCTTCGCCCCGCCCGTGGTGGACGCGGTCGCGGCCCATGGCGCGGACTGCCTGTTCATCGATTGCGAGCGCACCGCCATCAGCCTGGAAAGCGTGCCGCTGCTCGCTCGCGCGGCGCAGGCCCATGGACTGTCCGCAATTGTGCGCTCGCCCTCCCGCGATCCCGCCATCCTCACCCGCTATTTCGACTGCGGCATCGACGGCCTGGTGCTGCCGCAGGTGGAATCCGCCCAGCAATGCCTCGATCTTCGGGCCATCGCCCGCGCCGCCACGCGCGGCCGGGAAGGCACCCTCCTGCTCATCGCCCAGATCGAGAGCGTGGAGGGCCATCGCCGCCTGGACGAGATTGCCGGCGCGCCGGGCATCGACCTGATCCTGGTGGGGCCGAACGATCTCGCCCATTCCATGGGCTTTCTCGGCGACACATCGCGCCCCGAAGTGGTGGCGGCCGTGGACGAGATCACGCAGCGCCTCGCGGCGCGCGGAACGCCGTTCGGTCTCCCGGTGACGGCGGACACCGCCGCCCATTGGGTCGGGCGTGGCGCCCGCTTCCTCTACACCTCGCTCGATCTGCTTCTGAAGCCCAGCCTCGCCGCATTGCGCGCGGCATCCGCCTCTTGAACCAAACAGTCTTTCAGCCGCTCGCGGAGACGCAAGAATGACCATGCTGCCCAGGGAACGCGCCCCCTTTTCCCCGATCGTGGACCGCCCGCCGCTGAAGCTGCCGGGGGATGCGCGCGTCGTGCTCTGGACCATCGTGAATTACGAGGTGTGGGACATCGGCCGCCCCATGGCGCGCCAGGTCATTCCCCCACCCACCGGCGTCACGCTGCTGCCAGACGTGCCCAATTGGAGCTGGCACGAATACGGCATGCGGGTCGGCGCATGGCGCTTCTTCAAGCTGTATGAAAAGCTCGGCATCCGCCCCACTCTCTCGGTGAATGCCCGCGTCTGCGAGGATTACACCCGCGTCGCCGCCCAGGCGCGCGATCTGGGCTGGGAATTCATGGGCCACGCCTATGACCAGATGCCCATGCACAAGCATGACGACCCGCGCGGCATGATCTTCAAGTCCATGGACATCCTGGAGAAGTTCACCGGGAAGCGGCCGCGCGGCTGGCTCGGGCCGGGCCTCACCCAATTGCTCGACACGCCGGAAATCCTGGTGGAAGCGGGCGTCAAATATATCGGCGACTGGGTGTGGGACGACGAGCCCGCCACCATCAACACCGACAAGGGGCCGCTGGTCACCCTGCCCTATACGGTGGAGCACAACGACATCCCCATGATGGCGGTGCACCACCACGAATCCGAATACTGGTTCACCCGCTTCAAGGACGCCATCGACCGCCTGCATATGGAAGGCGAAGAGCGGGCCAAGGTCCTGGCGGTTGCGATCCATCCCTACATTTCCGGCCAGCCGCACCGGATCAAATATCTCGAAGCCATCTATGACTATGCCGCGAGCATCGGCGGCGTGCTGTTCTGGAACGGCGACGATCTCTACGACTGGTACCAAGGCGAGCGCGCCAAGGGCTATCCGGTGTGACCGGACCGCCCGGCGCACCATCCGCCGGGCCCTTCCCGAGCTTCGGCTCGGAGCTTGCATCGCCGACCTCCTGGACGCCGGCGCGCCCCTCCCCTTCCGGACGAAACGCCATGCTGCCCACAGAGCGCATTACCTATTCCCCCATTTCCCAGCGCCCGAAGCTGCGGCTTCCGGGCGGGGCCCGCATGGCGGTCTGGATCATCGTCAATATCGAGGAATGGAACCCGTGCGAGACCATGCCGCGCACCGTGCTGACGCCGCCCGCCGGCGGCGCGCCCATGCCCGACATCCCCAATTGGGCCTGGCACGAATACGGCAACCGGGTGGGGTTCTGGCGCCTGCTGGACGTGTTCGACGACAATGCCATTCCCGCCGCTCTCGCCATCAACGGCTCGGCGATCCAGGCCTATGAGCCCATCTCCCGCGCGGCGCTCGACCGCAATTGGGAATTCATCGGCCACGGCTTCAGCCAGAAGAATATGCAGAAGGTGGAGAATGAGGCGGACGACATCGCCCGCACCACCCGGATCATCACCGACTATACCGGCAAGCGCCCCCGCGGCTGGCTCGGCCCCGGCCTGACCGAGACCTGGGAGACCCCCGACTTGCTGGTGGAGAACGGCTACGACTATGTGCTCGACTGGGTGCTGGACGACGAGCCGGTGGTGCTGAAGACTCGCACCAAGCCCATCGTCAATATTCCCTACACCCAGGAATGCAACGACGTGGCGATGATGCTGATCCAGCATCACAAGGCCGGCGAATATTACGACCGCGCCATGGACCAGTTCGAGCAGATCTATGAGGATTCCCGCGACTCCGCGCGGGTGATGGCGCTGGTCATCCACCCCTACATCATGGGCGCGCCCCATCGCGCGCGCTATTTCCGAAAGGCCGTGGAGCGGATCCGCGCCTATGACGACGTCGCCTTCATGACCGGCGAACAGATCTACGACTGGTATCTGCGCGAGCGGCCCGACGCCCTGTCGTCCGGAGCGGGCGCATGAGCGGGCTCAATACCTTCCAGCTTCTGAACGGGCTCACCTTCGCGGCGCTGCTGTTCATCGTCGCCTCGGGCTTCACGCTGATCTTCGGCCTGCTGCGCATCGTGAACCTCGCCCATGGCGCGCTCTATCTGCTGGGCGGCTATTGCGCCTATGCGCTCGCCTCCACCACGGGCTCCTTCCTGGTGGGCCTGCTGGCCGCAATGGCGGCCGTGGCGGTGACCGGGCTCATTCTCGACCAGGGCCTGCTGCGCTTTGTGCGCGGACATGAATTGCGCCAGGTGCTGCTGACGCTCGGCGTCGGCCTCGTGCTCAACGACATGATGCTGGTGCTGTTCGGCGGCGACACCTACACGGTGCCCGCTCCGGAATTCCTGCGCGGCGCGGTGCGCTTCTGGGGCCTGTTCTATCCCAAATACCGCCTGTTCGTGCTCGCGCTGGGCATCGTCATCTTCATCCTGCTGTGGCTGCTCTTGAACCGCACCCGGCTCGGCGCGCTGATCCGCGCGGGCGTGGACGATCCCGAGACCATCGAGGCCATGGGCGTCAATATCCGCCGCATCTTCCTGCTCACCTTCATGCTGGGCGCGGCCTTGGCCGGGCTTGGCGGGGCGGTGGGCGGCGCCTTCCTCACCCTCTATCCGAGCGCGGACGCGGAAATCCTCGTCTTCTCGCTGGCGGTGGTCATCATCGGCGGGCGCGGCAGCCTGGTGGGCGCCGCCGTGGGCGCCCTCATGGTGGGCATGCTCAATACCGTGGGGCAGGTCATGTTCCCCGAATTCGCCTATTTCGTCATTTTCGGCCCCATGGCGGCGATCCTCGCCTTCCGTCCCCTCGGGCTGTTCGGGAGGAGCGCATGATCGGTTCCGGCATTCCCCGCCTCGGCCTTGCGGCCATCCTGTTCGGCGCGCTCGCCTTCGCCATCGTGCCGCTCCTGGTGCCCTCCTATCAGGTGAGCATCCTGACCGAGGTGCTGATCTACGCCGTGCTCGCCATGTCGGTGGACATTCTCGCGGGCTATGCGGGACGCACGCCGCTGTGCCTTGGCGCCATTTTCGGCGTCTCGACCTATGTGACAGTCTATTGGACCTCCACCATGGCGGGCTCGCCCTATGTCGGCATGGTGCTCGGCATCGGCGCGGCGACCTTGGTGGCCATGGTGTTCGCGGTTCTCGCGATCCGCACCACCGGGGTCTATTTTATCCTGCTGACCCTCGCGCTCGGCATGATCATCTGGGGCATCTGCCTGCGCTGGACCTCGGTCACGGGCGGGGAGAACGGCCTGCGCGGCAGCGTGCGGCCGGCGGAGCTCGCGGCGCATCTGCCCTTCTATTACATGGTGTTCGCCGCCGTGGCGGTGATCACCTTTGCCATGTGGCGCTTCGTGCGCTCGCCTTTCGGCCTCACGCTGCGCGGCATCCGCGACAGCGAGAGCCGCATGCGCTCACTCGGCTACAACGTGTCGCTGCACATGTTCATCGCCTTCACCGTCTCCGGCCTGTTCGCCGGGGTCGCGGGGGCGCTGTATGCCATGTTCAACGACTTCGTGAGCCCCTCCACCGTTGCCCTGACACAATCGGTGGAGGGGTTGCTCATGGCCATTACCGGTGGGGCGGGGACCTTGTTCGGCTCCTTCATCGGCGCCTTCGCCATCATCGGCCTTGAGAATGCGGTGAGCCTCTACACCGAGCGGTGGCAGAGCGTGCTCGGCCTCACCTTCATCCTCATCATGATCTTCGCCCCCGAGGGCATCCTCGGCGGCATCAAGACCCTGCTCGCGCGAAAGCGGGGCTGAACAGAACCACCAGACAGAACCAGCAGGAGTGGGACAGATGGATCGCAGGACATTTCTGAAGACCGGCGTCGCCCTCGCGGCGGTCGGCACCGTGGCCAAGCCCTATGTCGCCCGCGCCCAGGCGAGCGGCCCCATCAAGATCGGCCTCATGGCCCCGCTGACCGGCGTCGTCGCGGCCGGCGGGCGCGAGATGGTGGACGGCTTCCAGATGTATATGGACGAGAAGGGCGGCACCCTGGGCGGGCGCAAGGTGGAGGTGATCGTCGAGGACGACGGCGCCAATCCCGACATGGCCCTCCAGAAGGCCCGCCGGCTCGTGGAGCAGGCCGGCGTCTCCATGCTGTGCGGCAATCTGCTTGCCAATACGGGCCTCGCGGTCGCCAATTACGTGAAGGGCAACGGCATGCCCTATTTCATCCCGATCATCGCCGCCGACGAACTCACCCAGCGCAACCGCATCAAGAATGTGGTGCGCGTCGCCGGCTATACGGGAAGCCAGTTCCCGCGCCCCCTCGCCGACTGGTGCCTGAAGCAAGGCTACAAGAAGGCCGCCACCATCGCGCAGGACTACACCTTCGGCCAGGAACAGTGCGGCGGCTTCTGCCAGACCTTCACGGAAGGCGGCGGCACCATTGCGGGCCAGTTCTGGCACCCGCTCAACACGTCCGACTTCTCGCCCTATCTCGGCCAATTGGCCAATCTCGGCGTGGACGTGATCTTCGCCATGGAGACCGGCGCGGATGCCACCCGCTTCATGCAGCAATATTCCAATTTCGGCCTGAAGGGTCAGATCCCCCTGGTCGGTGCCATGAACATGACGGACCAGTCGGTCATCCGCACCATGGGCTCGGAAGCGGAGGGCGTGATCGTCGCCGCCCATTTCGCGGAAGGCTCGCCCGCCCCCGTCACCAAGAATTTCGTCGAGGCGCACCTCAAGAAGTACAACAAATATCCCTCGCTCTACGGCTTCTCCATGTATTCCGGCGCCATGTGGCTGGACGAGGCGGCCAAGACCATCAACGGCAATGTGGAGGACCGCGACGCCTTCCTCGCCGCCGTGTCCAAGACCCAGCTCACCGGCTCGCCGCTCGGCCAGACCGTGAAGCTCGATGATTACGGCAACCCGATCTACGACGTTCACATCCGCAAGGTGGTGAAGAACGCCGACGGCAAGCTCTGGAACGCGCCCATCGCCAATTATCCGAACGTGTCGCAGTTCTGGACCTACAATCCGGTCACCTACATGGAACAGCCGCCCTATTCGCGCACCTTCCAGGGCATCAAGAAGAGCTGAGCCTTTTCTCAAGAAGGGCTGCGCGCTTCGGCGCGCCGCCCTTCCTTACCCCTCCCCCGCACGCGGGTCAGGGGGCCGGATATGCGAAGAGGACGGCGCCCGCGCGCCGCATCGGCCGAGAGGCAAAGTCAACAGAAACGGACCCGCCCGTGAGCGATTTCCTGCAACTCGACACCGTCACCGTGCAGTTCGGCGCGCTGAAAGCCGTGGACAGCGTGTCGATCCGCGTCCGCGAGGGCGAGCGGCGGGCCATCATCGGCCCCAACGGCGCCGGCAAGACCACCTTGTTCAACGCGATTACCGGCGTCGTGAACGCCACCGCGGGCAAGATCCTGTTCAAGGGCGCGGACGTCACCCGCGCGCCCATTCACGAGCGGGCCCGGCGCGGCATGAGCCGCACCTTCCAGATCACCAATCTGTTCCCCAATCTCACCGTTGCGGAAAACATGCGCCTCGCGCTGCGCGGTCTCTCGCCGCGCAAATTCTCCATGTTCGGCGGCGGCGCCCTCACGCAGGACGAGGAGAGCCGGGCGCGCCAGGCGCTGGAGATTTCCCGCCTCCATTCGCGCCAGAACACCATGGTCAAGGAAATGTCCTATGGCGAGCAGCGCCAGTTGGAGATGGCGATGGCGCTGGTCTCCGAGCCCAAGCTGCTGCTGCTGGACGAGCCGGCCGCCGGCCTCTCCCCGGCCGAGCGGGTCATCGTGTCGGACATCATCCGCGCCTTGCCGCGCGACCTGACCCTCGTGCTGATCGAGCACGACATGGACCTCGTCCTCTCCTTGGTGGACTACGTGACGGTGCTGAACAACGGCAAACTTTTGGTGGAAGCGCCGCCTTCTGAAATCCGTGTCAACAAGGACGTCCAGGACGTCTATCTGGGCAAGGCGCGCCACGATGCTTGAGGTCAGCGACATCCATTCCTATTACGGCGATGCCCATGTGCTGCATGGCGCGAGCCTCAGCGTCGGCAAGAGCGAAGTGGTGGCGCTTCTGGGCCGCAACGGCATGGGCAAGACCACGCTCATGCGCTCGGTGATGGGCGTGTCGCCCCCCGGCGTGCGGGCGGGCAGCATCTCGTTCAAGGGCGAGGCCATTCTCGGGCTCGCGCCCCATCTCATCGCCCGGCGCGGGGTCGGCTATGTGCCCCAGGGCCGGCGGCTGTTTCCCTCCCTCACCGTCACCGAGCATCTCACCGTGCTGAAGCCCGCGAGCGCCACCCATGGCTGGACCGTGGCCAAGGCATTCGAATTCTTCCCGCGCCTCGGCGAGCGCCGGCACCATCGCGGCAACCAGCTCTCGGGCGGCGAGCGGCAGATGCTGGCGGTGGCCCGCGCGCTGATGATCGATCCCGAACTGATCCTCATGGACGAGCCGTCCGAGGGCCTCGCGCCGGTCATGGTGCAGCATCTGGAAGGCATCATCGCGCAATTGAAGGCGGCGGGCCTCTCCATCCTGCTGGTGGAGCAGAATCTCTACAGCGCCCTCGCGGTGGCCGACCGGGTCTATATTCTGGAGACCGGGCAGGTGGTGCACCACGCCACTGCGGCCGAGATCAGCGCGGAGCCGGAGGCGCTGACGCGCTTCCTCGGCGTGCATTGAGGATCCCCACATGAGCCAAGACGACGCTGCCGCGCGCCTGCGCAGCGAACACGGGGTGAGCGCGGATGCGGCCGAGGCGAGCGCCGCCCAAGCGGTGGCGCGCGCGGCCTCCGCCAGCGTCGCCGCGGCGGCGGACCGGCTGCTGACCCTGGACGAGACGCCCTGGAGCTTCGACACGCTCCGCGCTCTTTCCGCCGCCGCGCGCCCGGAGACCGGACGATGAGCGCCGCGCACCCGCTCCATGCCCTCGGCGTGGTCGAAGCGGCCGAGGCCGTGGCGTCCGGCGCGGTCTCGGCGGAGGCTCTGGCTTTGACCGCTTTGGAGCGGCTGGAACTGATGGGTCCGCGCTTCAACGCCGTGGTGGCGCTCGATGCGGAGCGCGCGCTGGATGCCGCCCGCGCGGTGGATCAGGCGCGCGCGCGCGGCGATGCGCTCGGGCCGCTCGCGGGCGTGCCGCTCGCCCATAAGGACCTGTTCTATCGGGCCGGCCGCCCCTGCGCGGGCGGCTCCCTCATCCGCCGCGACTTCGTGCCGGATGTGACTGCGAGCGTGCTGGAGCGGCTCGATGCGGCCGGCGCGCTGGACCTCGGACGCCTGCATCTGGCGGAATTCGCCTTGTCGCCCACCGGCTTTAATGCCCATGACGGCCACGGGCGCAATCCCTGGAACCTCGACCATTGTTCCGGCGGCTCCTCCTCCGGTTCGGGCGGGGCGGTGGCGGCGCGGCTCGTGAGCGGGGCGCTCGGCTCGGACACGGGCGGCTCAATCCGCCACCCGGCCGCCATGTGCGGCGTCACGGGGCTGAAACCCACCCATGGCCTCGTGCCCATGTTCGGCGCGATGCCCCTTTCCCCCAGCCTCGACACGCTCGGCCCTCTGGCCCGCAGCGCGCGCGATATTGCCCGCCTCATGAGCGTGATCGCCGGGCCGGACGCGCGCGATGCCTCCACCCTGTCCGCGCCGGTGCGGGACTATGAAGCGGTGCTGGACGGCGATTTGCGTGGCGTGACCATCGCGGTGCCGCTCGGCTATTACCGCGACGCCGCCACGCCCGAAATCCTCGCTTTGCTGGACGAAAGCCTGCGCGCGCTGCGCGCGGCCGGCGCTCGGACCGTGGAGACGCGCGCACCGGACATGGCCACGCTGAACGCCATGATGCAATTGGTCATGGGCGTGGAAGCGGCGACGCTGCACCGGCGCTGGCTCAAGGAGCGGCCGCAGGATTACGGGGCGCAGGTGCGCGCCCGCATCCTGCCCGGCCTGTCCTATCCTGCCGTGCGGTATGCCGAGGCGCTGATGCTCCGCGCCAAGCTCACGCAGGACTGGCTGGCGCGCGCCATGGCGGATGCCGACATGGTCCATATCCCGACGCTGGCCGTGCCCGTGCCGACCATCGCGGAGACCACCCAAGGTGATCCGGCGGAGGTCGCGGCGGCCATCGGCCGCGTGACCCATTGCACGCGCGCCATCAATTATCTCGGCTTGCCCTCCCTGAGCCTGCCCTGCGGCTTCACCGCCAGCGGCCTGCCGGCCGCCTTCCAACTCGTGGGACGCCCCTTTGGCGAGGGCGTGCTGCTGAAGGCGGGCGAGGCGTATCAGCGCATGACGGACAGTCACCTGCGCCTTCCTCCGGACTGTTGACCAAGCGGGCAGCAGTTGCGGCTTTATTGGGCTCCACAGGCGGTGTCGCGCGGCTTAGGCTGCACCTTTGCCGGACACCGCGCGCGGTGTCCCGGTGCGTGTGCGCGACGCCGGCCGCAGGCCCGCGTCGTCGGTTGAGTGTGAGGACGTCATGAAGGTTGTGATCCTGGGGGCGGGCGTCATCGGCGTCACCCTCGCCTATTACCTCGCCGAGGACGGCCACGAGGTGGAGGTGGTGGACCGACAGAGCGGGCCGGCCCTGGAAACCAGTTTCGGCAATGCGGGCGAGGTATCGCCCGGCTATTCGGCACCCTGGGCCGGACCGGGCCTGCCCCTCAAGGCGCTCAAGTGGCTGACCATGGAGCATGCGCCGCTGGTGGTGCGCTGGTCGCGCATGAATCCGGAAATGGCCCTGTGGGGCCTCAAGTTGCTGCGCAACTGCACCAGCCACCGCTATGAGATGAACAAGGGCCGCATGGTGCGCGTCGCGGAATATAGCCGCGACTGTCTGGAAGCACTGCGCCAGAAGACCGGCGTGCAATATGACGCCCGCATGCAGGGCACGCTGCAACTGTTCCGCACCCAGGAGCAGTTGGACCATATCCACGGCGATACCGACGTGCTCGACCGCTATGGGGTCCCCTACCAGGTGCTGGACCGCGAGGGCTGCATCGCGGTTGAGCCGGCGCTCGCGCGGGTCCGGGAGAAGTTCGTGGGCGGGCTGCGCCTCGTCAATGACGAGACCGGCGACTGCTTCAAATTCACCAACGCCCTGTCCGAGATCGCGGCGGCGCGGGGCGTGCGCTTCACCTTCGGGCGCAGCATCCTGTCCATCGAGCAGGAGAAAGGCGCCATCTCCGGCGTCGTGACCGACGCCGGCCGCATCGTCGCGGACGCCTATGTGATGGCGCTCGGCTCCTATGCGCCGCGCTTCCTGCGTCCGCTCGGCATCCGCATCCCGGTCTATCCGGTGAAGGGCTATTCGCTGACCGTGCCCATCACCGACCCGGCCGGCGCCCCGGAATCCACCGTCATGGACGAAACCTTCAAGGTGGCGGTGACGCGGCTCGGCGACCGCATTCGCGTCGGCGGCACGGCGGAACTCACCGGCTTCGATTTGACCCTCCACGAGGAGCGCCGCAAGACGCTGGAGCATGTTGTGGGCGACCTCTATCCCGAGGGCGGCGACGGCAAGGCCGGCACCTTCTGGACCGGCCTGCGGCCCATGACGCCGGACGGAACCCCGGTGCTGGGCCCCACGTCTTATCCGAACCTCCATCTCGCCGCCGGCCACGGCACGCTCGGCTGGACCATGGCGGCGGGAACGGGGCGGCTGATGGCGGACCTGATTTCTGGCCGCACGCCGGAGATCGATCTTGAGGGCCTCACCCTCGCCCGCTACGGCTGAGCGCCCGCCGCCGCGCGGCCGCGCGGCAAGCCTGAACCGCCTGCGCCGGTCCCGCCGGGGCCGGCTCCGGTTCCCTTCCATCGCGCGCCCGCTTCGCCGCCTGGAGTCTTCGGTCCACGCGGCGAAGCGCCTTGGGGCGGCGCGCCTCAAGTCAGTTTATGTAAGAAAATATTTGGCATCGGCATCTTGAAAACAGATCAGCGTGGCGAATAAATCCGGATGTTCTTTTTCCGGATCGTCCCATGACGTTCGCTTCGCGATTTCAACTGCTTTTGATCACTGCCGCCACCGGCTTGGCGTTCTCAGGGTCCGCAGCGGCGCAGGCGGCGGCCGACGCGCCCGCGCTGAACGAAACGCAATATGGCGCCTGGACCTTCTTCGCCCGCCCGGCCCCACAATCCAAGAAGACCGAATACACCATCTACAACTCCGCCCAGAAAACGGAATCGGTCGCCTTGATGTTCCGGTGCAGCCCGAACGGCCTGTGGGGCTTCATCTTCGACGGCGGTGACCACAAGGCCGGCACGTCCTACAAGGTCAATTTCCGGTTCGACGGAAAATCGATCCAATCGGTGGAGGGCGGCGGCGGGGCGCCCAACCCGGTGATCATGCTGCGGGTGGACGATGCGCTGATGGAAAATCTGGCGAAGGCACAGGCCTTTTCCATTTCGGTGACGGGCCATGGCCCCGCCAAGACCTACCAGTTCGAGAATGCCGAGGCCCAGTCGGTGTTTCTCCTGTTCGCGCACAACTGCCAAGAGTAAGCGGCAAAAAATCGATAAAATGCATAGTGCGGATGATCCGCCCGCTTGGTCCGCACGAATAAGACGCGAGCGACAGGTTTTTCGGACGACCGGGTGCGTGCGCCCGGTCTCGATCGCTCCCCCGCTTTCAGGGAGGCGGGGGAGCGATCATCATTCGCGACAGCGCGACAGGTCGCACGCAGGGTGTGCTGCGAACCGGGGGCCGCGAGCGGCCCCTATTTGCGGCCGGTGGTGCGCACCGTGCCGCGGCTCACATGCTTCTCGGCCCAGCGCGCGAGGCGCACGAAGGGCAGGCCGAGCAGCAGATAGACCGCCGCCACCAGCAGGCCGGTGCCGAAGTAATCATAATAAGTGGTGGAGATCTGCTCGTAGGTCTTGGTGAGTTCCACCAGCGAGATCACCGAGACCAGCGAGGAATCCTTGATCAGCGAGATGAAGTCGTTGGTGGTGGGCGGCAGCACGATGCGCGCCGCCTGGGGAATGATGACATGGCGCAGCGACTGGCGTTCCGTCATGTTGAGCGCGATGGCGGTTTCCATCTGGTGGCGCGGAATGGCGAGCAGGCCGGCGCGGTAATTCTCGGCCTCATAGGCGGCATAGTTCAGCCCCAGCGCCAGTACGCCGGCCACGAACGGCTCCAGTTGAACGCCGATCTTGGGCAGGCCGTAATAGATAAACAGCACCTGGATCAGCAGCGGGGTGCCGCGCACGACCTCGATATAAATCTGGGCGAGGCGGTCCAGCACGGTGCCGCCATAGACCCGCGCCAAAGCGAGGCTCGCGCCCAGCGCCACGGCGAGGATCATGGCGAGGATGGAGATTTCCATGGTCATGACCGCCGCCCAGAAGAGCTGCGGCAGGAAACGGGCATAGCGCTCCAATTGCGCCTTCCAACCCTTGGGCTGGGTCTCTTCCACAAAGCGCGTATAGGCGGCCGGCTGGACCTGCATGGGGCGGGTATCGCCCGTCACCTGCGCCATCATGGGCGTCCAGATGGCCCAATTGTCGAGGATCTTGCGCATCTCCCCGTCCTGGATCATCTGGGAGATGCCGCTGTTGAGGTCGGCGAGCAGCTTGGGGTCGCCGCCCTTCTTCACCGCGATGCCGTATTCGATGCGCCCGATGGGCGTGCCGGTGAATTGGAGCGCGTCGTCGGGCTGGGCGTAATAGACCGCGATGGGGAAATCCATCACGGTCGCGTCGATGCGCTTCAGCTTGAGATCGGAATAGGCGTCGATCTCCTCTTCATAGGAGCGCACGTCGATGCCGCCGAAATTGCGCAGCACACGCTCCATCTGGCTCGATTTCAGCGTGCCGACGCTCTTGCCGCGCAATTGGTCGAGCCCCGCCACCTCCGGATCGCCCTTGCGGATCACGATCTGGCCGTAGGTGACATAATAGGGAATGGTGAAATCGGCCGCGGCCTGGTGGTCGGGGGTGATTTCCAGCCCGTTGATCACCGCGTCATAGAGCCCGGCATTGAGGCCGGGGATGAGGTTGCTCCAGTCGTTCTGGACGAACTCCACCTTGCGGCCGAGTTCCTTGCCGATCTGGGCCATGATGTCGGCCTCGAAGCCGACCACGATGTCCGGATCCGCCGGATCCTTGAAGGTGTAGGGCGCGCCCGACGTGGCGTCGCCCCCGTAGCGGATCGTGGGTCCGCCATAGGTGGGCGCGGCCGGCGCGCTCTGGGCATGGGCGGAGGAGAGCGCGCACAGCGCAAGGAGGGCGGCGATGACGAAGCGCATGTCGGTCCCCGGAATTGGGCTGGAGCGGATCAGACGAAGCGGCGCAGGAACTGGCGCGTGCGCGGGTCCTTGGGGTTGGTGAACATGGCGTCCTCGTCGGAGATTTCGACGATGTCGCCCTTCTCCATGAAGATGATGTAGTCGGAGGCATCGCGCGCGAAGCGCATCTCGTGGGTGACGCAGATCTGCGTCATGCCCTCGTTGTCCAGCTCCTTCATCACGTCCAGCACCTCGTCCACGAGGCCGGGATCGAGCGCGGAGGTGGGCTCGTCATAGAGCATGATGCGCGGCGCCATGGCGAGCGCGCGGGCGATGGCGCCGCGCTGCTGCTGGCCGCCGGACAGATTGATGGGGAAGCGGTCGCGCTGCTCATAGAGGCCGACCTTGCGCAACAGCTTCTCCGCCGTGTCGCGGGCCTCGGCCTCCTTGACGCCCTTCACCACCATGGGCGCCATCATCACGTTCTGGATCAGCGTCTTGTGGGGGAAGAGCTGATATTGCTGGAACACCATGCCCACATTGCGCCGCAGCCGGTGGGAGACCTCGCCCGGGATCTCCGGCGCGCCCGCCTTGCGCTCCATGCGCACGCCGCACGCCTCGATCACCCCGGAATCGATGGATTCCAGCCCGTTGAGGCAGCGCAGCAGCGTGGACTTTCCGCAGCCCGAGGGGCCGATGATGGAGACGAGGTCGCCTTCCTCGATCTGAAAGCTGACGCCCTTGAGTATCTGGGTGGTGTCGAACGCCTTGTGCACGTTTTCGACCCGCAGGATCGGCTGCATGAAGATGGTCCCCCCGCGGCACAAACCGCCAGCACATCACCCGCGTAATGACGCAGGGTGACAGCGAGGTGACACTCTTCCAGTACCTCTGAGCGAGCGCAAGCCTACCCGCTCGTGGGCCCGGGCGGTTCAGCCGAACAGCCGCTCATAGACCTCCGGCTTGAACCCCACGGTGAGCCGCCCATCCACGTCCAGGACCGGGCGGCGGATCATGGACGGCTGGGCCAGCATGAGGGCCGTCGCCTTGGCCTGGTCGAGGTCGGCCTTCTCGGCGTCGGGCAGCTTGCGGAAGGTGGTGCCGGACCTGTTGAGCAGCGCCTCCCAGCCCACTTGCGCCACGAAGCCCTCAAGCAAGTCGGGCGCGAGGCCCTGGGTCTTGTAGTCGTGGAAGGTGGCCGCGATGGCGTGGCTCTCCAGCCAGGCACGGGCCTTCTTCATGGTGTCGCAGGCCTTGATTCCGTAGATGGTGACGCGCATGCCGTTCGGCTCACTGTGAAAGATTGGGATTGGGGACCGTCCCGCGCTCCGCCTTCAGGCGCGCGAGGGCCGCGCGGATGGGTGCGAACGGTCCATATTTATGCTGGGCCTGCGGGAAATCGTCGGCATAGGGGCCATAGGCCGCATCCACCGGCTTTTGCAGGAGGTCGGGGAAGTCCCGCGCGAGACCGGGGCGCGCCGGCCGGGGCTGGGAGACCAGGAAGGCCGCCACGTCCCAGCTCTCCTCCACCGAGAGGATGGGCATCAGCCAGTCCGTGCCCGCCGGCATGTTGGAATGGACGAAATTGGCGGCGGTGATGAGCCGGGCCATGCCCGCGCCGTCATTGAAGCTGTCCGGGCCGAAAAGAGGGGGCACGGCATAGCCAAAGCGCATGTCCTCGGGGTTGCGCTTGACGCCGGCGCCATCGGGGCCGTGACACTTTGCGCACTGCGCCTGGAACACCTGCGCCCCCTTCGCCGGGTCCGCCGCCCGGTCGAGTTCCGGCATCGCCCCGGCGCCGGCGCCGGCGATGCGCGCGTCGGGGGGCAGGTTTTGCGAGAGGGTCGTCAGATAGGCGAGCAGCGCCTGCATGGCCGGGGCGTCCGCGGGCATGGGCCGCCCGTTCATGGAGCGTGTCATGCAGGAATTCACCCGCTCCTCCAGCGTGATGTCGGCGCCGATCCGGGCGCTGTAGGCGGGGAAGTCGGCATTGGCCCCCACCAGCGGCAGGCCGAACTTCTTCACGCCTGCGTGGAGATGGCAGTCCGCGCAAGCGAGATTGTTGCCGGAATAGCGCGCGCCCTCCGGCGCGGCCGGGCCGATATGGGCTTGGGTTTCCATAATGATGGAGCGGCCGAACCGCACCAGCCGGCCCTGCGCATCGTTAGGCAGCATGTCGATTTGCGGCACGTCCCAGACCGTCACGCGCCCGCCCTGCGCGGCGCTCGCCGGCTGCGCGGCGCACGGCGCCGCCCAAAGCAGCGCGAGCACTGCCACTAATCCTGCCGCCCTCATGATCCCCCCGACATTGCGTTTCCAAGGCTTCGCGGCTATAAGCCCGCGTTCGTGCCGCATGCGCCCCCCTGGAGGCGTGCGGGCCGAAGAAAGCCGAATGGCCGCGCGAGCGGCCATTGGCCATTCTAGAACCCATGAGATGTTAGGACCAGTGCCATGACTGCCATCAAAGAACTGAAGGCTGTGGCGCGCCCGCGGGCCGGCAAGGGGGCCGCCCGTGAAGAGCGCCGTGCCGGACGCGTGCCCGCCGTGATTTACGGTGAGAAGCAGGATCCCATCACGATCTCGCTCGACAACAAGGAAATCACCCGCACCATCTATGCGGGCCACTTCCTGACGACGCTGTTCGTGATCGAGGTGGACGGCAAGCGCCACCGCGTGATTCCGCGCGACTACCAGCTGGATCCGGTGAAGGATCATCCGCTGCACGTCGACTTCCTGCGCGTGTCCGCCGGCGCCCATGTGTCGGTCGAAGTGCCCGTGCACTTCGTCAACCAGGAAAAGTCCCCCGGCCTGAAGCGCGGCGGCACGCTCAACATCGTGCACCATGCCGTGACGCTGGACGCCGATGCCGAGCATATCCCCGAGTTCATCGAGGCCGACCTGACGGGCCTTGAGATCGGCGACAGCCTGCATCTCTCCGCCCTCACGCTGCCCGCCGGCACCGTCTCCGCCCTCACCGGCGACGACACGCTCGCGACCGTCGTGGCCCCCTCGGGCCTGAAGGAAGCGGTGGCCGAGGAAGCCGCTGCGGCTGCGGCCGAGAAGGCCTGATCTGACGCGCCGGAGGACGCCGTGTATCTCTTTGCGGGGCTCGGCAATCCCGGCGCGAAATATGCCGGAAACCGGCACAATATCGGCTTCATGGCGGTGGACGCGATCGTCCGCCGCCATCGCCTCTCGCCGTGGCGCCGCAGGTTCCAGGGCGCGGTGAGCGAAGGCGAGATCGGCGGCCAGAAGGTGCTGGCGCTCCTGCCCGAAACTTTCATGAACGAGAGCGGGCGGGCGGTGGCGGAAGCCATGCGCTTCTACAAGATTCCGCTTGAGAAGGTCGTGGTGTTTCACGATGAGCTGGACCTTGCCCCCGCCAAGCTGCGCATCAAGAAGGGCGGCGGCAATGCGGGGCATAATGGCCTGCGCTCCATCACGGCTCAGTGCGGCAACGACTATTGGCGGGTGCGCCTCGGCATCGGTCATCCCGGCGACAAGACGCTGGTGCACGCTTATGTGCTGAACGATTTCGCCAAGTCGGAGCAGCCTTGGGTGGATGCGCTGTGCACCGCCTGCGCCGACCAGGCCGAGTTGCTGACCACCGCGCGGCCGGAAGAATTTCAGAACCGCGCGCATCTGTTCCTGGAAGCGCAGGGCTTTGGTGGCGTGAAGGAAGTAGGCGCGCGGGGATAGCGGCGCGTTCCGCAGTTTGTGGCTGCGAATGGGGCCGGTGCACCGCAGCACTCTTGACGCGAGGGGGCCGCGAATGAAGAACGTCACCATCACCGTGTCGGAAGACCTTCTGGCGCGGGCGCGGCTCGCAGCCGCCCGGGAGGGCGTGAGCCTGTCCAAATTCGTGGCCGAGCAGCTCTCGCGGGCGCTGGGCGGCCATGCCGACCCGCTGGCGCCGTTCGACCGCTGGCTTTCCGGGCCCGGCTGGGGCAATGCCCCGCCCGCGGCCATGATGCACGAGACACGAGATGAGCACGGCCCAGGAGGCGCTGAAGGGAACGCTGCGGAGGCTGGCCGAGAGGCCGACGCCACGCGCGATGGCGCCGGTTCGGTGCTTCGTGGATGCACCGATCCTGCTCTATCTCCAGGACCGCTCGGAAGCCCGCAAGAGGGCGATGGCGCGCCATAGCCTGCGCTCCATTCGCCGAAATGGCGAACTGGTGGTGAGCCCGCAGGTCCTGGGTGAATTGTATGGCGATGCCCGGCGGCGCTTTCCGCTGCTGCCGCGCGATACGCTGCGCGCGTATCTGGGCGACCTCATGCCCGCCTGCCGCTCCGCCGGCCCGCTGGAACTGATGGACCGCGCCTTCCGGGTGGAAGACCGCCTGCATTTGCCGTGGGCGCACTGCCTGCTGATCGCCTCGGCCCAGGCGGCGGAATGCCGGATCCTCGTCAGCGAGGATCTGGAGGACGGCCTCTCGCACGAGCGGACCCTCGTGGTGAACCCTTTCCTCACGGATATCGAACCCCTTTTCACCACCTTCAAAGAACGCTGAGAGATCGCGCAAGATGGGCTTCAAATGCGGCATCGTCGGCCTGCCCAACGTCGGCAAGTCCACCCTGTTCAACGCGCTGACGCAGACCGCCGCGGCGCAGGCGGCCAATTATCCCTTCTGCACCATCGAGCCCAATGTGGGCGAAGTGGCGGTGCCTGACCCGCGCCTGGACGCGCTCGCGGCCATTGCCGGCTCGGGCCAGATCATTCCCACCCGCCTGACCTTCGTGGACATTGCGGGCCTCGTGCGCGGCGCCTCCAAGGGCGAGGGCCTCGGCAACCAGTTCCTCGCCAATATCCGCGAATGCGATGCCATCGCCCATGTGGTGCGCTGCTTCGAGGATGGCGACGTGACCCATGTGGAGGGCAAGGTCTCCCCCGTGGACGATATCGAGACCATCGAGACCGAGCTGATGCTGGCTGACCTCGAAAGCCTGGAAAAGCGCGCCGCCGCCTTGGAGAAGAAGGCCAAGGGCGGCGACAAGGAGGCCAAGGAAAGCCTCGACCTCATGCAGCGCGCCCTGGTGCTGCTGCGCGACGGCAAGCCCGCGCGGCTGGTGGAGCGCAAGGCCGAGGAAGAGAAGGCCTTCGACATGCTCGGCCTGATGACGGCAAAGCCCGTCCTCTATGTGTGCAACGTGGAGGAAGCCTCCGCCAAGGAAGGCAATTCCCTCTCCGCCCAGGTATTTGCGCGCGCCGCCGCCGAGGGCGCCAAGGCCGTCGTGGTGTCCGCCAAGATCGAGAGCGAGATCGCGGTGCTGCCGCCCGAGGAGCAGAAGGACTATCTGGACGCCATCGAACTGGACGAGCCGGGCCTCAACCGCGTGATCCGCGCGGGCTATGACCTGCTCCAGCTCGTCACCTATTTCACCGTCGGCCCCAAGGAAGCCCGCGCCTGGACCATCACGCGCGGCACCAAGGCGCCGGCGGCGGCAGGCGTGATCCATTCCGACTTCGAGAAGGGTTTCATCCGCTCGGAAACCATCGCCTATGACGACTATGTCAAGAACAAGGGCGAGGCGGGCGCGCGCGATGCCGGGCGGCTGCGCCTGGAAGGCAAGGAATATGTGGTGCAGGATGGCGACGTCCTGCATTTCCGGTTCGCGAACTGAGGGCGACCCACCTCAGACCGGTCTCGCGTCGGCCTGTCCCCGGACAGGCTGACGCACGGACGCATCCGTTGACGCCCGAGGCTTGACCCTGGCCGTGCGGTGCGGAAGAAGCGGAGCATGTTCGCGGGGCTCAGGGATCAGCGGTGGAGGCTTGGGGCGGCGGCGCTTTATGCGTTGGCCATGCTGCTCCTCGGCTTCGCGCATATGCCCTCGGCCGCGCAAGGCGTCCCACAGGACCTGTCGGCCTACGCTCTGCCGGATGGCTACCTCCCGGACATCTGCCTTGGCAAGGATGAAGCCCCGTCAGGCACCCATGCACCGACGCCGGTCTGCGCCGCCTGCCTGCTGACGGCCGCGACAGGTCTGCCTCCGGCTGCGGCGGGACTTGCCGCCCCCGTCGTCTTTTCCCTCCTGCCGCTCCTTCCGGAGGCCTCGGCGCCCCGCGGGGTGGCTCCGCAGAAGGCCCATCCCGCCCGGGGACCACCGGCCACGCTCGCTTGAGCCGAGCCGGCGCGAGCGCGTGAAAGCGCCCGCCTTCCGTCCATGGCCAGATTGGCCCCTCCGGAACATAGACATGCCTGACTTTCCCCACGGCGCCGCCCTGCGCGAGCCGGCGAAGCCTCCTGCTCGTCCGCACCTTGTGCCTTCCTTTTCCTGGCGCGCCGCGCGCGGCGAAGGCGGATATCCGCGTCCCATCTACGCGACCAACGGCTTCAATCCGCCCCGCCCCGTGCCACAGGCCATGGCGCATGGCTGGAACGGCCTTTGTCCATGCTGCGGCAAAGGCGGTCTGTTCCAGTCCTATTTGGACCTGAACGACCGCTGCCCCGCGTGCGGCGAGCCCTTCTCGCCGGCTCGCGTCGCCAATGCGACGCCACTGGTCGCCATTCCCGTGGCCCTCGGCGCCGCCTGTCTCGTGGCCGGCGTCCTGGAGATGTTCGGCGGCATGAGGCTGTGGGCCGAACTCCTGCTCTGCGAGCTCATCGGCCTCACCATCGCCCTCTGGGTCCTGCCGAAAGCCAAGGGGATGCTGGTTGGCTATGCCTGGGCCTGCCACATCGGCGGCTTCGACCCGCTTCGCCATCTGGTTCCCGATCCCGAAGGGCATGCGGACACCGCTGCCCTTTCCGCTGCCGCCGGATGCTCAAGCGCGCCGCATTCATACCAAGGGACCTCACGGCAGATGTGACCGCCGCCGCGCTTTCGCACGCGCGTCCCCCTCCCCTGTCGCTTCGCGAGCGTGTAAGACAGCGAAAACGACCGGGGAGGACCGCGTGCCAAGTCTCTTCTTCGAGGACTTCGTCGAACGCGATGTGAAGACCTATGGGTCCTACACCGTCACCGAGGCGGAAATCCTCGATTTCGCCCGCCAGTTCGATCCCCAGCCCATGCATCTGGACAAGGCCGCCGGCGCCGCCTCCATGCTCGGGGCGCTCGCCGCCTCCGGCTGGCACGCCTGCGCCATCATGCAGAAGCTGATGTGCGAGGCCTTCCTGCTCAATTCCTCCGGACGCGGCTCGCCGGGGGTGAGCGAGGTGAAGTGGAAGGCGCCGATCTTTCCCGGCGACGTTCTCTCCTTGCGCCGCACCGTGCTGGAGAGCCGCACCTCCAAGAGCAAGCCGGACATGGGCCTTGTCACGCTCAAGCTCGAACTCCTGAAGTCCACCGGCGAGGTGGCGAGCGAGGAGACGCTGGTCATCCTGTTCGCCCGCCGCAATCCGGGAGCGCGCCTCGCATGAGCTATTTCGACGACATCACGGTGGGCGCGCGCCGCACGCTCGGCACCCACCATTTCACCCGCGAGGAGATCATCGCCTTCGCGCAGGCCTATGATCCGCAAAGCTTCCATGTGGATGACGAGGCCGCCAAGCGCACCCATTTCGGCGACCTCGTCGCCTCCGGCTGGCATACCGCCGCCTGCTGGATGAAATGCCTCGTGGCCGAACGCACACAGGACGCCGCCGAGCGCACGGCGCGCGGCGAGGACGTGCCCGCCTTCGGCCCCTCCCCCGGTTTCAAGAACATGCGCTGGCTGAAGCCGGTCTATGCCGGGGACACCATCACCTATGCGACCGAGGTGCGCGAGAAGGTGCCCTCCAAGTCCAAGCCGGAATGGGGCCTCCTCATGGCCTACAACACCGGCACCAACCAGCATGGCGATCTGGTGTTCGACTTCGAGAGCATCGTCTTCGTGCGGCGGCGCGCCTGATCGCGCCGCCTCAGGTCCGGCCGCCCGGGGTGAGGGAATGCTCGCCGGGCTCGGGCTCGGCCATTTCCTCCTTCACCTGCCCGTAGGCCAGAAGCGCGAACAGGGCCGCGCCGCCCACGATATTGCCCGCCAGCAGCGGCAGCAGCAGGCCGAGCACCCCGCCAACCCCGATCTCACCGGAAAACAGGAGCAAAAACAGCTCCACCGATCCGGAAATGACATGGGACAGTTCCAGCGCCGAGATCAGCGCCGTGAGCACCAGGATGACCGCGAAGCGCGCCTGCTCGGCGCTCGGCAGCAGCCAGACCACCGTCGCCACCAGCCAGCCAGCCAGGATGCCCCGCCAGAAGGCGGAGGCGCTGCTCATCTCGGCCAGATGCCGCGAGACCCCAAGGATGCCCTCCTGGATCGGCTCGGGCAGCACCGCCCCGGAGGCGAGCGCCGCCCCGAACAGGCAGGTGCCCACCAGATTGGCAGCCAGCACGACCCCCCAAATGCGCGCAATCGCCATCAGACCGGACCGGGAGGGCTCGCTCAGCACGGGGAGAACAGCGGTGAGGGTAATTTCCGTGAACAACTGAAAGCGACCGAGGATAACAATGAGGAATCCGATCGCGTAACCCGGGCTTTCGAGCACTGTTCTCCAGGGTGTTTCGGGCAGAACGGCATGCAGCAGCCCCTCCCCGACCACCGAAAAGCCGATGGACAGCCCCGCCGCGATCCCCGACCACCACAGGCTCGCCACCGGCCGGCTCAGTTCGTCCACCCCCTCCCGGCGGATCACCTCATAGACCGCGAGCGGGCGCAGATTGGCCCGCTCCTCGACGATCTCATCCTCTTTTTCCGAAAGGTCTTTCTCTTCGCTTTCAATGCCTTGCGCTCTGTTCACGCCAGCATGCCCCGCACGCGCGCGCGCCTCTCTCACCTTGACCATGGCCGTCCGTCTCCGTTGCAAGCGTGAACGCAGCCGGCGCCATTGGGTTGCATCATCCCGCGCGCAATGGGCAGAAACCCTTGCCGGACGGCCCCCGTTCCCCCATTTTAAGGAGTGGATCCGCCGGCCTTGAACCGGCGCGGTCAGGAGTCTTCGACCATGAACGCTACCGTGCGCCCCCGCCCCGCCGTCATGCGGATCACCGACGCCGCCGCCGAGCGGCTGCTGCACATCATGTCCCGCCGCGATCCCCCGGCTGCCGCCGTGCGCGTGGGGGTGAAGAACGGCGGCTGCGCCGGCATGTCGTACACGCTTGATTATGCGAACGAAATTGGGCCGACAGACGATGTCGTCGAGGTCAAGGGCGTGAAGGTGATCATCGATCCGAAGGCCATTTTGTTCCTGCTCGGGACGGAAATGGACTTCAAGACCGACAAGCTCTCGGCCCAATTCGTGTTCAACAATCCGAACCAGACCTCGGCCTGCGGCTGCGGCGAATCCGTCGCCATCACCCCCGCCGCGCCGGACGCCCTGGAGACCCGCGCGCAGGCTTGAGTGCTTCCGGCGGTCTGTGAAGAGCCCATCGGTTTGTCCACAAATCCCGCTTTTTCCCAGTCCCACGTGTCCCCAAGTCCCACTTGAGCCCCCGATGAAGCGACGCCGGCAAAAGGGTCGCATAACGCCCTTTCCCCGCAGGCCGTCGCCCACTAAGGTCCGCCTCGCGCGGACGTGGCGGAATCGGTAGACGCACGAGACTTAAAATCTTGCGCCGCAAGGCGTGCGGGTTCGAGTCCCGCCGTCCGCACCATGACCCCTCTTCGGCCGCGCGCGGCGCCCGCTTCAAGGATTCTCGTGATGCGATCCGGGGGAACCCCGCCGGCGGTCGGGGTGCCGATGGCCCTTTGCGCGGTTCTCGTGGCCATGATCTCGGTGCAGGCCGGAGCGGCGCTCAGCAAGCAGCTGTTTCCCGCCATCGGCGCGCAGGGTGCGACAACGCTGCGGCTCGTGTTCGCCACGCTGCTGCTCTGGATGTTCTGGCGACCCTGGCGGCATTGGCCGCGACGCGCGGCCTGGCCCGCGCTCCTGGTCTATGGTTTGGCGCTCGGCTGCATGAACCTGGCCTTTTACATGTCGCTCGCCCGCATACCGCTGGGCGTGGCCGTGGCTTTGGAATTCACCGGCCCGCTGCTGCTGGCCGTGGCGACCTCCCGTCGGCCCTTGGACTTCGCCTTCGCCGGAATGGCAGTCGCCGGCGTGATTCTGCTGCTGCCTCTGCACGCCCTGGCGGCGCCGCTGGATCTGGTGGGGGTCGGTTACGCGCTCGGCGCGGGGGCCTTTTGGGCGCTGTACATTGTATTCGGGAAGAAGAGCAGCGGGGCCGCGCCCGGGGGATCGGTGGCCGCCATCGGCATGGTGGTGGCAAGCTGCGTCGCCCTGGTCCCCGGCCTTGCCCATGCGGGCGCGGACCTGCTGAGCGCGCCCCTGCTGCCGGTGGCGCTCGCCGTCGCGCTGCTCTCCAGTGCGATCCCCTATTCCCTGGAGATGATCGCGCTGAAGCGGCTGCCGGCCCAGACCTTCAGCATTCTCATGAGCGCCGAGCCGGCCATGGGCGCGCTGTTCGGCCTCGCCCTTCTGAGCGAGAGCCTGTCGGCCAATCAATGGATCGCCATCGCGCTGATCGTCGGCGCCTCGGTGGGCACCAGCATTTCGGCGGCGCGCGACGCGACGCCCGGCGCGCCCTGATCGGGGCGCGAAGGCCCCGGGGATATCCTCGGGGCACAAGGGTGGATGTGGCTCAGGCAGCCTTTGGATACTGGACCGGCGCCTCGGATGCAGCGCGCGAGGTGTTCAGCAGGCGCTCCTGGCACAATTCCATGATCTGCATGACTTCAGCCCCCCAGGCGACGCTGGTTTGCTGAAGGAAGGCGGCTTCCCGCAGGAAGGGATTCGCATTTCCCTCCTGAGCGCCAAGCTCGGCGAGAAGACGCATCTGGTCTTGCATGCGTTCTGCGGAGAAACGCTGGAGACGGGTCGCGACCTCCACCGGGAAGTCCACCCAGAAAAAGCGGGCCGCGGCCATGGGGTTGGTCGAGGACTGCGAGGTGTTCTGGAAAGCCTGTGTCCAGGCCTGGAATGGGTTTTGCGGGTCCATGGAACCTCTCCCTGAAGATGTCAGACTTTAGTATAGCACACACCATCCCTCCGCGCGCCTTGTTCTGCGTCAACTCCGCTTCCGGAATTGCGCTTAAGGTCCGTTTCGACCTCGCCGGCGCGCGAGAACTGGAGCAAAACGTGCTGAAAGGGCGGGGTTCTTCAGGCCCCTGTCCGCTCGGATCTGCCCCCATGGGGGCATCACCACAAGGAGGAGCCCATGGCCGACCTGCCCCATGATTTTCGTGAGATCCGCCTTGAGCTTGCGCGCGAAAAGGACCACCCGGCGGGGGCGCGCGATTTCGGCTACACCTTTGTTGCGCCGCTTGATGCCAATGGTCAGATCGAGCCGGAGCAGTGGTCCAAGCACCGCGCCGCCTGCCGCGTGGTGCGCTTCCGCCCGCAGGAGGGCGACCAGATCGGCCATTTGGTGCGCCGCCCCGGCGGAAGCTGGGCCTTTCACTATGACGTGATGGGAACCGAGGATGACGAGGCCGGCTACCGCTTCAATGCGGAGCGGTTCGTGATCGGCGAATATGTCTCGGTCAAGGAAGACGACGAGACCCACACGTTCCGCGTGGTGTCTGTGGAGCCGCTCTGAGGCTCTGGGGATGAAAGCACAGGCAGTGAAAGGGGCGCCGCGCGGCGCCCCTTTGGACTTTCAGTAGGATTTGTATTCCGCCGTGCCCTTGGAGAGGGCGAATTCCTCTTCCGGCGAGAGCACCAGCTTGTGGCGTCCGATGGCCGCGAAATAGGCGATGCCCACCGCGAACCATAGGGCGACGCCGATCACGCCATTGCGATAAATGGGATCGGACAGCTGGAAATAGATGGTGACCAGCGCGATCAGGATGGTGAGCACAGCGCCGGGCACGCCGAAGGGGCTCTTATCGGGGCGCTCGATCTGCGGCATGTTCCGGCGCATCAGGATGAAGGACAGCGCCTGCATCACATAGGACAGCATGGCGCCGAACACCGCCATGTTGAGCAGGGTCCCGCCGATGGCCGCCGCGCCCGCTTCCGCCCCCAGCGCGAACCAGATTGCCAGCATGATGCCGAGCCCGACCACCGCGCCCGCAACCATGGCCACGTGCGGCGTCTTACGGCTGCCATGGGTGATGGACAGGGCACGCGGGAAATAGCCGGCGCGTGAGAGGGAATAGATCTGGCGCCCCTGCGCATAGATGATGGTGTGGAAGGAGGCGATGAGGCCCACCACCGCCACCAGGGCCAGCAGGCTGGCGATGCCCGTGCCGTAAATGGCCTTGAAGCCGTCCAGCAGCGGCTCCAGCGAGGTGGACAGGCCAAAGGCGCCGTTCGCCACTGAAGAGTTCAGCCACAGGATCATGAAGGCCGAGACGATCAGGGTCGCCATGCCCGCCATGATGCCCTTGGGCATGTCGGACTTGGGATCGACGGATTCTTCCGCCGCCAGCGGCAATTGCTCGATGGCGAGGAAGAGCCAGACCGCGAACGGCATGGCCGCGAGCGCGCCGCCGATGCCGAAGGGCAGGAATGGGCCGCCGCCATTGGGCAGCTCCACCGCCGCGCCATCCGGCGCCACGCCGATGTTCAGCGCCCAGCGGGAGAAATCCATCACCGGAATGGCGCTGACCCAGAAGGCCACGAGGCAGGCCAGGGCGGCCAGCGTCACCACCAGCGTCACCTTGAAGGAGAGTTCCACCCCGACCACGTTGAGGCCGACGAAGATGACATAGCCGAATACCCAATAGACCGGCTGGAAGGCCGGCGGCGTATCGAAGATCGAGCCCATGTAGGAGCCGATGAAGGACACGACCACGGCCGGCGTGATGACATATTCGACGTTTTCGCACAGCCCGGTGATGAAGCCGCCCCACGGCCCCATGGTGGTGCGTGCGAAGGAATAGGCGGCGCCCGTATGGGGCAAGGCGGGCGACATTTCGGCGATGGAGAAGGTCAGGCCGAGATACATGATGGCGATGATGATGGCGGCGATGAACATGCCGCCCCAGCCGCCCGAGGCGAGGCCGAGATTCCAACCGGAGAAATGGCCGGAAATGACCGCGCCGACGCCCAGAGCCCACAAGGACCACACCCGCGCATGCCGTTTCAGGGCGCGCTGCTCGAAATAGGCGACATCAACCGTCGTATAAGTGACCCCCGCTGATTTCTGCGTATCCATCAGCCAGCCTCCAAATACTCCCCCGAAGGGGAGGCCCCGGCACAACGCCATCGTCAATAAAAGCAAGTCCCGTGCCGCGTCCGCCCGCGGGGTCTCGTCACTTCGGCGGAAGCGCCACGCGGTTCTCGGCCGCGATGAGATCGCTCTCATCCTTCAGATCGACCCCGGTCAAGCCTCGGCGGAACGCTTCCCGCAGGAGCCAAGCCAGCTTGAATGCGGCGGCCTCATGGGAGAGGCCCTCTGCGCGCACATTGGAGATGCAGTTGCGCTCCGCATCGCTGCGCCCCGGGCGCGGGGCGAAGGTGAGATAAAGGCCGAGGCTGTCGGGCGAGGACAGGCCGGGCCGCTCGCCGATCAGGACAACGACGGCCCGGGCGCGCAGCAATGCGCCAGCTTCGTCCCCGAGCGCCACACGCGCCTCGCGCGCCACCACGATTGGCGCGGCTCGCCAGCCCGCCCGCTCGATCTCGAACTTCAACGCGGCGAGGAAGGGCAGCGCCTGCACATGGACAGCGGTGGACGACAGGCCATCGGCCACCACCAGCGAAAGATCCACCTCCGCCCCCGCCAGCGCCGCAAGCCGCAGCCTGCTGTCCTCCGACAGGCGGCGGCCAAGATCGGGGCGGCGCAGATACATGTCGCGCGAGATAGCGGCGCTCTCGGCGGCTACCACGTCGAAACCGAGGTTTCGGATCCCCTCCGCGACCCCTTCAGCATCAAAGGGCGCATGGACGGCGTCGCGCGCCTGCGCATGGGCGAGCGAGAAGCGCAGCACTTCCTCGGTCGGCAGGCTCGCCCCCGTGCGACCGAGGGCGATGCGCGCAGGCGTGTGGTGGGCGAAGCGGAGCCAGGGATCGCGGGGCGTCACGCCGCGCGCTCCACGAAGCTCAGCAGCGGATGGGAACCGCTCGCGGGCGCAATACGCCCGTCAGGGCCGGTAATTCCCATACCCGCGAGCCAGGCCTCGAATTCGGGTGCGCGCTTGAGGCCAAACACCTCGCGCACATAGAGCGCATCATGGAAGGACGTGGATTGATAATTCAGCATTACGTCATCGGCGCCGGGAATGCCCATGATGTAGGTGACGCCCGCCGCCGCCAGGAGCGTGAGCAGGTTGTCCATATCGTCCTGATCGGCTTCCGCATGATTGGTGTAGCAGACATCCACCCCGAGCGGCACGCCGAGCAGCTTGCCGCAGAAATGATCCTCCAGGCCCGCCCGGATGATCTGCTTGCCGTCATAAAGATATTCCGGCCCGATAAAGCCGACCACGGTATTCACCAGGAGCGGCGAGAAGGCCCGCGCCACGCCATAGGCGCGCGCCTCGCAGGTCTGCTGGTCCACCCCGTGATGGGCGTTGGCGGACAAAACGGAGCCCTGCCCCGTCTCGAAATACATGGCATTCTGCCCGACGCTGCCGCGATTGAGCGCCCGCGCGGCGTCCGCTGCCTCCTTCAGCACGGCGAGGTCCACGCCGAAGGACCGGTTCGCGCCTTGGGTGCCCGCAATGGACTGGAACACCAGGTCCACAGGCGCGCCGCGATTCATCAGGTCGATGGACGAGGTGACATGGGTGAGGACGCAGCTTTGGGTGGGGATCTCGAAGCGGGAGATCACGTCATTCATCAGCTTCAGGAGGCGGTCGATGACCGGCAAGCTGTCGGAGGCCGGATTGATGCCGATGACCGCGTCGCCCGCGCCATAAAGGAGACCGTCCAGGATGGAAGCCGAGACGCCGGCCGCATCGTCGGTGGGGTGATTGGGCTGGAGACGCACCGCCATGGTGCCCGGAAGGCCGATCGTGTTGCGAAAGCGGGTCACCACGGCGCATTTCCGCGCCACCAGGATCAGATCCTGATTGCGCATGATCTTGGAGACAGCCGCCGCCATTTCCGGCGTGAGGCCGCCGGCCAGGCGGGACAGGGCCTCCGGCGTCGCCGCATGGGACAGGAGATAGTCGCGAAAATCACCCACCGTCATGGCGGCGACCGGCGCGAAGGCGGCGGCGTCATGGCCATCGAGGATGAGGCGGGTCACCTCGTCCTCTTCGTAAGGGATCAGCGCCTCGGTCAGGAAGGTCTTCAGCGGAAGGTCCGCGAGACACATTTTGGCGGCGACATTCTCTTCCGCGCTCGCCGCCGCAAGCCCCGCCAGGACATCGCCAGAGCGCGGCGGGGTCGCCTTCGCCATCAGATCCTTCAGATCCGCGAACGCATAGCTGCGCGGACCGATGCGGTGAACGAAGGCCATGGCTCTCTCCGGCGCGTCAGGTGGGGGCCACCGGAATTACGTGCAAGAAGCACGCCGTGCTCAAGAGAAATCGTGCGGGCCCCT
>JBFMAV010000053.1:0-31663 GCA_040755535.1 Pseudomonadota bacterium | reverse complement strand
CGAGACGAGCCAAATAAACAAAACAAAAATGTTAAACTAAAGAATGCACAATCATTTTTTGAAAATGTTTGATTGTCGCTCTGTCGGCCGGTAAAGGCTCGGTCCTGATTTCAGGAGAGCCCCATGCGCTTTGCGTTCATCCTCGCCGCCGGCCTTTTCGCCGGCCTCGGCGCCGCCCAGGCGGCCGACCAAAAGCCCCTCAAGATCGGCGTGCTCAACGACCAGTCGGGCATCTATGCGGACATGGCCGGGCCGGGCTCGGTGATCGCGGCCCGCATGGCGGTGGAGGATTTCGGCGGCAGCGTGCTCGGCCGTCCCATCGAGATTGTCGCGGGCGACCATCAGAACAAGCCGGACGTGGGCGCCGCCGTCGTCTCGCGCTGGATCGACGAGGACAATGTGGATGTCATCACCGATATTCCCACCTCGTCCGTCCTGCTGGCGGTGCAGGAGATCGGCCGCAAGAAGAACAAGCTGGTGCTTGCGTCCACCGGCGGCTCGTCGGACTTCACCGGCAAGGCCTGCGCGCCCACGGGCATCCACTGGACCTATGACACCTATGCGCTCGCCGCCGGCACGGGCGCCTCGCTGGCCAAGGACGGGCCCTGGTTCTTCATCACCGCCGATTATGCCTTCGGCACCGCGCTGGAGCGGGACACCACGGCGGCAGTGGAGAAGAAGGGCGGCACGGTGGTGGGCAGCGTGCGCCATCCCCAGGGCACCTCGGACTTCTCCTCCTATCTGCTCCAGGCGCAGGCCAGGGGCGCGAAGCTCATCGCCTTCGCCAATTCCGGCGCCGACCAGGTGAATGCCATCAAGCAGGCGAACGAGTTCGGCATTCCCCAGTCCGGCATCAAGCTCGCCGGCCTCTATCTCCACATTACCGACATCCACGCCATCGGGCTACAGACGGCCCAGGGCCTCATCCTCACCCAGGGCTTCTATTGGGACCTCAACGACGAGACCCGCGCCTGGTCCAAGCGCTTCTTCGAGCGGCACAAAGCCATGCCCACCATGGGGCAGGCCGGCACCTATTCCGCCATCCTCCACTATCTGAAAGCGGTGAAGGCGGCGGGCACCACGGACACGCAGAGCGTGGTGGCGCAGATGAAGGCGACCCCGGTGGACGATTTCTTCGCCCATGGCGGCAAGATCCGCGAGGATGGCCGCATGGTGCATGACCTCTATCTGCTGCAGGTGAAGACCCCCGCCGAGCAGAAATATCCGTGGGATTATCTGAAGCTGCTGCGCGTGATCCCCGGCGACGAGGCCTTCCGGCCGCTGATTGAGGGCGGCTGCCCGCTGGTGACCAAGAGCTGAGGCCCCCAGGGCCGGGGATCACCGCAGAGGCGCGCCGCCCCGCCTAACGCCTGCGGGATCGCGGGGGGGCCGTCTTCCAGAGCCGCCCTTCGGGGCGGCTCTTTGCGTTGCAGATCACGTTTTGCGGAAGCCGGTCCCGCACGGCGCCGGCATGCGTATTCTCTTCAGGGCTTCGGGCTGACTCGCCCGGTCCGACACCCATGCAGGGGAGAAACAGATGAGGATGTCCGCATCTCGGTCCGGCCCGATCCGTCTCGGCCTCCTCGCCGGCCTACTGGGCGGTCTCCTCGCCAGCGGGGCGGCGGCGCAGACGCGCCTCCCGGTGGGGGCGGTGGTCTTCGACGCGGACGAGATCACCATCGCCGCCTTCGCCCGCTTCGCGCAGGCGACGGGCCTCACCACAGCGGCCGAGCGCGCGGGCGGCGGGCAGGAATGGGGCGCGGGATGGGAGCGCCGGCCGGGCTGGATCTACAGCGCCCCCTTCGGCGCGCCGGGGGAGGCGTCGCTCCCCGCCGTTCACGTCACCTGGTTCGAGGCGGAGGCCTATTGCCGCTGGGCCGGCGGGCGCCTGCCCACACGGGCGGAGTGGACCGAGGCCGCCTATCTGGAGCGCCGCGCGGCGCCGGCGGGCGGCTTCGCCTCCGGCGAGACCTATCCTTATCCCACGGGCGCCTCCCCCGAGGGCGCGAACGGAAACGGCGCCGATCCCTGGCCGCGCCTTGCCCCTGCCGGCGCCACCAAGGCGGGCGTCAACGGGCTGCGCGACATGGGCGGAAATGCCTGGGAATGGCTCGCCGACCGCCAGGGCGACACCGCGCTCACCGCCGGCGGCTCCTGGTGGTACGGCGCCGACCAGATGCGCGCCTCCGCCCTGCAATGGAAACCCGCAAGCTTCGCCGCCGTCTATATCGGCTTCCGCTGCGTCTATCCGAGCGCAGAAAGGCAAGCGGGCTAAGCCAGGGGGACTTGGACCGCCCCAAACGGCATGCGGCCCGCAACCGTGAGGCTGCGGGCCGCGCATCATGGGGAAGCGAAAAGCCTCAGACGACGAACAAAGCGGAATTGTCCAGCACGGTGAAGACCACGTCCTGGTAATCGTTGTCGCCGATGTCCTGGCTGAGATCCTCGAAGCCGATGCGCAGGCCAAGGCCGTCAGCCGAGACGCCGGAGAGCACCTGCTGGTAGCCGCCGTCATTGAAGTCGGCGTGGGAGAAGAAGATCTCCGCCCCCGACAGGAAGCCGCGGCTCGCGCTGTAGAGCAGCGGCGCGCCGCCCGTAAGATCCGCCGCCCCGCCGTCGGCCGCGACGAAGGCGAGATCGTCCGGCAGGGCGCCGAACACGTCATAGCCGTCCTGGATCAGGAAGAAGCCGATCTGCTCGCCCGCCGCCGGCGTATCGAGATCCACCGTGAGGCCCGAGGTGGCCGACAGCGTGTTGGTGAACAGCATCTGGACGTCGGAAATGGTCCCGTCGACGGAGATGGTGTAGGCGCCGACCATGTTGTGATAGGCCGAGACCGCGCTCTCGAACACCACGCTGTAGCCCACCTGCCCGTCGCCCGTGAGGAAGGGGGCGTTGGCGAGGCCGTTGATCAGATCGAGATCCACCGCCACGCCCTCCTGGAGGGTAGGCAGGAAGTCGACGAAGCTGAGGCTGGTCTGTGCCTCCGTGCCCACACCGCGCGCCACCGTCATGAAGTCGCCGTCCGCGAACGTGCCGCGCAGTTCGAAGGCCGAGCCGGCAATGCCGACCGTGGTCGCGGCGGTGTCCACGGTGAAGACAAAGTCCGCGCGGCTCGCGAACAGCCCCTGGATGTCCACGCTGTTGGCGCGGCCGAGATCCATGACGAGGTCGCCGTTGAGGTCCGCCACCAGGTCCCGCAGCACGCTGTTGCCATTGCCGAAGGTGATGGTGTCGGCTCCCGCGCCGCCGCTGATGAGGTCGTCGCCGTCGCCGCCGTCGATCACGTCGTCGCCGCCATTGGCGATCAGCGTGTTGGACAATTCATTGCCGATGATGGTGTCGTTGCCCTCGCCGGTGATGAGGTTGCTGATCAGCGAGCGGGTATCGCCCTGATAGAGCAGGGAATTGTAGATGTTGCCCTGGGCCTGGTATTCGGGCGTGCCCTCCGGCGCCATGTTGTTGAGGTCGGCGATCTTGTCGCGCGCGAAGGTCAGCCAGCGGCCGGCGCGCAGATCGTCCACCTGGTCCTCGTCGAAATTGCTGAGGTCGTAGGTGGTGAGCGCGCCGCCGGTCCAGACGGTGGAGAAGATCTTGAAGGTGGCGGACACGCCGGTATCCGCGGCCGCGACCCCATTGATATATTGCTGGCCGGTGGCGGAGTCCCAGGTATAGGTCGCCGTGGTGCCCGCCTTGCTGAAGTTCGCGCCATACAGCGCCTGGAGCGCGGCGATGTCGAACATCATGTAGCTCTGGGGGGCCGAGCCCACCCAGGCGGCGCTGGCGCCCTGCGTGTCCGAGCCGAAATAGCTCGCATAGGTCATGACCGAGAATTCATTGTCGTTGAATTCCGGGTCGAGCGCATAGCTGCCGTCGGCCTCATGGCCGTGCTTGAGGCCGAGCGCATGGCCGGTCTCGTGCATCACGCTGTTGAAATCGTCGGTGCCGAAATAATTGGGCGGCGGATGCCCGTTGTCACCCATGAAGATGTCGCCCGCGACGCTCCCCGGCGTGGGACCGTCGTAGGACGTATAGGGCGGGTAGAAGGCGAAGGACGTGTTCGGGTCGTTGAAATTGGAAAAGCGCAGCGTGGAATCCGCCGCAAGGCCCGACTCAGCCTCCACGAACACCAGGTTCGTATAGGAGGAAAGCAGGTTCAGCGTCGTGGCGACGGAACTCTTGAAGGCGTCGGTCGGCGCGAAATATTTGGTCGCCAGATCGGGCTCGCCCTGATAGCCGGCGCCGTATTCCTCCAGGGTCGGGAAGGAATAGCTGATCACCGTCGCGGCTTGGGAGCCACCATATTCCAACGTCCAGCGCACATCGGCGAGAACCGCGCGAATATTGCGATCGAGTGCCGTGGAATCATAAGGTCCGCCATAAAGGCCGCCCTTGGGAATAATGCCAGTATCGGGAACGGGAACCGGATCAACGTCCGACATCGTCAGCACTCCAAAAATGACATTATCTTACAAGAGCTTGAATCTTAAGAAGATATCCGCCGGACGCGCGGAGGTGTCAAGACGGCGCGCCGCGCCGCCTCGGTCCGGGTGCGGTCAGACAGGAAGGCGCAGCGTCGCGCGCAAGCCGCCGAGCGGGCTGTCGGCGAGCAGGATGTCGCCGCCATGGGCGCGGGCGATGTCGCGGGCGATGGAGAGGCCAAGCCCGGTGCCGCCGGCATCCTGGTTGCGCGCCGCATCGAGCCGCAGGAAGGGGCGGAACACCTCCTCGCGCATGTCCACGGGAATGCCCGGTCCGTCATCGTCCACCGAGACCAGCAGCCAGCGCGCATCGCGCGTTCCGGTGATCTCCAGCGAGGTGGCGTAGCGCACCGCATTGGCCACGAGATTGCCGAGGCAGCGCTTCAGCGAATCGCCCTTCACCTGCACCAGAGGCGGGCCGAGGAAGCTGGAGGTGGCGCGGGCGCCGGAGCGCTCTGCATTGGTGCGCAATTCCTCGATCACCTGCGCCATGTCGGTGAGGGCCGCCTGCTCGCCGGGATCGCCCCGGGCGAAGGCGAGATAGGCTTCCAGCATGCCCTGAAGCTCGTCCACGTCCTTGCGCAACGCCTCCACCTCCGGGCCTTCGGGCAGGAAGGCGAGTTCCAGGCGGAAGCGGGTCAGGATGGTGCGCATGTCGTGGGAGACGCCCGCGAGCATGGTGGTGCGCTGCTCGATCTGGCGCTCGATGCGCCGCTTCATCTCCAGGAAGGCGACCGCCGCGCGCCGCACCTCGCGGGCGCCGCGCGGGCGGAAATTCTCCACGTCGCGGCCCTTGCCGAAGGCCTCGGCCGCGTCCGCGAGATTCTCGATGGGGCGGATCTGGTTGCGCAGGAACAGGATGGCGACGGTCAGCAGCACCAGGGAGGTGCCCACCATCCAGAGCAGGAAGATATGAGTGTTGGAGGCATAGGCCGAGCTGCGCGGCGCGAAGATGCGCAAAACCGCGTCCGGCATCTGCACCCGCACCTCAATGAGGTCCGAGCGCCCGACCGTATCCACCCAATAGGGGCGCGAGATGCGTTCCCCGATCTCGGAGGAGAGGAAGCTGTCCAGCACGGAGAAGAAGGGGCGCGTGCCGGGGGCGGGCAGGGGGCCCGCGGGCAGCACATCCACCGCGAGTTGAAGGTCGGTCCAGGCGATGCGGCGGATCACGGCCCCGTCCCGATCCTGCGGCAGGGCGGCATAGAGCGAGACCACCGCCGCGATGTCGCGGCTGACGGCGGCCGACAGGCGCCGCGTGACCATGTTGTAGTGACGCTCCATGAAAACGAAAGCGACCACGGACTGGAGCAGCACCATGGGCACGACAATGATGAGCAGCGAGCGGGGATAAAGCCCCTTGGGCGTCACACGGTTGAACCAGGCGCCGATGACGCCCGTCACCCCGCGAAACCGCCGCCATAGGCCGGCGGAGGGCGCCGGCGTCGCCTTTTCCCCGCCCGCCACGCTCACGGCGTCACCACCAGCCGGTAGCCGATGCCGCGCACCGTCTGGACATGGATGGGATTGGTGGGGTCCCGCTCGATCTTGCGGCGCAGGCGGTTCACCTGCACATCCACGGCCCGCTCGCTCGCCGTTCCGTTGCCGGCCAGGGCGAGGCGCGGCACCACGTCGCCGGGCGCCTCGGCCAGCACCCGCAACATGTCGCGCTCGCGCTCGGTGATGCGCACGGGCTCGCCGCCGCGCGAGAGTTCGCCGCGTTCAAGATGGAACAGGAAGTCGCCGAACCGCACTTCCTCGATGGCCTTCTGGGGCGCGGGCAAAGCGCGCTTCAGGATGGAGCCGACGCGCAGCAGAAGCTCGCGCGGCTCGAAGGGCTTGCCGAGATAGTCGTCGGCGCCCACCTCCAGGCCCGCGATGCGGTCCTGCGGGTCTGAGCGGGCGGTGAGCATCAAAATGGGAACGGAGGACTGGGTGCGGAGCGAACGGGCGAGGTCGATGCCGCTTTCGCCCGGCATCATCACGTCCAGCACCAAAAGGTCGAAGGTGAGACCTTCCAGGCGCCCGCGCGCCTCGGCGGCGGAGGCGGCGGTGGTCACGCGATAGCCGTTCTCCGACAGGAAGCGGGACAGCAGACTGCGGATGCGGCTGTCATCGTCCACCACAAGCAGGTGCGGCGCGTCGTCGGGAAGCGGCGGGGGCGCGGGGCGCGGCTGGGTCTCGGGCATGATCATCGGGTTCGCCGGTTGCGTTCGGCACGCTGTATCAGCCGCTCGACGCTGGCGCGATCCTCTCGATCAATCATGGCCATAAGAAAGCGGCGCGCATCCTCGCGCGCGCCGGGGCCGCATTCCTCCAGAGCCTGGGAAATGCGCCGGCTCTGAATGGCGACGAATTCCCGCGCCAAGGCTTCTCCCTTTT
Source organism: Pseudomonadota bacterium (assembly GCA_040755535.1). GTDB lineage: Bacteria > Pseudomonadota > Alphaproteobacteria > Rhizobiales > Xanthobacteraceae > Aquabacter. Next base: position 24,800 of record JBFMAV010000053.1, on the reverse strand, counting down.
CCGTGGGATAGAGCAGGCGCTGGCGCCGATCCGAAGCACCCGCGCGGCTCTCCACGAATCCCTCATCCACCAGTTCGCGCAACACCCGGCCAAGACTCTGTTTGGTGATGCGCAGGATATCCAGCAGGTCCGTCACACGCATGCCGGGGTTGCGGTTGACGAAATGGAGCACGCGATGATGCGCCCGGCCAAAGCCGAGGGGGGCGAGGATCTGGTCCGGATCACCGACAAAGTCCCGATAGGCAAAGAAAAACAGCTCGATCAGGTCGACCAGGCCGTCGCCTGTGGTGCCTGCAGCGGCCACGCCGCTGTTCGGGCCAGAGGGTCCCGCAGCACGGGTGGGGGCGGAATTTATGTCAGTCATGTTGACTTTTTTCGATCCGATCGTTACTCACAGTGCCGTGCTCGCGAAATGATCGGTCTCCCAGAGCGACTTTGGAGTTCGATCGTTGCGCTCTTTGTGGCCGAGCGTCATATCTCAGCCGCAAAATATTCCGATGTGGGTACGACTGCAAAGCGCGGTCGTCCAGGGCACGCGACGATCAGCCTGCCGTGCTGGCTGATCGCACAGCGAGTCCTTAATCCTGTTTAGTTTAGAGCGCCGGTGAGCGGCTAGGGCAATCCCTTCCGCGATGCTCGCCTCTAGAGGACGCAAGGCCGCCTTGAAGACGGCCCAATGGAGTGAAGACAATGAGTGGAGAGCCCTTCGACAAACGTGACGGCTGGATCTGGTATGACGGCGCTCTGGTGCCGTGGCAGGACGCAAAGCTTCACGTACTCTCCCATGGCCTCCACTATGCCAGCTGCGTGTTCGAGGGCGAGCGTGCCTATGGCGGCGCGATCTTCAAGTCCTCCGCCCATTCCGAGCGCCTGCGCTTTTCCGCGGAACAGCTGGATTTCACCCTTCCCTATTCGATCCAGGAAATCGACGCGGCGAAGCGCCTGACGCTGGAGAAGAATGGGCTGACCAATGCCTATGTCCGTCCGGTCGCCTGGCGCGGCAGCGAGATGATGGGCGTGTCGGCGCAGAACAATGCCATCCATCTCGCCATCGGCGTGTGGGAATGGCCGAGCTATTTCGATCCCGAGCAGCGCCAGAAGGGTCTGCGCCTCGATCTTGCGGAGTTCCGTCGCCCCGACCCGGCGACCATTCCCTGCAAGGCCAAGGCGGCCGGTCTCTATATGATCTGCACCATCTCCAAGCATAAGGCAGAGCGGCGCGGCTATGCGGACGCCCTGATGCTGGACTATCGCGGGTTCGTGGCCGAATGCACCGGCGCCAACATCTTCTTCGTGAAGGACGGCGTCATCCATACCCCGACGCCCGATTGCTTCCTCGACGGGATCACCCGGCGCACCGTCATCGAGTTGGCGAAGCGCCACGGGCTTGAGGTGGTGGAGCGCCACATCCTGCCCGAGGAACTGTCCGGCTTTACCGAGTGCTTCATCACCGGCACGGCCGCCGAGGTGACCCCGGTGGGCGAAATCGCCGACTGGCGCTTCAAGCCGACCGGCATCACCCACCAGCTCATGGACGCCTACAGCCAGGAAGTGCAGCCCCAGAAGGCCGCCGCCTGAACCCGGGCACCACGTCTGACGCACATCTGAACTGTTGAGCCGGGCCGCCTTCGCGGCCCGGCTTTTTCGTGCCGCCGCGGGCGGACACGGCCCGCTGTGCGGGCTCACCCGGTCCACATGTCGGCCGATCACTGGCCGATCTCCGCCGGCCCATCTCCGTCGGCCCCGCGGGCGCGGCGCGCGCCCCGACACCTATCGGCAGAGGAATTCGGCCTTGGTGAAGATCTCGCGTGTGCTGGTATCTTCGCTGTCCGTCTTGGACGCCGCATACGTGAGGGAACACGTGCGGACAGTCGCCGGAAGGCGGCGTTGCAGGGCATAGCCGCCCTCATAGGCGCAGGAGACAACGGCGGGGAAGGCCGGCGCTGCCTGACCCTTGGGCCAGATGGTGAAGATCAGCGTTTCGCCGGGCTTGGCCGTCATCTCATTGTCCGCAACGCCGCTCAGTCGCGCATTTTTGGCATCGGCGGGTGGCGTGATCTCGGCGCCGATCAGGCGCACCGAGGTCGGCGAGTAGGCCGGGGTGAAGCCGCCGATGTCCAGTTCCTTTCCCGGAAAAGGCAACTGGGCGATGCCACTATAGGTGACGTTCAGGGAGGGCGGGCAGGAGACGGCCAGCGGCTCGGCAGGGCTTTGCGCTGCGGCCACGCCGCAGGCGAGGATCATCGCGGCCGCACAGACCAGGACGGGGCAGGCGGTGCGGATGGGGGATGTCAGCGGCATGAGAAGCTGGCCTTGTCCATGCCCCAGCTCACGCCGCCGGGAGTCTTGCTGCGCTGAATGTTGGCGATGCAGCCCTTTGGATTTGCGATCTCCCGCGTGAGGGCGATGCCGCCCTCGTACAGGCAGGCGATCTTCACCGGCGACCGGCCATCGAAGGCCCAGGTGATCCTTTTGCTGCTGCTCGCGGCGCCGGCGATGCGCGCCCCGTTCGAACCGAGCACGGCCACATCCTGAAGCCACGCTTGCGAGGAGGTCTCGCCGCCGATCACGGGTTCGAACCCCGCCGCCTGCTTTGGATCGTTGAGGATAATGGCCGTCGTGGTGAAGCGTTCCGGGCAGCGGACCACGCTTTGCGCGTGCGCGCTGGCGCTTGCCGCCAGCAGCAGGGCGAGGGCGAGCGCACTGGCGAACCCCGCCGAAAGGCCCGGCGGGCCGCCTACCAGGCCGGCCCGCGCGCCAGCAGGGCGGCATAGAGCGCCATGGACGCCCCATAGAGCAGGAAGAGGATGCCGAAGCCAAGCAACTCGCGCCGCAGGCCCCGCTCGGGTTTGAGCCACCATGCAAAGACCTTAAATATTGCGGGCACGGCCCACCATCCCAACACTTGGGTGCTGACCACGTTCCCAATGAAAAGCGCGAGCCAGAAGGGCACACCGTGCCGGTCCAAAACCGGCGATCCAACAAAATAACCCCATAGAAAGACGATAGGATAGAGGACCAGAAGCACCAGAAGATTGTTTTTCAGGATTTCTCTTGGACCGGGCGGCGCGGCATCGGGGGCGCGAAACCAGAAGTCGAAGCCATAGGAGGTACGGCTGAGGTTGAAGGCCGCTTTGACTTTCGCCCCCTCTTTCAGCAAGGCGGCGCGTTCGGGCGACTCCAGCCAGCGCGTCAGGTTTTCCGCCGTGTCGAAGGTGAGAATGATGATCCAGTCCTCGCGCACGCCATCCACGGGGCGTTCCAGCTTATGGCGCAGGAAGCCCGGCGCGCGGGCCTCGGCCGCATAGATGGTGCGTTGCCAGGCGAGGAAGTTCGCCTCCTCCTGCGGCGCGACCTTGTAGGAAATGAAGGCGGTGGCGCCGGTCTGGGGACGCGGGCCGGGATCGGCCAGGAGATGCACCTCCTCCTCGGCCATGAGATGGGGCCGGATCTCCGCGACCAGGGCCGCCCGCTCCGGTGAGTCCAGCCAGTTCCGCGCCGCCTCGGCGCTGACGAACCGCTGGACGATGGTCCAGTCCATATGTTCGGGCGGCGAGGGGGGGATCAGTTCGTGGGCGATGAAGCCCGGCCAGGACCGCAGCCGTTCCACCGCCCGCGCCTGCCAGCGCGCATAGGCGGCGTAACTTTCCTCATGGACTTGGCGCTGGACCACCAGGGCCACGGGGGCGCCGGATTCCGGCCGGCCGGGCGTGCTCTCGGGCGACATGGCGTGCTCCGCTCGGCCGTCAGTTTTTCTTGTACAGCCGCTTGCCCATGATCCAGGTCTCGTCCACCGCCCGCTCGTCGCCCACCATCATGATGCCGAACAGCAGGTTGGCGGCTTCCTCCATGGTCTGGGGGCCTTCGCCGGCATAGGCGAGCGACTGATGCCAGGGCGTGGCGGGCGGGCCGCCGTTCCAGTCCAGGGCGACGAAGTCGGCTTCCTTGCCCACCTCGAAATTGCCCAGCAGGTCGTCGATATAGAGCCCCTCGGCACCGCCGAGCGTGATGGACCAGAAGGCGCGATAGGCCGACAGCTTGTTGCGCTCGGCTTCGGCAAGATCCTGATTGGCCGGGTTCACGCTGCCGTCCAGCAGCGTGTTGTTGCACATGCCCACCTTATAGGCGTCCTCCAGGGCGTTCAGCATGGAGAAGCGGTTGCCCCCGCCCATGTCGGTGCCGAACGACATGCGCACCCGGCTCTTCGGGTCAGTGGCCCGGCCGAGGCGGAACAGGCCGGAACCCAGGAACAGGTTGGAGCAGGGGCAGAAGACCACCGCGGCGCCCTTTTGCGACATGCGGTCGAACTCGCCGTTGGACAGCCACACGCCGTGCCCGCCGGAGAATTTCGGGCCGACCAGGCCATATTTCTCGTAGACGCCGAGATAATCCGAGCAATCGGGGTGCAAAGCGAGAAGTGTGCGGATTTCCGCGGGATTTTCCGAAATATGGGTGTTAACCCAGCAATCGGGATAGGTCGTCTTCAACTGCTCGCAGCGCGCCATCATCTCCGCCGAGGAGCCCATGGCGAAGCGGGGGGTGATGGCGTAGAGGTTGCGACCGTGGCGGTGGTAGCGTTCGATCAATTCCACGCTGTCGCGAAAGAAGTTCTCCGCTGTATCGACGTAATAATCCGGAGCATTCCGGTCTATTCCCGTCAAACCCGCGATCACGCGCATGTTCCGCCGGCTCGCTTCCTCGAACAGCTCCTCCGTCGCCACCTTGTGGGTGGTGGTGAAGGCCTGGCAGGTGGTGGTCCCCGACGCCAGCAATATATCGAAAAACCGCCGTACGCCGTCCCGGGCATAGTCCGGGTCCTTGTACTTAACCTCTTCGGGGAAAACCCATTTTTGCAGCCACGGCAGCAATTGCTCGCCATAGGCGCCGAGCACCCGGGTCTGCGGCAGATGGATGTGCCCGTCGATGAAGCCCGGAACGAGGATCCGGTCCTTGATATGGGTGATCTCAAGCCCGGCATGACGCCCGGCTAAGGCCAGATAAGGGCCGAAATCCGCGATGATCCCGTCTTCAATCACCAAAAGACCGTCGGCGAGGAACCGCGCCGCGTCAGCCTCGCGCCCCACATGCTTCCAGGGATCATCGAGAAAATCGAAGAAAGAACCGCGAATACCGACGATCGCCATGGGACCAGCCTTCCACCGGAGAAAAGGCGCGCCAGCCCAGCCGCGAAACACCCCCTCCGCACCGGCGGAACCGGCAGGCGAGCGTTTCCAAACAAGACCTTAGCAGTCGCCCACCGATTAGATCCGGAACAGGGTCCCGATCCTTGGCGACCTTAGCATCGCCCCCGCCCGAAACAATCGACCCTTAGACTTTCTGCGAATTTTCGTGAGGCGGCGCCTCCCATACGAACGGCCCCTTGTTTGCCGGGCGCAGTTCCTTATGGTGCGCGCCCAATGGCACCCCGCGCAAAGAGGGTGCCGGATCTGGGACATCGCCCAATCGAGGGGACGTTATATGACTGCTCTGCTCGCGCTCAGCCGAGCGATCGATGCCGTCAACGCGCGCATCGGCAAGATCGTATCCTGGCTCATTGTCGTCGCTGTCCTCGTGTCGGCCACCAATGCGGTGGTGCGCAAGGTTTTCGACATGTCGTCCAATTCCTGGCTTGAACTGCAATGGGTGCTGTTCGCAGCGGTCTTCCTGTGCTGTTCGCCCTGGACCCTCATCGATAATGAACATATCCGCATCGACATCGTGAATGCGCGCTTGTCGCGCCGGGTGCGCAATTGGATCGACCTGCTGGGCGGGATCTTCTTCCTCCTTCCCTTCACCATCGTGATGCTGGTTACGTCCTGGCCGTTCTTCCTCAATTCCTATCGCATCAACGAACAGTCCTTGAACGCCGGCGGTCTCGCCCAATGGCCGGCCAAGATGCTGGTTCCGATCGGGTTCGCCCTTCTGTTCGTCCAGGCCATCTCGGAGATCATCAAGCGCATCGCCATCATGACGGGCCGCATGGAGGATCCCCACGAGGGCGCATCCGGCCACGCCGTGCTTGAGGCGGAGGTGGAGCGCCTGCTCGTCGATGCCCCCAAGATCGACGGAACGGCGGAAGCCGGCCCGGCGCGCTGAGGACAAGACCATGACCCGCACCTTTGTCGCCAAGGCGTTTGCCGCCCTGTCCCTCGCGCTCGCGCTGAGCCTGCTGCTGCCCGATCTGGCCTTCGCCGCCGAAGGCGGCATGCGCGCCTTCATCGTGCACAACATGGCGCCGATCATGTTCGGCGCGCTCGTCCTGTTCCTGCTGCTGGGCTATCCGGTCGCGTTCGCGCTCGCCGCCAACGGCCTCATCTTCGGCCTTATCGGCATCGAGCTCGGCCTGTTCCGGCCCGACTTCCTGCAGGCGCTGCCGGAGCGCGTCTACGGCACCATGAACAATGAAGTGCTCCTCGCGGTGCCCTTCTTCACCTTCATGGGCCTCATCCTCGAACGCTCCGGGATGGCGGAAGACCTGCTCGATACGATCGGACAGGTGTTCGGCTCCATCCGCGGCGGTCTCGCCTATGCGGTGATCTTCGTGGGCGCCCTGCTGGCGGCGACCACGGGCGTGGTCGCTGCTTCCGTGATTTCCATGGGCCTCATCTCTCTGCCCATCATGCTGCGCTACGGTTATGATCGGCGCGTGGCTTCGGGCGTGATCGCCGCCTCTGGAACCCTCGCGCAAATCATCCCGCCCTCGCTGGTTCTGATCGTGATGGCGGACCAGCTGAACCGGTCCGTCGGCGACATGTATACGGGCGCCTTCATTCCAGGGCTGACGCTCGCCTGCCTCTATGCGAGCTATATCTTCCTCGTTTCCACCTTCTTTCCATCCGCCGCCCCCGGTCTGCCGCTGGAGGCGCAGACCCTGCGCGACAAGAATGAGAAGCCGGCCCCCGCGCGCATTCTCGGCGCGCTCGCGGCGGCGGGATTTGCTTATCTCATCGTCACGGGAAGCCTGCCCGGCGTGACCGCTTCGCTCATTCCGGGCATTGCCAATCTGGCGGTGTGGGGGCTGGTCTCCTTCGTGCTCCTGTATTTCGTCTTGTCCGGCACCGCCCGTCTTCTCACGCCCTCCCTGTTCATCGTGCTCGCCATCGCCATCGCGGCGTCCATCGAGCTGATGAACACCAGCAGCGTGAAATTCGGCGCCGACTATGTGGTGCTCGCCATGTCGGCCACGGTGGGCCTCGCCTTCGTGGTGGCGGTCATCAACAAGGTGTTCCGCCTCGGCCTGCTCTCGCGGCTCGCCGAGCAGGTGGTGTTCGTGATGGTGCCGCCGCTGGCGCTCATATTCCTCGTGCTCGGCACCATCTTCATCGGCGTCGCGACCCCGACCGAAGGCGGGGCCATGGGCTCGGTTGGCGCGCTGCTGCTGGCGCTCGGTCGCGGGCGCCTGAAGTTCGACCTGCTGCGCCAGGCGACCTATTCCACCGCCAAGCTCTCCGCCTTCGTGCTGTTCATCCTCATCGGCGCCCGCGTCTTCTCGCTGACCTTCTACGGGGTGAGCGGGCATCACTGGGTCGAGGAGCTGCTTGTCTCGCTGCCCGGCGGACAAACCGGCTTCCTCATCGCGGTGAACGCGCTGGTCTTCGTGCTGGCCTTCTTCCTCGATTATTTCGAGCTGGCCTTCATCATCATCCCGCTGCTCGGACCGGCGGCCGACAAGCTTGGCATCGATCTCATCTGGTTCGGCGTCATCCTGGCCGTCAACATGCAGACCTCGTTCATGCATCCGCCCTTCGGCTTCGCGCTGTTCTTCCTGCGCTCCGTGGCGCCGAAGGTCCCCTATCTGGACCGCGTCACCGGCAAGCGAATGGAGCCGGTCACCACGGGGCAGATCTATTGGGGAGCGGTGCCGTTCGTGATCATCCAGCTCATCATGGTGGCGCTGGTGATCCTGTTCCCCGGCATGGTCACCCACTACAAATCCGGCGGCGTGCAACTGGACCAGGGCGCTGTGAAGGAGCAGTTCGACAGCTTGTCGCCAGGCGGCGGCGAGACGGCTCCACCCCCGCCCGAACTGAAATTCTGAGGCGAATGCCGGCCGGGCGGAAACGACCCGGCCGGTTTCATGTTTGGCGCTTCCCGCAGAAATCGACATTGTCATGATGGGCCGACCATGCACGCTGCATGTTGATCGCAGCGAGGGGGGCGTCGGCGGGGGCCATGGCTCCGCCGACCCTGCTTCTGCACCAGGGGGCTTCATGAAATCGTTTCTGCGGGTCTTCGTCGCTCTGCTGGCTTTGGGGGTCGGCGGCGCGCGGGCGGGCGACGACCTCGTTTATGTCCCTTCCGCGCAAAGCGCGCGTCTGTTCGACACCGCCAGCGAGAAGGCCGCATTCTGGCCGCTCATGTCGGCCTTCGTCTCGGAGCGAAACCAGGCCTTTTGCGGCATCGCGTCCGCCGTCATGACGCTGAACGCCTTGCGCGTCGCGCCGCCCTTGTCTCCCGAATGGTATCCCTACGCCTATTGGGACGAGCACAATGTCTTCACCCGCGCCGTGCTGGAGGTGAAGCCGGTGCTGGGCATCCAGGCGGAAGGTTTGACGCTGGATGAGCTGACCCGCCTTCTGACCGCCGCCGGCGGGAAAGCGGAAGCGGTGCATGCGGGCGACAGCAATCTCTCCGCATTCCGGGCCGCTGCGCGGGCAGCGGTGGCGGGGCAGGATGCCGTGATCTTGGTGAATGTCTTGAGGACCGCGCTGGGGCAGGAGGGCGGCGGGCATTTCTCCCCGCTCGCCGCCTATAATGCCGAAGCCGACAGCTTCCTGTTCCTGGATGTCGCCCGCTATAAGCTGCCGCCGAGCTGGATCCCGGCCGAGCGGCTGTTTGCGGCCATGAACACGATCGATAGCTCCGCGCAAAAAACCCGCGGCTACATCATCGTGCGCAAGTGAAGTCGGCCGCGCCGCTCAGGCGGCGCGCTGGGCCTCGCGGTCCACGATGGAGACGATGTCCGCCATGATGCGGTTCAGCTCGAAATTCTTCGGCGTATAGACCGCTGCCACGCCGAAGGCCTTCAACTGGGCCTCGTCCTCGGGCGGGATGATGCCGCCGACCACAACGGGCACATCGTCCAGGCCTTCCGCGCGCAGCCGGTCCATCACGTCCTTCACCAGGGGCACATGGGAACCGGAGAGAATGGAGAGGCCGATAATGTGGACGCTCTCTTCCAGCGCGGCATTCACGATCTCGGCCGGGGTCAGGCGGATGCCCTCGTAAACCACTTCCATGCCGCAATCGCGGGCGCGCACGGCGATCTGCTCGGCGCCGTTGGAATGGCCATCGAGGCCGGGCTTGCCCACCAGGAACTTGATGCGCCGGCCGATGCGCGCGGAGACGGCCTCCACCTCGGTCCGGACGGCGTCGAGACCCTGCGTGTCCGCACGTGCCGCACGGCCGACGCCGGTGGGCGCGCGATATTCGCCGAACACCTCACGCAGGCAGGTGCCCCACTCGCCCGTGGTCACGCCCGCTTTTGCGCAGGCGATGGAGGGCTCCATGATGTTGCGCCCTTCCTGGGCCGCGCTCTTCAGGTCTGACAATGCCTGCGCCACGGCATTCGCGTCGCGGGCCGCACGCCACTCCTGGAGGCGTTCGATCTGCTCGGCTTCCACATGTGCGGGGACAGTCAGGATGGCGCCCTCGCCGGTGGTGAGGGGGGAGGGCTCGGTCTCGGTCCAGCGGTTCACACCCACCACCACCTGATCGCCCGTCTCGATGGATTCCAGCCGGCGCGTGTTGGACTCCACCAACGCCTGCTTCATGTAGCTGTTCTCGACGGCGGCCACCGCCCCGCCCATGGCTTCGATGCGCTCCAGTTCGGCGCGCGCCTCGGCCTTTAGTTCTTCCACCTTGCGATCGATCTCCACCGAGCCGTCGAAGATGTCGCCATAGGCCAGCAGGTCGGTCTCATAGGCGAGCACCTGCTGCATGCGCAGCGACCACTGCTGGTCGAACGATCGAGGCAGGCCGAGCGCCTCGTTCCAGGCCGGCAATTGCACGGCGCGGGCACGTGCCTTCTTGGACAGGGTGACGGCCAGCATCTCGATGAGGATGCGATAGACGTTGTTCTCCGGCTGCTGCTCCGTAAGGCCCAGAGAATTCACCTGAACGCCGTAGCGGAACAGCTTCTGCTTGGCGTCCGTGATGCCGTAGCGATTGATGCAGATCTCGTCCCAGAGATCCACGAAGGCGCGCATCTTGCACATCTCGGTGATGAACTTCATGCCCGCATTCACAAAGAAGGAGATGCGGCCCACCACTTCGCCGAACACCGCGCCGTTCGCCTCTCCCGACGCTTTCACCGTGTCGAGGATGGCGATGGCGTTGGCGAGCGCGAAGGCGAGCTCCTGGACCGGCGTCGCACCGGCCTCCTGCAGATGGTAGGAGCAGACATTCATGGGGTTCCAGCGCGGCAGCGTCTTGGTCGTGAAGAGGATCACGTCCTTGGTGAGCCGCATGGAAGGCGCGGGCGGGAAGACATAGGTTCCGCGCGAGAGATATTCCTTGATGATGTCGTTCTGCGTGGTGCCATTGAGCTTCGCCCGGTCCGCGCCCTGCTCGTCGGCGACCGCGATATAGAGCGCCAGCAGCCATGCGGCGCAGGCGTTGATGGTCATGGACGTGTTCATGTCGGCGAGCGGGATCGCCTCGAACAGGGTCCGCATGTCGCCGAGATGGGAGATGGGCACGCCCACCTTGCCAACTTCGCCGCGCGCCAGGGGATGGTCGCTGTCATAGCCGGTCTGGGTCGGCAGGTCGAAGGCGACCGACAGGCCGGTCTGGCCCTTTGCGAGGTTGGATCGGTAGAGCTTGTTGGACTCCGCGGCAGTGGAGTGCCCGGCATAGGTGCGGAACAACCAAGGTTTATCGCGGGTCGGCATTTTCACATCCCCATTCCTCTTTGCCCTCAGTGTGCGCTGCAACCACGCTGGCGTCGATGGAAAAAATGCCGCCGCCTGACCTCGAACGGCACTCAAGATGCGTGTTTGGGAGGTTGATTGGACTTGTCATAAAGGGGGGCTCGCCAGCCCCGTTTTCTCTGCTACGCTGCGGTGCGAAACAAAGGTCGGCAGAAGCCGCAGAGGAAGGAAGGAAAGACGCTATGAGCCAGACCGCGAGGGCAGGCGCGCCTAACGGCTCCGAGCTGAAGGATCTGTATGAGATCGGCGAAGTTCCGCCGCTCGGGCATGTTCCCGCACAGATGTATGCCTGGACGATCCGCCGTGAGCGCCACGGGCCGCCGGAGGATTCGTTCCAGGTCGAAGTGGTTCCCACCTGGGAGCTCGGCGAGACCGACGTGCTGGTCTTCGTCATGGCTGCGGGCGTGAATTATAACGGCATCTGGGCTGGCCTCGGGCAGCCGATTTCTCCCTTTGACGTGCACAAGGCGCCCTTCCATGTGGCCGGCTCCGATGCCTCCGGCATCGTCTGGGCGGTTGGATCCAAGGTCACCCGCTGGAAAGTGGGCGACGAAGTGGTGGTCCACTGCAACCAGGATGACGGCGACGACGAGGAATGTAACGGCGGAGACCCGATGTTCTCTCCCTCCCAGCGTATCTGGGGCTATGAGACGCCGGACGGCTCCTTCGCGCAGTTCTGCCGCGTGCAGGCCCGCCAGCTCATGCCGCGCCCAAAGCACCTGAGCTGGGAAGAGGCCGCGTGTTACACGCTGACCCTCGCCACCGCCTACCGCATGCTGTTCGGCCATGCGCCGCATACCGTGAAGCCCGGCGACAACGTGCTCGTGTGGGGCGCCTCGGGCGGGCTTGGCGTGTTCGGCGTTCAGCTTGCCGCCGCCTCGGGCGCCCATGTGATCGGCGTCATCTCCGATGATACCAAGCGCGATTATGTCCTCGGCCTCGGCGCCAAGGGCGTCATCAACCGCAAGGATTTCAAGTGCTGGGGCCAGATGCCCACGGTCAATTCGCCCGAATATGCCGAGTGGCTGAAGGAAGCGCGCAAGTTCGGCAAGGCGATCTGGGACATCACCGGCAAGCGCGACGTGGACATCGTGTTCGAGCATCCCGGCGAGCAGACCTTTCCGGTGTCCTGCCTCGTGGTGAAGCGCGGCGGCATGGTGGTGTTCTGCGCCGGCACGACGGGCTTCAACATCACCTTCGACGCGCGGTATGTGTGGATGCGCCAGAAGCGCATCCAGGGCTCGCACTTCGCGCATCTCAAGCAGGCCTCGGGCGCCAACCAGTTCATCATCGACCGGCGCGTCGATCCCTGCATGTCCGAGGTCTTCCCCTGGGACCGCATCCCGCATGCGCACACCAAGATGTGGAAGAACCAGCACGCACCGGGCAACATGGCCGTGCTGGTGAATTCACCCCGCGCTGGCCTGCGCACCTTCGAGGATGTGGTTGAAGCCTCCACAGGGGGGTGAGGCCGGAACTGCCCCGCGCGGGCACGGGCCTAAGGCGGTGCCAGCGCACCGCCGCCGCATTACGGACCACAGCGGGCGCGTCTGATGCCCGCTGTCGGTGTCGCTTCCCGTCGCTGGAGTCCCGCTGTCAGACTGTGGCGGGATTGATAATGCCCTTGCGGCTGACGCTCACCGTCGGGTCGGCATAGGCAACGCGGTCGCGGCCCTGCTCCTTCGCGGCATAGAGGGCGATATCGACCCGGCGCAACGCCTCTTCCAGCCCGCCTTCGCCATTCCAAAGCGAAACCCCCGCCGACAGGGTCACACCGCCCGACGCGGAGGCTGGCAGCGCCGCCGCCACCCCGCGAAGCCGCTCGGCCAAGGCGCGCGTGTCCTCCATCGACGCGCCGTCGGCCAGGACCAGGAATTCATCCCCGCCCCAGCGCCCGAGAACATCGTCCGCGCGAAGCGCCCCGGACAGGGCCTCGACGATCGTCTGGAGCACGCGGTCGCCGAAAACGTGGCCGCGTCGATCATTGACCCCCTTGAAATGATCCATGTCGAGCAGGATCAGTGCCATCGGGGCGCCCGGCTGTTCGGCATGGCGCTTCAGGATGCGCTCCAGAGCCCGCCGGTTCGCAACCCCGGTCAGGGAATCGGAGAAGGCGACGCTTTCCAGCACTTCGGCGCGCTTGCGCACACGCTCAAACGCATCCAGCGTCGCGGCAAACAGAGAAAGCGCCAGCAGGGTCAGAAGGTGGACCACATAGGCGTTGACGATGAGCGAGGTGTAGATTTTGTCCCACAGCCCCTCTGCCGCCGTGAGGCTGGTCCACACCAGGGCCACGAGATTAAGCGCGAACGCGGCGCCAGCGGCGACGACGGCCTTCCGCTTCTCGAACAGCAGGAAGGCGGTGATATAGATCAGCGGCATCCACTGCAGCGTGTTCGCGATAGTATAGATTCGCGTCTCTGCCGGCAGAGCCGGAAAAGCCATCACGCCGCAGGCACAATAAATGACGAAGGTTGCATAGCCGAGCAGCTCCGCCGCCTTCCACAGGCGCGGGGCGGCGAGCAGCATGACGAAGCTCAAGCCGAAACCGGTCAGCAAGGCTGGATAGCCGTAGCGGTCGAAATCCGAGATCAGGCCCGTCCTGGCCTCGAACACCCACAACGCCATCGCGCACAGCGCCCCGCATCCCAGCAGGAGCCTGATGACGAATGCACGTTGCTTGATGAATTTTCGATCCATTTAGGGGCCTTCTCACCCCCAGCCAAGCTAGGGCATCGCAGATATCATCCGATACGTCCACATAAGGATTGGTAATAAACGAACGGGCGCATGGACAGTGTTGACGCAGGCGGGCAAGAACCCTGGCATGCAAAGCCTTTCCGCTCCCGTCTGCATCGTCGGTGCCGGCCCTGCCGGACTGATGGCCGCAACCCGCCTCGCGCGGGCCGGCTATCGGGTCGAGATGTTCGACCGCATGCCCTCGCCCGCCCGGAAATTCCTGATGGCGGGCCGGGGCGGCCTGAACCTGACCCATTCCGAGCCGATTCCGCAGTTCCTCGCGCGCTATCGCCCATCCGCCGGCCCCCTGTTGGAGGCGGTTCGCAGCTTCACGCCCCAGGATCTCATCGCGTTCGTCGAACATCTCGGCGAGGAGACCTTTGTCGGCTCCAGCGGCCGGGTGTTTCCCCGCAGCTTCAAGGCGTCGCCTCTCCTGCGGGCGTGGCTACGGCATCTCGCGGAGATCGGCGTGCAACGTCATGAGCGACACGAATGGTGCGGGTGGACCGAGACCGGCGAGCTTCTGTTTCATACGCCGGACGGCGCACGTGCGGTGCGGGCCGAAGCCACGATCCTGGCTCTCGGCGGCGCGTCCTGGCCCCGGCTTGGAGGAAACGGGACGTGGGCAGACCTGCTGCGTGCCAGAGGAGTTGAGGTCGCGCCGTTTCGGCCCGCGAATATGGGCCTCACGCTGACCTGGTCCCCGGCCTTTGCGCAGCGATGGGCGGGCTCACCGCTTAAGCGCGTGGCGTTGGCACTCGGTGGGCGAACCGTGCGCGGCGAGGTGGTCGTAACGCAGGCCGGGCTGGAAGGGGGCGCCGTCTATGCCCTTTCCGCAGAGGTGCGCGAAGCGCTTCTCGCCTCCGGGGAAGCGAAACTTCGCCTGGATCTGCGGCCCGACCGGACCGAAGCGCAACTCGCGGACGCGCTCGCCGCCGTGCCGGCCAAGCAGTCCACTGCCAACCGCCTGCGCAAGGGAGCTGGCCTGTCTCCGGTGGCGACCGCTGTCCTGCGCGAAGCCGGGGCGCTGCCGACCCAGCCAAGCGCGCTTGCCGCGCGCCTCAAGTCTGTGCCCTTGACTGTGCTCGGCGTCGCCGGCCTGGAAAGAGCCATCTCAAGCGCCGGGGGAGTGGCATGGGATGCGCTCGACGCGCGTTTCATGCTGAAGGCAATGCCGGGGGTTTTCGCCTGTGGCGAGATGCTGGACTGGGAGGCGCCCACGGGGGGCTATCTGCTTCAGGCGTGTTTCGCGACGGGCTGGGCGGCTGCGGGAGGTGTGATGTCCATGACGGCCCGCTTTTGATCCTGTGCCGCGTTCTCGAGCTCGCCCAAGGCGTCACATAAGGCATGGACGGGGGCAGGCACGCATTGGGCCGCACGCAGCAGCGCCCGGCACCGCGCGGCACCGCCCGGGCACGGCGCCAGAAGCGCCTGCGAGAACACGCTCGGAAAGTCGGCGGGACCCGCCCATGCGCCGGCAAGGCGGGTAACATTCAGAATGACGAACAGCCGTTGCAGAGCCATCGAGGCGCGCTCCTGTTGCTGGAGCGCATGGCTGTCAGCGCCGATTTCCGTCAAGGCGCGCTGGAGGGCCGTTTGAAGGTTGGTCATCTCGATGCCGGTGCGCCGATGCGTCGGGCCGATGGCGTTTTTGTCCCCCGCGAGCACGGCGGCGGCATAAGCCGCCATCGCCCTGGTCGTCTGCTGGATCAGCTTCGGCAGGCTTTGATGTTCGAAATCGGGCCAGAGCCAATGGCCGCCCACCAGCGCCAGCGCCGCTCCGATGAGGGTTGCCCCGAGGCGCAATCCGGCCACATCCAGCGTCAGCGTCGGATCAAGAAGATGTTCGAAGGGCACCAGCCCGGCGGAGAGACAGACGATGGCAAGGCTGTAGTTGAAGGGCAGCACGCTCATCATCAGGAAGAAAGCCACGGCCACGAAGCCGGTCTTGAGCGCCAGTGACGACAGCAGCGGCAGAACAATCATCCCGATCGCCAGCCCGGCGATGGTGCCCGCCACCCTCTGCACCGCCCGGCCCAGCGTCATGCCGGCGTAAGGCTTCAGGACGACCGTGACCGTAAGTGGAACCCAATAGCCGAACGGCTTGGGAAACACCCAATACACCAGAACGGCGAGGCTCATCACCACCGCGTATCGTATGGCATGGCGAAGCGTGACGGAGCGAAGCGTGAGATTTGCCTTCAGCAAGGCGAGCCCGCTGGGGGGAGGAGGCGGCAGGATAACGGGCGGTGTGTCGCGCGGGGCATCCGGCGCATCCAGAAGGCCCAAAATCGCGTGGATCTCGGTCCGCAACGCGGCGTGCGCCTCGCCAGCGTCCCAGGTTTCCAGCACAGGCGCGGGAGTCCGCCGGTCCCTATTTAAAATACGCGTCGCGATGTTGAGGAGGAGCGGCCGGAGGTCGGGGAGTGCGCCGGATTCCTTGGCGGCACTGACAAGAGAGAAGAGTCGATCCGCAGTCTCCGTCAGGCAGGAGAGATGGAGGGCCGCCCTGCGGGTGGTCTCGCGGCGCGGGTGTGCGGTCTGGAGGCTCGACCGGGCCGCCGCGATGGCGCTGCGCACCTTCGTCTCCCCGCTCACCGGACCTCTGTGGCCGGTTGAGGCGGCAAAGTCTGCCAGTCGCCGGTAGCAGGCCGCGACACGCCGGCGCTGTAAGCGCAGCGGCGCCATGAGCCAGGTCAGGCCCGTCAAGACCATCGCGAATAGCCCGCCGCACGCAAACAGCCCGGCCATTTCCGCTGCGTCCGCAAAGCCATGACGCGCGGCGGGCAATCCAAGCTCCACATACGACCAGATCACGGCCAGCGACAGCGTGGCGGCGGTCGGCCCCCAAAGGCCCATGAGGCCGCAGGTGACGGCCCAGAACGCCATGCCCGCCACAGCCGCGAGAAGGTTCGCGCCTGCCAGTACCCCACTTGCGAAGGCCAGGCTGCCCAACACGACACCGAGCGCCAGCCGTACAGGCTGATGTCGGTCTCCGTCTTCGACGCTGTCGCCGATGCAGAGCAGGAAGGCGCCGAGCCCGACCCAGATCAGACTGTCCCAACCGGTCACCTGCGCCATGATGAGCGGCAGGAAGAGAGCGAGCGTGGTGCGGGCGGCGAGAAGAAAATTGAGATGGGCCGGGTCGAACGCGACAAGATCTTTGGCGATCAGCCGGACGCGCCGGCGCCAGGAGCGCGGGGGCTCATGCGGGTCCGCTGCGTTTTCACACAACTGATCGCAATCGGGTTGGGGCACGGACGATCCCGACGTACTGGAGGCAGGTTCGATCCCCATTGAAAAGCAGAGCAATTCGATGGGTCCGGTCACGCCGTCTCATTGAGATAAATATGGGACGAATGAAGGGAGAGCAGGATGGAGGCGGCATTGAGGTTAGGCAAGTCGTGAGTCACCGCGCGCATGGCGGCCAGGGCTTTCTCAGCCGGAAAAACCACCCGCCGCGAGATACTCGGCTTCGCTTTGGCTCATGGTGCGCCCGAGGATGGGATTGCGGTGCGGAAAGCGACCGAACCTCGCAATGATGTCCCGGTGGATGATGGCGTATTTCAACTGTTCCGCATCGCCCAGCCGCTCATAGAGCGCGACGGCGTACTCCTGCGCGGCAAGGTCTTCGGCGTGCATGAAAGGGAGGTAGAGAAACCCTCGCAGTGCCGGCTCGACCTGTTCATCAATCCCGCGCTCCTGTGCCCGCTCGGCCACCGCGCGCGCCGCCGGGTCGCTGGCAAAGGCACGGGGCGTGCCGCGAAACACGTTGCGTGGCACCTGATCCAGCAGGATCACCAGCGCCAGGGTGCCTTCGACGCTCGTCTCGAATGCGTGAAGCACTTTCGAGCCGACACCGCGCTCCATCGCTTCTAAGTAAGCGGGCAGCAGCGCATCGCGCACCTCGGCATCGAAGGACGGATCGGACGAAAACCACTTGTCCGCTCCGGCCTCGCGCCAAAAGGTCACGATCTCGGAAGGCGTGCGCCGGGTGCTCACCGCCCCGCCCTCATTCCCGCCGGGGCCAGCGGATTGTCGATCAAGGCCGCCCGGTCGGGCGTGTCGATCTGCGGAATGCCCATGAAGGCCGCGAACAGGCGTTTGACCACGTCAGGCTCCATGTCCCGCACGATCATGACCAAGCGCGTGCGGTGGTCGTCATCGGGCCATGCGTCGAGGCGCACGGGCGGATGCATGACATGCTGCACACCGTGGAGCACGACCGGCGCGGTGGGGTCGTCCGCCAGTTTCACGACGCCTTTCAACCGCAGGAGCTTCTCGCCATAGGTGGCGCGCAGCAGTTCCAGGAACAGGTCGAGCGTGGAAACGGAAACGGCCGCGTCGGTGGCGATGGTGAAGGCGCGGATGCGGTCGTCGTGGCGGTTCGGATCGTGGCTGGACTGGGTTTCGGCAGCCGCGATGCGCTCTTCCGCCAGCCAGCGCGAGACGTCCGGGATCTTCGAGGAAGCGTCATACAGCCCCGCGTCCAGCAGAGCGGCTGCGGTGGCTTCGCCGCGCGCCGCATCCAGGATGCGCGCACCCGGAGCCAATTGGGCAAGGCGCACCTGCAGTCCGGCGTCGCTGTCCTCCAGCAGATCGGTCTTGGTCAGAACGATGCGATCGGCCACCGCCGCCTGTTTTACGGCTTCGGGATGGGCGTCCAACGTCGCCATGCCATTCACTGCATCTACCACCGTCACCACCCCGTCGAGCCGATAGCGCAGCACGAGATAGGGGTGGGTCATAAGGGTGAAGAGGATGGGCGCTGGGTCGGCGAGGCCGGTGGTCTCGATCATGACCCGGCTGAAGGGCGGCAGGCGATGATTGTCCCGTCCCCGCAGAAGGTCCTCCAGCGCGGCGACGAGGTCGCCGCGCACGGTGCAGCAGACGCAGCCGCTGGCCAGAAGGACGACGCCGTCCTTCACCTCGCGCACGAACAGATGGTCGAGGCCGATCTCACCGAATTCGTTGATCAAGACTGCCGTGTCGCTCAGCGCGGGGTCGGCCAATAGGCTGTTCAAAAGCGTGGTCTTCCCCGCACCGAGAAATCCCGTCAGCACGGTGACGGGCAGCGGGCCGGGAGGTCCCGCAGGCGCGGGAGAGGCAGGCGTGGATGTCACGAGTCAGGTCGATCTCAGGTGCCCGGGCGTGTGGGCGGCGGGCCAAACACATGGGGGTCGCCGGCAGGTGCCTGCGCAGCCGGAGCCATGCCCGCGGATGGCGCGGCCGAGGAGGTCTGGCTTTTCGCCTTTGGCTTCGGCGGGGCGGAAGCATCCTTCGGCGTTGCAGAGTCTTTGGGCGTAGCTGCAGGCTTGGTCGCAGCAGTGGGCTTGGAAGCCGGCTTGGTGCTGGTGGCGGGCTTTGCCGGGTCCGCGCCGCCGGGCGTGATCACGGCGGTCTTCTGCTTGCCGTTCGCCGATTCGCCTTTGGCCGCGTCTGGCTTGGCAGCCACAGGCTTGGCATCGGGAGCAGCGCCACGGGCGCTCACGAGGGCTTCGTCCTGCTGAGACGGGGCGGCATTGGCCGGTCCAACAAAGACCCGGACGGGCGGCATGGACGGCGGAAGGGTCTGGAGCAGCGCTGCGCCTTCGCCCTTGCTGAAGCCGGCCGCCACTGCGGCCGATACGGCATAGGAACTGGCGCCGGGACCCTGCGAATAGAGGTTCTCGTCCTCGTTCTCCGCCGCTGCCACCGCACGCTTGCGGTTGCAGATGTTCATATCCACCGGCTCGGCGCGCTGGTTGGCGATGTTCTCCAGCGTCGGGGAGGCGGAGCCGAAAATGGTCCAGGCGGGCTGAAAGCCCTTCTCGAACAGCAGGGCCGCCTGCTCCGTGCGGGCGACGGCCGAGGGGGCGCCGAGAATGACGGCGATGAGCCGCTTGCCATCGCGCGAGGCGGTGGCCACCAGATTGAAGCCCGAGGCGCAGATAAATCCGGTCTTCATGCCGTCCGCGCCGGGATAGCGGTCGATCAGGCGGTTGTAGTTGCGCATCACGGTCTTGCCGAGGCGGATCGCCGGGATGCGGAACAGGGCCTCGTGCTCGGGGAAATCATAGATGAGATGACGGGCGAGAACCGCGAGATCGCGCGCCGTCGTCACCTGTCCTGCGTCCGGCAAGCCATTTGGATTTTCATAATGGGTTCCGGACATGCCGAGGCGCGCGGCGGTGGCGTTCATCTCCTGGATGAAGTCCGCATGCGAGCCGCCGACACCTTCGGCAATGGTGACGGCCATGTCGTTGGCCGACTTCACCATCAGCATTTTCAGCGCATTATCGAGGGTGACCTTGGTGCCCGCCGCGAACCCCATCTTGGTGGGCGACTGGGAGGCGGCGAGCGGGGAAACCGTAAGCAGCGTGTCCAGCGTCATCCGCCCTTCGCGCACCGCGTTCAGCGCGACATAGACGGTCATCAGCTTCGTGACGGAGGCGGGATACCAGGGACGCCCGGCTTCCTGCTGCTCCAGCACCTTGCCGGATTCGGCTTCCACGAGAAGGATGGGCGTTGCACGCGCGGCACCGGCGAGAAGTCCCAGTGCCAGCACGGCCAGGGCCAATCGATGAACCGCGCCCTTCACGCGCAGACTGGTAAAGCCCGGCAAAGTTCGCTCCGTGTCGGTAACAGCCCCGACACACTCTGTAACGCTTTTCGCGCTTGCGGGAAAGCCGAAACCCCGGTGGCCGGCCCCTCACGGTGAACGCCCAAGCCTTATGGCGCCCTCAAGGGGTCGCGGGCGCAAGGAACTGGGCGCGCGCCAGTTGCGCGAAGCGACCGTCGCGGGCGACGAGGTCGTGGAAGGTCCCGGCCTCCACGACTTGTCCTTGGTCGAATACCAGGATCAGGTCGGCATCGCGCACCGTGGCGAGGCGGTGGGCGATGACGAAGGTGGTCCGCCCGGCCATCACCGCGTCGAGCGCCGCCTGGACCTTTGCCTCGGTTGCCGCATCCAGCGCGCTGGTGGCTTCGTCGAGGATGAGGATGGGCGGGTCCTTCAAGAGCGCGCGGGCAATGGAGAGGCGCTGGCGTTCCCCGCCCGAGAGCGCGCGCCCGCGCTCACCAACCCGCGCCAGAAGCCCGTCAGGGTGGCGTTCCACCAGTTCCAGCGCCTGCGCCCGGGCCAAGGCGGTGCGCATTTCCTCCTCGCTGGCGTCCGGCTTTCCGACCCGCAGATTGTCCGCGATGGAGCGGTTGAACAGCAGCGCCTCCTGAAACACCACGCCGATCTGGCGGCGCAGCGAGGACAGGGTGACGTCGCGGATATCGGTGCCGTCGATCAGGATCCGGCCCGATTGAGGATCATACGCCCTGTGCAGGAGCGCGAGCGCGGTGGATTTGCCGGCGCCGGTGGCGCCCACGAGCGCGATGGTCTGCCCCGGGGCGGCACGGAAGGTGAGGTCCGCGAGCGCGCTGCGCTTTCCGTCATAGGAGAAGGAGACATCCTGGAAGGCGACATCGCCCTTCACCGGCCCGAGCTCCCTTGCACCGGCGCGGTCCTGCACCTGCCCCTGCGCGTCCAGCACGTCATAGAATTCCCGCAGCGTCGGCGCGCTCATCACGAGGCGGTTCACGAAGCCCACGGTCTGGTCGAGGCGGCCGATCAGCAGGGTGGCGAAGGCCACATAGGTGACGATCTGGCCGATATCCGCGAGCCCATTGAGATGCAGCCAGATGCCGACCACCAGAAGCACCAGGATGGTCAGCGTCGTGGCCGCCTTGGTCGCCATGGACACCAGCGCCCACCAGGAGAGCACAGGCAGTTGCGCGGCCAGCAGGCGGCCGGCGGTTTCGCGCAATTGGGACGCTTCCGCCTCGATGCGGGTATAGCTCTGGATCAGCGCCACGTTTCCAAGGGCATCGGTCGCATGTTCCGCGAGGCTGGACCGATGCTGCTCCACCGACCGCTGCATGGCCTCGGTGCGCCGCAGCACATAGGCGGTGATCAAAGCGAAGGCGAACACCAGCACGATCAGCACCAGGCCAAGCCGCCAATTGATGAAAAGGCCCACCGGGAGGAGCACGACGAGCGCCACCAGGGCCGCGCAATCCTCCCGAAAGAAGGACAGCCACAGGCCCCACAGGGTGTCCGTCCCTTGCAGCATCACCTTGAGCAGCCGTCCCGAATGGGTTTCGCCGTGGAAGGAGAGGGGAAGCTGGAGCACATGCTCGAAATATTCGGTCAGAACGCCGAGCCGTCGCTGATGGGCCAGCCGGTCCGCATGCAGCGAGACCAGGACGCCCGCCGCGATGGAGAATAGTCCGAACCCGGCCCAGGCCAGGAGCAGCGGCGCGAGCGCGGCGAAGGAGAGGCCCGTCGCGGCAGACCCGGAGGCGAGCGCATTGATGATGCGACCGAACAGGACGGGCTCGGCGAACTGCGCCACCGCCAGCGCCACATTGCCGGCGGCGAGCGCAAGGCCGAGGCGGCGCTGGGGCCCGAGCAGACGCAAGGCGCGTCCATAGGTCCGCAGAAGCGACAGCATGGGCTAGACCACCTTGTCCGCGATCATGGCGCCGATCGGCAGGGCCGAGGTCGCGGCGGGGGAGGGCGCATTGCACACATGCAGCATGCGCGGCGTTTCCAGGAACAGGAAGTCATGGACCAGCGTGCCGTCCGCCAGCACCGCCTGGGCGCGGATCCCCGCTTCGCAGGGGCCAAGGTCTTCCACCTCAAGCTCGGGGCAATATTTGCGGCACTCTTCCAGATAGCCGGCTTTGAACAGGGAGTTCTTCGCCTCCTTGAGGGTCGCGGCCGGATGCTGCGCCAGAGTGCGCCAGAACCCCGGGAACGAAAGGATGTCGGCGGTATCCCCAAGATCCACCGACAGCTTGCGGTAGCCCTCGCGCGCGAGCCCCAGCACCGCATTGGGGCCGACCGTCACCGAGCCGTCGATCATGCGGGTGAGGTGGATGCCGAGAAAGGGAAGGGTGGGGTCCGGGATCGGATAGATCAGGGTCTTCACCACATCATTAAGGCGCGGCGGCAGGCGGAAATACTCGCCCCGGAAGGGGATGATGCGGTGCGCGATGGTGAGCCCCGCCAACCGCGCCAGCCGGTCCGACTGGAGACCGCCGCAGACCACAAGCTTGCGCGCTTGATAGGCGAGACCGCCCGCCACGATCTCAACCGTCTCGCCGCCCTCGCGAATGGCGGTCACCTTGACGCCGAGGCGGATCTCGCCACCGGAAACTTTGATCTCGCGGGCCATGGCGGCGCAGACCTTGCGGTAATCCACGATCCCGGTGCGCGGGGCGAAGAGACCGGCGAGGCCCGTGATGCGCGGCTCGCGGCGTTTCAGCTCGGTCGCATCCAGGCGCTCAAGGGGCACATTGTTGGCGACCGCCCGTTCATACAGCGCGTCCATGCGCGCGACTTCATCGGGCGTGGTCGCGACCAGGGTCTTTCCGCAGACCTCGAAAGGGATGTCATGGGCGGTGCAGAAGGCCTTGGTCGCGGCCTCGCCCTTCCGGCAAAGCTCCGCCTTGAAGCTGCCGGGCGCATAATAGATGCCCGCATGGATGACACCGCTGTTGTGCCCGGTCTGGTGCCGCGCGACGGCGTCTTCCTTTTCCAGCACAAGGATGCCGGCGCCCGGACGGCGCTCGGCCAATTGCATGGCGGTGGACAGTCCCACGATGCCGCCGCCGACGACGATGAAGTCATAAATCATGTTGGGCTCCCGCCCGCTTGTAGCGCGCCTGGAGGGGAGGGGGGAGAGGACGTCTGCGCGCGGGGCTTGATGCCGACGCCGTCGTCCCCCAGAACGAACGGGCGCGAACCCGCGCAGGAACTGGCACATGACCGAACCAGGCGCCGCGCCTCACGTCCCCGACGATCGCATCACCCTGACCCGCGCGGACCTGGAGCGCGCGCAGAGCGTGGGCCTGGTCACATCCCATCAGGCGCAGGCGCTCTGGGACTTTCTGGCGCGCGGGAGCATCACCGCTCCGCCGCCGGGGGAGGCGCGGTTCAGCTTCGGCCACACGCTCTATTATTTCGGCGGCCTGCTCGCCATCTCGGCCATGAGCCTGTTCATGACGCTGAGCTGGGACATTCTCGGCCCTTGGGGAATCTGCCTGCTCGCCCTTGTCTATGGCGCGGCCTGCTGGGCGATTGCGGAATGGCTGGCGCGGCGAGACCTTCCCATTCCGGCCGGTTTGCTCGGCACGCTGGCGGTGTTCCTCGTTCCCCTCGCCACATGGTCCGCCCAGCATGCGCTTGGGCTTTGGCCGGAACTCGACAGCCACGTCACCGGCACGCGGTTCAATGAATATCACCAATGGGTCGATGGACGCTGGTTGACGCTGGAAGTGGCGACCTTGCTCGCCGGCGCCCTGGCCCTTTGGCGGCTGCGCCTGCCCTTCCTCGTCATGCCGGTCGCGCTGACGCTCTGGTACATGAGCATGGATCTGTCGCGCTGGCCGCCGGGCGCGCAGGACTGGGACATCGACCATGCCCGGCGCATTTCCATCCTTTTCGGCATCGCCATGTGCGTCGTCGCTGGCATCCTCGACCGCATCCGGCGCCGGTACCACACGGCAGATTTTGCGACCTGGCTCTATCTGTTCGGAGCCGTCGCGGCCTGGGGTGGACTGACGCTCAGCGAGGGCGGAACGGAGCTCGACCGGCTCTCTTATGCGCTGGTCAATGCGGGCCTGGTGCTGTTCGGGGCGGTCATCAATCGCCGGATCTTCACGGTTCTCGGCGCATTCGGCGTTGCCGGCTATCTCGGCTATCTCGCCTTTGAGCTGTTCGAGGACAGCCTTCTTTTCCCCCTGGCGCTGACCGCGATCGGGCTGTCCCTGGTCGCTGTCGGCATCTGGTGGCAGCGCCATGAAGCCGCCATCCACCAGCGGCTGCGGGCGCTGGTTCCCGAGGCGTTGCGGCGCGCTTAGAGCCTGATCCGATCAGGTTGAATCAACCTGATCGGTGAATCAGTCTCTAAACTATTGAATGAGAATGCGTGATCCGATCAGCCTGCGGTGCAGGCTGATCGGCGCATGCTCTAGGCTCCAGACTCAATCAGGTCCACCAGGTGACGATAGCGGCGAGCGAGACGGCGGCAGCGAAGTTCACGGCGAGCTTGTCGTAGCGGGTGGCGATGCGCCGAAAATCCTTGAGGCGACAGA
>JBFMAV010000052.1:0-31879 GCA_040755535.1 Pseudomonadota bacterium | reverse complement strand
GCGGCGAGCGCGGCTTCGGCCTGCGCGCCGTCGGGCCCGCCGCCCTGGGCCATGTCGGGGCGTCCGCCGCCGCCCTTGCCACCCAGCACCTCGACGCCGACCCGCACCAGTTTCTGCGCGTCGAACTGCCCGGCAAGGTCGGCGGTGACGCCCACAACGAGGGCGCCCTTGCCGTCCGCCGCGACATTGGCCACGGCGACGATGCCCGACCCGATCTTGGTCTTGCCCTGGTCGACGATGGACTTCAGGTCTTTGGGGTCAGCGCCCTCCATGAGGATGCGCAGATAGCGCGTGCCCGCCACCTCCGAGATGGCAGGGCCGCTCTCCCCGCCCCCGCCCATGGCGAGCTTGCGGCGCGCCTCGGACAAGTCACGCTCCAGCTTGCGGCGCTCTTCCACGAGGGCGGCGACGCGCGCATCCACTTCGCCCACGGGCGCCTTCAGCGTCGCGGCGGCGGCCTGGAGCGCCGCATTGGCGGCGTTGAGATGGTGGCGCGCATGGGTGGCGGTCAACGCCTCCACGCGGCGCACGCCGGAAGCCACCGCGCTCTCGGCCACAAGGCTCACGAGGCCGATATCGCCGGTGCGCTTGACATGGGTGCCGCCGCACAATTCCACCGAGAAGGGCGCGCCGTTTCCGGCATCCGTCCCCATGGTCACGACCCGCACCTCGTCACCATACTTCTCGCCAAACAGCGCGCGGGCGCCCGACGTGATGGCGTCGTCCACCGCCATCAGACGGGTTTCGACCGGCTCGTTGCGCAACACATAGGTGTTGACGATCTCCTCCACCTCGGCGAGCTCGTTGTCGCTCATGGGCTTGGGGTGGGAGAAGTCGAAGCGCAGGCGATCGGGAGCGACCAGCGAGCCCTTCTGCGCCACATGATCGCCGAGCACGCGGCGCAGCGCCTCGTGCAGCAGATGGGTCGCGGAATGGTTGGCGCGCACGGCGGAGCGGCGGGCATGGTCCACTTCCAGCGCGAGGGCCGTGCCGCGCGTGAGCGTGCCCTCGGCCACCTGCACCTCGTGGACGAACAGGTCGCCGAGCTTCTTCTGGGTGCTGAGCACGGTGGCGCGCACATCCTCGCCCACCAGCAGGCCGGTATCGCCCACCTGCCCGCCCGACTCGCCATAGAAGGGCGTCTGGTTGAGCACGACCAGCCCCTGCTCGCCGGCCTTGAGCGCCTCCACTTCGGCGCCGTCCTTCACCAGGGCGCGCACCACGCCCTCCGCGCTCTCGGTGTCGTAGCCGAGGAATTCGGTGGCGCCTTCGCGCTCGCGCAGCGCGAACCAGACCGTGTCGGTGGCCGCTTCGCCCGAACCCTGCCAGGCGGCGCGGGCATCCGCCCGCTGGCGCTCCATGGCGGCGTTGAAAGCATCGTGATCCACCTTGATGCCGCGCCCGCGCAGCGCGTCCTCGGTGAGGTCGAGCGGGAAGCCATAGGTGTCGTAGAGCTTGAAGGCCACCTCGCCGGGGAAGCTCGCGCCGGAAACGAGGCCCGCGCTCTCTTCCTCCAGGATGCCGAGGCCGCGCTCCAGCGTGCGGCGGAAGCGGCGCTCTTCGAGCAGCAGCGTCTCCTGCGCCAGCGGCTCGGCGCGGGCGATCTCGGGATAGGCGCGGCCCATTTCGCGCACCAGGATGGGCACGAGGCGGTGCATCAGCGGGTCGCGCGCGCCGAGCAGCTGGGCATGGCGCATGGCGCGGCGCATGATGCGGCGCAGGACATAGCCGCGCCCCTCATTGGAGGGAAGCACGCCGTCGGCGGTGAGGAAGACCGAGGCGCGCAGATGGTCCGCGATCACCCGGTGGCTGGCCTTTTGCGGGCCGTCCGGCGAGACGCCGGTCAATTCCGCGACCTCCGCGATGATGGCGCGCATCAGGTCGGTTTCGTAATTGTCGTGCGTGCCCTGGAGCAAAGCGGAAATGCGCTCCAGCCCCATGCCCGTGTCGATGGACGGGCGCGGCAGCGCGACCCGCTCCCCGCCGGGGAGCTGCTCATATTGCATGAACACGAGATTCCAGATCTCGATGAAGCGGTCACCGTCCTGGTCCGCCGAGCCGGGCGGTCCGCCGGGAATATGGGGACCGTGGTCGAAGAAGATTTCCGAGCAGGGGCCGCAGGGGCCGGTATCGCCCATGGCCCAGAAATTGTCCGAGGTGGGGATGCGGATGATGCGCTCGTCCGGCAGGCCGGCGATCTTCTTCCAAAGCGCGTGCGCCTCGTCGTCCTCCGAATAGACGGTGACCAGCAGGCGGTCCTTGGCGAGCTCGAACTCGCGGGTCACGAGGTTCCAGGCCAGCTCGATCGCGCGGTCCTTGAAATAGTCGCCGAAGGAGAAATTCCCCAGCATTTCAAAGAAGGTGTGGTGGCGGGCGGTGTAGCCCACATTGTCGAGATCGTTGTGCTTGCCGCCGGCGCGCACGCATTTCTGCGCGGTCACGGCGGTGGAATAGGGCCGCTTCTCGACGCCGGTGAAGACGTTCTTGAACTGGACCATGCCCGCATTGGTGAACATGAGGGTCGGATCGTTGCGCGGCACCAGCGGCGAGGAGGCCACCGCCGCGTGCCCTTCCCGCACGAAATAGTCGATGAAGGTCGACCGGATCTCGTTGACGCCGCTCATGTCATGACCACCATTACGTCTCGACCTCTGCCCGGCGCCACACGCCGCCGGCCGTCCGCCATCATGCCCTCTGCGAGGAGACACAAGGCGGGAACGGGAGTTCGACCCTTTAGCGATGACGTTTCCGCTTGTCCAGAAATGCAGGCGCCGCGCCGCCCATAGAGCCGTGGACGGCCCGCTGGGGGGCCTGTTTGTGCACCGCCATTTCAAGGCCGACGAGCGTCTTCGGGGCGCGCCGGGGCGAGGCCGCGCGGTTGGCCAAAAGCACAACGCCGGCCACGGGGGCCGGCGCTGCACGGGGGAACAGGCTCAGGCGTCCGGCTGCTCGCCGTCCTCGCCTTCGACCGGCGCGCCGGCGAGAATCTGGTCCGCGATGAGGCCCGCATTCTGGCGGATCGCCGCCTCGATGCGCTCGGCCGCTTCGGGATTCTGCCTCAGGAAGGTCTTGGCATTCTCGCGGCCCTGGCCGAGGCGCTGGCTGTCATAGGAGAACCAGGCGCCCGACTTTTCCACGATGCCCGCGCGCACGCCGAGATCCAGCAATTCGCCCATCTTGGAGACGCCCTCGCCATACATGATGTCGAACTCAACCTGCTTGAAGGGCGGGGCCAGCTTGTTCTTCACCACCTTCACGCGGGTCTGGTTGCCCACCACCTCGTCGCGCTCCTTGATCATGCCGATGCGGCGGATGTCGAGGCGCACGGAGGCGTAGAACTTCAAGGCGTTGCCGCCCGTCGTGGTCTCCGGCGAGCCATACATCACGCCGATCTTCATGCGGATCTGATTGATGAAGATGACCATGGTGTTGGATTTGGAAATGGACGCCGTGAGCTTGCGCAGCGCCTGGCTCATGAGGCGCGCCTGCATGCCGGGCTGGCTGTCGCCCATCTCGCCTTCCAGTTCCGCGCGGGGCGTCAGGGCCGCCACCGAATCCACCACCAGCACGTCGATGGCACCGGAGCGGACCAGCGTATCGGCAATCTCCAGCGCCTGCTCGCCGGCATCGGGCTGGGAGATGAGCAGTTCGTCCAGATTGACGCCGAGCTTGCGGGCATAGACGGGATCAAGCGCGTGTTCGGCATCGATGAAGGCGCAGGTGCCGCCCTTCTTCTGCGCTTCCGCGATCGTATGCAGGGCCAGGGTGGTCTTGCCGGAGGATTCCGGTCCGAAGATTTCCACCACGCGGCCCTTGGGCAGCCCGCCAATGCCAAGGGCGATGTCAAGGCCGAGGGAACCGGAGGGGATGCTTTCCACCTCCATCGCCTTGCCGCCCTTGCCGAGCCGCATGATCGAGCCCTTGCCGAAATGCCGCTCGATCTGAGAGAGCGCGGCGTCGAGTGCCTTCGTCTTATCCATCGAGGATCCTTCGACGAGTCTGAGAGTCGACTGAGTCATCGCCGTGCCACCTTCCAAGCGCAAGGGCTTTTCCAATGGAGATTTCGTACTTCATTTGTTCCATGTTCGCAATCTGTTCTTTTTGCAAACCCGCCGAATTCGCTGGGCCGAAATCTGCGGCAGTGCTTCTCAGGGCTGAAAGGCGCGGGTCAGGGTGAAAATAAGCAGGCCGACCATGCCGCCCACCAGCGTCCCGTTGATGCGGATATATTGAAGATCGCGCGAGACCTCCAATTCCACCTTCTCCACAAGCGTTCGCGTGTCCCAGCCGGCGACCACATCCGCGACGAAGGCGCCGACTTCCGCCCGGTGCGGAACGAGCGCCTGCGTCATCCAGGTGCGGATGAAGGCATTCAGCGCGTCGCGCGCCTTCGGATCGCTGTCGAGATAGGCGGCAAACGCGGTGAGGCCCTGGAGCAATTGGGTGGCGAGAAGGCCGTCGGGCTTGGCGATATCCGCCCGCACCTTCGCCTCGGTTTCCGCCGCGAGCCAATCCACATAGCCGTCGATGATCGAGGAGCTCAGCACCTCGGACTTCACCCGCTCCATGCGCGCCGAGGTTTGCGCGTCGGAGGACAGCAGCGTGATCCAACGGGCGACTTCCTGTTGGAATTTGTGGCGCCAAGGATGGTCCGGCGCGCGGGCCGCGTGCAATTCCTTCAGCACCTCGGCAATGAAGGCATCGGCCAGCTTGTTGTCCACCCACCCCGGCAGCCACCGCACGCCCTTGCGCGCGACCTGGTCGCGAAAGTCGTCCTGGTGCTGGAGCACGAAGTCCTGCGCCAGGTCCACCGCCGCGCTGAAGAGATGGTCGGCATAGCCCTGGCGGGTGAGGACGCTCAGCGTGCGGGCCGCCAGAGACCCCGCATCGATGGAGCCGACCCCATGGCGGAAGGCAGCGCCGGCATAGGCGCGCAGCCGGTCCATCCCCACCGCGTCCAGCAAGGGCAGGACGAGGAGGCGCGCCTGGTCCACCACAGACCGCTGATTGTGCGGGTCGCCGAGCCAGCGCGCGGCCAGGCCGGCGGCATCGAGGCGCTCCAGGCGGGCTGCGATGACGGCGGGCGCGAGGAAATTCTCGGAGATGAAGCGCCCCATGGCCGCGCCGATGCGGGCCTTGCGGTGGGGAATGATGGCGGTGTGGGGAATGGGAAGGCCGAAGGGATGGCGGAACAGCGCCACCACGGCGAACCAGTCGGCACAGGCGCCGACCATGGCCGCCTCGCAGAAGGCCCGCACATAGGCCATGCCCGGCCAGGCATCCGCCCAGCGCAGGGTGGCGAGAAAGACCAGGAAGACCAGGATCAAAACGCCGGTCGCCGCCCACCACATCCGGCGGGCCGCCGCCATCTGGGACGCGACCGGCTGGGACGCGACCGATTCGGCCGGCGGAAGGACGGCCCCCTCCCCCTCACCGCTCATGATGCCGCCGCGAGGCGAAGGGCGCGGGGGCGGCGTGCGGGGCGGCGCCACTGGTGCGCCGTGGCGTGATAGGCCGCCTCGATCTGCGCCGCGCCATAGATGCGCTCCAGGCGCCGCACCGAAAAATGGCCGCGGGCGACGCGCTGAAAATGGTCCATGAACACCATGTTGATGGTCGCCCCGCCCACCGCGCCGATGACGGGCGCCGCGCCGGCCGCCAGCCGATCGGAGACCGCGACCCCGAAGCGCCCGATAATCTCACCTACGAGACGGGTGATGACGGGCGACGAGGCATTGAGCGCCCCGCATTCCACAAAGCGCGCCACCACATCCTGCAGCAGACGCGAGAGCATGGTGCGCGCGGCGTAATAGTCGGTGTGTGCATTCTCCGGCAGCGGACGCCCGCCAATGGCGAACACCTCGACGCAGGACAGCCGCCCTTCCAGCGTCGAGAGATCCTCCCCGTGCGCCCGCGCGATCTCGGCGATGGAGCGAAGCATGAGGGTGGTGGTCAGCGGCAGTTCGATGGGCAAGGCGATCATGCCGAAATAGCCCCCCACCCCTCCGGTGACGCCCGTGATGAGCTTGCTGGTCCATTCGGAGGGCGGCAGAAGCGGGTCATCCTCGTCCAACGAATTCACCGCGATCTCAAGGCATTGCAGGATGGCGACGCGGACGATGCCCTGCACCCTGCGATTGACCGGGCGAGGCATCAGCTTGAGGAGCTGGTTGACCGGCTGTCCGGCATAGTCAGCGAGGCGCGCGGCGAAGGTCGGCCGCTCCAGCAGGTGAACCGCCGCCGCGAGTTCGCGGGCGTGCTGGGCCTGAAGGGTGATCTCGAATTCTGGACGATCTGTCATCGGTGTCACCGCATGAGAGGACGCACACCATTCAGGCTTGCAAGGATGGCCGAGCCATTGCTGATGAGCGCCGTGACCTCGGGCCGCACCAGATTGCCGGGCAGCGCGAGCCCGAGGGCCAGCGTGTTGAGCGCCGCGACGATGGCATAATTCTGCTTGATGAGCCCCACCGCTCCACGGGAAATCTCCACCGCCTGGACGAGCTTCCAGAGCGAATCTTCCATCAGGATCACGTCGGCGGTCTCGTGGGTGATGTCCGCCCCATGCTTCATGGCGATGCCCACATCCGCATAGCTCAAGGCGGGGGAATCGTTGATGCCGTCTCCGATCATGGCGATGGTCCGGCCCTCGCGCTGGAGGCTGCGGATCACCTCGGCCTTGTCGGCGGGCATCATGTTCGCCACCTGGCGCGTGAGGCCGAGGCGCCGGCCGACGGCGGAGGCGACCACGGCATTGTCGCCGGTGAGCATCACCGTGTCGCGAATGCCCATGGCATGCAGCCGCTCGATCACCGGCCGGCTTTCCGGGCGGATCTGGTCTTCATAGGAGATGAGGCCGGCGAGCTTGCCGTCCACCGCCACGTACAGGCAGGAATGCCCCATATGGTCGATGCCGGCGCGGTCGCTCGCGATATGGTCGACGCGGATCTCGCTCTGGCGCATGAAGCGCTCGCTGCCGACATGCATGTAATAGCCGTTGACCGGCCCTTCGACGCCAAGACCGATATGATATTCGGTTTCATCGCAGGGCGGGATCTGAAGCGCCATCTCCCGGCTCTTCTCGCGCAGCGCCTCGGCCACGGGATGCTGGAGGTGCGTCTCTGCCGCCGCCGCCAGCGCCAGCATGTGGCCCTCGTCGATGAATTCGTTGTAGCTGATGATGTTCGTGACGTGCGGCGTGCCGTAGCTGAGGGTGCCGGTCTTGTCGAACACCACGGTGTCGATCTCGGCCAGCTTCTCCATGTGGCCGCCGCTCTTGATGATGATGCCGGAGCGCGCGGCATGGGTCATGGACGAGAGGACCGAGGTCGGCGCGGCGACGCGGATGCCGGTTCCGTAATCCACGATCACCAGGGACAGGAAGCGGTTGAAATCGCGCGTGAGCAAGGCGGTGCCAACGGCGAGCCCGACGGTGGGCACGACGAGGCGATCGGCGAAACGCTCCGCGTGATTCTGCATGCGCGTGTCGCCGGCGGGATTGGATTCCACGATGCGCGCGATCTGCCCGGCGGTGGTGTCGTCCCCCACCCGCTTGGCGCGAATGGTGATCTGCCCCTCCTGGACGATACAGGCCGCGAACACCTGATCGCCCACGGCACGCGACACCGCCAGCCCCTCGCCGGTGATGGTCTTCTGGTCGATGGTGGCATGTCCGCGCAGGATTTCGCCATCCACCGGGATCATCTCGCCGGGATAGACCACTACATGGTCGTCCACCTGGAGGTCTTCCGCGGGGACCGATTCCACCACGCCCTCGCGCATGACCCAGGCGCTCTTGCCCCGGAATTCGAGCAATTCGCGCACCGCGCGCTTGGAACCGGCGGCGGTCAGGTCGCGGATCCAATCCCCGAGCCGCACCAGCCACACGATGATGCTGCCCGCCATCGGATTGCCCTGCGCGAGGGAGGCCGAGATGGCGAGGGTATCGAGGAAGTCGACGTTGAGGCGCTTTTCCGTGCTCCAGACGTGCCAGGCGCGCTTGAAGATCGGCAGCGCGTTATAGAGCGTCAGAGGGATGTTGACGGCAAACGCCACCGGGTGCGGGATCAAGGCAAGGCCGAGCGAGACGGTCGGCAAGGTCAAGGGCTGGCGCCGCGAGACCGCCTTGGGCTGCTGCGGCGCATTCGCCTCCGGGGCTTTGGCGGCGGAGGCGAGAAACGCTTCAAGATCGTCCACGCTGAGATGGCGGATGAGGCCGAGCGTTGACTCAAGATCGGCCTGCCGCGCGGGGTCATATTCCAGAATGAGGCTGGCGCAGCCGTAATTCACGCGGGCGCTTTTGACCCAGGATTGCGCCTCCAGCCAGGACAGCGTGGCGGTGGCGAAGGCCGAGGGATGGGCGAGAAGCGGCGTGCTGAGGCGGATGCGCCCCGGCATGGAATGGCAGACTTTAAAATCCATCGAACTGCGCCTCGATCCCGCAGACGGTCTTTTGGGAACTGACCTCTGCCGGCACGCCGAAGCGCGGGCGCGGGATCAGCCGCTAAATCATGAAGAGAGAAGGTTTCACCGGTGTGATGGCGCCGGGGTCGGCCGCACCCCTAGCCGCGGGCCCCGACCATGGCCGGGGCTTGATGCTGTTGGGTCTGCAGCTCCGCCAGATGGTTGAGGGAGAACAGGCCGAGAGTCACCCACATGGGGGTCGCCGCCCCGGCGCCCAGCTCCATGAAGGTGTAGACGGCAAGGCCGCCGACGAGCACCACTTTGAGATCGAGCACATTGTCCGTGGAGACCTTGAGCTCGTAATCGACCTTCTTGAAGAAATCGACGGTGTTCTTGGCGAACTCAGACCGCTCGGCGAGGAACTTGGCCTCGGCTTCGATCTTGCTCGCGATCTGCTCCACCTCGTCGCCCAGCCGGGGCGCGGCGCCCTGGATGGCGTGGGATTGGCAGAACTGCCCGAACTGGTCCGCGAAGGTCCTTTCCTGGCGCACATCATAGTGGAGGATGAGACTGCCGCTGTCGGGCCGCGCCTCCACGCTGGCGATGCCTGGCATCTTGGAAAAGAGATCCTGGTACAGGGCCAGAAGCTCGGGGTGGGACTTGCCCTTGCGCACCTTCAGGCGCACGCGGCCGGGCACCTGATGAACGATGCGCAGGCTCATCTTCTTGACCTTGCGCGCGGCAGCGGCCTCCGGCGCGGCGGACGCGTCCTGCGCGGGGAGCGGGGCATCACCTTGCTGTTCTTCGAGCTCGATTGCAGCCACGCGCGCCCCCTTTGATCTTTCCGACGAACCTGTCTGATGGACGAGAAAACTGGCGAGCCCTGCCGCCTTCGCGGGAAGGCCGCAGCCGCGTAGGCGGTCGCGCGGCACGATGTCCGCCGCGCGCACCGCTGACGGGCGGAAGCTCTCTTCAGTGCTTGGGAGCGGCGGCGGCCGGTGCCTGATGGGCCTCGGCGACCTGCTCGGCCTTCACTTCCGCGGCGATGTCGTGAAACTGTTCCTGAACTTCGCTGACGGCGGAGCGGGCCTTGTTGCCGACCTTGTAGGCGCCGCGCACGGCGGTGTGCAGCATGGGCTTCATGCGCGCGCCGACCTTGGGCAGGAAATTCGGGGCGAGCGCCGCGGCGACACCGATCACCATGCCGGGGATGAGGGCCACTTCGAACAGCGCCACGCCCGCCGCGACCACGGCGATGGTCGCGGTCTTGCCGACCAGATCGTCCGATCCGCTCGCGGGCACCGGTTCGGAAGCACCGGCGACGTCGGGGGTCGCCACAGCTTCTTCGTCAACGTTCAGTTTATAGGTGGACATCACATGGCCCCTTCACAATCAGCCCACGCGGAGCATAGCGCAACGCGCGTACCCCGGTAGCGTACCACTGAAATATTTTCAATGAATGACAATGACATAAATCATTCATCTTTCGGGGCTCGGCTGAGTCGCAGGTCCCTATCGCTCGATTCTCGAACATCCACGCCGCGCGCGACCGGCATAAGCAGTATGGGATGGCGCGACGCGACGCTTAGAAATCCGATCTTGGGTCAAAAAGACCTGCCGCGCGCGCTTGATCTTGAGCCGCCGGGAGCGAATTGGCTGCATGGGCCGTGAGGGTCTACGCGGACCCGGCCCTCTTCGTGCGTTGTCAAAAAGGCCGGTCAGAAGAGGCCGGTCTTGGCCTGGACCTCGCGGACCGCCTGCGCGGCGCGGGCCTCTTTCTTCTCCTGCGCATCCAGTTCCGCAAGCTGGGCCTTCAGGGCCTCGATCTTCTTGCGGACCTCGCGCAGCGCGTCCTCTTTCGCGCGGATCTCCGCCTGGGCGGCCGGATCGTCGGGACGCGCCGCGCTTTTGTCTTCGCGCAACTGACCTTCGAGCGCGCGTTCGCGCAGCATCAGCTTGGACATTTCCGCCGTGGTGGAAGGGCGGCCGGTGGGGCCGATGATTCGCAGGATCTTGTCGGCGACGACAACCATGAGAGGTTTCCCCGTACCTAGGGTCGTCCGCATACTCGCCGACGCGCCTTGCCCGAGGCTGACCACGGTCCGCGCACTCTCGCAGACGGGGGAAAGCGGGAGACAAGGGCTTTCGCGGACCAAGGAAGCTCCGTAGGCTGCGCCTTCAAAGGCCGCGCGCGCGCTGACGCGCCGGACAGCGAGGAAACGCCGCGCGATGATGAGCCTGCCCTTTTTTGGCTTCACCCTGGCCTTTGCCGGCATCCTCGCCGGCCAGAGGCGCCTTGCGGTCGCGCTCTTGGCGCTTTCGCTCATCGCGACGCTGGTCCTGTTCAAGGTCCACGCGACGGATGCGCTCCCGATTTCGCTGTGAGGCAGCCATGACGCCCGCCCTCTCCCGCACCCTCAACATCCTCGGGCTCATCGGCATCTGCGTGGTGCTGATGGTCGCTTTCGTGGATCAGCTCGCGTTCGGCGAACTGCCCTGCCCGCTCTGCCTGCTCCAGCGGGCCGGCTTCGTCGGAGTGGCGGCGGCGCTGGCGCTGAATGTGCGCTTCGGCCCCCGGCCGAGCCATTACGGCCTCATGATCCTCAGCGCCGCGGTCGGGTTCGCCGTTGCGGTGCGCCAGATGCTGCTCCATATCGCGCCCGGCGATGCCGGATTCGGCGCGCCCTTCCTGGGGCTGCATTTCTATAGCTGGGCGGCGATCCTGTTCGGCGTGGTGATCGTGGGCGCGGCGGCGCTGCTTCTGTTCGATCGCCAGTTCAGCTTCGATCCCGGCCTGCCGACCTGGAGCGGGCTCGCCCTCGTGGCGCTGGGCCTGGGCTTCGCCATGGCGCTCGGCAACGGCGTCTCCACGGTGCTGGAATGCGCGGGCGGCCTCTGCCCCGACAATCCCACCAGCTACCTGCTCCTCCAGGAGGGCGGGCTGAAGAATTTCTTCGCGCCCTAGCAAGCTGCCGACCGAAAGCCGGCAGCGCTGCACAATCCCCCAAGGCTCAGCTTAAGCCGACAATCCCCCGCCCCTGCGGGTTCTCATAATTTCATAAGCTTCACTGATAGGTTGATTTCAAAACTCTTGCTTTTGCATCGGCGCGCGGACGGCTAAACCCCTCGCATCGAGGAAACCCCATGGCTGCCCCTTTGCTCACCCGCCTCGGCAAGCGCCTGTATGACGCGCCGTATTTCCTGCTCACCGTCACCGCACTGCTCTGGTCCACGAACATGGTGCTGGGGCGCGGCATCGCCGGGCAGATCCCGCCCATCACGCTCGCTTGCGTGCGCTGGGGTCTCGCGGCGCTTCTGATCCTGCCCTTTTCCTGGCGCCAGGTGCGCGCGGACTGGCCCATCATCGTGCGCCATCTGCCGATC
Source organism: Pseudomonadota bacterium (assembly GCA_040755535.1). Classification (GTDB taxonomy): domain Bacteria; phylum Pseudomonadota; class Alphaproteobacteria; order Rhizobiales; family Xanthobacteraceae; genus Aquabacter. The sequence continues at coordinate 20,092 of JBFMAV010000052.1, read as the reverse complement.
CTCACCGTGCTCGCGGCCTCCGGCATCGCGAGCTACAACGCCATGAGCTATTACGGCCTGCAATATACCAAGGCGCTCAACGGGCTCCTGGTGCAGTCCGTGTCTCCGCTGCTGATCGCGCTGTGGAGCCTCGTCCTGTTCAAGGACCGCCTGTCGCTCGGCCAGATGGCCGGCATCCTCTTGTCTCTGTTGGGCGTGCTCACCATCGTCAGCGAGGGCGATCTCGATGTGCTGTTGCACCTCAAGCCCAATATCGGCGATGTGTGGATCATCTCCGCCTTGCTGATCTATTGCTTTTACGCGGCCATCCTGCGGGTGCGGCCGGCGCTCGGCGCGCTCTCCTTCCTCACCGCCATCATGGCGCTGGGCGCGCTGCTTCTGGTGCCGTTCGCGGTGTGGGAAGCGCAGCAGGGCGTGACCCTTTCGCCGAATCTGACGACCTTCGGCGTGATCCTTTATGTGAGCCTGTTCCCGGCGCTGCTCGCCTATCTGTGCTTCAACCGGGGCGTGGAACTGGTGGGCGCCAACCGGGCCGCGCCCTTCTTCCATTTGATGCCGGTGTTCGGCTCCGCACTCGCCATCCTGCTCCTGGGCGAGCGGCTCGAATGGTATCACGGCGCGGGCTATGCCCTGGTCCTGGTGGGCATCGTGACCGCCACCCGCGCGAAGCCGGCCAAGCCCGCCACAGCGGCCACGAAATGAAAAAGCCGCCGGACGGGCATCCGGCGGCTTTCAATTTTCAAGGGGCCAAGATCAGAAAGTGAGCGCCTTGGCCTGCTTCACGTGGGGCAGGGCCTTCACCTTGTCGAGGATCTCCGCCGGCACCGCGCCGTCCACTTCCACAAGGGCGATCGCATCGCCCCCCTGGCGGTCGCGGCCGAGCGCGAAGGTGGCGATGTTCACACCGCCATCGCCCAGAAGGCTCGCGAAACGGCCGATGAAGCCGGGCTTATCCTCATTGGTCACATAGAGCATGGAGGGCGCGAACTCCGCGTCCACCTTGATGCCCTTGATGGTGACGATGCGCGGCACGCCGTCCGCGAACACCGTGCCCGATACCGAGCGCTCATAGCTGTCGGTGATGACGGTCAGGGTGATGAGGCTGTCGAAATCGCCCTCGGCCGCCCGCGTGGTCTCCTCCACCACGATGCCGCGCTCCTTGGCGACGCTCGGCGCGGACACGACATTGATGTCCGCCAGAGCGGGCCGCAGCAAACCGGCCACCGCCGCGCTGGTCAGGGCCTTCACCTTCAGCTTGGCCACCTCGCCCTCATAGGTGATGCGGATGGTCTTTAGGTCCGTATCGGTGAGCTGTCCCGCGAACGAGCCGAGTTTTTCGGCGAGTTCGATGAAGGGCTTCAGCTTGGGCGCTTCCTCGGCGGTGATGGAGGGGAAGTTCACCGCGTTGGAAATGGCGCCGGAGAGCAGATAGTCGCTCATCTGCTCGGCCACCTGGAGCGCCACATTCTCCTGCGCCTCCGTGGTGGCGGCGCCCAGATGGGGGGTGCAGACCACGTTGGGATGTCCGAACAGCGGATTGGTCTCCGCCGGCTCCACGGTGAACACGTCGAAGGCGGCGCCGGCCACCTGACCGCTGTCCAGCGCGGCGCGCAGCGCGCCCTCGTCCACGAGACCGCCGCGCGCGCAATTGATGATGCGCACGCCCTTCTTGGTCTTGGCGAGATTTTCCGCCGAGAGGACGTTCTTGGTCTTCTCGGTGAGCGGGGTGTGGAGGGTGATCACGTCGGCCCGCGCCAGCAGGTCCTCCAGCTCCACCTTCTCCACGCCGAGGTCCAAGGCGCGCTCGGGCGAGAGGAAGGGATCATAGGCGATCACCTTCATCTTCAGGCCCACGCCGCGCTCGGCCACGATGGAGCCGATATTGCCGCAGCCGATGATGCCGAGGGTCTTCGCCGTCAGCTCGACGCCCATGAAGCGGTTCTTTTCCCACTTGCCGGCCTGGGTGGAGGCATCCGCCTGGGGGATCTGGCGGGCGAGCGCGAACATCATCGCGATGGCATGCTCGGCGGTGGTGATGGAGTTGCCGAAGGGCGTGTTCATCACGATCACGCCCTTGGCGGTGGCGGCCGGGATGTCCACATTGTCCACGCCGATTCCGGCGCGGCCGATCACCTTCAGGCGCGTGGCCTTTTCCAGGATTTTCGGCGTGACCTTGGTGGCCGAGCGAATGGCGAGGCCATCATAATTGCCGATCACCTCGGCGAGCTTGTCCTTGTCCTTGCCGAGGTCGGGCTGGAAGTCCACCTCAATGCCGCGATCCTTGAAGATCTGGACGGCGGCGTCGGACAGCTTGTCGGAAATGAGAACGCGAGGGGCCATGGTGGGGCTCCAGAAGAAGAAGTCAGGGGACCCGCATCAATAACGGCTGCATGCCCGGGCTTGACCCGGGCATCCACGGCTATCCGCCGGACGCGACAGTGCGGAGGCCCGTGGATGGCCGGGTCAACCCCGGCCATGGCGATAGATGCGGAACGTGGGGACTGACGCTTGAGACCGTCAGGCCGCCTGCGTCAGCGAGGACTTCGCGACGCCATAGGCCCAGTCGAGCCAGGGCGTCAGGGCCTCGACGTCGGCACGTTCCACGGTCGCCCCGCACCAGATGCGCAGGCCCGCCGGGGCATCGCGGTAGGAGCCGATGTCATAGGCGATGCCGCCCTTCTCCAGGCCCGAGGCGATGGCCTTGGCAAAGGCCGCCTGGGCGTCGGCGGGCAGCGCGGTCACGTCCGGGTCCACAACCTTCAGGCAGACCGAGGTGTTGGAGCGCGTCACCGGGTCAACGGCGAGGAAATCCACCCACGGCGTGCGATGCACCCACTGGGCGATCGCCTCGAAATTGCGGTTGGACCGCTCCTGGAGGCCGGCGAGCCCGCCCACCGACTGCGCCCAGCGCAGCGCATCGATATAGTCTTCCACGCACAGCATGGACGGCGTGTTGATGGTCTCGCCCTCGAAAATCCCTTCGATAAGCTTGCCGCCCTTGGTCAGGCGGAAAATCTTCGGCAGCGGCCAGGCGGGCTTGTAGGTCTCAAGCCGCTCCACCGCGCGGGGGGAGAGAATGAGCATGCCATGCGCAGCTTCCCCGCCCAGCACTTTCTGCCAGGAGAAGGTCACCACATCGAGCTTGGCGAAATCCAGCTTCTGGGCGAATGCCGCCGAAGTGGCGTCGCAGATGGTCAGGCCCTGGCGGTCGGCGGGAATCCAGTCCGCGTCCGGCACCATGACGCCGGAGGTCGTGCCGTTCCAGGTGAAGACCACGTCATGGCTGAAATCCACCGCCTTGAGGTCCGGCAGTTCGCCATAGGGAGCCGTCATGACGCGGGCGTCGGCGAGCTTCAGCTGCTTCACCACGTCCGTCACCCAGCCTTCGCCGAAGCTTTCCCAGGCCAGCATGTCCACGGGGCGGGCGCCGAGCATGGACCACAGCACCATTTCCACCGCGCCCGTGTCGGAGGCGGGCACGATGCCGATGCGATAGCCGGCGGGGACGTCGAGCACGTCGCGGGTAAGGTCGATGGCTTCCTTCAGCTTCACCTTGCCCACCTTGGCGCGGTGGGAGCGGCCGAGCGGCGCGTCGCGCAGCGCATCGAGCGACCAGCCGGGGCGCTTGGCGCAGGGGCCGGAGGAGAAGTTCGGGTTTTCCGGGCGAGCGGCCGGAGCGTCATGCGTCGTCATCTGATCCATCCTTTCAGATGGGCGCCTCCCGTTGGGGGGAGGTGTCCCGGCGTTTCGATACGCCCGGCATCAGACTTAATCAAGGCCGCTGGGGAGGAGGCGCCCTACCCCTCGCCGCGCTCGCTGCGCAGCAATTCCATCACCCATTGCGTATCGGCGCCGAGACGCGGGCTGGCGCAGCGCGAGACCATGCGCCGGCCATCGATGACGATGGGGCTCGCCACGGCGGGCACGCTGCCGCCGCCGGCTTCCTTCAACGCCGCCTTCATGCCGCGATGGATCACCTGCGGGTCCTCGAACACCTGCGCGACGGTGTTGATGGGGCCGGCGGGAACGCCCGCCTTTTCCAGGCGCGCCAGCAGGTCGTCGCGGGCGAAGGTCGCGGTCACGGCAGCGATGGCGGCGGTGAGTTCGTCGCGATTGGCGACGCGGCCCGCATTGGTGTGGTGGCGCGGGTCGAGCGCCAATTCCCCGGCCCCGATGGCGGTGCAGAAGCGGGAGAACTGCCCGTCATTTCCCACCGCCACGATGAGATGGCCGTCGGAGGCGGGAAACACCTGATAGGGCACGATATTGGGATGGGCATTGCCCATGCGGGTCGGGGCGATGCCCGAGGCGAGATAGTTCATGGCCTGGTTGGCGAGCACGCTGACCTGCGTGTCCAGCAGCGCCATGTCCACCCGCGCGCCCTTGCCCGTGCTCTCGCGCTGGCGCAGGGCGGCGAGAATGCCCACCGTGGCATAAAGGCCGGTGAAGATGTCCGCGAAGGCGACGCCCACCTTCTGGGGCTCGCCGTCCGGCTGGCCCGTGAGGTCCATCAGTCCGCCCATGCCCTGGACCAGATAGTCATAGCCCGCGCGGGGGGCATAGGGGCCGTCCTGGCCGAAGCCGGTGACGGAGCAATAGATGAGGCGCGGATTGACCTTGGCGAGGCTCTCATAATCGAGCCCGTATTTGGCGAGGCCGCCCACCTTGAAATTCTCGATGATGACGTCGGTGCGCGCCGCGAGCGCGCGGATGACGGATTGCCCTTCCTCGCTCTCGAAATCCACCGCGACCGATTTCTTGCCCCGGTTGGTGGCATGGAAATAGGCGGCGCCGATGTCTTGCCCGTCCGCGCCTTTCATGAAGGGCGGGCCCCAGCCGCGCGTGTCGTCGCCCGCTCCCGGCCGCTCGACCTTGATGACCTCGGCACCGAGGTCGGCAAGAAGCTGGCCCGACCAGGGACCTGCCAGGATGCGGGCAAGTTCGAGGACACGGATTCCGGCAAGGGGACGGGACATGGAAGGTCGATCCGACGCTGGGTCTCAAAAAACGCGCGCCACCGGACCCGTCCGGCGGGAGCGCGCTTTCAAGACGTTGCCCTGCCCCCCCTTAAGGGGGAAGGGCGGGATTGAAGGAAACTTGGTGTCGAAGCTCAGAAGAAGGCCTGGATGCCGGTGATGGCGCGGCCGATGATCAGCGCATGGATGTCGGCCGTGCCTTCATAGGTGTTGACCGTCTCCAGATTGGCGGCGTGGCGCATCACATGGAACTCGGCCGAGATGCCGTTGCCGCCATGCATGTCGCGCGCCTGCCGGGCGATATCGAGCGCCTTCTGGCAATTGTTGCGCTTGATGTAGGAGATGGTCTCCACCGCAAGCTGGCCCTCGTCGAACAGGCGCCCGGCGCGCAGGCAGGCCTGTAGGCCGAAGGCGATGTCGGTGGACATGTCCGCGAGCTTGCGCTGGACCAGCTGGGTGGCCGCCAGCGGGCGGTCGAACTGCTTGCGGTCCAGCGTGTATTGCCGCGCGGCGGCAAGGCAGGCTTCCGCCGCGCCCATGGCGCCCCATGCAATGCCGTAGCGGGCGCGGTTGAGGCAGCCGAACGGACCCTTCAGGCCCTGCACGTTGGGGAGCAGGTTCTCCTCGGGGAGTTCGACATTCTCCAGCACGATCTCGCCGGTGATGGAGGCGCGCAGCGAGAGCTTCTTCTCGATCTTGGGCGTGGAGAAGCCCTTCATGCCGCGCTCCACGACGAAGCCGCGGATCTGGTCGCCATGGGCGGCGGACTTCGCCCACACCACCGCGAGGTCGGAGATGGGGGAATTGGTGATCCACATCTTCGCGCCGTTGAGGCGGTAGCCGCCGTCGATCTTCTCGGCGCGGGTGCGCATGCCGGCGGGATCGGAGCCCGCGTCCGGCTCGGTGAGGCCGAAGCAGCCGACCCACTCGCCGCTCGCGAGCTTGGGCAGGTACTTCTTGCGCTGCTCTTCGCTGCCATAGGCATTGATGGGGTGCATGACGAGCGAGGACTGCACGCTCATGGCCGAGCGATAGCCCGAATCCACCCGCTCCACCTCGCGCGCGGCGAGGCCATAGGACACATAGCCGAGGCCCGCGCCGCCATATTCCTCGGGAATGGTGGAGCCAAGCAGGCCGAGCTCGCCCATCTCGCTCATGATCTCGCGGTCGAAACGCTCATCGAGATAAGCGGAGGTCACGCGCGGCAGGAGCTTTTCCTGCGCATAGTCGCGCGCGGTGTCGCGCACCAGCCGCTCTTCCTCCGTGAGCTGGCCGTTCAGGTCGAACGGGTCGGACCAATCGAAAACCGCGGATGCAGACGGGGCGCTCATTCCGGCCTCCTTATTTACATTCCGACCAGTCAGTATATATCTTTTCCGGCAAGTCAAGGCGGCCCTGTGCGGACCCGCTGTGTCGAGGATGCATGAAACAGCCCGCCCCCTCCCCCGCGCCGGAAAAGCCCGTACCGGAGCGGCGCATGGGCCGCCCGCCCTTGCTGGACGATCCGCGCGCGGAAATCCTGCGCGAGGCGGCGCGCCTGTTCGCCGAAAAGGGCTATGGGGACAGTTCGCTCGCCACGCTCGCGGCGGCGATGAATTATTCCAAGGGCGCCATCTACAATTATTTCTCCTCCAAGCAGGAGATTTACGACGCCATCATCATCGCCACCCTCACCGCGCTCTATGAAAGCGCGGCCGAGGCGGTGAAGCCGGACGATCCCGCGCCCGAGCGGCTGCGCCGCTTCATGGTGGCCCATGCCATGTGCATCGAGGCCAATTACCATGCCTTCGTCACCATGCTGGTGGGCTATTCCGGCATGGCGAACGCGGAACTGAAGGACGACGCGCTGAAGCTGCGCGATGCCCATGAGGGCCTGCTGCGCGAGATCATCGCCGACGGCATCGCGGACGGCTCCTTCCGCCCCGTGGACGTGGCCATGACCGGGCGCGCCGTGCTCTCGCTGCTCAGCTGGATGACCCGCTGGTTCCGCCCCACGGGCAAGAAGAGCGCCGAGGAGATCGCGCTCGATTATTACGACTTGGTGGTGAAGGGGCTGGTGTGAGCTGACGCGGTCACCCTTTACGGTCGGGGGGGCGTTGCGACGCTATGTGAGTGTCCAAATTCTAGAGCGCTGCCCGGAGTGAATCAGCCCGAACCACCGCATTTTGAGCGACCCAGGATTAAGAGTAATATCTTAACTTGAAACCTGACGCTCTAGACGAGCGGTCGCCATGACCGCATAACTACTTATTCCGGGCAGAACATGGGAGGAGGAATTGGAACTTTCCAGCGCCACCACCGAAGCACTAATTGCTGAGATCGAAGGCATGAGTATAGCGCTAAACGCGTTCCTTGGCAGGCCATTTGATGGCCGAGAAGAAGGCTTGAAAGCTGAACTGCAGAATAAGATTGAGGTTTTTCAAGCCGAAGTGAATAGGCGGAATGCCCAAGGGACCTGAAGGCGCGCCGCGCAGGGAATGGGCCGATCTGCTATAAGGCCTGCCCTTTCATTGCAAGCCGAGTCCCGAATGGCCGATCCCCGCACCGCCGCTTCCATCGCCCGCACCATCGCGGCCGAAATCTCCGCCCGCCCGGAACAGGTGGCGGCGGCGGTAACGCTGCTGGACGAGGGATCGAGCGTCCCCTTCATCGCGCGCTACCGCAAGGAAGCGACCGGCGGGCTCGACGACACCCAATTGCGTACGCTGGACGAGCGCCTGACCTATCTGCGCGAACTGGAAGCGCGCCGCGCCAGCGTGCTGGAGACCATTCGCGGCCAGGGCAAGCTCACCGACGATCTGGAGGCGCGCATCGCGGGCGCCGCGACCAAGGCGGAGCTGGAAGATCTCTATCTCCCCTACAAGCCCAAGCGCCGCACCCGCGCCGAGATTGCCCGCGAGCGCGGGCTCGGGGCGCTGGCCGAGGCGATCCTCGCCGATCGCGCCGCCGCGCCCGCCGATCTCGCCTCGCCCTTCGTCACCGGCGAGGTGGCGGATGTGAAGGCCGCGCTCGAAGGCGCGCGCGACATCATCGTCGAGGGGCTGACCGAGAATGCCGACCTGCTCGGCCGCCTGCGCGCCCATATGCGGCAGGCGGCGGTGCTGCATGCGCGGGTGATGGAGGGCAAGCAGGAGGCCGGCGCCAAATTCTCCGACTATTTCGACCATTCGGAAAAATGGGCCACCGCGCCGGGCCACCGCGTGCTCGCCATGCTGCGCGGGCGCAATGAGGAAATCCTCTCGGTGGAGATCGAGGTGGACGCCACAGATCCCGCGCCCCTCAAGCCGGCGGAGCGCCTCGTCGCCGCCGCGCTCGATGTGGCCGACACCCGCCCGGGCAATGCCTGGCTGCTGGAGGTGGCGCGCTGGGCCTGGCGGGTGCGCCTCTCCATGACCTTGTCCGTGGATCTCATGCTGGAGGCCCGCGAGCGGGCGGAGGAAGAGGCCATCCGCGTCTTTGCCCGCAACCTGAAGGACCTGCTGCTCGCGGCGCCCGCCGGCGCGCGCGCCACCATGGGCCTCGATCCCGGCATCCGCACCGGCGTGAAGGTCGCGGTGGTGGACCGCACGGGCAAGGTGCTGGACACCGCCACCATCTATCCCTTCGCCCCGCGCAACGACATCCAGGGCGCGCAGGCGGCGCTTTCCGCGCTCATCGCGCGCCACAAGGTGGAATTGATCGCCATCGGCAACGGCACGGCGAGCCGCGAGACCGACAAGCTCGCCGCCGATCTGCTGGGCCGGCTGCCCGCCGAAGCGCGCCCCATCAAGGTGGTGGTGAGCGAGGCCGGCGCCTCGGTCTATTCCGCCTCGGCCACGGCGGCGGCGGAATTTCCAGATCTCGACGTGTCGCTGCGCGGCGCGGTCTCCATCGCCCGGCGCCTCCAGGACCCGCTGGCCGAACTGGTGAAGATCGAGCCGAAATCCATCGGCGTCGGCCAATATCAGCACGACGTGGACCAGGGCCGCCTCGCCCGCGCGCTCGATGCCGTGGTGGAAGACGCAGTGAATGCGGTGGGCGTGGACCTCAACACCGCCTCCGCCTCCCTGCTGGCGCGGGTGTCCGGGCTCGGGGCCTCACTCGCGGAGGCCATCGTCGCCCACCGCGACGCCAACGGCCCCTTCGCGTCGCGGCGCGAGCTTCTGAAGGTCTCACGCCTCGGGCCGCGCACCTTCGAGCAATGCGCCGGCTTCCTGCGCATCGCGGACGGCAAGGAGCCGCTGGACGCCTCCGCCGTTCACCCCGAAGCCTATGGCGTGGCGAAGAAGATCGTCGCCGCCTGCGGGCGCGACGTGCGCACCCTCATGGGCGACAGCGCCGCGCTGCGCGCGCTCGACCCGCGCGCCTTCGTGGACGAGCGGTTCGGCCTGCCCACCGTCAAGGACATCCTGGCCGAACTGGAAAAGCCCGGCCGCGACCCGCGCCCCGAATTCAAGACCGCCTCCTTCGCCGACGGCATCGACGATATCAAGGACCTGCGCCCCGGCATGCTCCTGGAGGGAACCGTGACCAATGTCGCCGCGTTCGGGGCGTTCGTGGATATCGGCGTCCACCAGGACGGTTTGGTGCATGTTTCCCAGCTGGCCGACCGGTTCGTGAAGGATGCCCACGAGGTGGTGAAGGCTGGCGACGTGGTGAAGGTGAAGGTTCTGGAGGTGGACGTGCCCCGCAAACGCATCTCCCTCACCATGCGCAAGGACGGCGCGGCCCGCCCCGCCAGCGACCCGCGATCGGAGCGCAGGCCCGCGCCCGCGCCGCAGCGCAAGGACCAGGCGCCCGCCACCGGCGCCTTTGGTGCGGCGCTTCTGGACGCCATGAAGCGCAACGGCCCCCGCTGACAGGAGCGACCATGACCCGCCTTGCGATGACCCTTTCCGGCCTTCTGCTGGTCGCGGCGGCAGCGGCAACCCCGGCCGGCGCCTCCGCCCCCGAGGCGTGGGATGCCCTGCGCGCGTCTGTCAGTGCCGCCTGCCTGAAGGCGGCGGCGCCTCTCCTGCCCGGCGCGAAGGCCCAGGTTGATCCGTTCGGCAGCGAAAGCTATGGGCTCGCCCTGCTGACCGGCACGCCCAAGGGCGGGAAGCAGCCGGTCATGATCATGTGTGTCTACGACAAGCGCAGCGGCACGGTGCAGATCGGCTCCGAGATGCCGCTGCCGAGATAGGGCGGCGGCGGCACAATCTGATTTCAGGTCTGGTTCCCCGCCGCCACCGCACCGCGCGCCGCTCACTCGCGGATCGGATATTCACCGTCGTAACAGATGAAGAAGGTGATTGCGGTGACCGGCTGCCGATTTTCGTGCGCCTGTCCCCCGCCTTCAAGGGAGAGCGTCTTTTCGCTCAAGGTGCTGCTTCCAGTCAAAGGATCGTTCGAATAATCGAACTGATTCAAGGTCCGTGAAATGTAATAATCTTTCGACGGCGCGTTCATCAGGTCCGAGGCTAAACTCGAATACTTTGCCGTGATTTGATGCGTATGGGAGGGAATTTCGTTCGAGGTCAGCGGCATCTGGTTCGAACCCCAGCTGGTGGCAAGGGAGACGAGGGGAAGTCCGGGGCCGACCCCGGCACCGACCGCGATCCGGGTGCGCAGATCCGGGACTTTGAAGTCTCTGTTGGGAGTGCCGCCGTATAGCGTACCGATGATGCTGTAGAGGGCTTGATGCTGGGGCACGAGATAGGTGCTTCCGTCGCAGATCAACCATTTTGATTCGTCGTACGGCGCATAGGTGTAGGGAAATGCGCGCACTTCACCAATAAACGCAAGCATGGCATAGCCTCCCTTCACCCTTGAACAGGAAATTCACCGTACAGACACAGGATAAAGTTCAACCCCATGCTCGGCATGATATTGTCGTGCAGTTCGGCACCGCCTGGCTCTTCGACAACGCTATCCGCGGCCATGGGCGAGATGGTCGGATTCGCGGGGGGCTTCAGATAAAGCCCTTTTGTATTGTTGTCGGGCGTGACCGTGGCGAGCATCTTGTCCTTCGGATCCAGGCTGGTGGCCGGAAGGGTCGAGGCGTAGAATTTGTGGCGGTGAGTGGGAACCTCCGCCATGACCTCTGCCGCGCCGCCGGAACCGCCGATCACGCGCTTGGTCAGCCCCGGCCCCTGACCGGTGCCGATCGGGACCCGGCCACGCAGATCGGGAATCTTGAAAGCAATCTGATCGCCGCCCCAGATGTTTCCGATCAGCGCATACAGAGCCTGAAACTCGTTCACGCTGAGCGATCGCCCATCGCAAAGGGCCCATCCCTCCGGCGCATAGGTTCCGGCAAACATCCGGATTTCGCCAAGACATCCATCCACCATGTACGCCCCCTGTGGTTTGATCTGGACGGCGCCAACCCGATGGAGACCATCCGGTCAGAAACGAGCGTCCCATTCTCCCTTTTGATACCGACACCGTCCCGGCCGTGGTGTTTTCCGGTCGGCGGCGCCGGGATTTATTTCTGGCGACCGTCTTCTCCCGCAATGCAAGCCGGCTTCGCCCTGATTTGACCGCGCTTACGGTCGATTGGGATAGTATCCCGTGAGGGCGATGCAGTAATTCGCCACGCAAAACGGTTGCATATTGTTGTGCCCGACCGCCGGAACCAGGCTCACCGTGTCGTCTTTAAGTTCCACCAGCGGATTGGACGGTTCGCCATAGATCGCAACGGTGGGATTTGATCCGGACTTCGTGACGGGGGCGAAATAGCCATTGCCAGGAAATGGCCGGTTATCCCCCTTCTCCGCCACACGCACCGCATGGCTGTGCTGCGGGATATTGGCGTCCGTCAGGGTGACGGTCTCGACCCCCACCATCTTCCCGTTCGCATAGTCGGCGTCCTTCATGGGAGAGAGCTGTGTCGCGCCGACGATGGCGCGACCGCGCAGATCCGGAAGGGCGAACTCCTTGCTGCCATCCCCGCCGAATTGCGTGCCGAGGAGCGCGAAGAGCGCGGAATATTGGGATATCAAAAGACGCTGACCTTCACACTTGGCCCATCCCCGCGGCGCGAAATCAAAGGGAAACAGGCGGATTTCACCGAGCAGCGGGTCCATCCACAACCTCCATATGATTATGTTCTTTAACACAACCAATGATACATGCGGCCGACCTTAATGCAACCCTGGATTATATTTTTTATCCAATCTCCTTAGGGTTGCATTTTTGGTCAGTAGGTTGCGGACGCGGATGCGAGGGAGAGGCAGAGGTCCGCCGCCTCAACGCCGACGGCCAGCCGCCCCTGAGAAATTCGCCTTCAACGATCGACGGGGCCGAATGTCTGCGACCACTTTCGCAAACAGGGCGATTTCCGAGACCGAGGGGAGGCAATCGCCACGCACCATCACAAACGAGCGCACGGCGTCGCAGCGCCCTCAGGTTGTAGACGTCACGGGAGCGAAGTATGATGCCACCCATCAACCGGGGGGTTCAGATGCATCCCATTTCTTCGACGCCGCCGACGACGCCCGCTCAGGTGGCCCCTTCCGACTCGCCGCGGCCCCGTCGCCCCTGGGCCGCGCCCCGGTGCAGGGAAGTCTCGCTTGTCAGCGTCACCCTTGGGGCCGGAGCCAACGCGCCCGAAGGCCCCGATTCGGCGACATCCTAGACGTCAATGGTCGCGGGCGGAGTGGAACCATCCGGCGCGGCGTTGCCGACGTCGGTCTTGCGGATGAAGTGCGCGACGGAGAGGGCACGGAACAGACGCAGCCGGATCCGTTCCACGCCCTCGGGTTCTGAAACCGCCGCGTCCCCGGGCATTTGAAGCGTGCGGATCAAGCTCGGAACATCCAGCAGCGCATTCACCCGCGAATCGCCGCTGGCGCGCGCGCATTCCGACGCGAGATTGGCGCGCGCACGGTCGTACCGTTCCCGCCAGTCGGCGCCCTGAAGCCCGCGCTGGGACGCCATGCGGATGGCGGGCGGCACGCGATCCGCGAAGGCCTGATGGTACAGCCATTTGGGCTGGCCATCCCGTAACAGACATTCGGACGGCACCCCCTGCATGAACTCGACGATCCTGCGGTCACAGGTCGGGTCGCGCACATCCACATTGAAGGCGGCGAGGTGCCCCTTGTGGCTCTGGCCCGGCGCATCAAACCGCCTCAACATGAATTGCGACAGAGCCCGCGCGCTGGGCCAGGGCCGGAAGGTGGGATCAAAGCTCAACGCCTGCATCCGCTGGCGAAAACCGGGACTGTCGCGCTCCTCCGCGCGCAGGGCGCTATAGGCGTCGAGCCGCCTCACGTGCCGCCCCCGCAATCTCATCAGGGTGGAGACCACATCGGGGGGGAGAAAGGGGGCAAAGGTGCGGAGCAGGAACACGTTCGCCGCACCGTGCCCGTTCCGCATCAAGGCACGGCATTCGCGGACCCAGGAGATCCAGCGGCCGGACCGGAACAGCTCGGCGGGCCGCTCCAGTCCCGACAGGCTGATGGTGGCGTTGCCCATCGACCCGGTCAGCAGGACGCTGCGCCCGCGCCGTCCGGCGAGGCGCGAGATTTCATGCCCCCACACCAGGTTGCAGATATTGAGCGCCGGAAATTCGAAATAATGAAACTGCGCCTCCAGGTCGCCGCCGATGAGCCGGTCGGCGGCCTCGACGGCGATATGGTCGATATTGGGATAGGCCTCGGCCAGGACATGGGCGCGGTCCCACTCATTGCCGTTGCGCCCGCCCGCCTCGTCCAGCTTCACGCCGGACAGCGGCACATGGGTATAGGCCCGAAGCCTCTGGCCGCGCGCCTCCAGCAGCCGGGCCGCGGTCGCAGTGACGGCCGTGCTGTCGAGGCCGCCGGACAATTGGCTCGCCACCGGCATAGGGGCTCTCAGCCGGTCCTCCACCGCGCGATCGAACGTGGCACGCAAGGCATCCCCATAGTCCGCGTCGCGGGAGAACCGCACCTCCGGCCGCCGGCTCCAGTCATACCAGAAGGACCGGCGCGCTTCCCCCCTCGCCCCCAGCCTGACGGTTTCCCCCGGCTCCACCCGCGAGATGCCGGCAAAGAAGCTGCCCTCCCCCCGCGTGGGCGCCAGGGCGAGGAAATCGCGGATCCGCTCCAAATTCGGCGCGAGCGGAATGTCGCCGAGCGCATGAAGGCCGCGGGCCATGCTGGAAAAGGCCGAATAACGCGGGTTCGCGTGGTAAAAAAGCGGTCTTTGACCGAGATAATCGCGCGTAAGATGCATGATACGCGCGTGCGCGTCCCAAACCGCGAAAGCAAAATCGCCCACCAGCCGATCGGGCGTCTCCTCCTGCCACGCCTCCCAGGCCTGCAGGAGGATCTGGGAATCCGAAACTTCCCTGGCTTGCCCAGAGCTTAGTCCGAGGTCCGCGCACAGCTCCCGCCGGTTGTCGAGCCGCAGGTCCGCCACGAGCCGCCAGCGCCCGCCGCCGCCCGCCAGCGGCTGGCGATCGAACCTGTCCTCGGGCAAAAGCCGAGCTAATCCAATGCCTAAAGCCGCATCCCCGGCCTGCCATTCCGCGCAGCGATCCGACCCATAGATCAGCAGTGCCCGCCGCATCAGCGCACAGCGTTCCCCCGCCTCGCCCCGGCCCTCCCAGTTCACGAAGCCGCAGATTCCGGTCACCCCGAGCCCCCCGCCCGCGCGGCCCCGCCCAGCATCGCCGCGCCGTGCACCAGGTCGACGACCTCGCCCAGGCGGGAGAGGTCATCCGGCCGGCGGACCACAAAGACCGGCACCCGATCCGCAAGGTGGGCGGCGGCGTGGAAGACCGCATCCTGGCGCCCCATGGCCGCCGCGGCCGGCAGGTGGTGCGCCAGATTGCATAAGGCCACCACGGCCTCTTGCGGGCTCAAGAGGGTGCGCGACGGCAATGGCGCGCCGGCCTCCCGCACGAGAATACAAATCGCGCTCAGCGGCGCTGCCATCCGCGGCGTGCCGCAGGGCAAGGAAATATGAAACTTCTCAAGGCCTTCGGCGACTCGGGAGTCCGGATCGACGGGGATTTGAAAATGGCCGGCGCTGGGGCGCCAGAGCTTGAGCGAGGGATTGCCCGGCTCCACGCGGCCGGTCTCGGGGCACACAACCATCTGATCGTCACACAGGAAAGCAAACCCTGCCCGCAGAAGGGCTTGCACGGTGGTGGACTTCCCGGCGCCCCGCATGCCGGCGACCGCAACGGCTCCAGCCGGCGTCACGACCGCCCCGGCATGCCAGGGAGGCCGACCCCTTTGATAATGGAGCGCGGCAAACGCCGGGCCGAACAGATAGGTGGCGATCTGGGCCGCAGATACGTCCGGCTGTGCATCGACAATGATGCTTGACCCGTTCTCGATCCGAAAACGAAGCGTGGGCGAGATCACAAGGTCGACGCAGTCACCCGTATTTCCGCCGACCCAGCCGAAGGCGGTTTGCCCGATGGCGCCAAGACCGGCGAACCGCACCGCCACATCCACCAATCCGTCCTGCGACCCACAGGTCCGCAGGCGGAACAAGGGCGTGTCCGATGCGACCTCCAGACCGCTGACGCGATAATGCCAAGGCGTCAAGGACATGGCGGCCGGTGCCCTCCTCGCCCCGGACCGGATGGGTCGCTCAGGGGGGACAGGATTCTCCCCCCGCCGAGATCCGCGATCGGGGTGAAGGCGTGCGTTCCGCGCCCTCCAAGAATGATGCGGTCCGCAACGCTTAGCCAAGCGTGAGCTTCGGGACCGGCTTTGCCCGGCCGAACACCCAGTCGGATAGTGCCCAGAATGCCCCGCCGATGCAGCAGGATCCAAAGTGCCAGAGCCTGGACAAGACAGGTGAGAGGCACGGGAGACCGCCGGGCCGCGCGCTCGACCGTGCGCGCGAGACGTCGGCACCCCTCAAAACAGCGTTCCGGATGGCCCATCCCCGGATCAACCTCGCAGAGGCCATCCACCGGAGCGGGCGCCGGGAGCGGAGCTGCGGCACCTAGCCAGCGCGCGATCATTCGAAACGGAAAGACGAACACCAGCACATAAGCCGCCGCTAGCGCCGCCAGAACCTCACCCCGACGCAATGTCCTTGATATCATAGCGCGATAATCAAACGCTTTTCCAACATGTCAGACAAAAAATCGATCGTCTGCATGCGAATATCCTCGGGGGAGGCATCATATTCTTCGGAAAGAGCGTCACAGAGAGAGAGGAGACTGATCGGAGATCCCAGGCGACGCCAGATCTCTGAACCGACACCCTCGAATGAGAAGTAAAGCCCCGACGCGGGATCCAAAAGGATAACTTCTCCCCCCGCTTCGGCAGCGAGAAGACCGGTCCGGCTGGCCACACGCGTCTCAGATGTGAACATTTTTCTCGCGCCCTGGTTGAGCATATTTCGGCGCGAGCGAGTCTTCAATATCGCCTAATAATAGACATCGAAGAGCGAGAACGCTGCTGTGCGCCGGGCCTTCCGGCCGTCTTGCTCTGACCTGCGCGGCTTTGCGCCGACATTGTGTTGCCGGCACGGATCGCGCGCCTCAACTTATGAGAGTTATTTTAATAATACAATTTAAAGATACATGTCATTTCGGATGTATTTCCGGTGGCCATTCCTTAACAAAGTTTTAAGATTGGTACTTAGGTAGGTTGAGAACGAAATCGATGCGCCACTGGCTCGTATTGCTTCTCGTCCTGTGGTGCTGGCCCGCTTTGGCAGAGCCCAGCCGCTTGTCTCTCCCCCTCTCCTCTCCTGCCGGAGAGGTCAGCCTTTCTTTTGTGTGCCGAAGCGACGGCATCGTCGGCCTGTTTGTCGATACGAGTCGCGCCAACCGCGCCACCTCCGGCACCGTCACGCTCTTCACCCGCTTGGATTTTGCCCGGCGCGCCGCGCATTTCGATGTGCCCAGCCCGGCGCCCGACGGCGTGCTCGCCCTGCCGGACCAGTGGATCCAGGGCGGTGACGGCGCCCAGTCCGGCTTTTTCATTTCGGCGGCGGATGTCCGGAACCCGGAGCGAACGGCGGCCTTGCGGGCCATCACCGTGCGCGCCCAACTGGTTCTGCTTCAGGTGGCGACCGCGAAGTTCGTGGGCGTGTCGACCGGGGAGGGACGGTTTCTGGTCGCTGTCGATCCGCGCGCGCTGGATCCCTCCGCCCTCGCGCGCTGCTTGGAGCATGCGGGTCTTTCTGTCGCGCGGACGATGTTCGACGCGCGCCGGGCGCCCGCCCCGTCTCGCGCGGAACTGACTGGCCTTTGCCTGACCCTGTTCAATCGCGCCGATGCGCTCGCTGCTATCGTTGAAGCGGTGCAGCCCAACCGGCGCGAACGCCTGTCCCACAGCGTTGTGCACCCGACACAGGATCAAGTGGATTGCTTCCGCCCCGAGACATTGGATTCGGCGTCGATCCTGGCAGCGGCACATGAGGCTAGCGCGATCGCCGCATTTGATTATGCGGGGTTCACCAGCGCAACCGCTGACATGGGGCTGCCCTTAGAGGCCTATGCCGAGCTGAGAGAAACCTGGGGCGGACGCGACCTCCCCGGTCAGCGCGAGGCGGAGGTGGAAGCCCTGCGCACGGCCAAGGCCGATGCCATGCGCAAACTCTATCTTCAATTCTCCCGCGTGCTTGCCTGCATCGAATCCCTCAAGCAGAGCCGGCTTGAGCCGGTCGACCCACACCGCCTGTCTCAGTTCCGATCCGAGCTCAACCGGGCGGAGCTTGGACTTCGCGGTGAAATCGACCTCGACGCTTTATGGATGGATGGATTCCAGGATTACCAGAGGACGACCGCCAGGTTGCGGACCGCAGCGGCAACGAGCCCGGTCGCGACCCTGGATATATGCAGCAACGAGGCAACCCGGATGGAGACGTTGCTTGCGCGACTCGCAGCCGGCCCCATCGCCGTTCCGGCGCGCGGAGCGGCCATGGTGTCGAAGGCCGAGCTGCGGTGATGACAGTGCCGATGCACGTCTCCGCGGGACCGGGAGACGCCAGTTCAAGCCTGCCGTTTCCGTAGTCGGACACCCCTGAGGCCGTTGCGGCGCAAACCGCACTGTGTCCTGACCCCCGAGGGCCGGGGCCAGGGCGTTTCGGCGGTTCGCGGAAAGGCGGGAGCCTAACGGGCGGGCGGCGGGCCTTGCGAAGCGGGCGGCGTCAAGGTTGCGCCCAGCCTCTCGAACATGAACGGCAAAAAGGGATTGGACGCGATCCGCATCAGCACGTCTTCCCCCACACGGAAAGCTCCCCGCTCACCGCGTGCCACGAGGTCTCCGATGCGAATGCCGAAAGCCTCGCCGGCGTCGGGAGAAATTCCGTAAAGCCCGTCAGATAAGGGGAAAGGCATCGCCACATGAGAGAGCGAATAGACCGTAGGCGGATAAACCATGTCCGGAGCGAGCGGCGTGCGCCGAACGCCGGTCTCTCCCGCCTCCACCATACGCGCCTCCATCCGCCCGGTGCTGGCACTTCCCCCTTGCGGGAGATCGGCGGCGGCGTTGACCACGACGACGCTTCGGAAGGGCCGGGGAGCGGCGGGCAGGAGGCGCTCCAGCGCCGTCTTGGCATCCTGTGTCAAAAGGAAATCCAAGGGCCCGTCACGATTGACGTCGAAGAGCACCAGTTCACTGCGCCCTGAGGGAAGGCGCATGTGGAGCCCGTTCACCACCGCCTCGGCACTCACTGTCTGGTCCACAACCGACTGAAAGGTCAGTACGGGCGGGAACGCCGCGAGCCGGGACGAGAGCGCCGACAGCCGCGCCTGGACAAGCTGGGTGAGCTGATAGGACTGGGCGGCGGCATTGGCGGGAAAGGAATTGTATTTGAAGGGGTTGTATTCCGGCAGCAGATCCAGCCACCGGGCCGCCTCAAACCCCGGGACAAAGGCCGGCAACGCCGCCAGCGGCGCGAGGCGCGCGAACTGCGTCACCCCGATCATCGGGGAGATCAGCACGATCTGGTCGGGCTTCACGAGATCCGGTTGCTCGATGGCATCCAGGCTATGCAGCACCGCCAACGCGCCGCCATTGGAATAGCCCATCAGATGGATGGGCTTCTGCGGACCGGCCAGCCGACGCGCCTCGCGCATGGCCAGGCGCACCGCGGCCCGCCATGTTTCATGGCCCATATCCAAAAGCGCGGACGGAACCGTCCCATGGCCGGGCACCCGCAGAGCCAGGACGGTGAAGCCGCGCGCCGCGTAGAGGCGGGCGAAATGGCGCAGGCTATAGGGAGAATCCGTAAGCCCATGCACCAGGACCGCGACGCCGGTGATGGGGCCTTGCGGCTGAAGCATGAAGGAGCGGTTCCAATCCGTTGGAAAACCACCAGGAAAATTCGCCGCGCCGGGGAAATAGCGATTGAACCGGGTCTGCTCATCGGCAGGGAGCCGGTCCGACACATTGGCCCTCACCGCCGCGAAGGCGCGCGCCTCCGCCGCGAGATATCCGGCCCAATCGGTCGCGTCCAACTCCGCAACAGTGAGCTCCGGTGGCACATATGTGTGCCACAACGACAGATGAGGGCCGCGCCAGGCCTCGAACGCGCGGAACCCGAGCGCCAGGACGGCACAGAATAAACCGAGCACTAAAATGCGCGCCGCAACCCGGCCAAAGACCTTGATCAAACCCACGCTATCGTCCTCAGCCTTCGCCCTAAGTGGCGCAGTTTGGCACACTCGCGAGCTCGCCTCGCAGCCCCGATTCTGTCCGGCTCCCTGACCGGGGAAAATGGCGGGATCGTCGCACCACTGTCATCCTCTGCATGGCGATGCGAAACCCAATGCGCCGCCGCCACCACAGCTTAGGGAGCCCGCCATCTTTAGGCCCCAATGATGGGTGATAAACCCTCAACTCAGCGTGAGCGGTGTGTCGACCACTGCTTCGAGGGACGCACGGATGTACTGCGGCCTTGCCGACGCTGAATGAGGAAGCCTCGCCCCCCGGCGGGGCTTTTTTCGTTGGCCACGCGCTAACGCCTTTCCCGGGCGAGGATCGGCACCAGATTTGACTCAGATGTAAGGAAAAGGACCGCAGCACGGTATTTCAATCGCCGGTGGCGATTCTCGCTTCTTTAGCCGAATGGCGCGCCCTAGGGGAATCGAACCCCTCTCTCCACCGTGAAAGGGTGGCGTCCTGACCGATAGACGAAGGGCGCTGAAGCGGTGGCCCTTATAGGGGCCGCGTCGGCGGGGCGCAAGGCCCCGC
>JBFMAV010000051.1:0-32189 GCA_040755535.1 Pseudomonadota bacterium | reverse complement strand
TCAATCGCAGCCCACTGCAGATCACTCAGCCAGAATTCGCCTGCCATGACCAAACTCCTTCGGTTAGGAGTTTGAATCACGGCAGGCGATCCCATTCAACAACTTGATTGGGTTTTGAGCCTAGAGCGCGATCCGATCAGATTGAAACAATCTGATCGGTGAATCGCCTCTCACTCTTTGAGTGAGAATGCGTGATCCGATCGGCATGCGATGCAGGCTGATCGGCGCATGCTCTAAACGGCGTGGCATCGGTCCCGTGGTCGCACGCACGCGTGCGCGCCGGCTCGAAGCTCAGACCGCGAGCGTGGTGTTGGGGCCTTCGGAGCGAAGGGGCCGCACGCCGGAGGGAAGCGCGGCGGGGTCCGCCTCGGCCGGCAGGGCCGGGGTCCCGGTTGTCGCGAGATCCCGCCACACGATGACATTGCGCCCGTTCGCCTTCGCCTTGTATAGGGCCTCGTCCGCTTCGCGGATCAGAGCCTGGGGCCCACTGTTGGTCTTGGGCCCCACCACGACCAAGCCGATGCTCACGGTCGCGGAGAGGCGGTGCCCGCTGTCCAGGGTCATGGAACACCGCTCGACGTCGCATCGGATGCGTTCCGCGATATGACGGGCGCCCTTGATGTCCGTGTCGGGCAGGAGCACGGCGAACTCCTCGCCCCCGAACCGCGCCGCGACATCGCCTGGACGGCCCACGGACCTTTGGATCTGGCGCCCGAGGATGCGCAGCATCCGGTCGCCATTCAGATGGCCATAGGTGTCGTTCACCGATTTGAAATGGTCCACATCCACCAGCAGCAGGGCGAGCGGGCGTTTTTCGCGCGCCATGCGGCGGATCTCGGAGTCGAGCCGCTCATCGAAGGCGCGGCGGTTCGGCATGCCGGTGAGCACGTCGGTCAGGGACATCTGCTTCAGCAATTCCTCCATTTCCGTGCTGCGGATCAGGCCGCGCTGGAGGCCGCGCACCAGGAAGGCGAGCGCGATGCAGAAGGCGATGGTGAGCGTGCCGAAGGTGAGCGCCTGCCGGTTCCATTCGGAATAGATGTCCGACGTGGCCAAGCCGACGGCGAGAATGAGCGGGAAATTGGACACGCGCTGATAGACGTAGAGCCGCTGCCCGGCGCCGAACAGGCCCTGGTCGAGGAACGGGTCGGAATAAGCGAGCATGCGGTCCAGGACGCTGCGGTCGCGCACTTCCGTTCCCACGTTGCCCTCCCCGTCGGAGGAGGGGGAGCGCACCAGAACCGTGCCCGACGTGCTCAGCAGCGCGACCGAACTGTCCGGACCGAGACGGACATTGTCCAGGAGGGACCGGAAATAGGCGATCCGGACGCCGGCCATGACGACGCCGTTGAAGGAACCGCCCTCCCCGTTCAGGCGTCGGCTCAGGGCGACGGTCGGGTCTCCGCTGCGGTAGCGGCTGCGGAACGGCTCGCTGAGATAGGTGCCCACGCTCCGGCGCACATGAGCGAGAAAATAGTCCCGGTCGGCGAGATTGACCGGGGACGGCGCGAGCCCTCCAAGCTCCAGCAGAACCTCGCCCTTGCGCGAGATCACGAGCAGCGCATTCAGCAGGTCCTGCGGCAGGGCGCGGTCGAGAAGCACGCGCTCGCGCTCGCTCTGGGACCAGGTATCCAGGTCGACCCCCTCAAGCACCCCCTGCGCGCCCGCGACATTCACCTCCACCATTTCCAGGTTGCGGGCGACGGTTTCGGCAAGGGTGCGGGCGATGTTCTCCCCGCCGAGCAAGGCCCGGTTCCAGGCCTCCTGGCGGGCCTGCCACAACATGAAACCTTGGATACAAAGGACGGCAGCGATGATGACGCCGGTGAGCAGCGGCACATAGGCGCCGCGCACGAGGCGGCGGGACACCGCCTCCTTGCCGTTCAAAAGACGGGCGGCGGGGTCGGGAAGCCCGGTCCAGGCGTCGCCATATTCGTCGTTCAGCAGCGTCATAGTCTCAGGCCCCCGTCTGCGAGAGCAGAAGCTGAGAATACGATACGCCCAAGGCTTGCGCCGGGCTGGCGCCGCCGTCTGGCGGGCATTCGGCGCATCGAAAGGCGCCGGCGCGTGGGAACTGGTCATCGCTGCGTGGCCCCCCCGGGACGCAAGGCGTTCAGGGCGAACAGGCTCGGTGTGCGGCGCAACCGACCGTCCGCGCTCTCGATCCACAATCTAGAGTCTGAGTGACCGATCGGGGTGATTCAACCTGATCGGATCACACTCTACCCCAATCATTGGCCCGACCTGCCCGGCAATGGTGGCGCCGCGCGGCCGGCATCAAACAGAAGAGGCGGCCCCCGCCGCCTCTTCAAAGAACCATAAAAGTCTCAAATGGCCCCGTTCACCCACTGGACAAGCTTCGCCTTTGGCACGGCGCCGACCTGGCGCGAGGCGATTTTTCCATCCTTGAACAGGAGCAGGGTCGGGATCGACATGATGCCGTACTTGGAAGCCGTCTCGGGATTTTCATCCACGTTGAGCTTCACGATCTTCACCTTGTCACCCATTTCGCCGGCCATCTCGTCGAGGATCGGGCCAACCATGCGGCAGGGGCCACACCATTCGGCCCAGAAATCGACGACAACCGGAGCGCCCGACTTCAGGACGTCCTGCTCGAAGGACTGATCGGACACTTTTTCAACAGACATGGGACACCTCTCGGGTGAACGCAGAAACAACGTTCTCCCCAACCTAGGAAGCCCCTCCCTGATACGTCAAGGCGCAGTCGCAGCGTCGTGAGTACCATCAGGCGAATGTGCCGGCTTCAAACCCGTCCGCCATCCAGGCGAGGCGAGGTGCCGCAACTTTTTGCACCAATGGGCCGGCTGTATACACCACCATCGCCTCGATGGGGAGTCCAGGAAACACGCGCCGCAGTCCCGCGGCATAAAGGCCAAGCTGGGCTTCATAGGCGGGCGCGATGCCCTCGCCGGGCGGCGGCGGGGACCGGTCGGTCTTGAAGTCGGCGATCAGTACCCGGTCCGCGAGATGCACGAGCCGGTCGATGCGGCCCGACATGTGGAGGTCGCGACCGTCCCCGGTGGTCCAGCGGGCGGCGAGGGGAAGCTCGGCGCGGCTGCCCGGCCCGAACAGGACGGCCGCCTCTGGCAGACGGAGGACCCCAAGCGCCTCGGCGACCAGGCCCTGCGCCACCGCGTCCGCCAGTGTCGGGGCAACGTGACGCACCAGCCTGAGGCCCGCAGCGGCGCGTGCGCCGTCCGCCAGGTCCGCAAGGCCGGCCAGCAGGCGATGCAGGAGATCACCGCGCGCGGCGGGCGCCAAACCTTCGGGCGCCAAACCTTCGAGCGCCAAACCTTCGGGCGCCAAAGCCTCTGAGGTCGGAACCTCCCGCGCCGAAGACTTGGCGGGAGGGCGCGCGGGCGGCCATGTCCCTTCACCGCCTGGGCGGCCTGCGCCCTCCGCACCCGAAGAGGGTCGCCCGGCAGCGGACGGGCGCAACCGTACCGGCGCCACGGGCAGGGCCAGCGGGGCGAGGCCGAGCAGTGGCAGGGGCGCCGAAGGCCCTGCCCGCTCTGCGCCCCCATCGATGGCATTCGGGCCGCTCCCGGGCGCGCTCGGCGGGAAGGCGTGGGGGCGACGCCAGCGGATCACCGGCCCCTCGGCATAGCCGGGCTCGACCTCCTGCCCCTCCGGAGCCAAAGCCTCGCGCACCAGATCGTACCAGCAGCCCTCGGCGCGGGCATGGGCCTTGTCCGCGCCCGCCTGCCGGGTCTCCGCGCCGCAGATGACGATGGCATCCTCGGCCCGGGTCAGCGCCACATAGAGCAAACGGCGATATTCCTCTGCCTCCCGCTCCGCCACCGCCGCGCGCGCGGCGGCCACGGCCGGAGGATCGTCCTCCTTGCGCCCGGCGAGAACCGGAACGACCGCGCCGTCTGCGTCGGGCACGGACAGCAATCCCCCCGGCAGGCGGGGCCGGGGAATGTCCACGGTGTCCGCCAGGATCACGATGGGGGCCTCCAGCCCCTTCGCGCCATGCACGGTCATGACGCGCACCTCGTCGCGACCGCTCTCCATGTCGCGCTTGGTCTCCGCCCCGCCCCGGCGCAGGAAGGCGAGGAAGCCGGCGAGGCTCGCCGGCTCGCCGGCCTCATAGCCGCGGGCGAGCGCCATGAATTCATCCAGCACATCCCCCGCTTCCGCCCCGAGACGGGCGAGCATGGCGCGCCGCCCGCCGTCGCGCCCCAGGACACGGGCATAGAAATCGAACGGCCGAAGGCGTTTCGCCTCCCCCTCCCAGGCCGCGAGGCGTGCCGCCGCCTCGGCCCAGCGCGGGTGCTGCGCGAGCGCGGCGCGCAGTCGGCCGGCGCGGCCGGGGCACAGCGCCATCAGGTCCTCGTCCGAAAGGCCGAACAGCGGGCTCTTCAGAACCGCGGCGAGGGCGAGATCATCATCCCCCGAGAGCACTGCATCGCCGAGCGCCATCAGGTCGAGGGCGGCGATGTGGTCCGCCACCACGAGGCGGTCGGCGCCCGCCACCTCCACCCCGCTCGCGCCCTTCAGCGCCCGGATGATGGCCTCGAACAATTTGCCGCGCCGGCGCACCAGCACCATCACGTCGCGCGCCTGCATGGCGCGCCCCTGCCGCGAAGGGATGGCGAGGTGCTCGCGGATGCCCCATTGCACGAAGGCGGCGATGCGCCGGGCGAGGATGTTGACGGGATCGTCCACCGGCACGGCGTCGAGCGGGCGACGCCAGTCATCGGTCTTCGGGCGCGGGGCGGGCGTGACCGTGGGCCAGATCTCGATCAGCGCCGGAGCATCCGCGCGGATCGCGGCATGGGGCGGCGGCGCGCCCTCCGCCACCAGACCCGCATGGGCCTCGGGCCGGCGGAACACCCGGTCCACCGCCTCCAGCACGCCGGGCGCCGAGCGGAAGGAATGGGGCAGGCTCACATCGCGGAACGCCTCGGCCCCCGCCGCGCGCGCCACGCGCCCGTGCACGGCGCCGAAGGCGCGCGGGTCGGCGCCCTGGAAGGAGAAGATGGACTGTTTCTCGTCGCCCACCACGAACAGGGTGCGCGTGAGATCGCCCCGCGCCCCCGCGCCGGCGAAGAAATCGGCGACCAGGCCCTGGACCACGTCCCACTGGGCGGGGCTCGTGTCCTGCGCCTCGTCCACCAGGACATGGTCGATGCCCCGGTCGAGCTTCAGATGGACGAAGGAGGCGGGCACGCGATTGAGCAGCGCCGCGGTGCGGGCGATGAGATCGTCGAAATCCAGCAGGCCGCGCTCGGCTTTGGCCGCCTCATAGCGCGCGGCGCAGGCGGCGGCGAGGGTCAGCGCCGCCGTGCTGCGCTCCAGCACCAGGCTCGCGCGCAGGGTCTCGACCAAATGCTCCACGCGGCTCTTCTCCGCGTCGAGCCGCTCGGCGGCCTCGGGCGCACGGGCTCGCAGGCCCTTGGTGAGGAAGGTGGAGGGCTTGCGCGGCTCGCCCTTGTCCGTGAAGAAGACGGACAGATAGGCCGCGAGCGCGGCGCGCGGATCGCCCGCCTCGGCGGCTTCGGCGAGCGATGCGCCGAGCTTCTGGTCGTTGGCGGAACCGCTCAGCAGCAGCTCGGCGGTCGACGGCCACAGGGCGCGCGGCAGCGGTCCCCCGGCCAGGATGCGCGCTTCCACGGCGGCGCGATCTTCGCCCGGCGCGAGGCCGAGCAGGCGCTCCAGCCGGCGGCGCAGGCCCGCCGCATCCTCAGCGAGGGGCAGGATGTCGGCGCGCAGCGCGATCGCCGCCTCCAGCAGCGCGTCGAGGCTCGCGTCGCTGCGCTCCTCCATGAGCCGCGCGAGCGCGCGGCCCGCCGGGCTGGCGGGGTCCTGCGCCGCATCCACCACGAGGTCGGCGCGGATGCGCGCCATGAGGTCGAGGCGCCCGGCCTCGTCCAGTTCCCGGAACCCGGCGGCAACCCCGGCCTCGAACGGAAAGCGATGCAGCAGGCCACCGCAAAAGGCATGGATGGTCTGGATCTTCAGCCCGCCCGGCGTCTCCAGCGCCGCCGCGAACAGCCGCCGCGCGCGTTCGCGCGCCGCCCGCTCGGGCGGCCGGCCTTCCATGCGCGCGAGTTCTGCATCCAGCGCGGCATCGTCCAGCGCCACCCAGCGCCCGAGAATGGTGAGCACGCGGTTCGCCATATTGGCCGCCGCCGCCTTGGTATAGGTCAGGCACAGGATGCGTCCCGGCAGGGTGCCCGCCAGCATCAGGCGGATCACGCGCTGCGCGAGCACATGGGTCTTGCCCGATCCGGCATTGGCCGAGACCCAGGCCGAGCGGCCCGGCGCCGAGGCCTCGCCCTGGCGTCGCGAGGCTTCAGCCAGGGCGCCGGTGGCGAGCGCAGTGCCGTGATCGCTCATGCCCCCTCCTCCGCGTCCGCGCCGAGGCTCCATTCGCGCACCCGCGCGAGATGGTCATAGGCCCCGAACCGCCCGCGCCACTGGGGCGCGGCGAGGGCGCGATAGCCCTGCGACGGATCATCGAAGGCGGACAGCAGCTCCACCAGTTTGCCGAGCACCTCGTCGGCGACCTCTGTGGCGCTCATGCCCTTGGCCACCGCCGGCTTCTCGCGCCCCGGCTCGGCCCCGCCGCGCAGTTCCACATGGAAGAAGTCCGCCACCTCGCCCGCCGGCACCGCGCGGAACGCGCCGCGCGCCGCCATGGCTGCCTCCAGCGGCAATTGGGGCGCCAGCGCGCGGATCTGGGCGAGGGAGGGCGCGGCGCCGGTCTTGTAGTCGAGGATGGCGAGCCGCCCGTCCCGCAGGCGGTCGATGCGATCGGCCTTGCCGCTCAGATGGAACGGACCTGCCGGCAAGGACAATTCCAGCGATCCCCCCGTCTCGGCATGGATGAGCGCGATGTCGGGGCGGCGGCGGCGCTCGAATTCGATGAACCAGCCCGCCACCCGCTCGAAGCGCGCCCACCACAAGGCATGTTCGGCGGGAAACACGGCAAGCCGCGCGAAGGCCGCGCGCCCAAGCGCCAGAAGGTCTTCCAGCGCGTCCTCGGGCAGGCGGTCCGGATAGGCGGCGGCAAAGCGCCCGAGCGCGTCATGCAGCGCGGTGCCCCGCTCGGCCCCGCCGGGCAGCGCGTCCAGCGGATCGAGCGGCTGGAGCTTCAGCACGTGGCGCGCATAGATGG
Source organism: Pseudomonadota bacterium (assembly GCA_040755535.1). Taxonomy (GTDB): domain Bacteria; phylum Pseudomonadota; class Alphaproteobacteria; order Rhizobiales; family Xanthobacteraceae; genus Aquabacter. The sequence goes on along the minus strand of JBFMAV010000051.1, from coordinate 25,042 downwards.
AATAGGGATCGCGCAGCAGGGTCTCGATCTCGGTCACCGAAAGCCGGCGCGGCCGCAGATCGAGCGGCGGCGTGGGCGCCGGCTGCACGGCGCGCGGCACGCTCGGCGCGTCATCGAGCGCGCGGGCCGCCACGCGCCAGGCTTCGCCGCGCGCGCGCGCGCGGTCCCAGCGCGCCGCCCCCGCGACGGTGCGCAGGCGCTGGAGGAAGCGCGAGGGCACGCTCTGGGCGCCCTCGGTCTTGGTGGCATAGGTGAGGATGAGGTCGCGCACGCCCGCCGCCTGGACGAAGTCGTGGGCGGACAGGCCCACCCGCCGCTCGGGCAGATCAAGGCCCAAAGCCGCCCGCATGGGGCGCGAGAGCCAGGGGTCGGAGCGCGTCTGGGGCGGCCAGCTTCCCTCCACCAGGCCGCCGAGCACCACCCGGTCCAGCGCCACGAGGCGCGCTTCCAGAGGGCCGAGAATGCGGATGGGCAGGCCCTCGCCCGCCGCCGGGCGCACGGTCTCGCCGGCCAGAAGCGGGCCGACCATGTCGGCATAATCGCGCAGCTCCAGCGCCGGCCCATGGGCCGCGCCGGCCGCGATCTCCGCAAGCACACGCGAGAGCGCCGCCCAGGCGGGATCGTCATCCTCGCCATCGAGCGGACGGCAGACGCGCGCCAAGGCCGCGCAATGGCCCTCCAGGCGCGCCGCCATGGGGACGGGTCCGCTCTCAAGGGGCGCGAAGGCGGCGGCGAGGCGCGCCACCAGGTCCCGGGCGCGGGCGCTGGCGCTCGGGTCGAGGCGCCGGCGTGGATCGAGCCGGTGGAGCGTCTCGGGCGCGAAGGCGGCAATCGCCTCCTCCAGCCCCACGAGCCCGCGCCGCGGCCGTGGCCCGCGCAGCGCGATGAGTTCCAGCGCCGCCGCCGCCTCGGCCTTGTCCGCTTCCGACAGGCCGAACCGCGCCAAGGGATGGCTCAGCAGGGCAAACAGCGGCACGGGCGCGAAGCCCTCCGCCGCCACATGGACGATGAGGCGCGCCAGCCGGCCGGCCGGCGTCTCCGCCAAGGGCTCGCCAGCGGAATCGTCGATGGAGAGGCCGAAGCGCGCCAGCTCCGCCGCCACTCGCCGGGCCAGGTCGCGATCGGGCGTGATGAGCGCGGCGCGCAGGCCCGGATGGTCCAGGCTTTCGCGCAGGATCAGGGCGATGCACAGCGCCTCCTCGCGCGCGTCCACCGCCTCGATGACGCTGACCTCCGCGAGCGCCGCCTCCTGCTCCGCAGGCGCGAGGCGTTCGGACAGGCTGGCCCAGCGGTCCGTGGTCTGCGACTGGCGCATGGCTTCGCTGAGCAGCCGCACGCGCGCCGAGGCGGGGGCGCCGAGCGGCACCACATCCGCGCGCGCCGCGCCCATCACGCCGAGCAGATGGGCGAGATTGAACTGGGGATGGTCGGGCGCGCCATGGTCCGCGTCCGTCAGGCGGGCAAAGGCGTCCTCCTCCATCGCCAGATCGAGGCCGGGCAACACCACGGCGCCGAGCGGCAGGCGCGCGACAGAGGACAGCAGGCGCGCGGTCGCCGGCAGAGAGCCGGTCGAGCCGGCGGCGATCACCGGCCCGGCGGCATGGCCGAGCGCGGTGAGCCGCGCGGCCTCCGCCCCCACCAGCGCATCGCGCCGCACCGCCGCCTCCACCAAGCCCTGCGCCTCCAGATGCGCGCTCCAGGCGGCGCGGGCGATGCGCACGAAATCCAGGCTCTGGTCGAAATAGGTGTCGTGCTCGCCCAGATCGAGCGTATCGAGCCGTGTCCAGTCGATGCCGCCGATCGCCATCTGGTCGAACAGGGCGGCGAGCTCATCCGCCAGCGTCACGATGGAGGCCGGCCCGGCGGCGACCGCCTCCTGGCCGTTGGCGCGCGCCAGCGTCTCTCGCCAACGCCCCACCAATGCGGCCAAGGCGATACGGCGATGCACGGGAGAGACCGCCTGGGGCGCGGCGAGCGGGCCGGCGAGGTCGGAAAAGGCGAGGGCGTCCTCGTCCACATCGCCCAGCGGCACGATGCGGGGGAGCAGGAGCGCGCTTTCCCCGCTCGCCTCCAGAAGCGCGTCCGCGAACAGGCGTCCGGCGCGGCGGGTCGGCAGATAGACCGTCGCGGAGGCCAGAGCCATGGGATCACCGCGCGGCGCGAAGCCCGGCACGAGTGCGCCGTCCAGCAGCGCACGGGCGAGGGCAGGCAGGAAAGGCGTGGAGGGAACGATGGTCAGAAGGCGCATGACGGGCCTGCGGCCATGAGGCCGGGGATCGCGAAGGCCACGCGAAAATCGATCATGGCGCCCTCCTTCTCACATCGCCGAATGGTTCACTCCATCGGCGGTCGCGATCCGTGCCTTAAGCTTCGCGGCGTTTTCACGGGGCCGGGTGGCACCGTGCAAACCGCTGTCGTCACTTCAGTCGCTGGAGGCGCGGATCGCTGCTTCCGCCTCGGCGATGGCCCCCGGCGTGCCCACATGCATCCAGACGCCTTCGAGCCGCAGCCCGAACAGCCGCCCGGCCTCGGCGGCACGGTCGAACAGGCGGTTGAGCGAGAAAGGCCCCTCCGGCGTGTCCGCGAACAGCCGGGGGGAAAATACCCCCGCCCCTGCATAGACGAAGGGCGAGACCAGCCGCTCGGGCCGGCGCGCGAGGCGTCCGTCCCCGTCCATCAGGAAATCCCCGGTGCCGTCATAGCCCACCGACAAGGCGGTGGCGGCCACCAGGAGCAGGCAGTCCATATGCTCCGGGTCGAACCGCTCCATGAGGCGGATCAGATTGGGCCGGTAGCCCTCGATCCAGATGGTGTCCGAGTTGATGGCGATGAAGGGTGCATCTCCCAACAGCGGCAACGCCCTGCGCGTGCCCCCACCGGTCTCCAGCAGCACGCCGCGCTCGTCCGACACATGGATGCGGGGCGCACCATTGCGGGTCCCCAGATGCTGCTCCAGCAGATCGGCGTGGTGGTGAATATTGACCACGGCCTCGGTGACGCCGGCATCGGCCAGCCGGTCCAGCACATGGTCGATGAGCGGACGGCCCTCCACCTCCACGAGCGGCTTGGGGCGCGTGTCGGTCAGGGGGCGCATGCGGGTGCCGAGCCCCGCCGCCAGCACCATGGCCTTGCTGATGGTCACGACTGGAAGTCCTTTGATGGCAGCACCGCCTCGTACCACATGCGCAGCGAGCCCAGGTCCGGGTGCCCGAGGCACCGCGTCAGATAGCGGCGGATGCGGGGAAGATGGCGCAGATAATGGGGTTTGCCGTCCCGCTGGTCGAGGCGGGCGAAGATGCCGAGGATCTTGGTGGCGCGCTGGGCGCCCATGAGCGCGTAGAGATAGGCAAAGCCGCGCGCATCGAAGGTCGGGTCCTCACCGCGCCGGTGGCGCACATATTGGCCGACCAGATGCAGTTCCAGGCTTTCGGGAATGTCGAGCCGGGCGTCCTGGGCCAGCGAGGCCACGTCATAGGCCGCCGGCCCCATGACCGCATCCTGGTAATCGATGAGGCCCACCTTGGCGAGGCCCTCGCGATCCTCCAGCCAGATGAGGTTGGGCGAATGATAGTCGCGCAAGACCCAGGTCTGCGCGTCCGCCTGAACCGAGCCGAGCGCATTGCGCCACAGCATCATGAACTCCTCGCGCACCACTTGGTCGATGCTCACCTGGCGGAACGGCAGGTACCAGTCGAGCATCAGCTCCACCTCGATGAGGAGCGCGTCCATGTCATAGGAGGGAAGCTCATAATCGCGGCCGCGCACGACGGGAAGAACCGAGGGTAGGCGGCGGCCATGCAGGGCTGCGAGCACTTTCACGGCCGCCTCGTAGCGCGCCCTGATAGGCTCGGGCGGTGACCCTTCGATGACGCCCTCCCCGCCGAGATCCTCCAAGATCAGCAGGCCCCGGTCGAGATCGGCGCCATAGATTTCCGGAGCGGAGAAGCCCTGGGCGCGCAGGCCCTCGCCCACCGCGACGAAGGCGGAGACATCCTCGGCAAGATGCGCAAGGCGGCTGTAGGGCAGGCCGCGCTTGACCGGCGGACCGTCGGGCCGGCGCGGCGCGTTCATCAGCACGGCGGAGCGGTCGGGCAGAACCAGGCGCGCATACGAGCGGCTGGAGGCATCGCCCTGCATGTAGCGCCGGGCCGCCGCCCCGAAGCCGCTTTCCTCGATCAGCCGCTCGGCCGCCTCGAACCGCTCCAGGCGCTCGGCGAACGGGCCGCGCCCCACCAGATAGGCGCGCCGCGCGCCCGCGCCGATGTCGGGCGCGAGTTCCAGGATGATGTCGAGCCGGGTGTTGGGAATATGGTCGGGCGCCCGCTCCGGCCATTCGACGATGAGCACGGCGTCCTCGATGGCATCCTGCCAGCCGATTTCCTCCAGTTCCTCGGGGTCTTCCACCCGGTAGAGGTCGGCATGCACCACCCGGCCGCGCGGCAGGTCATAGGGGAGGAGCAGCGAGAAGGTGGGGCTCGGCACCTCGGTGTCGGGATCGCCGGCGAGCGCGCGGATCAGCGCGCGGGCGAATTCGGTCTTGCCCGCGCCGAGATCGCCCGACAGGGCCAGCGTGTCGCCGGCCGCGAGCCAGGGGGTCAGGGCCTCCGCCAGCAGATGGGTTTGGGCGAGATCGGGCAGCGGCACCTCGATGACGCCGGGATGGTCGGGGACCGCACTGAGGGCGAGACTCATTCCGCCGCCTCGCGACGCTGGGGGGATTCAAGCGGGAAGACGCAGACCGCAGCAGTGCCGCCGCCCGGAGCAGGCGTGAGCGACACCGATCCGCCGTGCAGTTCCATGAAGGAGCGGACAATGGAGAGCCCGAGGCCCACTCCGGCCCGCCCCTGACCGACCGGGCGTGCCTCGAACCGCTGGAACAGGGATTCGGCGACGTCCGGAGCGATGCCCGGGCCGTGGTCGCGCACCACGAGAACCAGGGCGTCGGCGCGCCGCTCGGCGCCAAGCGTGACGGACGCCCCATTGGGCGAGACCGCCACCGCGTTGGAGACGAGGTTGAACAGGATCTGGCGCACCCGCCGCGCGTCGGCAACGAAGCGGCCCACGTCGCCCGGCGCGACGATGCGCAGATCCACGCCCGCCTCCTGAAGCAGGTCACGCACCGCGTCCGCAACCCCCTCCAGCGTGTCGCGCACGTCGATCTCGCCGAGGTCGAGGGCCATGGCGCCGGCATCGATGGTCGCGAGGTCGAGAATGTCGTCGATCAGCGCGCGCAGCGTGTCCGAGGACTGGCGCACATGGGAGAGGAATTCGCTCTGCCGTTCGGTCAAGGCGCCGAAGGCCGGCTCACCCAGCATATGGGCATAGCCGATGAGGGAATTGAGCGGCGTGCGCAGATGGTAGGAGACATGGCCGACAAAGGCGTTCTTCAGCGAGTCCGCCGCTTCCAGCGCCTCGTTGCGCTCGATCAGCGCCCGCTCCACCTTCACGCTGTCGGTCACGTCGCGGAAGGTGACCATGGTGCCGCCGTCCGGCAAAGGCTGGGCCGCGCCGTCCAGCACCCGCCCGTCCGCCCGCTCCAGGCGCAGCATCTCGCCGCGCCGGTGCTCGATGGCGGTGACCACCGCGCGGATGCGCGCCCAGGCGCGGGTCTCGCCGTGCAGCGGGCGGCACATGGCGGCCACCGCGTCGATATGGGGCTTGTCGCCCAGCGCCTGCGCGGAGAGCGACCACAGGGCGAGGAAGGCCTGATTGTAGAGCCGCAGCCGCCCGTCCGAGCCGAACACCGCCACCGCCTCGGCCAGCCCGTCCAGCGTCTCGCCCTGGATGCGGATCAGGCTGTTGTAACGGCTCTCCAGGGCCACATGCTCGGAGACGTCCTCGAACAGATAGGTGACGCCGCCCTCGGCATTGGGGGTGGCCACCGTGCGCAGCATCTGCCCGCCGGGCAGGTGCCACCAGTCGTGCACCGGCTCCACCGCGCGATAGGCCTCGCGCAGATGCTCGCGCCAGGCGCGGAAATCGGCCTGCTCGGGCACCCGGCGCTGGGCGCGCAGCCCTTCCAGGATCTCGCTCTCGGTGGGGCGCGCATCGAGGAAAGCGGCATCCAGGCCGAACAGGCGCTCATAGGCGGCATTGTGGAACATCAGCCGCTCGTCGGCGCCGAACATGACGACGGCGGTGGCGAGCTGATCCAGCGTGCGGCGGTGGGCGGCGACCGTGCGCTCGATCTCGCGGCGCAGACCCTCTTCCTCGGTCACGTCGAGGGCGAGGCCCGCGCCGGCCGCCTCGAACACCTCCAGTACCCGCCGCTGGCCGGACGTCACGACACGGGTACGGGCACGGAAGGCGAGCCCCTCGCGCCGCGCCTTGGCGGCGGCCTCGCGCGTCGCCTCGTCGAGCAATTCCAGCGGCCGGTCCACCACCTCGCGCGCGCTCTCCCCGCCCACGGCAGAGGCGAAGGCGGGATTGACGCCGGCCAGCCGTCCGTCCTCGCTCCGCACCCAGACGGGCTGGGGGAAGGCGGTGAGCAAGGCGGCGGCGGCCGGTGGGGCGAGCGCGCCGTCGCGCGCGGGGGCCGGTGAGCGGCGCAGCGTGAGCAGGCGGCAGGCGCCGGCGGCGCGTCCCGCGAGCGTGAGGCCCTCCCCCTCCGGCGTGGTGAGCGTGAGCCGAAACCCCTCGCCGGCCTGCATCAGGCGCGCCAGCGGCGCCTCAAGCGCGCCGGCCGCCTCGGCGCCGAGCCAGGCGGAAAAATCCGGGGCGCCCGCCGCATCGTGCGGGAGGGCGGTGGCGGAGCCGAACGGCTCGGCTCCCCCTTCCGGCGTCCACAGGACGGCGCCGTCCGCGTCCCCCAGCGCCAGCTGGCGCAGGCCGTAGAGATCGGAGCGGGCGGCGGCGAGCGCGCGCAGCGTCTCGTGCTCCGCTTTCCGGGCCGCGCGTCCGCGCGCGGCATACAGGCCGCCCATGGCGAGCGCCGCCGCGCAGGCGCCGAGCGCGAGGGCGCCGAGCAGGGCGTCCTGAACCTGGATCTGATCGAAGGCAAAGCCGGCGGCCGCCGCCGGGGCGCACAGGGCGATGGTGCCGAGCGCCGTGGTGGCCAGCGCCGTGGTGGCGCCTGCGGTTCGAAGCCGGGCGGTGCCCCGCTGCCGGTCCGCCGTGCGCGCGCCCATCTGCGTCAATCCCATGCCCCGGAGCGATCCGCCCATGCCCCATTGGCGGCCCCGGCCGAGAGCCGGATGCCGCGCGAATCACTGCACTCTAAAGTGCGACGGACCGGCGTTGAAGCCCTTTGGACGCGGGCGCGTCCTCACAGCCCTTCGAACAGGGCCGTGGAGAGATAACGCTCGGCGAAGGAGGGGACGATGACGACGATGGTCTTGCCCGCCATGTCGGCGCGCGCGCCGATCTCCAGCGCCGCGGCCACCGCCGCGCCGGAGGAGATGCCGCCGGGAATGCCCTCATAGCGGGCGAGGGCGCGCGCCGTGTCGAAGGCGGTCTGGTTGCCCACCGTCACCACCTCGTCGATCACGGAGCGGTCCAGCACCTCGGGCACGAAGCCGGCGCCGATGCCCTGGATCTTGTGCGGGCCAGGCTGGCCGCCGGAGAGCACCGGGCTGTCCTCGGGCTCCACCGCCACCATGCGCAGCGACGCCTTGCGGGGCTTCAGCACCTGGCCGATGCCGGTGATAGTGCCGCCGGTGCCGACGCCGGAGACCACCACGTCCACCGCGCCCTTGGTGTCGTTCCAGATCTCTTCCGCCGTGGTGCGGCGATGGACGGCGGGGTTGGCCTTGTTCTTGAACTGCTGGGGCATGACCGCGCGGGGCAGTTCGCGCAGCAATTCCTCGGCGCGCGCCACCGCGCCCTTCATGCCGAGCGGGGCGGGGGTGAGAACCAGTTCCGCGCCCAGCAGCGCCAGCATCTTGCGCCGTTCCACCGACATGGATTCGGGCATGACCAGGATCAGCCGCAGGCCGCGCGCCGCCGCCACGAAGGCGAGCGCGATGCCGGTATTGCCGGAGGTCGGCTCCACCAGCACCGTGTCGGGATGCAGCACGCCCGCTTCGTCCATGGCGTCCACCATGGCGACGCCGATGCGGTCCTTCACGCTGGCGATGGGATTGAAGAATTCGAGCTTGGCGAGGATGGTCGCCTTGGAATCCCGCAATTGCGGCAGGCGGGCGAGGCGCACCAGGGGGGTATCGCCGATGGTCTGGGTGATGGAGTCATAGACACGCCCGCGGCCGGGCTTGTTCTCGCTGTCCGCCATGGTCGGCACTCCCATTGTTTTTAGCTGCGGCGGGCGTCGGCGCGCCCGTCAGATGATGAAGTCGATGCGCTCGTGCTCGGATCCATGCCCGCCGCTGTCCGCGGCGCGGCACAGATCCTCCAGCGTGACCGTGTCGAGGGCCTTGTCGAACGTGTCCTCCGCCGCCGCGACGGCCGGGCGGACCACGTCGTTCACCAGCGGGGGCAGCACGATCTCCCCCTCCTCGTCCGCGCCTTCCACCACGCGGACGATCTCCGCGACGCTCACGCGGCGGCGCTCGCGCGCCAGCTCATAGCCGCCGCGCGGGCCGCGCACGCCCTTCAGCACGCCCGCATGAACCAAAGCCTGGAGCACGGGCTCCAGCCGGCGCGGGGGAAGATTATGGCGGGCCGCCAAAGCCTTGGCCGCCACCGGGGCGCCCCGGGCATGGACGGCGACATCGACGACGGCGGCAATGGCGAGAAGGCTCTTGTCCGATAAACGCGGCATTTGACTGTACTAGGTTGGAACCGTGGCACCGTGAAGACCGGTCGATCCAAATCCACCGACGCCGCGTGCAGTTTCCTCCAATTTTCCGTCTTCCACCAGCTTTATTCGCGTCACGGGGGCCACCACGAGCTGCGCCACGCGCATCCCTCGGGTGATCTCGAACGGCGCGCTTCCATGGTTGACGAGCAGCACCTTCACCTCGCCGCGATAGTCCGCATCCACCGTTCCCGGCGCGTTCAGCACGGTCACGCCGAACTTCAGCGCGAGGCCGGAGCGCGGGCGCACCTGCGCCTCGAAGCCCTCGGGCAAGGCGATGGCAAGGCCGGTGGGCACCGCCGTCCAGGCGCCGGGCGCGAGCAGGAGGGGCGCGTCGGCATCTACGGCGGCAAGCAGGTCCATCCCCGCCGCCTGGGCGGTGGCATAAGCGGGCAAAGGCAGGTCCGCGCCATGGGGCAGGCGTTCCACCGCCACCGGGATGTCGGCATTCATGGTCACGCCCCGCTTTCCGTCTCGCCGGCAAGGCTGCCGGCCACGCGCGCCACCAGGCGGCGCGCCACTTCGATCTTGGTGGCGGAGGGCCAATCCTCCACCCCGTCCGCGCGCACCAGATGCACCGTGTTCACATCGCCGCCCATGATGCCCGTGGCTGGCGACACGTCATTGGCGACGATCCAGTCGCAGCCCTTGCGGGCGCGCTTTGCGCGAGCATGTTCCACCACATGCTCGGTCTCGGCGGCAAAGCCGACCACGAGGCGCGGGCGCAGCGTGTGGTGGCGTGCGATGCTGGCGAGGATGTCGGGATTTTCCACAAGGTCCAGGTCCGGCTTTCCGGTCCCGGTCTTCTTGATCTTCTGCTCGGCCGCGCTGGCGACGCGCCAGTCCGCCACGGCGGCGGCGAAGATCGCGGCATCCACCGGCAATGCGGCCTCCACAGCCGCGAACATGTCGCGGGCACTTTCCACATGCACCACGCTGACCCCGCGCGGGTCGGGAATCTCCACCGGGCCGGAGACGAGAACCACCTCCGCGCCGGCCGCTGCGGCTGCGGCGGCGATGGCATGGCCCTGCTTGCCCGAGGAGCGGTTGGCGATATAGCGCACCGGGTCGATGGGCTCATGGGTGGGGCCGGACGTGACCAGGATGCGCCGGCCGCGCAGCAGGGCCGTCTCGGTGGCAAAGCGCGCCTCGATGGCGGCGAGGATTTCCATGGGCTCGGCCATGCGCCCTTCGCCGAATTCGCCGCGCTCCGCCATGGCGCCGGAATTGGGACCGACAAAGGTGATGCCGTCCTCGCGCAGGCGCGCGGCATTGCGGCGCGTGGCGGCATGGGACCACATGCGCGGATTCATGGCGGGGGCCATCAGCACCGGCTTGTCGGTGGCCAGCAGCGCCGTGGAGGCGAGATCATCCGCAAAACCGTTGGCGGCTTTCGCCATCAGGTCCGCCGTGGCCGGTGCGACCACGAGGAGGTCCGCCTCCCGCGAGAGGCGGATGTGGCCGATATCGTGCTCGGCCGTGAGGTCGAACAGGTCGCCGAACACCCGTTCGCCGGAGAGTGCCCCAACCGACAGGGGCGTGACGAATTGCTTGGCCGCCTCGGTCAGGATCACCCGCACCGTCGCGCCACGCTCTTTCAGGCGGCGGATCAGATCCAGGCATTTATAGGCGGCGATGCCCCCGCCGATGATGAGCAGAATGCGCTTCTCGTGAAGCATGGGCCTCTCCCGCCGCCGATGCGGGTTGGATAGCAGGAATTCACGGCGAAGGCATGAGGGGCGGTTTCGGTTCCTGGGAAGACATTTCCCCACCCCTCCCCCGCACGCGGGAGAGGGAGCCTCTCGCACCTATGGGTCGGGCTTTTGCCATCCTCACCCCATTCTAAAACCGAATGAGATACCGCACGAAATCGTCCGCCGGCGTGAACAGGTCGTAGAGCCGGCGCGCGGGATTGTCCGCCCGCGTGTGCCAATAGAGGCGCGACCATCCCGCCGCGCGGCCAAGCCCCAGAATGTCCTCGATCAGCGCCCGCCCGACACCCTGCCCCCGGACCTCTGGCGCGACGAACAGGTCCTCCAGGTAGCAGATGGGGGCCTCCACCCAGGTACCGTCATGCAGGATGGAGATGGAAAAGCCGACCACACCCCCGTTCAATTCCGCTACGCGGCCGAACAGGGGCGCGGCAGGATCGATCATGCGGGCGAAGGTCCGCGCGGTGATGGAGGCAGACACCTGCGTCTCATAGAAGGCGCAATAGCCCGCCCAGAGCCCGCGCCAGTCCGCCTCGTCCTCCGGCGCGATGGCGCGCACCCGCAGGGCCTCGTTCATTCTCTTCGATCCCCGCCCGGTTCGGACCAGCCGCTATTTCAGCGCCATCACCAGCAGCGCCAGGGCGATCACCCAGAGCGCGGCATTGCCCCAGAAGGCGCGGCGCGCCTCGGCGCGGCCGATGCCTTCCAGGGTGGAGGGCGAGAGCTTCAGCCCGTCGCGGGTGGCCTCGTCCAGTTGCGTCACCACCCGTCCCGCGCGGGTCAGAAGGCCGGGGACGTCGGATACGAAGTTGCCCATTTCGCCAATCCCCGCGCCCGCCTCCTGAAGCCGGCCGACGGGTCCGAGATTGCGGGCGATCCAGTCCTCCACCACGGGGGCGGCGGTGGTCCACATGTTGAGCTGCGGGTCGAGGGAACGGGCGACGCCCTCCACCACCACCATGGTCTTCTGAAGCAGCAGCAGTTCGGGCCGCGTCTTCATGTCGAACAGCGCGGTCACTTCCAGCAGCAGCGACAGGAGCTTGGCCATGGAAATCTGTTCGGCGCTGCGCGAATGGATGGGCTCGCCGATGGCACGGATGGCGAGCGAGAAATCCTCCACCGAATGATGCATGGGCACGTAGCCGGCATCGAAATGCACCTGGGCGGTGCGGCGCCAGTCGCGGGTGATGAAGCCGTAGAGGATTTCCGCGAGGAAGCGGCGCTCGCGCACGCCGAGCCGGCCCATGATGCCGCAATCCACCACCGCAAGGCGGCCCTGCGCGTCCACGAACAGGTTTCCCGGATGCATGTCGGCATGGAAGAAGCCGTCGCGCATGGCCTGGCGCAAAAAGGACTGCATGACGATGCGCGCCAGCGCCTTGGTGTCATGGCCCGCCGCTTCCAGCGCCACGCGGTCCGACAGCTTGATGCCGTCAATCCATTCGGTGGTGAGCACTTCGCGGCTGGAGCGGTCCCAATCCACGCTCGGAATATAGGTGTCCGGGTCGTCCTTGGTGTTTTCCTTCAATTCCGCATAGGCGGCCGCTTCCAGCCGCAGGTCCATTTCCATGGAGACGGACCGCGCCAGCGTGTCCACCACCGCTTCCAGGCGCAGGCGGCGCGCCTCGGGAAACAGTTTTTCGGCGAAGGCGGCGACGCGGCGAAAGCTCGCCATGTCGGCGGAAAAGCGATGGGTGATGTCGGGGCGCAGCACTTTGACCGCCACCAGGCGGGTGCCCTCCGCATCGCGCACATGGGCCTGATGGACTTCCGCGATGGAGGCCGCCGCGACGGCCGGGCCGAAATAGGAGAAGGCCACCGAAAGCGGGCGGTCCAGAGCCTCCGAAACGATCTTCTCGGCCACGTCCTGGCCGAAGGGCGGCATGCGGTCCTGTAGCACTTCAAGGTCCCGCGCCACCGAGGCGCCCACAACGTCCGGCCGGGTCGCGAGAAACTGGCCGAGCTTGATATAGGAGGGGCCGAGCCGGCCGAGCGCCGCCGAAAGGCGGGCCGCGCGGCCGCCCGCATCGGGGCGCGCGATGAGCCGGGCGATCCGCAGCAGGGGGCGCGCCGGCGGCGGAGCCGCGGCGGGAGAAACAAGGCTCAGCACTCCTTCGCGCGCCAGCACATAGCCGGCGCGCACGAGGCGGGCGAAATCGGCAACAAGAAGAATCACACGAACCGTCCGATCTGCGCGCCGGAGGCGCGGCCCAGCCTGATGCGATCAGGCGTCAACTCTCCCCGGCTCATCCGGGTTCACCGCGCCGGGCGCCAGGGCAGGCCCCGCGCGCTGCACGCGTCAGATGCGAAACCCGGAATGCAGCGCCACCACGTTTCCGGTCATGGAGGTGTGGGTGACGCGCGACAGGCTCGCCTCGCGCATCAGCCGCGCGAACGCCTCCGGGGCGGGAAAGCGGCGGATGGATTCCACAAGATATTGATAGGGCTCGCCATCGCCCGCGACGCGCCGGCCGAGCTCGGGAATGACCTTGAAGGAATAGGCCTCGTAGAGCTTGTCGAGGAAGGGCAGGTCCACCTGGGAGAATTCCAGCACGAGCACACGCCCGCCCGGCTTCACCACGCGGCGCATCTCCTTCAGCGCCACGGGAATGCGCGGCACGTTGCGGATGCCGAAGGCGATGGTGGCGACATCGAAGCTGGCGTCCGCGAAGGGCAGGTCCTCGGCATTGGCCTCGACGAACTCCACCCGTTCATCGAGCCCCGCCTTGCGGGCGCGCTCGCGGCCCACCTCCAGCATGTCGGTGTTGATATCGGCAACGACCGAGCGCGTGCCCGATCCGCCCGCGCGCACCACCCGGAAGGCCACATCGCCGGTGCCGCCGGCAAGATCTAGATGGCGGAAGGGTCGATCGCCCTGGGGCGGGCGCACCTTGGAGACCAGGGCATCCTTCCACACGCGGTGCAGGCCGGCCGACATCAGATCGTTCATGATGTCGTAGCGCCGCGCCACCTTGTGAAACACGTCGTCCACCATCCCCTGCTTCTCGGACAAGGGCACGGTGCGGTAGCCGAAATGGGTGTCGGGGGCGTCGGTCATGGGCTCTGGCATCACGGCTCCGTTCGGCAAGGCGGGCGAACCTTACCGGATCGCGCGGGGCGGCGCCATGCGACCGCCCTGCACGCAGGCGTCAGCCCTTGCGGCGTTGGCGCGTGCTGGGCACGCGGTCCAGTTGCTCCAGGGGGAGGAGTTCCAGCTCAAGGAATCCGTCCGCATCGCGCGAGCGACGGCGAGGTGCCGTCTCCGCGGTCACCGGCCCAAAGATTTTGCTGCGGCGCGCCTCGACTTCCTTCCGCATCGGGAACACCGGAACGCTGATCGTGAAGGTCATGGCGGTCTCCGACATGGTTAACAAAGAGTTTACGCTCTCACCGCCTCCATCCCGGCGGGCTTTACTTTGGAACGGCGTGAGAAAGCACCAAAGGCCGTCGGTGAAGACGGGCGAAGGCTCGCGGCAGATCGGGGCGATTATTTGGCGACGATGGGGACGAACCGGGATCATCCCAAGGCTTGGACGGGGCCGGAAACGCCCGCCATCATTGCGCTGTCATGAAGGGCGACAAGACACTGATTTTCTTCGACTTTTCAGCATTAACCTTGCCGGAACGGACACCGCGCGTCACGCGGTGCCCCCTGTGGACACTCACTCGGCGGCGGGGCGCGCCATCCGCCGCTGGGCGAGGACGGCGCGCAATGCGGCGGGCTTCAGCGGCTTGTGGAGAATATCCATGTCGGCGGCGAGCGCCGCGTCGCGCACCTTGCGGGTGCGGTCTGCGGTGATGAGCACGGCGGGCAGCGGGCCGAGCTTCCAGCGCAGGTTCGCCACCGCCTCGATGCCGTGGCCGCCGTCCAGGTGATAGTCCGCCAGGATCACGTCGGGCTTCAGTTTGCGCGTGCGCACCTCGCGCAGCGCGCCCGCCGCGTCCTGGGCCTTGATCACGGCGCAGCCCCAGCCGGTGAGCAGCAGGTCCATGCCTTCCAGGATGGCGGGCTCATTGTCGAGGGCGAGGATGACCAGGCCCTGGAGCGAGGCGCCCGCCGGGCCGCCGCCTTGCGGCACGACCACCGCCTCCGGCAGGCCCACCGCCACCGGCAGTTCCACCGTGAAGCGCGATCCCCGGCCCGGCACGGAGTGCACGCCCACCGGATGCTCCAGCACCCGGGAGATGCGCTCCACGATGGACAGGCCGAGCCCCAGCCCGCGCGCCTCCCGCGCGCCCTGGTCGAGGCGCTGGAATTCCTGGAACACCACTTTTTGCTTGGAGCGCGGAATCCCCATGCCGGTGTCCAGCACCTCCACCCGCAGCTTGCCGCGCCGCCGCCGGCAGCCCACCAGGACGCGGCCCGAGGGGGTGTATTTGATGGCGTTGGAAATGAGGTTCTGGAGCAGGCGGCGGAGCAGGCGGCGGTCGGTGCGCACCGCGAGGCTGCACGGGACGAAGGTAAGGGTGAGCTTCTTCTCCGCCGCGAGCGGGGAAAATTCGGTTTCCAACTGGCCGAGCACGTCCTTGATGCGGAACGGCGCGATCTCCGGGCGCATGGCGCCGCTGTCGAGGCGGGAAATGTCGAGCAGGGCGGAGAGGATCTCCTCCACGGCTTCGAGGGAGGAATCGATATTGGTGGCGAGCCGCGCCTCGTCGCCCGACGGCGTGCGCTCCACCAGGCTCGTCACATAGAGCCGCGCCGCGTTGAGCGGCTGGAGGATGTCGTGGCTCGCGGCGGCGAGGAAGCGCGTCTTGGAGACATTGGCCTCGTCCGCCACGGCGCGGGCGCGCTCCAGGGCGCGGTTGAGGCGTTCGAGTTCATCGGTGCGCTCGCGCACGCGCCGCTCCAGGGTCTCGTTGGCGCGCTCCAGCGCCATTTCGGCATTCACCGAGGCCGAGATGTCGGTGAAGGTCACGACGATGCCGCCGTCGGGCAGCGGGTCGGAGCGCGCCTCGATGGTGGCGGAGGCGTGGCGCAGCCGCTCCTGGCAGCCCGGCCCGCCATGGGCATAGCGCGCAAGGCGCGCCTCCACCGGGATCGGGCCGTCCTCGGGGGCGGCCTGCGCCCCGGCGAGCACCTCCTCCAACGGCACGCCCACCGCATAGCATTCCGGCGGCAGGTCCAGCATCTCGCCGAACTGCCGGTTCCAGCACACGAGGTGCAACTCGCGGTCGAACACCGCGATGCCCTGGCCCACATGGTCGATGGCGGTCTGGAGCAGCTCGCGATTGTACTGGATCGCGGCCGATGCATCGTCCAGCAGGCGCAGCGCCGCCTTGGTGGAGACGGTGCGCTTGCGCAGCAGCAGCGAGAGGACGAGGCGCGAGGAGGCCGCGCCGATGGCCGAGGCCAGCAGATGCTCGGCATAGCGCACCAGTTGCGCGTCCGCCTCGTGGCGCGGATCGAGCCGCAGCCCGCGGTCGGCGGCGAAGGCCTCGAAGGCGGAGCGGGTGCGCTGCTCGCCCAGATAGCGCGCGACCGTGGTGATCAGTTCCTCCACGCTCACCGACGAGCGCCAGCGGCGGAAGGTGGGAAGCGGCGCCGCCGTGGTGGCGGGGATGAACAGCCCCGCCTGCACCTGCTCGATGCCGCTCGGCCGGGTCAGCAGCGAGACCACCACGAGCAGCAGCGTGTTGAGGCCGAGGCTCCAGGCGACGCCATGGGCGAGCGGGCTTGCGGAAATGCCGAGCAGATGGCCCGGCCGCAGGAAAGCGAGGCCGAACGGCCCCTGCTCCACGATATAAGAGGGCACGAGCCCCGCATCGGCCAGCGTCGGCACCAGCAGCGTATAGGCCCAGACCAGCGTACCCGCGAGGATGCCGGCGATGGCCCCGCGTGCGGTGGCGCGCCGCCAGATCAGCCCGGCGGCGAAAGCCGGGCCGACCTGGGCGATGGCGGCAAACGAAAGCAGCCCGATCTGGGCAAGCTGCACGTCGCCGGTGGTGCGGTAATAGAGATAGGTGAGGAACAGGATCAGGAAGATCGCCGCGCGCCGCACGAACAGCAGCACGCCGGCCATGTCGTGCGGCCCCTGGAAATTCTCGCCCCGCGCCGCGCGCCGCCGCAGGATGACCGGCATGACAAGATCGTTGGAGATCATGATGGAGAGCGCCACCGTCTCCACGATCACCATGGCGGTGGCGGCGGAGAGCCCGCCCACGAAGGCGAGCAGCGCCAGATGCTCGGCCCCCGCCACCAGCGGCACCGCCAGCACGAACACGTCGCGGTCCACGGTCTGGAGCGGGAACAGCACCATGCCGGCAAGCGCCACCGGCACCACGAACAGATTGATGAGCACCAGATAGAGCGGGAACAGCCAGCGCGCCCGGCGGATCTCGGCCTCGCCCCGGTTTTCCACCACCGCCACGTGGAACTGGCGCGGCAGGAGGATGAAGGCGCCCGCCGACAGCAGGGTCATGGTAACCCAGTTCTCCAGCGAGATGCCGCGCTCGAACGGCTTGAGCACCCCGGTCTGCTGCGCCGCCTCCAGCAGCGGCCCGAAGCCGTCGAACAAGAGGAAGGTGACGAAGAAGCCCACCGCCAGGAAGGTCACCAGCTTGACGATGGATTCCGTCGCCACCGCCAGCATCAGCCCTTCCTGGTGCTCGGTGGCGTCGGTGTGGCGGGTGCCGAACAGAACCGCGAAGGCGGCCATGGCGAAGGCGACGAACAAGGCGAGGTCCGCGCCGATGGAGATCTGGAGCGGGTCCTTGCCCATATGCCCCATCACCGCCAGCAGCGAGGAGGAAACGGCTTTCAGCTGCAGCGAGATGTAGGGAATGGAGCCGACAATGGCGACCACCGTCACCAGCGCGGCAATGCCCTGGTGCTTGCCGTAGCGGGCCGCGAGGAAGTCGGCGATGGAGGTGATGTTGTGGGCCTTGGCGAGCTGCACGATGCGCATCAGCAGCGGCGTCGCCGCCCCGATCACCAGGATCGGCCCGAGATAGATGGTGAGGAAGTCGAAGCCCTGGGTGGTGGCGAGCCCCACGGAGCCGAAGAAGGTCCAGGAGGTGCAATAGACCGCGAGGGAGAGGGAATAGATGAGGGGGCGCGGCGCTCCAGCCGGGGCGCCCTGGCGCACCCGACCGCCGAAGCTCGCCACGGCGAACAGGAAGCCGATATAGGCCAGCGCGACGGAGATGACGAACCCGGCTTGAAGCATGTCCCTAGACGTCCCGCGCCGGTCTGCGCGGCGCCGGCGCGAGTGTCGGCGCAACCGCTGGCGGAGTCCAGCGCGGCCTTATTGGCTGAGCCCCAGCAGGAAGGCGTGCAGCGCGCGGGCGGCAAGGCCGATATCGGCGGGGGCGGCAAACTCGCGCGGATTGTGGCTGCCGTTCACCGAGCGCACGAACAGCATGGCCATGGGCGCGACGCCGCGAAACACCATGGCGTCATGCCCCGCCCCGGAGGGCAACGCGGTGACCGGCAGGCCGAGCCCCTGGATCGCCGCGCCAAGGCGCGCCCGGAGGTCCGCGGCGCAGGGCGCGGCGGGCGCCGCATGGGTCCAGTGCAGCTCGGCCGCAACGCCCCGGCGCACCGCGATGGCCGCGATCTCCTGTTCGATGTCCGCGACCGCCGCCGCCCGCGTGCCGTCCGTGCCGGCCCGCACATCCAGGGAGAAGGATGCGGTTCCCGCCACCACATTCACCGCCGCGCCCGGAATATCCAGCACCCCCACCGTCGCCACGAGGCCGTCCGGCGCGCCATCCCGCGCGGCGCGCCGCTCCACGGCGAGAACCATTTCGGCGGCGGCGGTGAGCGCATCCTGGCGCATGGCCATGGGCAGCGTGCCCGCATGGCCCGCCTGCCCCTGAACACCACAGCGCCCGCGTGAACTCCCCGCAATGCCGGTGACGATACCGAGCGGCGCGTCCCGCGCCTCCAGCACCGGCCCCTGCTCGATATGCACTTCCACATAGCCGAGGGTGCGGGCGGGATCGCAGGCGGCGGCGGGAATGGTGTCCACCGGCGCACCGAAGGCTTCCAGGGCGGCCCGGCGGGTGATGCCGGCCCCGTCCACCTCGTCGAGGCACGCGGGATCAAAGGTGCCGGCCCGCGCGCGGGACGAGGACAAGGTGGAGGGAAAGCGCACGCCCTCCTCGTCCGCGAAGGCCACCAGTTCCAGGTCCACGGGCAAGCGTCGGCCCGCGCGGGCCAGGGCGGCGATGGCGGCGAGCGCCACCAGCACGCCGAGATTGCCGTCATAGATGCCGGCATTGCGCACGGTGTCGATATGCGACCCGAGGATCAGGGTGCGCGCATCGTTCCGGCCCGAACGGTAGCGCCCGACGATCGAGCCGGTGCCGTCCATATGCACGTCATCGAGACCGGCCGCGCGGAACCAGTCCGCCACCTGCGCGGCTGCCGCCTTATGGCTCGGCGACAGGGTGAGGCGGGTCATCTCGCCCGGCACGTCGGTAAAGGCGGCGAGCGCCTTCAACTGCGCCGCGATGACGGCGCCGTCCAGCGGGTTGCGATCATCGGCGGCGCTCATCGCGCCTCCAGGATCTGCGCGATGCGCATCGCGGCGATGCGCTCGATCTGGCTGAGCGCCTCCGCGCGCTCCGCCTCGGGCGTGTTGGTCAGCCGCCGCTCGAAGGCGGCGAGGATCTCGCCCTTGCTGCGGCCGCGAATGGCCATGATGAAGACGAAGCCGAAGCGCGCGAGATAGGCCGCGTTCAGTTCCGTGAACCGCGCGCGTTCGGCGTCGGTCAGCGCGTCGAGCCCGGCGCTCGCCTGCTCCGCCGCGCTTTCCGGGGTCAGGCGGCGGGCCTGGGCGAGCTTGCCGGCCAGATCGGGATGGGCGTCGATGACGGCGCGCTGGCGTTCCGCCGGGGCCGCGCGCAGCACCGCCGCCAGGGCGGCGGCCAGCCCCTCGGCGCCGTCCTGCGCACCAGTCAGGCCCGCATCGAAGGCGGCCTCCGCGATCCAGGGCGAATGCTCGAACACGCCGCCGAACCGCTCCACGAACAGCGGGCGCGACATGCGGCTCGGCACATAGCCGCCGGGCGGGGGATGATGGGCGATCCAGTGGCGGGCGATATCGAGGCGCCGCGCCACCCACACCTTCTCATGGCCCTGGATGTAGTCGAGGAACCGCGCCAGCGCCGCCGCGCGGCCGGGCCGCCCCACGAGGCGATTATGCAGGCCGACGGAGAGCAGGCGCGGCGCGTGCGCGCCCTCGGCATAAAGCAGGTCGAAGCTGTCCTTCAGATAGGTGAAGAAGGCCTCGCCATTGGAAAAGCCCGCCGGGATGGCGAAGCGCATGTCATTGGCGTCCAGCGTGTAGGGCACCATGAGGAAGGGGCCGTTCGGCCCCTCCACCCAATAGGGAAGCTCGTCCGCATAGGTGTCGGCGGAATAGAGGAAGCCGCCCTCCTCCATGGCGAGGCGCAGCGACTGCTCGGAGGTCCGCCCCTGATAGAAGCCGAGCGGGCGGGTGCCCGCGAGCTGCGTGTGGATGCGCACCGCCTCGGCGATATGGGCACGCTCCACGTCGGCGGGAATGTCCTTGTAGTCGATCCATTTATAGCCGTGGGTCGCGATCTCCCAGCCGGCCTCGTTCATGGCGGCGACCGCCTCGGGATGGCGCGCCATGGCGGTGGCGATGCCGAACACGGTGAGCGGCAGGCCCCGCTCCGTGAACATCCGGTGCAGCCGCCAGAAGCCCACCCGCGCGCCATATTCGTAGATGCTCTCCATGTTCATGTGGCGCTGGCCCGGCCAGGGCGCCGCGCCCACGATCTCGGAGAGGAAGGCTTCGGAGGCGGGGTCGCCATGAAGGATCGAATTCTCGCCCCCCTCCTCGTAATTCATGACGAACTGCACGCAGATGCGCGCCTCGCCCGGCCAGCGCGGATGGGGCGGCGTGCGCCCATAGCCGACAAGGTCGCGCGGATAGGAAGGGTCGGTCATGGATCAGGAGCCGCGATAGGTGGAATAGGACCAGGGGGAGCACAGAAGCGGCACATGGTAATGCCCCTCCCCCGCAAGGCTGAAGCGCAAAGGAACGGCATCGAGGAAGGGCGGATCGCTCAATTGCGCGCCTCGGGCGCGGAAATAGGCGCCGATATGGAAGACGAGTTCATAGGTTCCGGCGGCAAAGCTCTCGCCCGAGAGCAGCGGGGCATCGGTGCGCCCGTCCGCATTGGTGACGGCCCGCGCCACCAGGGCCGGGCCCGCCGGCCCCAGGCGGTGCAGCTCGATCTCGACGCCCGCAGCCGGGACGCCATCCACCAGATCGAGCACATGCGTCGACAGCCGGCCCATGCTTTCCCCTTCCTTCGCTGCTCCCATAGAGCCCGATCCGGCCGGGAATAATCAACCACCAAGACCGTGGCCGGCCCCATAGGGGAGAAGCCCCTGCCCCGCCGTGCCGAAGCTGGGCTATGGTGGGCGGGAAGCTCATACGAGGACGTTTTCATGACCCCCACCGAGGCCAGCCGTCTCGATACCCTCATCGCGGAGCGCGCGGCGGAGCAGGTCGCCTTTTTGGCCGAATTGGTGAAGACGCCGTCCGACAATCCGCCCGGCGACTGCGCCGCGCCGGCCGCGCGCGCCGCCGATCTGCTGGAGGGGCTCGGCTTCGACGTGGAGCGCCATGAGGTGCCGCTGGAGAAGGTGCGGGCGGCGGGCATGGTCTCGGTCACCAATCTCATTGTGCGCCATCGCTTCGGGGACGGGCCAACCGTCGCTCTCAACGCCCATGGCGACGTGGTGCCCCCCGGCGAGGGCTGGACGCAGGACCCCTATGGCGCGGCCATCGTGGACGGGGAGATGTATGGGCGCGGGGCCGCCGTCTCCAAGTCCGACTTCGCCACTTATGCCTTTGCTCTCGACGCGCTGAAACGCTCCGGCCTGCCGCTGAAGGGCACGGTGGAGCTGCATTTCACCTTTGACGAGGAGATCGGCGGCGAGGTGGGGCCGGGCTATCTGATCGCGGAACAGCTCACCCGCCCGGACTATGTGATTTCCGCCGGTTTCTCCTATGCCGTGGTGGTCGCCCATAATGGCTGCCTGCATCTGGAGGTGGAGGTGAAGGGCAAGTCCGCCCATGCCGCCCTGCCCTTCACCGGCATCGATGCGCTGGAAGCGGCCACCGGCATCCTCGCTGCCCTCTATGCCTATCGCGACGGTCTGTCGGCCACCGTCTCGGCGACCGAGGGCATCGGCTCGCCCCAGCTCACGGTCGGCCTCATCTCGGGGGGCATCAACACCAATGTGGTGCCCGACCGCGTCACCTTCCGCCTCGACCGGCGCATCGTCCCCGAGGAGGTGCCGGAGGCGGTGGAAGCGCAGGTGCGCGCCGTCATCGCCGCCGCCGCCTCCGCCTTTCCCGACGCGCATGTGTTCGTGCGCCGCCTGCTGCTTGCCCGGCCGCTGGTGGCGGACAAGGCCGCGCTGCGCATTTCCGACCTGCTGCGCCACAATGCCAGGGAAGTGCTGGGCGAAGAGATCCCGGCCAAGGGCGTCCCTCTCTATACCGACGCCCGCCTCTATGCGGAGGGCGGCTTCCCGGTGGTGCTCTACGGCGCCGGGCCGCGCACCATCGAGGAGGCGAACGGCCACCGGGCGGACGAGAAGCTCCGCCTCTCCGACCTCTCCGCCGCCACCCGCGTCATCGCCCGCACACTGGCGGACCTGCTGGTCTGATCGAGATCAGCGCCGCCTTGGCGGTGGGCCGCTACCAAAGATCCGAACCAAACAGAGGGGGCCAGGATGACCTTGATCCGCAACACCTACGGCAAAGCCCGCGTCCGCGTCCTGCGGGTAAAAAAAGACGGGGCGCGCCATGAGGTGCGCGAGCTGACCGTGCAGGCGATGATCACCGGCGACTTCGACGCGTCCTATGTTTCGGCGGACAACGCGAAGATGATCTGCACGGACACGGTAAAAAACCTGGTTAACGTCGTCGCACGCGAGAATCTGGGCCTTGATACGGAGAATTTCTGCGCCGCTCTCGCCGAGAAATTGCTCTCCACCTATCCCCAGGTCGCGAGCGCGACGGTCATCGGACAGGAGACGAAATGGGACCGCCTCTCCTTTAACGGCGCGCCCCATCCCCATGCGTTCGCCCTTGATGGCAACGGCACGCCCTTCTCGGAGGTTCGCGCGACCCGCAACGGTCTAGAGACCGTCTCCGGCGTTACGGGCTACACCTTCATGAAGACCACGGACTCGGCCTGGGACAATTTCTACACGGATCCCTACACAACCTTGCAGGAAACCCGCGACCGCATCTGCGCCACCGCCATGGATGCACGCTGGACCTGGGCGCGCGAGCCGGACGATTACGCGACCGCCAACGCGAAAATCCTTCACACGCTCATCGAGGTTTTCGCAACGACCTTCTCGGAGAGCGTACAGGACAGCCTCTACCGCATGGGCGAAGCCGCTCTGGCGCAGGTTCCCGAGATCGCGCAGATCTCCCTGGCCTGCCCGAACAAGCACTATATCCCGCTTAATCTCGAGGTTTTCGGGCTTGATAACGAGAATGTCGTGTTTCTTCCCACCGACGAGCCCCACGGCCAGATCGAGTGCACGGTGGGCCGCTGACGCCAAGGCGCGGGGCGCTGCGGCGCCCCACGCCCTTCAAATCTTCATGCGGATCAGCACCGAACCCACCTGGCTCAGCAAGCCGCTCGGGCTCGCCGCAAGATCGTAATTCACGCTTAGATCGAGTTGTCCGGCCTTGATACCGGTTAATCCGATCCCGGCGGTATAGAGCCAGGGGGAGAGATCGAGCCCGTCGGTCACGAACACCCCGCCCCCACCGGCATAGGCGGCGCTGATTTCCACGTTCTCATTCAAGGCGTTATAGCCGATCCCCGCATGGCCGGTCAGCGCCAGATGGTCCGAGAGGGTGTAGCGCGCCTTGACCCCGGCGGTCAGCATCAGCTCGCGATAGGTCTGGGAAGCGACCGTCAGATCCAGCGGCCCGGCGCCGCTTTCCGTATAGCCGTCCGCCTGGACCTGGGCATAGTCCAGCCGCAGCAAAGGCGACACGCAGAAGGCTTCCGTCACGTCGAACCGCCGGCTGAGCCCGAGGCCCGCATGGCCGGTCCAGCCGCCATAATCGGCGCTGGCCGCCGTGCCCATGAAGGCGATGGTGCGCTGTTCGCTGTTCGCGTTATAGGCGCCATCCAGTTGGAAATTCAGGTCAATTCCCGAACTGATGCCGAAAGTACCATACAGGCCGAACTGATAGGCGCTGACATCCAGCCGGTTCGGCACCAGATCATTGCCCCCGGTGATGGCGGTCGCCGAATAGGCGCCCACAAGGCCGAGCACGGCATTCGGCCCCAGCTTCGCATCGATGCCGCCCGCCATGCCGCCGCCCGAGGCGGAATAGCCGGAGACGCCATTCTGAGCACCCTGATCGACGAAGGAACCGAAGGGGCGCAGCCAGATGTGCCGGTCATCCCCCGGCTTCTCGATGCCCTGGACCGTCTCGATACGGCTGAGCACCATCTGCTGGAAGGCGCGCTGGGTGGCATAGGTCGCCTGCGCCCCCGCGCCGTTCAGCACCGGCAAGGTCTGGCTGATCGCCGTGGAAAGACCTTGGCCGTCCAAGGCGTTGAGCGACGCGATGGCCGGCGCCAGCGGCCCGAGAATGGCCTGGTCGGTCCCGGCAACGGCGTACAGCGTCTGGGCCGCGCCAAGCGCGGCCGTATTGCCCGTGGCGGTCACCGCGCGCGCATAGGAGGGAATGAGCGAAAGCGTCGTGATGTCACCGGTATAAAGGGCGCTGGACGTATAAGTCCCGAGCAGCATGGCGGCCGCTTCCGGGTTGCCCTCCACGGCGCCATAGAGGCTCACAAGCTGGCCGTTCGAAATGGTGTTGAGCAGCACCCGCCCTTCCGGCGTGAAGGAGCCGAGCACCGTATAGACGCCGGCCGCCGCGCCGCCCGGACCGGCCGCCAGGCCCCAGAAATAGCCGCCCTGAAAATTCGTGATCACGAGATTTCCGGGACCGGCCGCGCCGAACAGGCCGGGGCTCACCATCCGCCAGGGCGTACCTTGGGTCCAGGACCAGTTGGCCGCCACATTGGGGGATACCTGCTGGGCCTGCGGCGGGGTGAAGGTGCTCGGGTCATAGGAGACCATGTAGGCCCAATGGCTCACCAGCAGGTCCGTGCCGATGATCATCTGCATCTCCATCTCCCACATGCCGGCGCGGTCATTGAAGCGGCCGAGCCCGATGGTGGCGGGGCCGCCATCTGTGGAGGTGAAGACCATGGAAATCTGGCCCGAAGGGGTCACCGAGCCCTGTATGGTCAGGGTCGAATAGGAATAGGTGGAGCCGATCGCGAGTTGGCCCTGCGAAACGCCCGAGAAAACACCGTTTGTGGAGACGCCCAGCGCCCATAAGGTCTGGTCACCAATGGCCAGCGGATTGGCGAAACTGGTGCTGGGCGCTGCATAGGCCAGCATATAGGTGACCGGCACATACCAATTGCTGTTGGTGAGGATGGGATCCCAGACCGATTGGGCACCCGCCGGGGCTGTCCAGGCAAGAAGCGAGAGCGCCCCCCACAGGCCCACGACACGCGTCTTCCCGCCCCCCCGCTT